>NZ_JACADJ010000054.1 GCF_013389365.1 Desulfobacter latus
GAGGCTTGAAGTTCATTAGTTTCTTATTTATAACAGGAAATATTGGTTGGATAAAGGAACTTTTCTCGTTTCAATTGTTTATGTTTTAAATTTTTTCATTTGCTCTTTAAAATGATCGAACCCCAAGTATACTATTAAATTTGCATTTGATTGTGAATAATGCCAGGTTCCTTATTTTGCCGTGGATTCAATCGAAAAATTTGGCATCTGAGGGGGGAAAGGAGCTGCGAAGCTCCTGACCTACCCGATCTTACAAAGTATTGACGCCTTTCATACTAAATATTATACTAAAACAAATAATAGAGGGATCAATATGCCGAACGTAAAAACAGCCATTTCTATAGAAAAACCCATTTTCGAAAAAATAAATATAATTGCAAAAAGACTTAATGTTTCAAGAAGTTATATATTTTCTCAAGCAGCAAAAGAGTATATCCAACGCTATCAAAATATGGAGCTGCTTCAACAGTTAAACGAAGTTTATGATGATCAACAAACTGACTCTTTAGTTCAAAAAATGCGTCCTAAACACAAAGAACTGCTGAATGATCAATGGTAAAACAAGGTGAAATCTACTGGATTGATTTTGGAGAGCCTCAAGGGTCAGAACCCGGCTATCGTCATCCACATCTTGTGGTTCAAAACAATCTTTTTAACCAGAGTCGAATAAACAGCGTCGTTGTTTGTTCCCTTACATCAAACCTAAGAATTGGAAACGCTCCAGGGAATGTTACTCTTCGAAAAGGGGAAGCAAACATCCCTAAAAAAAGTGTTGTGAATATTTCACAAATTTATACGGTAAACAAAACTGATTTGATAGAAAAAATTGGAACTCTTTCAAAAAAACGTTTTGAAGAAGTATTGCAAGGCCTCAGCCTATTGCTTGAGCCACGAGAGGTTGATTGAAAATTAGCCCAATCGGGATAGGACTCCCCATCACTGAGGAGCCCTCCCACACCACCCGACATACGGATCTCGTACCAAGGCGGTTCGGCTGGTGTTAACAAAATCGGCTGCAGGTTATCCCACCGATTTACCGGGTTTTGTGCAGAGTCTAAAATGGGATCGGACCAAGCAAATCCTTGCAACCCACTGTTAATAAACAATACTATGAAATTTACTGAAATTATATCGATAGCAGGATACTCCATTGAGGTTATTGGAGTCGTTGTTGTGATCATTGGGACGATCCTGTCTTCTATTGCATTTATCCGTTCGTTTCGCCAGTTACCGGAAGGCGTTGCTTATTTTACATACCGAAGACAATTAGGGCGATCTATTATTCTAGGATTAGAGTTCTTAGTTGCCGGAGATATTATACGAACGGTAATCGTATCGGCTACGATAGAAAACGTAACTGTCCTTGGAATAATTGTATTAATACGTACTTTTCTTGGCTGGACGCTTCATGTTGAAGTTGAGGGAAGATGGCCTTGGCAAAATGCCGATAAAGATGCTGAATAATTTAAGCTCGCCGAATCTGTAATCCTAATCCGGGGTACCTTACGATTTAAAAAATTAGGTAAGGCGTCCTTGGATTTAATTTAACAGTATAGGAATTTCCAGTACCCAGCACCCAGCACCTGACAACCCGCCCGAAGGGCGCTAAGTTCACAACTTATTGGAACGTTAATATAGAAAGGATATGATAATGCATCAGTATGGTTACATTGGCCGCAAATTTCGGCTGCCGAAGCTTAAAGATAAACCGGCAATCATTATTGCAACGTTTGGCTCTTCTTCCAGGGGGCAGGCAGCCATGGACGCAGTCGAAGCCCAGCTTGCCGAAAATTTTGCCGGCCATCAGATATACTGGGCCTATACATCCGAGATCATCCGTAGAAAAAAAGGGCTGCCAAGCCTTCTGGAAACCCTGGCCAAAGTGGAGTCTGACGGGTATCGCAAAGCCGTTGTTCAGCCGTTGCATGTTTTTCCCGGCACAGAGTATCAGCAGGTCCGGGAGTCTTGTTTATATTTTCCCGGGTTACGGGTGATATTGGGTGAAACCCTGTGCCACCGGTGGTCTTTTATCGAAGCGGTCCTGGAAGAGGTGTCAGCGGATTTTCTCACCGGAAAAAACCAGATCAACCTGCTTGCCCTGCATGGCACCCCTTTGGCGGCCGATCCGGTGAACACGATCTATATCGGCATCAGTCATCTTGTCTCGGGGATGTATGACAATATTTATGCGGCTACGGTTGAAGGGGTTCCCAATTTTCAAAGCATTGCCAACCAGATCAAAAAAGACCATGCCCGAACACCGTTTACCCGGATTCGCCTGATCCCCATGATGTTTCTGGCCGGCATGCATGTGGAAGATGACCTTATGGGTGAAAAAGACAGCTGGCGTACCACATTTGAAGACCTGGGAATAAAGGTGGACTGCCCCACCATCACCTGCGGCGGTCAGGAATATTTCAAGGGCCTGGCATATAGAAAAGCGTGCATTCAATTTTTCTGTCACAGGCTTAAGCGGGCGCTTGATCTTATGAAACATTATTAAGGCTCGTAACCCATAAATCAAGGAAAACCCAATGACGAATCTGTTTATCCTCGCCCTGGCTGCAGGGCTTGCAATCTTGCCGGCCTGCCGGACCTGTCCGGCAAACCCGACCCGTCAACCGTCACCGGCCCCGTATAAGAACGCGGTCCGGTGCGGGCGCATTTCATCCCCGGACCCCGGATCAGACCTGGGAGACGACGTTTTCAAATCCACCGCAGCAGATCAGCCTGCCGTCCCCCTTACACACCATGATCCAGCGTGAGGCATTGGGGCTTGACCAGACAAATGGGAATATTTTTATTACATCGGAAAAAGCCCTTGCGCCCATCTATGTGGTTGAGCCCCAATGCCCCTAAGTACTCACCTGAACACGATTTAAGCAAAAATATTTTCGGGTTTGTAGGGATGGGTTCCCTCAATGACTTCAACCCCTGATTTTGCCTTAATTTTTTTAATGAGTGTCTCTTTATGGGGACAGTGATCAGTGATACAGGGGGCAATATGAACCTTGGTTACTTTTTCGCCCATGGGCTTATTCCACAGACTGACCTGGGCCAGCCGGGTGACAATGGTTGCCCCGGGACAATCACCGCAGTTGAGCATCCCCATAATCTCTGCGTCCTTGTCTTTATAAGCCGCGAATTCACCCTCTTTGCGGTTGAATCCCACCAGGCATCTGCTGCACCCGATACAAACGTCATCCATGGCTTTTTTACAACCAACAATTAATATTTTTTCCATTCTCATCTTTCCTTTGCTGTTGGGGTTTAAAATTTTGTTCGAGGTCACTGGGACGTAACTAAATAGCAATCAGCAATAATTGTACCATATAAAAATAACAATGAAATATATCTAATAAATTTATATTTTTCAGTGTATTTTAAGGCCCATAATCAAAATAAACGATCCCATATGGTTTGCCTTTTCATCCGTCTTCTTCGTTGTGACAATGAATACACATTTCAATATGCTACCATTGCCACGCCTTGAATACGAATGAAAATTCTAAAGCATATTTTGGAAGATTTTATTCCGATCATGGGCCTAATTGAATCCAAATGGTCTTCATTTTTCCGAAACAAAAACCGTATCATCAATCAGAACCGCCAAGTCGCACAGGTGCGACCCTTATTCAACGTCTTACTTTTCCCACAGGCGCAAGATATATCGCAAATTCCTCTTCACCATCAAGGCCGAGCAGTTCATCTAATTCCTCCTGATCATAAGCCGCAATCGCACAGGTTCCGGCATCAATCGCTTCACAGGCAAGGTATAGATTCTGGCACACATGACCGGCATCCAGCGCGATAACCTTATGGGCTGCCAGCCCATACCGCCATTCCATTCGATAGGGTACGGCAGACCAGATGAATGTAACGGCGGATTTACCCGGATAAGATTGGTTAAGGGACGCAATGATCATTTTTTGTGACAACAGGTCATCTTTGAATTCAAATACGAGTTGATGGGAAAGGGGTAAATATCTGTACACGCCGGCATCAATGTCATCCACATTAAAAACGGCAAGATACGTTTCAAGGGCATGGCGACAGCCCGCAGAAGGCACATTTCTGTATGCATGGCCGTGGAATCTTTTCCCCCTGACGCCCTGGGTACACCATAACAGGTATGCCAGTTCTTTTAATGACAGGCTTTGATCTCGATATACCCGGTGGCTTTTTCTATTGCCGATGGCGTGTGTAATATCTGCCTGAAAAATCCCATGCCATTCATCAGGACCGGGAAGATCTATTAAGGTGGCGCCCTCAGGGTACGGCTTTTCAATGGGCGGGGCCGGCACGCCCTGGTTTTGGTCTGTCAATTGGAAAGCAATTGTTTTACGGATACTGTCTTTGAGGAAGTATCGATACGTTTTAAGAATGTCATCCGTCATGATTTCCCTCCCGAAAAATTGATTTTGAAAAGATTTAATTATCAGTTATCCATAGTTTACAGCATATGTTCCTGATTTCATATCTAAACATCATTCAGAACCAACTTTTGGGAATTGACTTTTTCTCATACAATGTTTACTTCCTTTTGCCGCCTGTAGGCGGTATAATAGCAAGAAACCAGAAACAAGAGGCAAAATATGAATAGAAGCGAATCAGGAATAAAATTTATTTTTTGCATCATGGCTGCAGCAATGCTGACCATGGCTGGATGCGCGTCATCAAGCTCCAATGTATATACCCATGAACAGGCCATGCAGGCCCAGACCGTGGATACAGGAACTGTGGCATCTGTAAAATCGGTCATCATCCAGGCCTCAAAGCCTCCGGTTGCCGGTGGTGCCATCGGTGGTGTGACCGGCGGTGTGATCGGCAGCACCATCGGCCAGGGCCATGGCCGGGATTTGGCTACCATTGGCGGTGCTCTGGCAGGTGCGGCCGTTGGCGCAGCCATTGAACATAAGGCAGGAACCAAAAACGGTTTTGAAATTGTTGTTAACCTTGACAGTGGGAGAACCATTGTGGTGGTCCAGGAGGCCGATGTACCCATCTCTCCCGGGGACAGGGTACGGGTGTTGACAGCCCCGGACGGCACCACCCGAATATCTAAATAGTTTGAACGAAAAATCATCCACCTGCGGCGTTGCAGAAAAGTTTACAATCCTCACATACTCAAGTATGCGCCGGTTGAAAATTTTTCTGCGCCTTGCATCCGGGCAATTTTTCGTCCAAACACAACTTTCCGTTCAGACATTAAGTTCTAGGAGAATATGAAAAAAAACAGTGAAGTAAATGATAAATTAAGAAATGTTGCCATTATTGCCCATGTTGACCATGGGAAAACCACGCTGGTGGATGCCATGTTTAAACAGAGCGGGATGTTCCGGGAAGGCCAGGCTGTGGATGACCGGCTCATGGACTCCATGGATCTTGAGCGGGAGCGGGGAATTACCATTGCCGCTAAAAACTGCTCGGTCACCTGCAACGGGGTAAAGATCAATATTATTGACACCCCGGGCCATGCCGATTTCGGCGGTGAGGTGGAGCGCGCTCTTTCCATGGCGGATTCCGCCATTCTGCTGGTGGATGCCTCCGAAGGGCCTTTGCCCCAGACCCGGTTTGTGCTCAAGAAAACCTTTGATGCAGGTCTTCCCGTGCTTGTGATCATCAACAAAATAGACCGCAAGGATGCCCGGCCCGACGCGGTGCTGGATATGGTCTATGACCTCTTTATCGACCTTGGCGCCACGGACGAACAGCTGGATTTCACCTATCTCTACGCCATTGGCCGGGACGGAATTGTCAAGCGGGAACTGGAAGAAGAGGTGGATAACCTGAAAGTACTTTTTGATATCATTATCAATGAGATGCCGCCACCTTCCTATGATCCTGACGCACCTTTCCAGATGCTGGTGTCGGATCTTGGCTATTCTGATTACCTGGGGCGCCTTGCCATTGGCAAGGTATTCAACGGATCTGCCGCCTCCAACGCATCTTTGGTATGCATGGATGAGGACGGTGGCCAAAACCAACTCAAGGTCTCTAAACTCCAGTCCTATGAAGGCATGACGCTGGTGCCGGTAGATCAGGCAGACACCGGAGATATCATCGTTTTGGCAGGCATTGAGGATGTGAAAATCGGTGACACCATTTGCACCCGGGAAAATCCCCTGGCCTTGCCCAGAATCTCAGTGGACGAACCCACGGTGTTCATGCGGTTTGCCATTAACACCTCCCCCTTTGCCGGCAAAGAAGGTAAAAACGTTCAGTCCAGGAAAATCCGGGAGCGCCTGCTCAAGGAAACCCTGCTCAACGTGGCCATTGAGGTGGAGGAGAGTACCGATGACGACAGCTTTATTGTCAAGGGACGCGGGGAACTCCAGCTGGCCATCCTCATTGAAACCATGCGCCGGGAAGATTTTGAAGTGTGTGTGGGGCGGCCCAAGGTCATTTACCGTGAAGAAAACGGCCAAACCCTGGAACCCATCGAACATCTGTTTGTGGACTGCGATGAAAATTTCATGGGTGTGGTCACCGAAAAACTGTCCGTGAGAAAGGGCAAAATGACCAACCTGGTGAATAACGGCAAGGGCCGGGTCCACATGGAGTTTTCTATTCCGTCGCGCTCCCTGATCGGATACCGGGACGAGTTCATGACCGACACCCGGGGCACGGGCATCCTGAACTCCTACCTGTCCGGGTATGAACCCCATCGCGGGGAGTTTCCCGTGCGCTACACCGGCTCTATTGTGTGCGACCGCCAGGGCAAGGCCGTGCCCTATGCCCTGTTCAACCTGGAACCCCGGGGGCGGCTGTTCATCTCACCGGGCACTCCCGTATACGAAGGCATGGTAATTGGCGAACACAACCGCCATGCCGATATTGACGTCAATGCCTGCAAGGAAAAAAAGCTGACTAACATGCGGGCTTCCGGAAAAGACGAGGCCACTATCTGTTCTCCGGTTAAACCCATGACTCTGGAAGAGGCCATCCATTTTATCAGGGACGATGAAATGGTTGAGGTGACGCCCTTATCCATCCGCATCCGCAAGGTGGAACTTAATGCCGGCAAACGCCATATCCTGGCCGGAAAACTCAAGAAAAAGGAGGGCGAGGCCTGATATACTTGTGGCGGGCTTGGTTCTAATTTCGTCCATTGCGTAGGTTGGGTTGAGGAACGAAACCCAACAACTGATTGGTGTTGGGTTTCGTTCCTCAACCCAACCTACCGAAATTGCTTTGGCCCCAAATATGCTCAAGGCCCTTTATGGCGCTTGTGAAATTCCCAGGGGACTATCACTTATGATAAAAAAACTACCGATTGGCATTGATGATTTTCAGGAGATAATATCAGGCAATTATTGCTATGTGGATAAAACTGATTTGATTCATAATCTGGTGGATCAGGGGAAATACTATTTCCTGTCCAGGCCGCGCCGCTTCGGCAAGAGTTTGCTCATGGACACGATCGCCCAGGCCTTCATAGGCAAAAAAGAGCTTTTCAAGGGACTGTATCTTGAAAGTAACTGGGACTGGGATGAAAAATATCCTGTCATCCGTATTGATTTTGCAGGAGGGGTGTTAACCTCGCGCCGACAACTGGATACGACTATCATTGAAATGCTCAATAATGATGCTGAATCCAGAGGACTTGCTTTGAAAAACACTGAGATACACCTGGCGTTCTCCGAGCTGATCACCAGCATCCGCAGACAGGTAGGTCAAAGGCCCGTGGTTCTGGTGGACGAATACGATAAACCCATCCTCGACAATATCACTGAGCAGGAGACTGCAGCAAAAATCAGGGAAGGACTTCGTCATTTTTACTCAGTACTCAAGGCCAAAGGCGGGGATCTGAAATTCGTCATGCTCACAGGCGTATCCAAGTTTTCAAAAGTCTCCCTTTTCTCCGGCCTGAATAACCTTGAGGATATCACCCTTGACCCTGCCTTCGGCACCCTTTGCGGATACACCCAGAATGACCTGGAAACCGTGTTCTCGGAATATATCCGGGGCCTGGACAAAGATAAAATAAGGGAATGGTATAATGGATACAATTTTCTTGCCGAGCCGGTTTATAATCCCTTTGACGTGCTTTTATATCTGAAAAAGCGGGAATTCAAACCCTATTGGTTTGAAACCGGCACCCCAAGTTTTTTACCCCGTCTGCTGCGGGAAAGGGCCATACCCGCACACGCCCTGGAAGGTATTCGGATCAGTGACACATTTATGGGAAGTTTTGATGTGGATGCCATTGAACCCCAACCCCTTCTTTTCCAGACCGGTTATTTAACCATTAAAGCGGCAAAGGCATATCCGGGGGGGATATATTATAAACTCGGTTTCCCCAACCATGAAGTCAGATATGCCTTCAATAACGCATTGCTCAAAGATCTGGGCCGGGCGGAAAACGAACAGGATAAAAACAAACTGGACTTGTTTGATGCCCTGGAAGCCAACAGTCTGGACAGCCTGAAGGACATTTTTCATGCCTTTTTCGCCTCTATTCCCCACGACTGGTACCGGAAAAACGAAATGGCCGGTTATGAAGGCTATTACTGCTCAGTCGTCTACTGTTATTTCACGCCCCTGGGGCTGGATGTCCGGGCCGAGGAATCCACCAGTCACGGCCGCATGGATATGAGGGTCCGTTTCCAAGACCGGGTGTATCTCATCGAATTCAAAGTCAACGAATTGGCTGCCAGGCCGGCCGGGGCCCTGGCGCAAATCAAAGAAAACAAATACCACGAAAAATACGCCGAAAAGGAAATCTGGCTCATCGGTGTTGAGTTCAGCAAATCCGACCGGAACATCACCCGATTTGAGTGGGAAAAAGCGGTATTTTAGAATTGCTGCGTTTTCATACAAAATATTGAAACGCTTTTTTTCTTGTGGCATAGTTAAATAAATCACCAAAATCAGTGCGTGGACTTGGGTCAAACCTTCTGCTCGGCTATATCCCCCGTTCGGCTGAACTCCTTGCTCATCTCACTTTTATAGTCAATGACAAATAATGCATTATATATGGGTCATAATAATATTATGGGGTCTATATATAGATCAAAATATCATTTGACAAGCTGATCTAAACATAATAGCCTTGGTCTATAAAAAGAACGTATTATCATATTATGATCTATATATAAACCAAAGGGAAGGTATGCCAAAATCTATCAAACGCACCTACTCACAGTATAGCAAGGATGCAGTAACCTTGCTCGGCGCGTTTATCCGAGAAGCACGGAATGAGCGTAACCTTACTGCTCAAGAATTGGCGGATCGTGCTGGTATTTCCAGAGGGCTGCTCCAACGTATCGAAAAAGGTAACCTCAAATGTGAAATTGGAGCCGTTTTCGAAGTGGCAACCATTGTTGGCATCAAGCTGTTTGAGGCTGATGGAAACGCTTTGACCAAACAGCTTCGTCACACAAAGGAAAAGCTTGCGCTCATGCCAAAGTCTGTTCGTAAGAAGTACAAAAGAGTGAACGATGATTTCTAGAACAGGAAAAGAAGCCTTTGTTTGGATCTGGCTCCCCGGTGAAACCGAACCGATTGTGGCTGGGCGTCTTGAAGCTGATAACGACAATATCATGTTCAACTATGGCAAAAGCTACTTGGAGCGTGGCAATGTCGGCAAGTCTGCCATTGCAATTACAGAATATGTGCCGCGTAATGTAAAAAATGTCAGCATGGAAGAGTTGATTGCATCTGCAGAAAGAGTCGAGCAAGGAATTCCACTCACTCCGGAGTTGGATCAGGCGCTTTTTCATGCTAGCTCCATAGGCGGGGCCCGTCCGAAAGCCTTGGTTGAAGAAGGCGGTAAAAAATATGTGGCCAAGTTTTCGTCCAGCACAGATCTGTACAGCGTTGTGAAAGCTGAGTACATTGCCATGCGGTTAGCTGAATTGGCGGGATTGGATGTCGCACCCGTATCATTAAAAAAGGCAGCAAACAGGGATGTCCTTCTGATCAAGCGCTTTGATCGTGAACCAAAAGCTGGCAAGTGGGTTCGCAAGTCGATGGTTTCGGCCCTGACGCTGTTTGCTTTGGATGACATGATGGCGCGTTACGCCAGCTATGAAACCTTATCTGAAATTATCCGCCACCGTTTTGCCAATCCAAGACCGACACTCAAAGAGATGTTCTCCCGGCTTGTCTTTGCTTGACCTGTGCTTAACATGTTTTTCAACAACTATATGATAAAAGGAAAACAAACAGGATCATAAAGGAACGCTATATGCAGATAACTTATATCGGCACAATACAGACACCGTTTGAAGACCGCATCGGTATGCCAATCCAGCCCACCGGCGCCAAAGATGTTCAGGGCCGGGTTATCATCCACCCGGAGTATGAACAAGGCCTGTCGGACATTGACGGATTTTCCCATCTGATCCTGCTCTACCATTTTCACCAGTCCAAGGGATTTAATCTGGTGATCACCCCTTTTATGGATACCAAACCACGGGGGCTGTTCTCCACCCGGGCGCCCCGGCGTCCCAACCCCATAGGGCTGTCCATTGTCCGCCTGGTCGAAAGAAAAGAAAATACCCTTGATATTTTGGATATTGATGTTTTGAACAACACCCCGCTCATTGACATTAAACCTTATGTGCCGGGATTTGATGCCAAAACTGAAAATGTTCGGTCGGGGTGGCTGGAGGAAAACCAGGTCAAAGCCCAAACCATGACCTCAGACAGCAGGTTTATCTGATAGATGCAGCACCTTTCAAAAAGGACAATGTCATGACCATCCAGCGAAATATCGGCGCTATTTGTATATTGCTTATGGCTTGCGCCATCTTTCCGGCCGTATATGGCCAGGCCCATGCGAGACCTTCCGTTTACGTCCCCCAAGCCCTTGCCCCCTGGAAAGCATGGGTGCTGCACGGAAAAGAAGAGCAGTTGTCATGCATTCCCATGTACAACAATGCCGGACAGGTTCTTTGCGCCTGGCCGGGACAGTTAAATTTGAATCTGACAGACGGCGGGGGTACATTTAAACAGTCATGGCAGGTGTATGCCCGGACCCGGATTGATTTGCCGGGCTCCGGCCGAAACTGGCCCATGAATGTCTTTGCCGACGGCCGGCCTGCCGTGGTTCTGGATCGGGATAATACCCCGGGCATGATGCTTTCCCCGGGCCGTCATAGCATCAGTGGAAAATTTCACTGGCGGACCATGCCCGAAAAATTGAACATTCCGGTATCAACCGGTCTGGTAAGCTTAAGGGTAAATAGTCAACCCGTAAAGTTTCCGGACCTGGACGACAAGGGCCGGTTGTGGTTGAAACACAGGACCCGTGAAAAACGGGTGGAAGACCGGCTGAAAATTGAATGCTTCCGGCTCATCGAGGATGACATCCCGGCCCGGATGTCCGTTGATCTTACCCTGGAAGTGTCGGGACAGGCCCGGCAAATGGTGTTGGGACCGGTATATCAAAGCGATTCGTTCATCCCGGTATCCTTTGACAGCCCGCTGCCCGCCCGCCTGGAATCCGACGGCCGGATTACCATTCAGGTAAGGCCCGGACGTTATAAACTCGATCTTAATTTGCGCCATGCAGGGCCTTTGGAGACCGTGCGGTTCATCCGTCCGGACCAGCCATTCTGGCCCGATAAGGAGATCTGGTCCTTCAGTGCCCGAACCGACCTTAGACGGGTGCGGATTTCAGGGGCACAACCCATTGATCCCAAACAGACGGCCATGCCGGCAAAATGGCAATCCTTTCCAGCGTACCTGATGGCGCCTGACACCACACTGGCCTTCGAGCAGATTAAACGGGGCGATCCGGAACCCGCCCCGGACCAGCTCTCATTAGACCGGACCCTGTGGTTACGGTTTGACGGTGCAGGTTATTTTATCCAGGATAAAATCACGGGCAAAAAGAACACCAACTGGCGTCTGGAACTGGATCCGGCCATCCATCCGGGCCGGGTCCTTGTGGATGGTCAGGAGCAGTTGATCACCCAAAGAGAAGGTCGCGACAAAGCCGGTATTGAGCTGAGAAACGGCCGGATCAATATTGTGGCTGATGCCACCTATGAAAAAGGGATTGACCATGTTCCGGCAACCGGCTGGGATCATGATTTCAATGACGTAAAAGGCACGCTTAACCTGCCTGCGGGCTGGACCCTGATCAATGCCCGGGACGTGGACCGCATCCCCGGCACCTGGATGGGCAGATGGACCCTGCTGGATTTTTTTGTGCTCCTGATCTTTACCATTGCCCTGTCCCGGGTTTACTCAAAACCGTTAGCCATTCTGGCCTTCGTCACCCTGGTGCTTATCTTCCACGAACACCAGGCCCCCAAGTATATCTGGCTGGTGCTCCTGGTGGGGTTCACCTTGCTCAAACATCTGCCCGAGGGCCGGATGCGCACCTTTGTCAAGCTTTGTCAGGGTGTGGCGCTGATCTGTTTTGCCGCCATTGTGATTCCCTTTGCCATCCATACCCTGCGCATCGGCCTATACCCGGAACTGGCCAGGACATGGACCGACACCTCAAGTCGCGTCATCCGGTCAGAATCCCGGGACCAGGTGATGGAGATGGCGGACGGGGTCCGGAAACCGGCCGTGGCAAAAGCGGAACGGCAGGCCCTGTCCCCAAAAAAGCTGACGCGCCTGGGAGGCATGTATGAATCCATGTCCACGTCCAATGCGCCGTCATCAGCCGGCAGGTCCGCCCAGGTTATGCAATATGACCCCAAGGCCCGAACCCAGACAGGCCCGGGAATGCCTTTGTGGCCGGCTTATAAAACCATCCGCTTTTCCTGGTCCGGCCCTGTGAGCAAAGATCAGTCCATCGGGTTTTTTCTGATCGGGCCAAAGATCAACCTGGCCCTGGCCTTTTTGCGGGTCGCCTTTGTGGTGCTTTTGGGTGCAGGTATGCTCGGCATTGGCAAAGGCGGCATTAAAAAGACCGGTGCAACCGGTATCAAACAGATGGTTCCCGCTGTGTTTGCATTTATTTTGTGTCTTACACCGGTGGTGTCCCATGCCACAACACAATTTCCGCCAAAGTCCATGCTGGAAGAATTGGAAAAACGGCTGCTTGAAACGGATAACTGTTTTAATCACTGTGCAGATCTGCCCCTGGCATCCATTGATCTGAAAAAGGATGAGCTGAGGGTCAGGGTGGCGGTTCATGCCGCCATTGATACGGCAATACCCCTTCCCGGAGATGCCGGTCAGTGGCTGCCGTCACAGGTAACCGTGGACGGCCGGACCGCTGCCGGGATTTTTAAAAAAGCGGGTCAATTCTGGGTGATGGTCTCCAAAGGCCGTCACAAAATAGACCTTGGCGGCCCCATACGTCAGCAGAACGGTTTTCAGCTTTTTTTTCCGCTAAAGCCCCGGCACCTGGATATTGTCATGGACGGCTGGACCGTGGAGGGCAGTCATCCCGACGGCAGCTTTGATGCCCAGCTCCAGTTTAAACGAAACGCCCGGCCGGACGGTAACCATCAGCAGGTGCTTGAGACTGGTATTCTGCCTGCCTTTGCCAGGGTTGAACGGACCCTGCTGCTCGGACTTGTCTGGAAAGTAAATACCCGGGTCATCCGTGAAGGAGAAGAAACATCAAGCGTAAAACTTGACATCCCGTTACTTCCCGGCGAATCCATCATCACTCAGGGCATCCGGGTAGAGGGGAATACGGCAAAGGTCAATTTCCGGGCTGGACAGAAAACCCTTGCCTGGGAATCTTTTCTGGCATCCTCGGAAAAAATAGCGTTAAAACATGCCGATACCCGGGACTGGACCGAAATATGGAAGGTGGATGTCAGCCCTGTTTTCCACATGGCATACCAGGGAACCCCGGTGATTTTTCATAAAACCGGCACCCGGTGGTACCCCACCTGGCATCCCTGGCCCGGGGAGACCCTGACCATTACCGTGACCCGGCCCCAAGGTATTGAGGGGCAGACCATGACCATTGAAAAAAGCCTGTTGACTTTTTCACCGGGCAGGACAGCCACCACGGGCCGGCTGGATCTTACCATCAACAGCAGCCAGGGCGGGCGCCACACCATTACCCTGCCCGAAGAGGCCCGGCTGCAGGAGGTGAACATTCAAGGCCGGATTCGCCCCATCCGCCAGGATCAGAATCAGGTGACCCTGCCCATTGTTCCCGGACACCAGAAAATTATGCTCCAATGGGTGTCGGCCGTTGGTATTTCCGCCTTCTATAAAACACCGGTTGTGGATCTTGGCATGGACAGCGCCAACCCCTGTGTGGATATCAAACCCGGCAGCAGCCGGTGGCCCCTGTTTATGGGCGGAGAACCGGCGGTGGGCCCGGCCGTGCTGTTCTGGTCCGAACTGATCGTGATCCTGATCATTGCCTTGGTCCTGTCAAAAACCGGATGGACCCCGTTGAATCTGCTGCAGTGGTTTCTGCTGTTCATCGGCATCTCCATGAATCATCCGGCCGCCGCCATCATTGTGGCGGGCTGGCTCATTGCCCTGGATTTACGATCCAGAGCCGATCAGTTTACCGGCATGAAGTTCAACCTGGTCCAGCTGGGCATCGTGGCACTGACCCTGGCGTCGGGTGCGTGTCTGGTGTTCAGCATCTCCAACGGACTTTTAGGGCATCCGGATATGAACATCCGGGGCAATGGTTCCAGTGCCGACCTGCTGCGCTGGTACCATGATGTGTCAGGCCCTGTACTGCCCCGGGCCTGGATGGTATCCATTCCCATGTGGGCCTACCGGGTTGCCATGCTGGCCTGGGCGCTCTGGGTCTCCTTCTGGCTGATCAATATTCTAAAATGGGGATGGACCAGGTTTTGCATCCCTGTATTGTGGTCCAAAGTGACATGGCGTAACTCTATATTTCGTCAACACGCCCAACAGACAATGGCGGGCAGGCCCTGGGAACAAACCGGTCCTGACCCGGAAACGGATAACAGGCAGGACCCCGGGCCGAAAAAATGACGATAATCGAGGGTTGCTCCCATTTCTTACATCTTCACCACCATCTGATTAATTTTCTAATCAGATGGCAGATGACGCCGTCTCTGCGGTGGCGGCGATGCGCGATCAAATGCCCGTGTTTGAAAATCGCACACACAGTGTGCAGGATTTGGAATTAAAAATTAACAACCTGATCCAGTCCCTGATTGAAGACGGCATCCGCGCAGAGGCAGACCGCACGTTGATCCTTTATAAAATTGATGAAATTGAAAAACAGACCCGTCGGCTTCAGGAGCTCAAATCTCAACTGCATCAACGGCTGATCCGGCTGAGCATCATCACCGTGATTGTTACGGCACTGGTGTTGTTTATCCTCACCCGGATCATTGTAGAGCAGCCCTTAAAAAAACTTGCCGGGGTCATCGGTCAAATTCGTAAAGGCGGATCTCCGTTGATCCCCTACCAGGGCCGCTTTGATCAGGTGGGGTCCCTGGCAGGGGCGTTGCGCGCGTTTAACGATACGGTCATCAAACTCAAGCAATCTGAAAAGCGGCTCAAACAGGCCAAGATTGATGCAGAGGCCGGCAGCCTGGCTAAAGGACAGTTCCTGGCCAATATGAGTCACGAAATCCGGACCCCCATGAACGGGGTTATAGGAATGTTGTCCTTGCTGTCCGATACCCGGCTTGACGGGGAACAAAAGGACCTGGTGAAAATTGCCAAATCCAGTGCCAATTCCCTGTTGAGCATTATCAACGACATTCTCGATTTTTCTAAAATTGAAGCCGGAAAAATGGAGATGGAACTCCTGGATTTCAATCTCACGGATCTGATTGAAGAAATCACCCAGGTCATGAGCATCCACGCGGAAAAAAAACACCTTGAACTGACTTCATATATCCAGCCCGAAGTTCCCGCCATGGTCAAAGGAGATCCCGGCCGGATCAAACAGGTTATGATCAACCTGATCAATAATGCCGTCAAGTTTACCCCCAAAGGCAGCATTTCAATTTCAGTAGAACGGGTTCATGAGACCGGAGAAACGGTCTGGATAAGAGTAGCGGTAAAAGACATGGGACCCGGCATTCCCCCTGAGCGTGCAGAAAGCCTGTTCAAGGCCTTTTCCCAGCTGGACGCTTCGACCACGAGAAAACACGGCGGCACCGGTTTGGGGCTGGCCATCTCAAAGCAGCTGGTGGACCTGATGAACGGTGAGATCGGTGTGGATTGTGACAAAGCACCCGGCGCTGTGTTCTGGTTTACCCTGCCGATGGTCAGGCAGCCGCTCCAATATGAGGATACGGCCGGTACACAGGAAGCGGTGGCCCGGAACCATGTGCTGGTGGTGGATGATAATGCCGCCAACCGCCGCCTGCTAAGCGCATATCTTGAAAAATGGGGGTGTCGATGTGCCCTGGCGGAAAACGGCAGCCAGGCGTTGTCCCGGCTCAGGACGGCCGGGGAAGAAAACCTGCCGTTTGATATTGTCATCATCGACTACATGATGCCTGAAATGTCGGGAGATGTCCTGGGCCGGCAGATAAAGGCGGATCCAGCCTTCAAGGATATTCATATGATCCTGATGACCACCCGGGAACTGAGAAAAAACACGGCAAAAATGAAAGGCATCGGTTTTAGTGCTTTTTTATTCAAACCCATCAAACGGCAGGATCTTTTTCACTGTATTGCCCGGTGCTGCGTGCCTGGTTATACATCGGAAGATTCATCGGCGCAGGATGCGGCACTGGTCGGCCGGCACAGTTTTTCAGTGGACCCGGAAAGAGCGGTCAGGATTCTGGTGGTGGAAGACAACCCGATCAACCAGAAGGTGGCCGTCATGTCCCTGAATAAGATGGGCTATGATACGGATCTGGCTAAAAACGGCAAGGAAGCCGTGGAAGCTGTACGCAAATTTTCTTACGATATGGTGTTTATGGATATGCATATGCCGGAACTGGATGGCCTCGAAGCCACAAAAATCATTCGCTCGGACCCGGATATTCCCCGCCCTGATCTGCCCATTGTGGCGCTCACGGCCAGTGCAATGAAAGAGGACCGGGAAAAATGCCTGGATGCCGGTATGCATGACTACCTGTCCAAGCCCATTACCCCGCAGAAACTGATGCTCATGGTGGAAAAGTGGATCTCTGCTTCACCGGATCGGATTGGAACCTTTGCTCATAAAGACATGCGCTCTCCTGAAAAAAGCAGGCGTAAGGGTCATGGTCTTGTGGTGAATTAGGATAAAGGGGTCGGGCCATGGCCATTATGTGAGACAGTGGTTAGGGCAGAGGGCTCCAGTCAATCCTTGCCTTAAACATTTCGTCCCGGGCTTCCAGGTGTATGCTGAACCCGGGCATTGTGGCAATTTTTCTGAATACCATGGGGATACCCCTTCCCAACTGGTCGGCATATCTGTAGTTCTGCATGAATTTTAAGATGATGGGGTTCCGGCTGATGGAAATACCGGCTTTCATTTTTTCAATGGTCACGGTGTTGATCAGGCGGCCGGGGTTGGTGATCTCTATTCTTCCGGGTTGCATTTTTATATCTACAAAAAAAGGGCGTGAAAATTGAACCGGCAGACCTTCATCCGTCATTTCAAAACAGGTTATCACCAACAGTTTTCTCAAGCCGTAGTCAATACTTAGTATCCTGTTATTATTTTCCTGTTTCTGGTTTGCTATCTCGGTTTTATAGTCAATAATAACCTGGCCCTCAAATTTTTGGATCTGACGGCGAATATTATTTACATAATTGTATTTTGAAGCTAAATCGTGCTTTTTAAGGAAATCATAAGTCCACTCGTCAGGGTTCAAGGTTAACCCACAAAGATTATTATATAAAGCGCTGCGGTCAAGCTGAGACTTTAATATTCTTCCCATTGTCTCAAGCATACATCGCTTCACCCTTGAAGGCAGGTACGTATTAAAATCCACAATGGGTTCCAGTATTTTGTAAACCTTTAATCCTCTTCGACCTGAACTCAGCTCCTCGAGCACGCTTTCATCGTTCCACAGATGATTGATCTTTTCACACATCACAGGTGAAAGGCTTTTTAAGGTATGCCTGAAACTATCTATAAATTTGAGCGGATATGACAGCGTTGTGGTACTCATGGGTTCCTTTATCGCCTTTAGAACCGGTTAAAAATAGGATATTATATCAGAATTAACATGATACATGTGAATTTTTTTAAGTTTTGGTATAAAATAATGATAAAAATTTGCGAAATTTGTCATATTAAGACAATATTTGACTATATTTTTGCTAACAGTTAAAACCCCCCAAAAGTACAATATAGCCCTGATTTGAGGGTATTTTTATGGGTGATTTGCTTTTATTTCAATTGATTGCCGTGGTCCGACCCCATATAAGGCCATATAAGCCCGATATAAGTTATCTGCATATAGCGTTCCTTTATGATCCTGTTTGTTTTCCTGTTTCATTATTGCCGTCTTTCCGTTTTCAGCATTCTTGTAGTAGTCACCCCGTTTTTTTGTTGGTTGAGCATGGTCAAAAGGGTATTAAACAATGGATCTTCAGGAGAAAAAGATTCACCCATCAATGTTGGAATTTCTGGAGGCAGGGTCGGGAAAGCAAACACCTTTAAGTATTCCGTACCCAGAAATTCCCCGGTTACCCGGCAAACACCCGGCATATGGAGCCCTTGTCCCTTTTTGACGATGGCCGTTTCCGACGTATCATAGGGATAAACCACGTTAATGTTGCCGGCGTGGTCAATATTGATAAGCAGGATATAAGCATCAGACTGGGTCTCAATGGAAAATCCAAGCGAATCCCCTTCAAACAGTATCCCCTGCTTGCCAAGAATTTCAAGAAACACGTTAGAGCCGGAATTTGGCCACTGTATTTCCAGCAGTTTTTTGACCCTGACCTGGGCCTTGATCCGCTCCAGGACTTTAGAAGCGGGCAGTTCCGCCAGCAATCCGCCGTTGCCCAAATACAATTCAAATTTTTCTGTATCACTGTTATTGCCTGCACCGGCCGATGCGCTCTTTATCATCAGGTCAAAATCGTTTTCCGTACCCAGTTTGACTCCGGGAAGATCGGTGACAGCAGAGGTGAAACGCGTTGCCTTTCCCATAGCCGCGACTTTCAGTTGATCCCCAAGGCTTAATGGCTCCGGCCGGACTTGACCGCCCCGTTTGGCCTGAAAAACGGTATTATCCTTCATTGTGTGTTGGTCTTTCGGCACCAGAAGCCGGGGGGTGTGACTAAAATCCTGCGCTACTTTAAGCCGGACGCTTTTGTGAAGTTCCCGATAGGTGATTCTGCCGTTACCATCCAGATCCGCCGTTCCACTCAGACCGATGAGCAAGGCATTGGTCAATGCACCGTGGGCATTGCCGTCAAAGGTGGTATATCTTTGAGGTATATACTTGCTGCTCATGTCATTTGCCGGTTCTCCTTTTGACGATGCCGAGAGAAAAACCGTATTTTTATATGGATTTGGGGCTGAAGCCGACACCGGTTTTTCTTTAGAATCCGACGGGGTTTCGTCGATTAGAGAGGCCCCGATATTTTTTTTTGCATCAGTCCAAGGTATGGTCACATGCCGTGTTTTTGCCATATCGAGACTGCGAAAGGCATTTTCAGAATAACAGGCATCAAACACGCCGAAGATCCGCCGATCTTTATCCAAGCGCTCTATATGTGGCCGAATATCCCGGCGACCGATGATCAACCTGTCCATTATCTGGTCTGCACTGCCTTTGATGGAGAAATCAAAAGGCAGAACGGCACCGGTGTAAGGCGTGCCCATATCATCTATATTCATTTTCTGGAATTCCTTGTCCTGGGGACTTGTGCCATGTCCACTGAAGTAAATAAATACAAAATCATCGGGGGATGTCGTTTTATTAAGGTTATCTAGAGCGCTCAGTATTCTATCTTTAGTGGCCTGGGAATCGGTGAGCGATACAATGTTACCAGGATCAAATCCTAGTTCGGCAACCAGCAGCTTTTTCAATGCTGCCACATCATACACCGGACCCTCCAGCTGCGATCTCGGCGGCAGCCCCGGATATTCGCTGACCCCAATAAGCAGCGCATGATGAGCCGCCCAGGCCGGAAAAACAATGGCCAGGCACAGCACCAGGCCAATACACACGCCCATTAACCAGTTTGTTTTTCGGGAAGCCGTATTTAACATCCGGCCTCCTGTCCATGGTATTATTTTCATTGTACCACCACCTCCACCCGGCGGTTGGCTGCATAATGCCGCGCTGTAGTCTCCGGGGATATCAGCAGGCGGGTTTCGCCTTTTCCCTGGATTGATAGGGACAAATGGGATGTTAAGCTAGGAAATTGTCTGATTAAAAAACGTTTCACACTTTCCGCCCGTTTCATTGACAGTGACATATTATAGGATGCGTCACCCTGGCTGTCCGTATGACCGACAATATAAATGTGACTGCCTTTCAGCCTTTCGTTCATCAAGGCACGACCAAGTGCCCCAGCCTGTTGTTGGGCACCGTGGCTGGAAAGGTCATGGCTGCCCAGATCGAAATTGATGTAAAGGTCAATCCTAGGAGAGACGGAAAACCCCTTAGTGGATTCTGTCAATGCCCGGGCAATCTCGACCTGGGGAACATATTCTCCTGCCAGGGACAGGACAAGTTTTTGCAGATGGGCATCAACCTTGGGATTTTCGTGAAGCATCTGGGCCTGCCGGTAATGCCGGATCGCAAGATGCATTGCCTTCTGCGCTTCATAGCTCCCCCCGATCATAATCAAAGCATTGGCCTGCAGCCTGCCATCTTCTGTCGTGAGCTGGGCTTCTTTATAGGCCATTCGCGCTTCCTCATATTTTTTTTCTTTTTCAAGTGCTTGTCCCAGGTTAAAATAAATCTCAAAATCAGGACATAAATCAGCAGATTTTTCCAGGAGCCGAATTTTTTCTGGATTGTCGGTATGGTTCATTGCTTCATCATAAAGCTGTTTTGCATACCGGCATCCTTCGCTTGCCAAAGCAGGCGGCACAACCGCAACCCAACACAATACCGAAACCGCTAAACCCATCAAAGCGAAATAAATTTTTTTCATTTTGCTTGTTTCCTATGGTTTTGTACCGGAATCAGGGCCCGGCGCGGTCTGCAGTTTGGCCATTTTCGGATCGGCAATGAGCATCATCTGCCACGCCCTATCCGTCAACCGCTTATCCATATCCTGCTTGAATTCATAATGGGTGAATAATGCGCCCCGTGTCCGGCCTTTTCCGGTATCATGCTCAACAATTTCAGGATATCCCAGGGCCTGTTCCAGCACCTTGCCGGAATTGGCATCCGTGTGGATATCCACAACAATGGGATGGTCTTCACCAGGCAATAAACTTTTAAACGCCTGATCCAGGGTATTTAAAAAATCTGTATCAGCCGCAGACAGGGATTTTCCAAGAACAATATTGCGGGCAATTTCATGACAGCGTTCAAGTAGTCCGGCAAACGTACTCATCCTGCGGGTATACCGGGGATCTGCCAGATGATTGTTCAGTTTTTCCACCTGATTTTTCAAAAGAAGGTAGAGTTCAGGTAGCGGTTCAATCCATGCAGTGCTGCGGGGGTGTGACACCAAAAGGCTTTTTCCCACCGCGCTGTAAGATTGCTTGGCATACAGGATATTGATATAGCGGTGCCAGGTGTAAAACCCCAGGCTGGTGTTCAGGCGTCTGCCAGGATCATTTTCTGCCTGGAGATCCTGGCCTCTCTTGAGCCAGTAGGCAATCAGCGCCAGGTGATCTGCGGCCAAGCCGTTGCCTTGCCCAAGAGTTTTTTTTGCCTTTTTGAATGCCCCATCATACCCTTTGTATGCCTGGTCCCCTGAATCGGCCAGAATCTCTTCAGCAACTTTTGACCCGGACAGCGCCATCAGCTCAAGAGCCAGGGGAAAGCCTTTAACCGGGCGTCCGCCGGCCAGGACCATGGAAAAGGGAGGCTGTTTTTTATCCTTGCCTAAGTAATTACCGGACAGACGGCCGTAACATAATTCCTGTAAGGCAGCGCTGTCCGGCGTGAACCGTAAAGGCATTAACCGGAAGCCGGTCATGACTTCCGATGCGCTGCGCTTTTCCTTTTTCAGGGCAGCCTGATTCACGATGCCGGCGATAATCCGGGGGTGTTTACCGTACTCTCCGGCAAACTCGGCCAGCTTTTTCCTCAGATCCGGAAGCCTGGTTTCAGAGGGTACGACAGAAGATACCTGTATATAGTCGCCAACCGTCAGATCATCAGGCGGTCCGAACAAAAAGGATAAATTTTCATTAATACTGTCATATTGCTGTTTGATTTTCGGGTGATTTTGAATCAGCTCAGCCAGGGCACAGGCCTGGGCAGTCAGAAAATCCGCCTGCTTGTCCGTAATACCTGTCGCCTTGGATGAGAGTACCGGAAATAATACTGTGCTGCTGTACCGCATCGCCCGGAAATAGTTCTTCAATTCAGGCGTACGGGTATATTTCCCCCGAACTTTAAATTGAGTGTAGTCAATCTTTTGCTGCATCAATGGAGATACGGCAGTCCCCTTGGCATCCAGCACAGCGGAAAGTTCCACATTTGCGGCGTCGCCGTCAGGGGCATCCTTAATTTTTGTTTGACCAAGTGCCAGGGCGTTGACCACACTCAAATAATTGAGGTTGGCGCTATGGGCTGCAACATCTACCGGCACTTTAGAAGGCGGATTGTTTTTGAGATGCTGCACCATGGCAGTCAGTAGATTCTTAAACGCCGGCACGATCACGGCCTGTTCCATATCCGTGACACTTTGGTTAACCATCATGGCATAAGCCGTAAGAATGAAGTCTTCGGTGATGTAGTTGCCGATGTTATCCCTTTCATTCATGGCATACAGCTCAAACATACCGGTTGGCACTGCTTTTTGATCGGCAGCCATTGCCAAAGGGGGAAGGGTAATGCTGAGTACCAGCAGGCTGAGCCCAATCAATCGCATCATTGTTTTCATTTTATTTTCTCCTTGATGGTGAAGTCTATCGTTCCCGGACATTATTGTTCAACCAAAGCGATCACGTTGCCTGCACCCAGCCCTAGGGATTTTGGTTGAACGGAAAAGCAACTTCTAACCACATCAAATTCCTCGGCAGTTTCGCTGGACATGAGTTTGATCAGATCTCCCGAATTTCCAAGCCCTTTTTTATATGAATTGATTTTTTGTGTGGTCACAAACACGGCGATCAATGTTTTTCCAAAAGGCGGGGATGCCGGCAAGTTAAAATCGTCATCCTTGCTCGGAATTGTAATCCGGGTTCCGGCTTTGAAGAAATTTTCCTTATGGTATCCATTGGGAAACAATATTGCCGGTTTCGTGTCATTCGGGCTTAAATTTATCACATTGACATACCCGTCATGGGGCATGGTGAGTGAAACTTCCAGCAGATCCCCTTCCTTAAACTTGGACTGATTGGTACGAACCGGTACTTTATAGTCCGCTCCTTCGGTCAACAGCAGTACGCGATCCCAAAGGCTGGATTCCGAGGACGATGTTACGGCACTGGTAACATGTATACTTTTTCCTTGAAGTTTTTTACTACCCGCCAAATCGGGATGGTGGACCTTGTCAGGCGATGTGTGGGCGGCAATATAGGCCGTGGTACTTTTTTTCAACTGTTTGAGGGAAACTGATTTTCCATTAGACTTAGTGACGGCATCGTACAATCCCCGGGTAAACAGGCTGCCTTCCCGTGTGGCAATGGCTGTTTCATCATCCTGACAGGCACTCAATGAAGCAAATCGCTCCCGGGTAATGGCCCGACGTCTGGGCTGGGTGGAAAAGTTGGCTTTTCCGACCAGGCGAGGCATTCCGGGGTATATAAAAAATTTGGCTTTTTGATCCATACCGGCAAAGGATTTGGTACTGGTGCCGCTGTGACAGGCATCAATAAATATAAAACTTTCCCTGGCAGGAATTTTTGCCAGCATTTTACCGAACACATCATCTAAAAAAACATTTTTTAAGGTTTTATCTTTGATTTGTGTATCATGGGGCAGCAGAACCTCATCAGCTTTGTCTTTTTCATCCCGGTCGGTGTCGGCAACATGTGAGCCGTGCCCACTGAAGTAAAAGAAAACCCGGTCGTTTTTGGTGGTGCCTTTAATCAACCAGTCGCTGATCGTATTACCGATATTGTCAAGGGTGGCCTGCTCATCCCTGAGTA
The DNA here is from genome assembly GCF_013389365.1 of Desulfobacter latus. Classification (GTDB taxonomy): domain Bacteria; phylum Desulfobacterota; class Desulfobacteria; order Desulfobacterales; family Desulfobacteraceae; genus Desulfobacter; species Desulfobacter latus. Next base: position 24,065 of record NZ_JACADJ010000054.1, read on the forward strand.
CTTTGATCTGATGAGATTTAAACCCAATTGCCTGTGCCACCTTTTTGGCCATTTCAACATCTTTATCAATCCCCGGCAGATTGCCCGATGATATCTGATATTTCCCCACACCGATGATCAATGCCCGGTTCTCTGCAAAGGCGGGCCAGGCACTTAATAATAAGCAAATCAGAATAAGACATATTCCCCGGTGCATACAGTAATGGTAGCCATTCATTTTCTTATCTCCTGTCCTTTTTGAAACAATGTAAAAAAGGCACCTTTTGGTGCCCTTTACCGGTTTATGGTTTAATATCCACGACCATTTTATCCATTCCCCATCCGGATACGGGTCTTACACGAATTGCCTTTGAGGTTCCTTGCCCCTGGGACAGGATATCACCGATATCTTCATCCCCTGTTGTCACAAAAAAACCGAGTACACTTTTTCCCACAGGTTCCATGGCTGCCATCTCCCAGTGGGCATCTCTGGGTGGAATATGCAGGGGAACATTTTTCAGGATTTGATGATCCTGCATTTCAGCATTGGGTACAATCACGGAAACTTTATCATCGGGGTCCACCTGCACCACCCAAAGCTTTCCGGTTTTGGCGGAATGAACGGTATAAGAAAGCGGTTTTCCAAGGGAGGCTTTTTGGGAGCCTGTCACGCTGACCGAAAATGCATCGTTCTCAGGTTCCATATCGTGAAGGGCCTGCCAGTTGGGTCCCACATGAACATATTCTGTGTTTTTGCATCCTGTGGTAAACAAGGCCAGACTGATGGCCAGGCCCGTAAGCATTATTAAAACATTTCTCATGATTTTTTTACTCCTGAATAGTGAAATGGTAAACGGCATAGGCATCATCCGGCGTATCAGGTACCAGGCGGATATCCTTTAACATATTTTTGCTTGCAAGCGTATAAATCCGGTTTTTATCCGGGGTGGCGTTATCATCATACACTGCGAGAATCTGATGAGCCCCGCCGGGACTGGAGGCCATGGCATTCATCCGGTAAAAGTCACTGCCGGAAACCTTTTTTGTGGTCAAAAAGGATTGGCGGCCACCGGGTTCGTTGATATAGAGATGTACATATCCAGGTTTGTCGGCACCAAACGTGATGCGGATAGAATCTCCAACCCGGTACGAAGATTTGTTTGTGGAAACAAATGGTGCTGCTGCCGTATCACTGCCACCATCACTGGGGGGCACAACACCTGCGTGTTGTCCATCTCCTGTTATAATCAGGGACAATTCTTTGGTAACATGTTTGGCTTTAGCCTTGCGGGAGCGGATGCCAAGGGCCTTGGTTTCCTGAACAACGGTATCAAGATTGGCGGAAAGAATATTGCCGGTCTTGGCATACCGGTCAAATTTAACATCCATTTTTTTGGTGCTGGCCAGCATGATAATTTTTTCCCGGCCCGGGGAGTCACTGTAAAATTCAATATATTGTTCCGGTACGGTATACGTTCTTTCGGCTTTATATTTTACATATTGCTGTTTTTTGTTGGGCAGGATCATATATCCTTTATTGTGTTTTTCATCCACACTGAAAAGATACAGGTAAAATATTTCAGATCCCTTGACTCTAAAACGGATGGCCTCACCGGTTTTAAATACCTGTTTGACCGGGGTAAACTCTACTTTTAACGGATTGCCGTCACCATTGTCGCTGCTGCCGCCTGTGCGGACCCCAATGGTTTTTACATCTGCAAAAGCAGTGATCGTGTATGCCGTCAGGGCCAACATGACCATGGCTGCCGTAAACATAATTTGAAACGATTTTTTCATAATTGTTCTCCTTTGTTTAATACGTGTAAATGTGCCGCATATGCTACAATTTAAAATGACGACTTTAAGCTGTTTTCATAATCAACTATAACTTACGGATAAATTAAAAAACGGTACCATTTTTTGGCATCCTTCATTTACCAGTTTACACTTTTTGGAGCAAGCACCCTATTTTTTAGCAATTATTCCCCAAAAAGTGTAAAGTACTTTGGGGGTTATATGAAGGATGCCCATTTTTTAAAAATAATTTTTGGCCCTGATCATCATTTGGACCACCGTGTAGGTTGGGTTGAACGAAGTGAAACCCAACATTTTGTATTTGTTGGGTTTCGTTCCTCAACCCAACCTACCTTCCACGCATTGGCCGAAATAATGATCAAGGCCTAATTTTTATTGATTTGCGTCTTGTAATATATCCCTTAATTGATCAATTGCCCTGTTTGACCCCCCTCCGCCTTGACTCCGGTCACCTTCAATATCCAATGATTGTAAGGCGTTGGTGATATTTACACGGGGGGTTGTAATTCGTGATTTTTGATCCTTAATCGGATCTCCGGTTTCAATCATAAGCCGCCTAAGCTCTTTTACGCTCAGGAAACGGCCGGTCTTTTTTTTATGGTAACTTTGAATCAGTGCTGCAGCACCGGCCGCATATGGACAGGCAGCCGAGGTGCCGCCAAATTCCGGATTATATTTTCCTTCTGGCCAGGAGGGTGTATAGGCACAATGGGAAGGCGCCAGTAAATCCAGTATAGGCGCAGAGTTTGAATAGCAGGTCACCTGATCGGCAGCGGTTGACCCATCGCTGCAATTGGAGAATCCGGCACGGCCAAAACGGCCATCATAAACGGCTCCGACGGCAATCGTGTTTTTCATACAGGCAGAAAAACTTATTCCTTTTGGATCAGCTTCATTTCCAGAGGAAACAAATACCGCAATTCCATTAGCGTCAGCCATGTCCAAGATAGACTGTGTTGACCTGGATTCGCCATCGCAATAGATATCCGAATGCCAATTTGGCGTGCCAAGGCTCATGGATATAATCATAATGGGCTGATCAGGAATATCTAATTGATGGGAAATACACCAGTCTATAGATTTTTGAATAGCAATTGTTGAAATCTCGTCATGCCTATTACTCGTTTTTAATGCATATATACCTGCTCCTGGCGCAACTCCGCCCCTGTAATCTCCATATTTTTGATTCAGTCCTGCTGATATACCGGCGCAGCTGCTGCCATGTCCGTGGTTATCCATGGGGTCTGCATCATTGTCACCAAAATCGTAACCGCCCAGGACTTTTGAATTGGGAAACCGTCCGCCTCCCAATGCGGGATGGGAATAATCCACCCCGGAATCTACAATGGCGATGGCAACATGTCTGCCGCTGCCGGAATTCCGAAAATTGCCGGTGTTCATCAATTCAAGACCCTGTGCTGTGTGCAATATCAGAGGATGATCTTTTTCAATCATCACCACTTCATCAAGCCCTGCCAACGACTTCAGATCTGTATATGAAACGTCAGCCCCCATGATGGGCAAATTTTCCAGCCGATGCCGGACATGGCCCTTTCCCAAGGCAACCTTGCTGATGACTTTTTCCTGGATCCTGGCGACATTTGACTGAATTCTCATTTTTTTAAAAGCGTCCTGGCCGAAATTTATGCTTTTGGTCTCTTCACAGCCTTTTAGCGTTACAATTATCTGCACCGGTTCCAATGATTTTTCAGCCTGCTCCAACAATTCAGGATCAATAATTTTTTCAATTCCCTGAAAAGCACTCGCCAAGACAGGCCAACAAAGAAGTAGTACGACAGCAAAACAGACATTTAAAAATCGACAAAAATTCATTATCTCTCTCCCCCCATCTCCATGGACTGGACATCATCACCATGAAGCGTCATCGGCATATCAGACTCAATCGTCTCTACAAGCGGATTCGCGGCAAGCATCCTGACACCTTCAAGGGTAGCATCCCCTGAAATGACAGGGATATTTCTTAAGATCAGGCCAGGGGTAAATACCTTTGTGGGCATCGACTTAAGCACTTTGTTCTGCAATGCCTGGATCTGCTGGATGACGCTCTTGCGTTCTTCAGGTCTTTTCATGCGTTCTTTGAGTTTCTCATGTCCTTTGAGTAAAATAATCACTGTTTGTTTGGGTTCCGGCACCTGGAGATCCGTGAGCAACTGTCCATGTTTTATTTTTTCGTAGCCGGGAAAAAGCGTTCCGGATTTAAGGGACAAAAGCTTGATTGCCTTCACTTCTTTCCGCCCGCTTTGAAGGATATAGCTTATTTCAACGACATTGCCCGGAATAAGGCTGAACACCAACGCCTTTAAATGATTTTCAGGGGTATTCCAGTCAACGCACCCAGTATCGTTCTGTGCAAAAACGACAGCAAACTTATTTTCAACTACCTTGCCATCATCATTTTGGGTCAGCACTATAATTTCAGGAGTTAAGCAAGGCATGGTTTTGACTGTTTTAACAGTTCCCCGGACGATGAGACAGATTGCGCTGTGACCATCCGGAGTCCAGCAGCTTAGATAAATGACACAGGTTAGACAAATGGAAAGAATTCGTTTCATAGGACCTCCTTTTAAATTAGCGCCCTTTGGGCGGGTTGTCAGGTGCTGGGTGCTGGGTGCTGGGTACTGGGTACTGGGTACTGGGTGCTGGGTGCTGGAAATTCCTATACTCTTAAATTAAATAGTATCTGCTGATTTTCTATTTTATCGGCTTTAAAGCACCTATTGAATGCTATCCTATTCTATTGTACAAAAGCTTGAATAAAATGCCCTTATGCTTATAAACCATAAATAGAGGATTGAAAATGATCGAAAAAAAAACACTGAAGCTTTTAGTGAAGAGTGGGTAAAAAATAACATTAATGATCCGACCAATGAATTGGTTATTCTACGCCAAATTATCCCCTGGCAAAGAATCATCGACAAACTGGCTTGCTATTATGATGACAGCAAGGGACGTATAGGCACCCCGATCCGGACAATCGTAGGGATTTTTATTGTTTTAAAACTCCGGTTGCTCAGTGATCGGACGGTCGTTAATCAGGTTAAAGAAAACCGGTATATTCAATACTTTTGCAATGTCCCAGATGAAGATTTGTCTACTTTCATGCATCCCAGCAACCTGAGCAAATTGCGAAAACGC
>NZ_JACADJ010000055.1 GCF_013389365.1 Desulfobacter latus
TGCTGGGTGCTGGGTGCTGGGTACTGGGTGCTGGGTGCTGGGTGCTGGGTGCTGGGTGCTGGGAAATGAAAGTTCCTATACGCTCGAATTACAGGTAAATTAAAAAAGGAGAAATACAATGAAAAGACAATTATTGATGCATGTTATGACGGCAGTACTGGTTGCAGGACTTGTGACCATGGTCGGCTGTTCAAAACCAAAAGTGGCAGATCCTGGTACCATGAATCAGGGACGGATCGGAGAGACGGATGCTGAAAAAGCCGCCCGCATTGAGGCTGAAAGAGCTGCTCGTCTTGAGGCTGAAAGAATTAAAGCGCAGCAGATCAAAGCGCAGCAGCTCAAAGCCCAGCAGCTCGAAGCCCAGCGGCAGGCACGGATTATCGAAGCCAAGTCCCGTTTTCTCAATCAGAACATTTTATTCGATTTTGATAGTGCCGAGCTTACCGGCCAAGCCAAAGTTCTACTCCGGGAAAAAGCGGAATGGCTGCAGGCCAATCCCTCTGCTGCCGTAATGATTGAGGGGCATTGTGACGAGCGTGGGACCACGGTTTATAACCTGGCTCTTGGTGAAAGACGCGCCAACACTGTCAGGAGTTATCTTGTGAATTTAGGTGTTTCTTCCCGACGTCTGGGTACGGTCAGTTATGGAGAAGAAAAGCCTTTGGATCCGGCACCCACAGACGCAGCTTATCGTATAAACAGGCGTGCTCAATTTGTAATCAATTAGCGCCCTTTGGGCGGGCTGTTAGGTGCTGGGTGCTGGGTGCTGGGTGCTGGGTACTGGGTACTGGGTACTGGGTACTGGGTACTGGGTACTGGGTACTGGGTACTGGGTACTGGAAATTCCTATGCTCTTCAATTAAAAAAATCAATCATTTAACTATTTTCGGATTTCGTATCAAATGAAACCTTTGTGTTTTTATTCCTGTCTTGCAGCTATCATTTTAATCGTGGGTTGCGTGACACCCAATCAATATGAGGCACTGGAGACACGGGTGGCGATGATAGAACAAAATAATAGCCGCCGGAATGCGCTTGATCAGGCAAATACCGATGACCTTGGAGATCTTAAACAAAAGATGGGTGAGTTTTCCAAAACCACCCGGGAAAATTATGCTGAGGTGAAGTATGATATTCAGCAGCTTAAGGACAACTTTTATAAAATTCAAGGTCGGCTTGAAGAGCTGCGCTACAAGTTCGGTATCAGTGGACAAGAACGTCAGGAGAGTCTGGAAAAAAGGTTGGATCGTCTGGATAATGCCATTTCCAGGAATTATGAAAAGGTAATTGCCCTGGAAAAATATATGGGGTTTGAGCCTAGTCTGTCAGGATCGCCCGGCCGGAACAATGATTCTGCGTCCGGTGAAATACAGAATACCGAGGACGGTTTGTACCGCTATTCGAAAAAACTGTTTGACCAGGGCGAGCTGGAAAACGCAAGGGGGCAGTTTGAGAATTTTATCAGCAAATATCCCGACTCCAAAAATGCTGACAACGCAAGATTCTGGATTGCCGATTCTTATTATGCTGAAAAATGGTATGAAAAGGCCATTTTGGAATATCAGAAAGTACTTGAGAATTATCCAAATTCAAATAAAAATGCGGCCGCCCGGCTCAAGCAGGGATACGCATTTGCCGCCCTGGGTGAAAAGGCCAATGCCAGACTCATTCTCAAGGAATTGATCACACGGTATCCCAAGTCCCAGGAAGCTAAGTATGCCAAGGAAAAGTTAAAAAATATTGATTGATTGCGTTCTTCCAAAAATATGAAAATCATAGGCATTGATCCCGGACTTGCCGGAACCGGTATTGGCGTGATTGATGGGCAGGACCGTCATATTGCCGGATATTCCTTTGGCAGCATTTCCACAAATGCCAATGAATCCACAGCGGTCAGGCTGGATCAAATTTACCGTAAAACCAAATCTTTTCTAATTGAACAGCAGCCGGATCTTGTTGTTATTGAAGATATTTACTCCCTTGAAAAATATCCGGTATCGGGTATTATGCTGGGCAAGGTTTCAGGCGTACTGATTTTAGCGGCTTTCAAGGCGGGGGTGCAGATTCGCGAGGTGGCCGTCAAGGAGGTTAAAAAGGTGATTTCAGGAAACGGTCGTGCGGATAAGTGTCAGGTGGAACGTGCCGTACGCCATTTATTAAATCACCATGAGCCCATTCGGCCTTTCCACGCTTCGGATGCGCTGGGAATGGCATTGACCGGGTTATTTCGGTATGGGGGGATTGGGGGAAAAGAGTTTAAAGATGATCGCATATCTTGAGGGAAAAATTCTTTGCAAGGCGGCGGATGGTATCATCCTGCTGGCCGGCCATATCGGTTATGAAATCCTTGTGGATACCATTACCCTGTCTGTGTGCATGGAAAAGTTCCAGGCCAATGAAACAATAGGGCTGTATGTTTATTATCATGTCACAGAGCGGCAACCTAAACCTGTACTTATCGGTTTTTTGACCCCGGATGACAAGGAATTTTTTCAACTGTTCATTACCGTGGCCGCCATCGGACCCATGAAGGCCATAAAGGCGTTGACCAAACCGATACCCCAGGTGGCCAGGGCCATTGAAGATCGAGACACAGCTTTTTTGTCACAATTGACAGGTATCGGAAAGAGGACCGCAGAAAAAATCGTCGCCACCCTGAACGGTAAGGTTCTGGCATTTGCTGCGGCCCAACGCCCTGAGTCGGACACGGCGTCAACAACGCCCCGGGATGCTGTGCCTGAAGAAAAACAGGTCATGGTCAGACAGGTGACTGAGGTTCTCACTGAACAGCTTGGACACTCAGCATCATCGGCAAAAAGAATGATTAAGCAAGCCTTTGAAAAAAATCCAGGTATCAGTTCCCCTGAAGACCTGTTTGACGAAATTTATCAGGAGACCAGATGACGGCGGACGGGGATATTTTAAGCTATCGTTCAGATAAAAAGGGCGTGGTGTCGGAAAAGCTGAAAGTCGAAGATTCTTCCCAGGAGATTGTTTCCCTTCGTCCCGGTAGCTTTGATGATTATGTGGGACAGGCCGCAGCCGTGGAAACACTTAAAATAGCCATCCAGGCGGCAAAAATGCGTCAGGAACCTTTAGAGCATATCCTGTTACACGGCCCGCCCGGACTTGGCAAAACAACGGTATCGCATATTATTGCCAATGAAATGGGAAAAGATTTGACCATTACCTCCGGACCAACCCTGGAAAAAGGTGGCGATCTCGTGGGGATTCTGACCAATTTAGGGGAAGGTGACATTTTTTTTGTAGATGAAATTCATAGGATTCCCAAAGTGGTGGAAGAGTTTCTTTATCCTGCCATGGAGGATTTTGCCGTGGATTTTGTTTTTGATAAGGGAATTCATGCCAGGAGCCACAGGTACCGGCTTAAACAATTTGTACTCATCGGGGCCACCACGCGGGTGGGCCTTTTGTCCGCGCCGTTACGGGACCGTTTCGGTATATTTCGCACCCTTGATTTTTATTCTGTTGAAGAGTTGACGGTGATTATTCAGCGGTCGGCCCTGCTTTTGAAAACCCGTATAACAGATGACGGGGCCTGGGAACTTGCTAAAAGATCCCGCGGCACCCCTAGGATTGCCAACAGGCTCCTTAAGCGCGTCCGGGATTATGCCATGGTCAGGCACCAGGGACTTATGACGGCCAAAGGCGTCCAGGAGGCCCTATGTCTGGAAGGCATTGATGAGATGGGTCTGACACCTTTGGACCGCAATTATCTTGAAACGATTATTCGGTTTTACAATGGTGGCCCTGTCGGCATTGAAGCCATTTCCGCCACCCTTCAGGAGGAGACTGACACCTTGGTGGATGTGGTGGAGCCTTATTTATTGAAAATCGGCCTTGTGTTGCGTACTTCCAACGGCAGAAAAGCATCGGAACATGCATACCGGCATTTGAATCTGGAAAAAACAGGGTAAATGGAAGATATTTCAAAAGAAGTTGAAAGGGAAATAACCCAAATAAAACCTGCGCCGCATAAAATACCCAAGGGCTATACTATTCTTATCGTTAATGATTTCGGTGATATGCGATCCGGGGATTTTCTGAAAACTCTTATTTGTTTTTTTTTGGTAATGAGTCTGGCAGGAGGATTGGGTACTGTTTTTTTTTACCGGCTTTATTTTAAAACCAACAATCAGAATTTTCAATTAAAGCGTTCTCAGGGCGTTTTAAAAAAAGAAGTAGACCGTTTGACCAGTGAAAAAGAGATGCTCATGGCCAGACTGGTGGTGACCGGTAATGCAGCTGAACTTGACGCATTGACCCGTGACGGAAAGATTGGAAAAAATCCGCTCAAAAAAGAAAAGCCTTCAAAGTCCGCAGATGCAACCTCTGATTCAAAAGTCGCCAATAAACATGTTGGGCTGGATGATAAAAATTCGGCACCAAGCCGGAGCCGGTCCATTGACGATCTTGATACGCCAGCAGGGCAATTACCTGACACGTTATCTGACTTAAGCATTGGATCATTTTCCATTTCCCCGGGCCGTAATGCCCGGGAGATCGTTGTCCGGTTTAATATCAAAAATACGACACAAGATGCCCGGGAAGTATCGGGCCGGATTTTCTGTGTACTCAAACCGAAAGGTGCTACACCTGACAAGTGGGTGGTGCTGCCCAAATCCTCAATTATAAAAAGCGGTGTTCCCGGTCCTTATAAAAAAGGTCATTATTTTTCCATTTCTAATTTTAAACCGATTCAGCTTACGATCACTGCCTCGACACTGCCGCGGGAATTTTCCGCCGCTTCCGTATTTGTATTTGATGAAACGGAGAAACTGTTATTAAGGACCACCTTTGATATTGGACAAAAGAAACAGGATTGAGACGGATTTTAAAATCCAAAAATCAGGTTTTATGGGCCTAAGTACTTTTTAAGGAGGCAGTCGTTGTGAGAAGAAATAGTAAAAATTTAAGCATCATTGATAAGGAACTCAAGATTGACGGTGCCATAGAAAGTTGTGGAAAATTGATCATCAAAGGACAGGTAAAGGGCACAATTGATGGAGATGTTGTAATTATTGCCCAAGGTGGTGAGGTCAACTCAACTTTGACAAAGGTGTCTATTCTGACCATTGGCGGCAGCTTTAAAGGTGAGTTGATCGCTTCTAAGCAATTGATCATTCTGGCATCCGGTTCCTGTGAAGGAAAAGTTGTATGCCAGGATCTGATAGTGGAAAATGGTGGGTTGCTAAATGCGGATATATCCTGTAAAACCACCAGCAAAATGGAACCGGCCAAGAAAGAGAAATTATTTTTTTTAAAGAAAGCAGAATCAAGTCAAAAAGAGGAAAACCAAATAGAATTATAAAAATACTTGACTTTAAAAACAAAATTATGTAGTTACTCCTGATTGCGTTTATTTAGAGGAGCATAGAGAACATTGAAAAAATATACATACAGTGCAAAAAGATCTGACAACAAAGAGAACTGGTGCATTATTGATGCAAAAGACCAGGTGCTTGGGCGGCTTGCTTCCCAGATAGCGTACAGGATTCGGGGTAAACATAACCCTCTTTATACCCCTCATGTGGATACAGGTGACTGGGTCATTGTTGTTAATGCGGATAAGATCCGTTTAACCGGAAATAAAATGGAACAGAAAACCTATTACCGCCATTCCGGTTATATCGGAAATATAAAAGCCCAGACGGCCAAAGAGATGCTTGAAAAAAAACCTGAAGATGTCTTAAAAAAGGCTGTTCGTGGAATGCTTCCAAAAAACAGACTGGGCCGTAAACTTGGGAAAAAGTTATTTGTTTATGCAGGCGATCAGCATCCTCACGCTGCACAGAAGCCTCAGGTTGTCGAATTCTAATAATAAGGACTTGATACGATAAATGGAAAGTGCAAACCAATTTTACGCAACAGGTAAGCGGAAAAGTTCTGTGGCCAAAGTGTGGCTTATGCCTGGTACAGGAAAAATTATTGTTAATAATAGAGACTTGGATGATTATTTTGATATCCCGGTAAACAGGAATGTGTTGACCTCGCCTCTTGTTCTTACTGATAAAAGCGATGCCTTTGATATTAAAATTACTGTGATGGGCGGCGGTTATACCGGCCAGGCAGGCGCTATTCGCCAAGGCGTCTCCAAGGCGCTTGTTTTGTCTGATCCGGATTTGCGTGGTGTTCTGAAATCTGCAGGGTTTATCACCAGGGACGCCAGGCAGAAAGAACGTAAAAAATACGGGAAAAAGGGAGCAAGAGCCAGCTTCCAGTTCTCAAAAAGATAATGGCGCCTGCGCCGCAAAAACTGGAAACAAGAAGAAGGGAAGCAAACTTACGTTTGCTTCCCTTTTTGGGATTTTAAAACCATATGCTCGCAAAGCCCATACCATAACAAACAATGAAACTAAAAACACCGGCAATGCAGGGCCGGCATGGGCGCCGCAGGCACTTCGCCTCCTTGCCTCTTGTCTCCAGTGTCGTATAAAATAATGCAGACATTTTTATTCTATGACATCGAAACATCCGGACTGAATCCCGCCTTTGACCAGATACTGACTTTTGCGTGTATTCGCACGGATCTATCTTTAAATGAGATCGGCAGGGAAGATATTGTCATCCGGCTCAGGGATGATATTATACCTTCTCCAGGCGCGTTTCTTACGCACAGACTTGATACTCACGTACTTGAAACCGGTATCAGTGAATACCATGCCGCCTTAAAAATTCATTCTCTCGTGAACACGCCGCAAACTATCAGCATAGGATATAATTCCCTTGGGTTTGATGACGAATTTTTACGGTTTCTATTTTATCGTAATCTACTGGATCCGTATTCACATCAATTTGCCAAGGGCTGTAGCCGGATGGATATGCTGCCGGTCACATTGATATATTATCTTTTCTGCCACCAGGCACTTTCCTGGCCTGTGCTTGAAAATGGGCAGACGAGCATGAAACTTGATCTTTTAACCCTGCAAAACAAGTTTGAGACGTCGGGCAGGGCCCATGAAGCCATGAGTGATGTTGAATCCGTTGTCGGCCTTGCAACGGCGTTTTCAAAATACGAAGAAATTTGGTCGTATGTCCAGGGGTTCTTTGACAAAAATGCTGATCTTAATCGTATGAATAACCTTAAATCCTCAAAGTTGTCTGAGGCGTACGAAATGGATCTTGCCCTTATGGTATCAATTTCATTTGGTGCAGACTGCAACTATATGGCCCCAGTCGTTTATGTGGGTGGGTCTATCCCTTATAAAAATCAAAGCCTTTGGATTCGTCTGGATAAAGAAGGCCTGTTTGAGCAGATGGATGAGACCCTTGGGATATATGATCTTATTCCAATACGAAAAAAGCCGGGGGATCAGTTGTTTATTTTACCTGTTTTGGATCGTTTTTGGGAGAAACTGTCACCTGCATCACGTACCGTGTGCATACGGAATCTGGATTTTATCAAGCAGAATATGCCCGTTTTTGATAAAACGGTCAGCGTCCACCGAAGTTTCAAATATCCCCAGGAGCCAGATATAGATCTTGATGCAGATTTGTATCAGGGTGGATTCTTTTCATACCAGGATAAAAAAGAGATCGAAATTTTTCATAAAACAGAAGAAAAAAAGAGATATCAGATTACACAAACCTTTCAAAGTAACAGGGTACGGATGCTGGCCCAAAGAATACTTGTGCGAAATTTTAATGAAAAACCTGGATCTGCCCCTGAGTACCAGACGCATTTAAAACGGATTTTTGGAAATGATCCGCAAGCACCTATCAAAGGATATAAGGATAAGGCGGATGAGAAACTGACCTGCGCCAAGGCGCTTGAGGCGCTTGAGGCGCTTGAAAAGATTCAAGCAGAGCAAATGCACTCCTTTGATTCCAATCAGAAAGATCTTTTAAAGTGGCTTAAATCCCACATTCAAAATCAATCAGCCTTTTTTGCTGATGCGTTTTAATTCTTCTATCTGGGCTGTGTGGATGAAACGGTTTAGCATCTCTTGATTTTTTTGGGTAAGATTAATGATTTTCAGGCCGATCAATGTATGGGTTTCTGAATAATTCATGTTGATTCGCACAACCTCAATTCTAACGGGAAAGGTGCCTATCGCCCCGGGTTGATCTCGGTCGACTAAAGCAAGCCCCATGATCATTTCGGTACCGACTTTTAATAAAGATGAGAGGGTGTTGCGCTTTTTTTTTGTTTCAAGGATGATAAGGCCTAAACCTGAAAAAGAGATGTCTTTTATTTTGAAATCACTTGGGGTCCGGTACTCCTGTTTGTTATAAACGATCTTGGCCTTTACCGTATATCTGCTGGTCATTGGAAGTCTGAACGCGGACCGTATATTGGTTTCGATGACGGGTAACTGATATTTCACCACAATTGCTTTTACCGGAAGGCCTCCAGCCATGGGATAATTGCTGATAAACTGGATCGGCCTGCAACGAACCCCGATCCGTAGCCGGCGTTGATCAATATTAACAAGCGTTGTCAGATGAAGCTGTTCAAAAGAGGTAGCTAAGGATATGGGCGGAATTGGTTGGGCAATGGTAATGGTCTGTTTTTTAAAATCAGCATCATAAATAATGGACGATTTTGAAACGGGAAAATCGCTGTTTATATTAAATACTATACTTACGCCCACCGAAGGGAAAAATATCTTTTTGACGTCAAAATCCATGCCCGATAATCCAATCAGGCAGTAATGATCCAACATTGCTGGGGTCACAGACTACCTGATTGTTATGTTGTGTATGAGAAATTATTTTACAGCGTCTTTAAGTGCTTTACCAGGTACAAATTTGGGTACATTTCTAGCTGGGATATCGATTTCTTCTCCTGTCTGGGGGTTTCTGCCTTTTCTTTCTTTTCTTTCAGCGGTTTTAAATGTGCCAAAACCTACCAGAGTAACAGAGTCATTTGCAGCCAGTGCATCAGTGATTGTATCAATCATGCAGTCAACAGCTGTCTGAGCATCTTTTTTACTGCTGAGAACTTCTGACACTTTGTTAATTAAATCACCTTTATTCATCTTGCTCACTCCTTTTTTGGGGGTTATTAGGAAATATTATAAGTTAAAAGTATTATTTAGTGAAAATATTTTTCATTCAGCTTTTTGGGGTACGTTACGTCGTTAAGCCTGACCTGTCAAGTTTTTATTACGTTTTATTAAAAAATCGTTGCCAGTTTTTGGGGGACAGCATAGAATATTTGTAAATAGGAGGTAAAAATGGATGTATCGCTTGTTAATCCTTTTATTGAAGGAATTTTACATATTCTTGACACCACTGCACTAGTAAAAGTAAAACCAGGACCGCCTTTTTTAAAAGGAGATAACACTCATAATGGTGATATTTCAGGGCTTTTGACAGTCGATGGGGATCTGGACGCAACGGTTGCGATTTCTTTTACTGAAAAAAGTATATTAGGTGTTGTGTCTGCCATGTTTGGCGAGGAAATGACCGAAATTAATGAAGAAATCACCGATGCTGTGGGGGAGATAAGTAATATGGTTGCCGGACATGTGACAACAAAAATTGGAGAATTGGGAAAAAAAGTAAAAGTTAAATTCGTAAAAGTTGTGGCAGGTCGGGATAAAGAAATTTTACATACCGAATCCGGTCGTCATGTTGTCGCCATTCCCTTTCATACAACCAAGGGCAAGGTGTTGCTTGAAGTCTGTTATTCGGATCAAAGCGCATGATTAGCCGCTCTTTTAAAACGGCCCTGAAACCACGAAGAACACGAAGTTTAGTACTTATGATATCTTCGTGAACTTCAGGGCCTTCGTGGTAAGGGCCATGGAACTTTTAAAATATCACACCAGGGGTAGATTTGCGTTGTGCCAGGCAAATACACCGCCTGCCTGTGATTTTATATTGGTGAATCCCTGGTCTTTGAGAAAACCGGCTGCAATATTGGACCGATATCCGCTGCCGCATTGTATAATAATCTCCTGGTCTTTGTCTGCTTTGGGCATTTTATGATCTAAAATATCGGTTAAAGGAAAATGAACGGCGTGTTCAATATGGCCGCTATGCCACTCCGCCATGGTACGGACATCCAGAATCAAAGGGCCTTCCGGATCATTTTTTTTGTGAAGCTGCAACGGGGAAATCTGGGCCAGCTGATCCACGGGCCTGCCGCTCATGAGCCATTCATTTATACCGCCTGAAAGATATCCCAGGACTATATCATAGCCAATACGATGAAGTTCGGTGAGCATCCGGTCGTAGGCATCCCGGTTCTCCACCACCAATAGCAGTTCAGTGCCCGGGTCAATAACCATTCCCACCCAGTTGGCCAATTGCTTTTCAAACCCGATGTTGATGCTGCCGGGGATATGGAATCCACCATATGCGGCACTGTCCCGGGTGTCCATGACCAGCGTGCCTTGCTCTTTCATCAATTCTTCAAACTGATCGGGTGTCAGTCGCTTGTCCAGGGTGCAGGCATCCAGCAGATCTGCACCTTTTCTATTGGTGGAAATGATATGTGAAAAGCTTTTGGGGCGGGCTGGAAAGGCAGACATAATATTTTTTTTAAATGCTTCAAAAGAATCAAACCGCAGCATGGGGTTGGCGCTGCGTTCATATCCCAGTGTGGAGCTTTTTTTTGAACTCATGCCTCTGCCGCACAGTGATCCTTCTCCATGGGCGGGGTAAACTTCAAGATAGTCGGGATAAGCTGCAAGGGTTTTGTAGAGGCTGTTGTAAAGATTTTCAACCTGTTCGTCCAGGATCTCGGAGCCGGGAAGGTCGGGCCGTCCAATATCTCCTACAAAGAGCAGGTCTCCGGTTAGAATCATTTCCGGTTTATCACAACGTCCTGTGTCCGTGACGACCAGAGAAATGGAGTTGGGGGTATGACCCGGTGTGTGCAGCACTTCAATCTTTGCCGCCCCAAGGGTGAAGAGATCGCCCTGTTCAATGCCCTTATGGGCATAATTGATCTCCACGCTGTCATTGATATATATATCTGCACCCGTAGCGGCGCTTAATTCCTGGTCGCCTGAAATATGGTCTGCATGAAGATGGGTATTGACAATATGGGTGATGCGCATACCTTCCTGGTAAGCAATATCCAGATAATCCTGGATGTCCCTTTTGGGATCCACGACCATCATTTGTTGGGCTGCGGGGCAGCCAATACAATAGGACTGGCACCCAAGGCCTTTTACTGAAATCTGATTAAAATACATGTTACGGATCTCCTTTGGAAATGAATGGCGTTCTAAACTGATACTCGATGATCGAGTGATATAATTTCAATTTTTTGATAATGTCGCAGAAAAACCCGGAAGAAGACAGCAACTTCCGGGTCTGGTGCTAAGCGTTGAGAGGATTAGTAAAGGGTTCTATGACAGAACCACCAGTCGTATCCTTCATATTGATTCAACCGTTCTGCTGCATCTTTTTGTGACTTTGGCGGCGGAATAATGACCCGGTCTTTGAGCAGTTCATTGTCCGGCCAGTTGGCAGGCATGGCCACCCCATTCTGATCTGATGTGATCAACGCTTTTGTGGCCCGGACAATCTCATCCATATTCCGTCCAATTTCCTGGGGATAGTACAGAATCAGGCGCAGTTTGCTGTCAGGATCCACCACAAATACCGCTCTTACCGTATTGGACCCCTTACCCGGATGCAGCATGCCCAACTTGTTTGCCACTGAGTCGTTGGCGGCAATCACGGGGAAAGTAATGTCTATATCAAGTTTTTCTTTGATCCATTCGACCCACTTAATATGGCTGAAAACCTGGTCCACCGACATGCCAATCAACTCTACTCCCATCTCTTCAAATTGGGCAATACGGTTCTGAAATCCTACAAATTCGGTGGTACACACCGGGGTGAAGTCCGCTGGATGGCTGAAAAGAATAAACCATTTCCCTTTCATGTCTTTGGGCAGGGTCATGGGGCCATGGGTGGTGTCCACGGTCATTTCCGGAAACTCGTCGCCAAGAAGGGGCAGGTTTGTGGTTTGTTGTTCCATGATTTTTTCTCCTTTTTTGATTATGAAATTGAAATTTTAATTTCGCTATTATGATCTCATAACTGATTTAAATGCGCTTGCATCTTTGTCAGTTTATCACAGCAGATCCCATGTCAAAAAGATTTTTTTAAAATTTGCCCGGGTTTAAAATTTTATAGCAAATTAATATACCACTGAATGATGGGCTTTCCCCAAAAAATGTAGAGAATAGCGCCCAGCGAAAGAAACGGGCCAAAGGGAATCTTTGCCTGTTTAATTTGAGATTTTCCGGCCGGCAGCATGGCAGCTACTCCGCCAAGGGTACCCAGGATTGAACCTGTGAACAATGTGAAAAAGACCCCTTCTACGCCTGTGGCTGCGCCAATCATGGCTAAAAGTTTGATGTCTCCCCCTCCCATGCCCTGGTGCTTGCGAATATAATAATAGAAAAGGGCCACAAGATATAAAATGCCGCCGCCTGTCAGAATGCCGCTAACGACAGAAACAAAGCGCATTTGAGGTACAAAAAGACAGGAGGTGGAAAAAATGATAATTCCGGGAAGGGATAATTTGTCCGGGATAATTTGGTGATCCAGATCAATAAAAGAGATCGCAATCAGCACCGCACCGAATATAAAATAGAAAAATGCGGCCGTCGTCAGCCCGAATTTAAAAAAAAGTCCCAGGGCTAATAATCCTGTGATCAGTTCCACCACCGGGTAGCGTATGGAAATGGGTGCTTTGCAGAATCCGCATTTGCCCCTGAGCAAAAGAAAGCTTATTATCGGCAGATTAAAATAACATGGAATCGCATGGTTGCAGGCCGGGCAGTGAGACGGGGGCGACACAATGGATTGACCTTCCGGCATCCGGCAGATTACCACGTTGAGGAAACTGCCGATACAGGTACCAAAAATAAAGGAGATAACAGCAATAAAAACAGATAGCGTAAACATAGGTCAACTATCCAATGATAAAAATATTTTTTCAAGGATATTGTAAAAATATTTTTCTGTTATATTGTAAGTAAAAATTAAAGAGCAGGTAAACTAAGCCCGTATGTGAGGGCCAACCCGAAAAACCACCGACGGTCCAGTGGATTCCGGTCTGGTCCTGTTTTTTTATGAAAGGGTCTGATACTCTTTCACCATATGCCGTGGGGGGATACCGGCAGAAGAATGCAGGCGCGGCCCATGGACGTTATATAATCAAGGAGCATAAATGGCAGAAGCAGATATAGATGATCTGATTGAAATAATCGAAAAAGAAGGTAATGTCGAAGAAATCCCAGAGGTGATTCCCATGATGCCGGTCAGGGATGTGGTGGTCTTTACAGATATGCTGCTTCCTTTGTTTGTCGGACGGGAAAAGTCCATTAAGGCCATTGAAGAGTGTGTGGAATTTGACCGGTATGTTTTTTTATCGGTACAAAAAGATTCAGAAATGGAAAAGCCGGGGCCATCGGATATCTATGATATCGGGACCATTGCCCGGGTACAGAAGATGATTAAAATGCCTGACGGCAGGATCAAAGCGCTAGTCCAGGGTATTTCCAAGGCAAAACTTATAGAAGTTGTTCAAAAACGTTCTTTTTTTAAGGTCAGGGTGGAGGCAATTTTCGATGTCGAACCGGATTCTCTTGATATCGAAATTGAAGCCCTGATGCGTAACGTAAAAGAGAACAGTGAAAAACTTTTAGCACTTAAGGGTGAATTTTCAGGTGATGTGGGCGATCTTTTATCCCATATTGATTCCCCTGGCAAACTTGCGGATCTGGTGGCCTCCAACCTCAACCTTAAGGTGGAGGATGCCCAGGCCATTCTGGAAACAACCGATACCGTTGCCCGTTTAACCCGGGTCAATGATCTTCTAGCCCGGGAACTGGATTTGTCAACGGTTCAGGCTAAAATTCAGACTCATGTTAAAGATGAAATTTCAAAAAATCAGAGGGATTATTATCTTCGCGAACAGGTCAAGGCCATCCACAGAGAGCTGGGGGAAAGCGACGATAAGATCGCTGAGATTGTTGAGTTAAAACAAAAAATAAAAAAGTGCAAGCTGCCGGAAGCGTGTGAAAAAGAGGCGCTGAAACAGTTGACCCGTCTGGAGCAGATGCATTTTGATTCTTCCGAAGCATCTTTGGTCAGAACCTATCTGGATTGTATTGTTGAATTGCCCTGGAGCAAAACCACGAAGGACGTTTTAGACATAAAAAAAGCCCAGGATGTTTTAGAACAGAACCATTATGGATTGGACAAGGCCAAGGAACGCATTCTTGAATACCTAAGTGTACGTAAGCTCAATCCAAAGAAAAAGGGGCAGATCATCTGCTTTGTCGGTCCCCCGGGGGTCGGCAAAACCTCTCTTGGCCGGGCGATTGCCAAGGCCATGAAACGCAAGTTTCACCGGGTTTCTTTGGGGGGAATTCGTGATGAGGCCGAGATTAGAGGGCACCGCAGAACATATATTGGCGCCATGCCTGGAAGGATTTTACAGGGGCTTCGTCAATGCGGCACTAAAAATCCGGTTTTTATGCTGGATGAAATTGACAAACTGGGAAATGATTTCAGAGGAGATCCGTCATCAGCACTTTTAGAGGCATTGGATCCTGAACAAAATGTTGAATTTTCAGACCATTACCTGAATATGCCCTTTGATTTGTCTGATGTGTTATTTGTTCTAACAGCAAATATGGCCGACACCATTCCTTCGGCCTTGCTTGACCGGATGGAGTTGATCCATCTGACGGGATATACCCGTCAGGAAAAAGTGGTTATTGCCAAAAAACATCTGTTGCCAAGAAAGCTCAAGGATAACGGATTGATCCGTCGTGCCATCCATTTCAGTCCCAATGCCATAGAGTCCATTGTTTCAGAATACACCCTGGAGGCAGGTCTTCGGGGGCTTGAACGAAAACTGGATTCGGTGTGCAGAAAAATTGCCCGCCAAATAGCGGAAGGCCAAAAGGGCCGGTTTGCCGTTACCTGTCAGAATTTAACCAAGTACCTTGGTCCGCCGCAATATATTAATGAGATGGATCAGGAAGACAGCCAGGTCGGCCTGGCCACGGGGCTTGCCTGGACCGAAGTGGGCGGCGAACATCTGTATATTGAAACGTCGTTATTTCCGGGTAAAGGAGAATTACTGCTCACCGGACAGATTGGTGAGGTTATGCAGGAATCTGCAAGGGCTGCATTGACCTACACCAAGGCCAATCAGGACGCCCTGGGCATAGATAAGGAGGCCTTTGATTCAAACGACATCCATATCCATGTTCCGGCCGGTGCCATTCCCAAGGATGGTCCTTCGGCCGGTATTGCCATTGCGACAGCCCTGGTGTCGGCCTTCACCGGCAAAAAGGTGAATAACAAGGTCGGCATGACCGGTGAAATTTCTTTGCGGGGTCGGGTGCTGCCCATAGGCGGCCTTAAAGAAAAGGCGTTAGGGGCATTAAGGGCCGGCATTAAGACAGTGATTATTCCGGAGAAAAATAAAAAAGATCTTCATGATATCCCGAAATCCGTGAAATCCAAGCTGACATTCATCTGTGTGAAGGATGTCAAGGAGGTTCTGGATATCGCCCTGGAAGCGGAATAGCAATGTATTTTTTTGCCCTGAGTACCGCAGAGCAGGGCGCAAGCATGGCTCTGTTTGAAGACAACATCCTTGTTTTTGAATCCAGCCTGTTCAGTCGGCAGACCCATTCAAAAGGGCTCTTGCCTATGATTGAGCAGGCTGTTGAAAGCAGGGACGGAATGAGCGTTAACCGGATAGATGGATTTATTGCAGCCAGGGGGCCCGGCAGTTTTACCGGACTTCGTATCGGCATCAGCATGGTTAAGGGGCTGGCCAGGGCTGTATCAAAACCCTGTGCAGGGGTTTCCAGTCTTGACGGTATTGCGTTCAGATTCTGTTATTCACAAAAGCCTGTGTGTGTGATGATGGATGCCAAACGCAAAGAAGTCTATTCTGCCGTATATCAGTTCCATCATGGTAAGCTTATTCAAAAAAGTCCGGAAGTGGTCTGTTCGCCGGAATCGGCCATTGATCAGGCCGGTTCCAATGCTTTGTACGTCGGGTCAGGATCAAAGGTATACCGGGATACGATTTGCAGCCGGACCCATGACAGGGCGGTTCTTTCCTGCCCATCCATGGATGGGGTCAGTGCCTGTGCACTCGTGGTTTCCGTGATGTCGGATAACGGTGTGTTTGATTTTGAGAATCACCCTCTGAATCCGGTTTATCTTAGAAAATCTGATGCGCAGATTCATTTTGAAGAGAAAACAGGTGCTTGACAATATATTGATATGCTTGATATAAATATTAGATTATGGTTATTTAATGGTACTATTTAGGTAGAGGGTATGGATAATTCGAAATGGCCGGCAAAGGCAGTACTTCCCATTGCCATGCCAGGCGTCAAATACGTTGTTGCAAGCGTTCTTGTTACGGGGATATTATTTTATTCCGGATTCCTGAAAACAGGGATACTCGCGCTGCTGATAACGTTGTTTATTACCTGGTTTTTCAGAGACCCTGAACGCAGGGTGCCGGAAGGCGCGGATCTTCTGGTCTCTCCGGCAGATGGGAAGGTGATTGTTGTGGAGTACAATGCCCAGTGTGAATATATGGATGACCCCTGCCAAAAAGTCAGCATTTTCATGAATGTATTCAATGTTCATGTCAACCGTATCCCTTTCAGTGGGATAGTTGAAAAGGTTCAATATCATCCAGGTACATTTGTAAATGCATCTTTTGATAAAGCCAGTGTTCATAATGAGCGCAATGCGCTGGTAATAAAAACGGACAATGACAGTCGTTATGTGTGTGTGCAGATCGCAGGGTTTATTGCACGGCGTATTGTCAATTGCGTTAAAATTCGTGAGCATGTCCACAAAGGCGACCGATATGGTATGATTCAATTTGGATCCCGTCTGGATCTTTATCTGCCCATGGGCTTTGAGATCCTTGTGCGCCCTGGTGATAAAACAAGTGCCGGAAGCAGTGTTATCGGTCGGATGTGCTGATTAAAAAAATTAAAAAACGATGGAGTAATTTCTAAATTTTGGACCAGATACCTGTAACAAAACAAGGCTTTGCAACCTTGAAAAAAGAACTGGAAAGATTAAAAACCGTGGATCGTCCTGAGATAATCAAAGCCATTGAAGTGGCCAGGGCCCATGGAGACCTGTCTGAGAATGCTGAATACCATGCTGCAAAAGAGCGCCAGTCTTTTATTGAAGGCAGGATCGGGGAGCTTTCTTATAAGATCGGAAATGCCAAAGTAATTGATCCTGATTCTGTGACCAAGGACGTGGTCCGGTTTGCCAGCCGTGTTCTTGTGGAGAATCTGGATACCGAAGAAGAACAGGAATACATGATTGTCGGTGAGGATGAGGCTGATATTAAAAAAGGCAAAATTTCCGTCTCATCTCCCCTTGGGTCGGCCCTGATCGGAAAGGAGTTGGGCGAAGAGGCCATTGTCCAGGCGCCGGGTGGAAAACGGGTTTATGAGGTTGTTGATATTCTTTGATTGATTGTTTCTTAATCCGATTTTATTCGAGTCTCCTCGATATTGTAGTGATATTTTAGAAAGGAAAGTGCTGTGGCACGTGTAACTATCGAAGATTGTTTGAAAAATGTAGATAACCGCTTCACGCTTGTGCATCTGGCAGCTAAACGGGTCCGCCAGGTTCGGGAAGGGGCCGATTTCCTTGTACCATCCTATAAAAATGAGGATGTTGTAACTGTTTTGCGTGAAATTGCCGCTAACCGGATCGTTGTTAAAAAAGATCCTGAGTTTGACGCCGAATAGTCCGGTTTGGATAAAGGACTGACAAGGCGTTTGATGCATCTGCTTGGCAAAGCAATTCACGATTGGCGGATGATCGAAAATAATGACCGGATACTGGTGGGTGTGTCCGGCGGAAAAGACAGTCTGGCCCTTTTTCACCTGCTTGTTTCTTTAAAAAAAAAATCACCTGTCGCATTTGAACTGGTTCCTGTTTATATAGATCCGGGATTTGATAATTCTTTTGTCGAAAAACTGGATTCTTATATCAATGAAAGATATAAGGCGTCTCACCAGGGAATGGTGGTGGAAAAAACAAATTACGGCCAACTTGCCCACACTGATGAAAATAAGGGAAATCCCTGTTTTTTATGCAGCAGATTGCGACGCAAACGGTTGTTTGAACTTGCCCGGGAGCATGGCTGTAAAAAACTTGCCCTGGGCCACAATAAAGATGATTTGATTGAGACATTGTTTATTAATATTTTTTACGCCGGTAAAATAGGAACAATGAAGCCAAATCAGTCATTTTTCAGTGGACGCTTTGATATCATCAGGCCTTTGTCCTATGTCGAAAAACATGAGATAAACCGTTTTGCAAAAACTTTTGATCTGCCCGAATTTGTTAATACATGCCCCAGCGCCGGGTACACGAAAAGGCAGGATGTTGCAGACATGCTCGAAATCATGTACCGGCAGAATAAACATATAAAAGGGAATATATTCAGGGCAATGGGTAACATTGCCACGGATTATCTTTTAACGTAAAGATGTCATTGATGAAAGATATACAGAATCAGCCGGATTTTCGGAATATTCCCATTGATAAAGTCGGCATTAAGGGGCTTAAATACCCGGTGATCGTCCGGGACAAAGCCAAAGGCTCCCAGTCTACCGTTGCTGAAATTAACATGTATGTGGATCTACCTCATCAATGCAAAGGCACCCATATGAGCCGCTTTGTGGAATTGCTGCATACCGTTAAGACCCCGGTGGCTCTTGATTCTTTGACCAGCATTCTGGAAGACATGAAGGCCTCGCTTGGGGCGAAGTCTGCACATATTGAAATATCTTTTCCCTATTTTATCGAAAAAACATCTCCTTGCACCCAATCCAAAGGGTTGATGGATTATAATTGCACGATTGTTGGCTCTTCCAATGGCCGGAAAAAAGCAGACATCGTGTTAAAAGTGGCGGTGCCTGTTACCTCGGTATGTCCCTGCTCCAAGGAAATTTCAGCCTATGGCGCCCATAATCAGCGTGGAGAGGTACTTGTTGCGGCGCGATTTCATAAATTTATCTGGATTGAAGAGATTGTCGATCTGGTTGAACAGGCGGCATCGTGTGATATTTATTCCGTGCTGAAACGTGCAGATGAAAAATATGTCACGGAAAAAGCGTATAATAATCCAAAATTTGTCGAAGACATTGTACGGGATGTGGCCAAGGTACTTATCGAAGATGCCAACATCACCTGGTTTTCCGTGAGCGCAGAGAATTTTGAATCCATTCACAATCACAGCGCCTATGCATATATACAGCATTCAAGGGACTAGGGTCTAATGCTTTTAGAGACCTTTTCTTTGAGCATGCGCCTGATGGCGTCATATCCGGTGCGGGTTTGATTCAGCATGATCACAAAAGGGTAAAGCCGGTTGTCTTTTCCACGGATAAAGCCTGCACGGCTTCTGACATCCGACAGCGTACCGGTTTTATAAAATTCATTCCCATCCTTTTTTAAAAATTCATACCAGGGCATAAATGCAATAAGAATATCCCTCATCTGGGCAGGTGTCATATGGTTTCGCCGGGACAGGCCGGAGCCTTCAACAATTGCGACATCTCTTAATCCTATTGTTTTTTCTGCAAATTTATTCAGGATTGCAGTTCCTTTTTCAAGGGTTGCCGGCGGACCGTAAGTGCGGGCCCCTATAGTCAGCATGAGTTGGTTGGCAATAAAGTTGTTTGAAAATTCCAGCAACTTTTTTACAATGTCTGCCAGACTGAAGGCGGATGTATATACAATGCAGTTTTTATCAGATCCGGCAAAAATGCCTTCCTGGACAGTGCCTGTTATTTTCACCCCTGACGTCTTTAAAAAATAATGCATCAGTATGCCCGGGTAATTTTGTCGAAGATCATAGGATAGAAGAATTCTGCCTGTTTTTTTTGATCCGGGCGTAATCTGCTGCGCCAGAATATCTGGAAATGGGGTTTGCTTTTCAGCAGAAATATATTGCCTGCGCCGACTGTCCCATTTTAGAAAAATTGTGTTAAAATTGGCGCACAGTGCGCCGTTTGTGGCGTCATAGGGATTGGTAGAAGATCCGGCGCCGGGAATCGTAATTTGGGGCATAAAATAGGTCTGGTCTACAATGATATTTCGAATAACCGCAGATGCGATACGCCCCTTAGATACTTGTTTGGAAAGATGGCCTGAGATTTGATGCGCAAATCTGGTTATTTCCTCGGAGATGAATAACGGATCTCCAAATCCTTTCAGGTAAAGGTCACATGTTGTTTTGTCGTAATAGGCCCATGTCTGGAAATGGAAATCCGGACCTAAGGTTCTAATTGCCGCAAGGCTGGTCAGTATTTTCAAGGTTGATGCTGGAATCAACGGTTTATTTGAGTTTTTTGCATAAATTGTTTTGCCTTGATCGTCGCACAGAAGAATACCTGATGTTTGAGCCCAAACATGTAAAGATTTGCAAAAGCTCAGAAAAAACGCCAAAACAGTCACAAAAATATATAATTTGATTTTATTTTTCATGGATTTTTAAAAGGGATAGGCTATTGGAAAAAAAGGAAAAAATTACCAAAAAGTTTTTTAATTTTAAACCGGCGGCGTAATGATTCCCATTGATCCGGAAAGCTTAACGGACTGAAAAGAATCCTGGCAGTATAAGGAAATCCTTTATTTTTATCGTCATAGGGCGAAATAAATAGGGCAACCGGCATCCGAACACAGCCTTCATAGCTGATAATGGTATCATAATTCAGGGTTTTTACTGATTTTAGTCCTTTTTGTTCGAGCAATTGAATAAATGCATTTTGTTTTGCTTTGGTTTCAATGATCTGGGCCATTTCCTGGGGCAGGGCCGGAATAATGCCGGATATCGGAAAATAAGAAAAATTTGCCGCCCTGAACTCTTCATGTGCCGGCACCATTGTCAGTTTTCCGTCGGTGATCCGCTGGCTTGAACTCTTCAGGTCAAATCGAATGTAATAGGTGGTGATTTCTTTGAGATGTCCGGCAGTCAAAGGTTTCAAACATATTAGAACCAAAAATATACCTGTGGTAAGGAGCCGGCCGTTTTTTTTTATAAAACAAGGTATAAATTTTGAATGATTGTTTAAATAGTTCAAACCGGGTTGCATTTAGTTGTCCGTTTTAACCATGCGTTGTAGGCTTTATTTTAACTGAAAAATCAATGTTTCTAAAGTGTCAAAGCTCTAATTGATGATTTGTTTTTAGCATGAATACACTATGTCAGCAACCCCTCGGCTGAAGACCGAGGGGCTTGAGAAATTATTATAAGGAGGACGGCAATTCTTCCCCTGAGCTAAAGACTCAGGGGAGGCTTGCCTCATTTTATGAAAAAAGGATCGGCTTTGTCAGTATGTTTAATTGCTTTATCCTTATGGGGCTGTAGCAATGGACGTCCCGGAGCTGTTTTGGATTCTTCGGTGGGCAGTAGGCTTAATCATAGAGTTGTCACGTTTCGGGTAACCGGAAAGGGACTTGAGCCTGAAAATGCATTAACAAAAGGGGAAGCAATACTCATGGCGGAACGTGCTGCTGTTGTAGATGGATACCGGCAATTGGTTGAAAAAATACGTGGCGTTTATGTGGATGCTTATACGAAAGCGGGCCGGGGTTCAGTAAGTGAAGATGAAGTTCAAGTGTATACTCAATCCTGGTTAAGGGGGGCGGAAGTGATGGATATTACTCAGGGAGAATATGGCATCACCTTGGCTCGGTTAAGATTGAGAATTAATTTTTCGAAAAAAGGTATGATCTGGTGGCCTGTGAGTCTTGCAGATCAGGGCTGATGATGTTAAGCAGACAAGATACAAGAGGGCGAAGCGTCTGCAGCGCCCAGTTTTATCTTAATTTGCATATACGTAAAATATCAGCCATTTCAATTTTAAAAAAGACTTGACCTTCCTGATGATTTGCCATAAAAATTCACGCCATAAACGCATCAATGGGTCAACAACCCCTCGGCTAAAGACCGAGTGGCTTGAGAGGCAACTTTCAAGCCAAGTTGATTAGCCTAAGTTCTTTGAGAACTACGTTACTGTAGAATATATTGTAGGCGGCTTGGAATACTCCACTCGTTCCAAAGTCTGCGGTTTGTGTTTAAACATCTCTGAGGGTAGGAGAAGTGATGCAAACTTTAAACCTACGGATAACATTGGCAAAGTGGATCACTGGTTTATTGTAGAGTTCCAGAATAGAGCCTGAGAGTCTCTATTACAAAAACTCTACTGCCTTCAACTGAAGGCATGTTGACAAAAGACCTATGCTACTGTCCTAAATTGAGTGCTTTTCAAAAATGCATAGGCTAAAAAGCACATCACAATCCGTCAATTCATCCCCGAAGCTAAAGACTTAGGGGTTTTCTTGCCGGTTTTTTATAAAACAGCATATTTTTGCCATATCACGCCATCCGGACTTAAAGGCGTTTACAAGTCTACCCTTAAAGTTTTTTAAAATTAAATTATAGGAATATGGTCAGATAAAAGTGCAGATTTAAAATTTGTACCAGCAGGCTCAGAACTAGGACACCCAGTTGTGTAAGTATTGAGTTGCTGATTCAATTGGGGAATAATTTTTTAAATCAGTAATTAATTGCGGTTATTTAGGTTGGTACTTATAAAAAGTAATCGACAGAGCGGAGCTATGCAAGAAATTCAAGGAGTTTTCATTGCGTAAGGGAATAATTCTGGCAGGCAGGTCTGGTACCCGATTGTATCCTCTGACGTATTCAGTCAGCAAACAATTAATTAATGCCGGTGTATGACAAACCCATGATTTACTACCCTTCATCTACCCTTATGGAAAATATTTAATGGATATCTGTAAGCAAGAAGGCAATTATGAAGTACATTAAACTGGAAATACCAGATGTGGTATTAATCGAACCCGAGGTATTCGGAGACCATCGCGGCTTTTTTATGGAAACCTTTAGAATGGATGAGTTTAATAAAAAAGTTCAGGATGCCCAGTTTGTCCAAGATAATCACAGCATGTCCGGAAAAGGCATTTTAAGAGGGCTTCATTATCAGATAAAGCATCCCCAGGGAAAACTTGTCCGGGTAATTGAAGGAGAGGTCTTTGATGTGGCTGTGGATATTCGTAAATCTTCTCCTTATTTCGGCAAATGGGTGGGTAAAACCATCTCGGCAGAAAATAAAAGAATGTTGTGGATTCCGCCGGGGTTTGCCCATGGTTTTTATGTACTCAGTGATATGGCCCAATTCATTTATAAGTGCACGGATTATTATGCTCCTGAATTTGAACAAAGCATTCTTTGGTCTGATAAGGATATTGGAATTGAATGGCCTGTAACTAACATTGAAGCCCCTGTTTTATCCCTAAAAGATGAAAACGGAGCCTGTTTTCAAGACGCAGAGGTGTTTGAATAAAAATCTTTATTCGGAGTCGGTGGCCAATTGGGATGGGAATTGCAAAAAACCGGTCCATCCCCATGTTCAATTGAATGCTGTTGATTATTCTGCTGTAGATTTCAAAAGTGATGAAAGTATAAAAAATAGGGCATTCTTCATATTCCCATAAAAGAATTTTATACTTTTTGGTGAAGCCCCTGGAAAACGGAAATTACGTCTGTAGTGTTAGAAAAAGTCCTTTTTTAGATATGCGAGCAGAAAAAAAATTATTTTCAATAATTGAAGAAAAGAATAAGTTTAAAAATCCGTCAATTGCAATTATTATTGTTAATTGGAATTCGGGAAAATGGCTTAAAAAATGCTTACACGGTATAGCACAACAAACCTTAAAACCTTACAGGGTTATTTTGGTCGATAATGCTAGTACTGATAACTCTTTGGTTGGCGTAGACCGTATTCTTAATGGGTTAGAGGTTGTTTGTTTGGAAAACAATACCGGATTCGCCTGTGCAAACAATATTGCTATAAATATGCTGCATGATATTGAATGGGTAGCACTATTAAATCCTGATGCTGTTGCTGAAGCACACTGGCTTGAAAATTTATATTCCGCTGCAAAAAAACATAACGAATATCATTTTTTTGCGAGCCAGATGCGTGATGCTGAAAAACCTTGGTTGTTGGATGGTATGAGTGATGTTTATCACGTGACTGGATATGCATGGAGAAAAGGACATGGCAGTCCGATACTCTCTGTTCCTCAGAAATGTGAAGAATGTTTTTCGCCTTGCGCAGCAGCTGCTATGTACAAGACAGATGCGTTAATAAAGGCCGGGGGGTTTGATGAACAGTTTTTTTGTTATTTTGAAGATGTGGATCTAGGGTTTCGGTTACAACTATTCGGATATCGATGCCTTTATGTTTCAAACGCCGTTGTTTTTCATGCAGGCTCTGCAACAACGGGGAAACGTAGCTCATTTTCAGTCTATTATGGACACCGTAATATGGTTTGGGCGTTCATGAAAAATATGCCGTGGCCATTATTAGGAATATTTTTACCATACCATATTATTATGAATATTGTTGCTGTCTGTCTCCTTTCTTTTCGTGGGCAAGGGAAGGTTGTTCTCAAAGCAAAATATGATGCATTTAAAAATATTGGGCAGATGTGGGCTAAAAGAAAACAAACTCAAATAGAAAGAAAGGTTTCTAATCGGGTAATTCTTTCAAGAATAGCAAAAGGCATATTGCCGTTAATACGAAGAGATTAATATGGGAGAAAGGTTGGTTTGTCTATTGCTTTATCCGTTTCAATAGTTTCCCATAACAGCAGGAAGGATCTTGAAGACCTTATGCCTTCCTTAATAAGTGCTCTCAAGGAAATTGATAGTGAAATTTTGCTTGTGGATAATAACTCGGAGGATGGCACTGTTGAGTTTTTAAAGCGGGAATATCCTCTCGTTCGAATTAAAATAAATAATGAAAGAAAAGGATACGGTACCAATCATAATATCAATTTGAATAAGGCTAGGGGGAAGTATATTGTTTTTATGAACGCTGATATTCTTTTAATGGCCGATACTATGACGCATTTGAAAAATTTCATGGAGCGAAGCGAAGACGTCGGTATCTGTTGTCCGAACGTATTTAACAAAGATGGTTCTCTTCAATTTCTTAATAAAAGATACCCTACGATTTTCGATCTTTTTTTACGTAGATTCAGGATTCTGTTTACGGATAGGTTCGTGGAAAAGCGATCCCGTTATTATGAAATGAGGGACTGCGCTTATGATAAAACAATGGATATTCCTTTTATTTCCGGTTGCTTTATGTTTTGTAGAACCTCGGTTATAAAAAAGGTTAACGGTTTTGATGAACGTTTTTTTTTGTATTTTGAAGATGTGGATTTATGCCGAAAAGTGCAGAGGATAAAAAGAACTGTTAGTTGTCCTGAATCAAAGTTGATCCATAAATGGCACCGAATCTCATATTATAAACTAAAGTGGTTCTTAGTCTTTCTGAGAAGTGCTTTTCTGTATTTTAACAAGTGGGGATACCTGCTTAAGTGATTTAAAATCATCCTTGTTAAGGGGGTGGCAAGTCTTGGTGGTTGTTGCAATTAGTCCCCAGATAATTATGTTTAAAAAAACCATAAAGGTATTATATCTGCCAAGTAAGCAATATATCAAAATTTATGAAGGGTTGATAAATTTAGGTGCCCTTTTTCCAATGAAAGTTAAGTTATCCAGGAATTTTTTTCTAACACTGGTCGTTGATATTTTAATACTGGCGGGCAGTTATTATATGGGGCATCTGATTCGTTTTGAATTTAGTCTTCCAGACTGGGCCCGCCAGAGATTTTTTGATACGTTCGCCTATGTGCTGATGTTTAAAATAATTTGTTTTTATTTTTTTGATGTTTACCAAGGTATGTGGCGTTACACTAGCTTGAAAGACATCTTCGATATCGTCAAAGCTTCTGCTCTATCTACAATTTTTATTATTGTAATCGTATTATTTGTAACCCGGTTTGAGCATTTTTCCAGATCCGTGTTTGTCATTGACTGGTGTTTTACTGTGATTGGTCTTACAATTGTTCGGGTCTTTACCCGGTTGTGTTTTGAGGAATTTTCCGGGGATGTAAGCTTGGCAGCCATCCGTTTTGCACTGAAGAAAATTTTCAGCAGAAAATTGGGGCAGATCGGTCGAGGAATGATTATTATCGGGGCTGGCGACTGCGGTCAAAGAGTCTGTCGGGAATTTAAAGAAAATCCCAATGTGAAATCCCATGTTATTGGTTTTCTGGATGATGATAAGAATAAGATCGGAAGGAAAATTCATGGAGTTTCTGTACTTAACAGCATTGATAAGCTTGAGCATACCATAAGGTCAAAATACGTTGATGAAGTAATTATTGCTATTCCAAACGCCAGTGCCAGGCGAATGCGTCAGATTGTTGCCCTATGCCGTCAGGCAGGGGTTGAGTTTAAAACCGTGCCTGACATGGGAGAATTGATTGATGGTAAAATCACCTTAAATGCAATCCGTAATGTGGAGTATAAGGATCTTTTGGGACGCCGGCCAGTGAGGTTGGATCAGGAGAGTATTGGGAATTATCTTGGGCACAAAATTGTGATGGTCACAGGTGCCGGTGGTTCCATTGGACTCGGTTTATGCCGCCAGATTTGCCGGTACAGACCTGATAAATTAATCCTTTTTGAACGTGCCGAAAGTCCCCTATTTGAAATTGACTTGGAGCTTAAAAAGAATTTTCCCGATATTGATCTGGTTTCTATTTTAGGGGATATTCAGAATATAGGCGAAGTGATCAGGGTTTTTTCTCAATATAGACCTGAAATTGTTTTTCATGCAGCCGCCTACAAACATGTCCCTATGCTTGAAGTCCATCCTTGGAAAGCTGTTGAGAACAATATTGTCGGGACCTGTAACCTTATCGAGGCAGCCCGGACCTTTCAATGTGAGCGTTTTGTTTTTGTTTCGACAGATAAGGCGGTTAATCCGACTAACGTCATGGGTGCAAGTAAAAGGTTTGCTGAACTTTTAATTCAACGTGAAAATAATGACCCTGATAAAGGCACCTGGTTTATAACCGTTAGATTCGGTAACGTTGTTGGTAGTGTAGGAAGCGTTGTGCCTCTGTTCAAGAAGCAGATAAAAGAGGGGGGGCCTGTAACGGTTACGCACCCTGAAATGATTCGTTACTTCATGCTTATCCCTGAAGCTTGCCAGCTCATTCTTCAGGCTGGTGCCATGGGGCAGGGAGGCAAAATTTATATTCTGGAAATGGGTAAACCTATAAGTATTGATGCAATGGCCAGGGATTTAATTCGATTTTCGGGATTCGAGCCTGATGTAGATATAAAGATAAAATATACCGGGTTAAGGGCAGGGGAAAAACTTTATGAAGAGTTAATCACAGCCCATGAAAATGTTGTACCCACAGCCCATGAAAAAATTATGGTGGTCAACAGCTGTCCGTTTCGCGGTATTTCTTTAGACAATAACTTGATTCGTCTGAAAGAGGCGGCAGCCTCCAGGGATCATAGTGCTATCAGAAAGTTGTTGAAACAAAGCATTCCTGAATATCAGCCATTTGACTATCCAAGTGCTGGTGAAAATAAAAAGTCTGTTTAATTACCGTTGGTTCTATAACAATCAGAAATGCGTTTAGCGTCTGCAATCTAAATTTGCAGGTTTTTATTTTATTATTATTATGGAGGAAGTATGGAAAAAAAATTAAAAAGAAGCTTTTGTATTCTGGTTTGTATGATGGTGACCCTCTGTGCGCTGCCGGCAATGGCAGATGCAATGAAGGTGAACATTAATACCGCACCCAAAGCACAACTGACAACATTAAAATATGTTGGCGATGTCATTGCTGACAGGATAATCGAATTCCGTAAAAGTACACCTTTTACAAATATAGAAGATATTATGAAAGTAAAGGGAATTGGACCTAAAATATTCGAAGTCAATAAAGATCAAATCTGCGTTCAGGATATGTGAAACAGCTTACAACCCACGCTAAACACAATTAAATTTTGATTTCCAGGTACAAACCTTTACTTGAGAAACTTTAATTTTGTATTATTTTTGACGACCATGCTGATTTTCAGCATGGTCGTCTCTATTTTAAATTCAAATAGTTGAAAATATACAATTTTGAAAGTGCCTTCCGCTCAAGTTTATGTTATTATGATATTAAAATTAAAAAAACATTTGACAAAAAATTTGTTTTTGTATATCCTTTTCGAGTTCTTTTGAGAGATTGAAAGAACTTTGATCTTTGAAAATTGGTCAGTGAAAAAGAAAAGAGCGGGTCAATGACAATGCGCTTGAGCTTAAGCGCTTAAAGTGCAGACCTTAAAAAGTTTTAGTAAAGGATTATAACTGGAGAGTTTGATCCTGGCTCAGAATGAACGCTGGCGGCGTGCTTAACACATGCAAGTCGAACGAGAAAGGGATTGCTTGCAA
>NZ_JACADJ010000056.1 GCF_013389365.1 Desulfobacter latus
TTGTGTGGCAGTTTTTGTAACAAAAACTCTCATGTTCTGTTCTGGAACTGCCAAAACCAGTGATCCACATTGCCAATGTTATCCGCAGGTTTTTAATATCAGCATCACTTCTGCTACCCTCACAGATGTTTAAACACTGACCGTAACGTTCGGGACGTGTGGACGATTGGTCGGATCTGTATCCCGAAGTACCTATGTATTCTACGGTAACGTAGCCCCGCTTACCAATAACGCAGGGCTGAGGCTAATCAACCGGGCTTGCGGGCTTCCCCACAAGCCCCTCGGTCTTCAGCCGAGGGGTTGTTGACGCAAGAGTACAAAATTACCGGCCCCTTTTTGAAAGAGCCTTTGTAAGCCGGTTTTTGGATAATCATCCTTATTCATCAGCACAAAATCCGGTTTATGCCTTCACGGGCGCCAAGCGGCAGGCCGATTGCGCCTTGGCTGACATGGTAATCCCTTGGGTTGATGCGTATCAAGGTTGAATTTAAGTTCCGGCCGGTTCGTTGGGATTTATATCTTACCGTAGGTACGGCAAGGCCTGCCCCTATTTCAATAATGGCCAAGTTTGCATTGAAACTGCTGAGCTTTTCAAGCCATTTCTGCAAGCGCGCCACTTGTTGACCGGTGCGGTGCGATATCCAGTTCCAGTCTCCAAACATTAAAATATTGGGACGTGCCAGTCTTCCACAGTTTTTACATTTCGGCAACTCGCCTGTCGCCCGGAACGTTTCCATATCAACATTGATTTTTTCTTCCCCAATCTCCCAGATGTCGTTGGAACATGGCCCGGTGCATTGAAGATGGTGGATAGAGCCATGGCACTCTTCAATCAATGCATCATCAAAGCCGGCTTTTTGAAACTGCCCGTCAACGTTCGAGGTGAATACAAAATATCCGTACGGCTTGCTTTGTCCCAGATCAAGCAATTTTGAAAAGCCTTCGTGGGGGATTGTTTCACGATAAAGATTCAACCTGTGCCCATAAAACGCCCAGGCAATTTCAGGCTGTTTGTTAAACCAGACAGGGTCTGCCATTTCACTGAACGATTTGCCCAGTTTCGCTATGGGCGGATACGCTTTCCAAAACCCTGCATTTCCCCTGAAATCAGGCAACCCCGAATCGACGCCCATACCGGCACCGGCCGTTATAAAAAGCGCGTCTGCATCTTTAATTGCCTGGCAAGCCTGTTTGATATCTTTGTTTAGCTTGTCCATAAAATATACCGGCATTACCCGGCCCTGTTTTTAGTTCTAATATCCGGCATTCGTTGAAAATGCCTTTCGTCATTGTTTACAAACACCATATCCCGGCTTCCGGCATGGTCCTGAATCATTATATCAAAGGTGTCGATGGTATTACAGGTTTTTTAGGCAGCCGGTGCTGACAAATAAAGAATCCGGTCATACTCTGCCACCGGCAGGTTTGGGACGATGCTTTTATTATTATATTTTCTCTTGTTCGTCTTTCAGAAAAATTGAACGGGGATTTTCCTTCCTTCTGTATCCTGAATAGCAGTTCACTGTTGTGTTTTTTAGGCAGTTCACACGCTTTTTATAATCCCAGATCTTCATTTATCAATACAATCTTCACCCTTTTTGGGGGAAAAGATTTTTGCGTGATTGTCCAGGAGTTGCAGATTCTTGCACTCGCTTTACATTCAGAACATTCCCCTGTCTTAACACAGGGTGTTTTCATATCAAGACGCATTGCATTAGTGGGGGCAACATAATTTTTAATCCTCTCCATAGCAGTGTCGATATCCGGAACAATTTTATTTCTTCCCGTAAGAATTAGAACATTGTTAGGCCCGAATGTCATTGCTCCAACCCTGTTTCCGATCATATCAAGGTTTACCAGACAACCGTCTTCGGTTAAGGCATTTGTCCCTGTGACAAAAAGATCCGTTAAAAGCGCCTCTCGTCTCAGCTGTGTTTTTTCATCATTGGATAAGGATTTGTCAAATGTATCGAGAATCTTAAATTCATTTTTATTTTTCAGTGCATCATAAAGTCCTGTCCCCACAAATGTCATAGAACCGCCCCATGAGATGCTTTTAATGTTTTCATTGGGTATGATTTTTTCCAGAACTATTTTTGACGCTTCCTTTGAATTATCAGCAATGAATACTTCAAAATTGTTTGACTCAAGCGCTTCTTTTACATTTTCAAATTTAAGTTTCCAGTAATTATCGATTGGATTTTTCATGATTTTCCCTTTTGTTATTCAAAATAATAATTCTGCTGACATGGAAAAGGCAGGGTCAGCCGTTCCGCGCCTTTAATGAAAATCATATTGTCATGGAATTTCTGCAATTGTAAATAGAATTCCGTATGTCTTTATGCTTCCCACAAATCTGCTCGGCTAATATGCGTAGCAGTTTTATTAGTGATTTTCCAAATACCACCAATTTTGATTAAAATATTAGCTATATCCGCATAAACCCTGCTATAAATACCCACTGAAAATGAGATGATTACATATTTGGAAACTATGGAAAATGACAGAAAAAGCAATATATGTAGAACATGCGACCAAACACTTCGGAGATTTCAAAGCGGTTCATAATCTTTCCTTTGAAGTAAACAAAGCGACCTGTTTCGGATTATTGGGTCCTAATGGAGCAGGTAAAACCACAATGATGAACATGCTGACCGGACGGGTCAGGGCAGATTCGGATAATGCCCGAATAATCAATGTCTTGGGCTATGATCCGCTCAAAAATGAACTCGAAATCCGCTATCTTACCGGAATTGTGCCCCAGGAAAACAATCTCGATGTTGAGCTTTCAGTTTCCCAAAATTTGTATATTTACAGTAAATTTTATGGCCTGCCCCAAAATGTCGCCAGCCGGCGTATCAGCGAGCTGCTTGAATTTATGGAACTTACCGAAAAAAAAGAGGCCCGTATTAGAGAATTGTCCGGCGGTATGCAAAGGCGTCTGATCATTGCCAGAGCCTTGATCAACTCCCCTCACCTCCTTATTTTGGATGAGCCCACCACCGGTTTAGATCCGCAAGTACGGCAAGCCATTTGGGACAAAATGAGAATGCTCAAAAAAACCGGTGTGACCATTGTCCTGACCACCCATTACATGGATGAAGCAGCCCAACTTTGCGATGACCTGATCATTATGCACAAAGGCGAAAAAATTCTTCAGGGGCATCCCAGCGCTCTAATCTCGAAAAATTTGGAAACATACGTGCTGGAAATTCTGAATACCGATGTTTTTTCGACGATTGAAGCAAAAGGGTTTCGGACCGAAGAAACTGCCGGTAGGCTTATGCTGTATGGTGATAGGTTATCTTCACTGGAAACAGTGACCGAGCCACTCAACGCGGGAGATTTTTTTCTAAGACCGGTCAATTTGGAAGATTTGTTTTTAAAAGTAACCGGGAGAAGCTTGCATGACTAAAGCCTTGCTACCTCAACTCATTGTCACAACACCGCCACCTCTGGCTTATCGCTTGTACAGCATCTGGTACAGGCATATCCGTGTATATTGCAAACATCTGGTTTCCAACGGGTTTCCTCCCTTTGTGGAACCTTTATTTTTTTTGGCCGGAGTCGGTTTAGGGCTTGGGCATTATGTCGGTTTGATTGATGGTACACCGTATCTGCTGTTTCTGGCCTCGGGTATGATTGCTCCCTCCTCGATGTTTACAGCCGCTTTTGAGTGTACTTTCGGCACTTTTATCCGACTTGAATTTGATAAGGCCTATGATGGTATGGTTTCGGCTTCCATTACAGTGACGGATTTGTTTGTTGGTGAAATACTTTTTGTCGGCACTAAAGGATTTTTCTTTACCTTGGCGGTGATGAGTGTTTTTACAGTTTTTGGTCTTGTGCCTTCATATTATGCTATTCTTACACCACTTGTTGGATTTTTTGCAGGAATGATGTTTGGCGCTCTCTCTTTATTTGTCACTTCATTTGTGAAGACCATCAATCACTTTAATTTTTTTTTAACCGGTTGTCTGACTCCCATGTTTTTCTTTTCGGGAATTGTATTCCCTATCACCAATCTTCCGGAATGGATTCAATGGGTATCCGAAGTATTCCCGCTCACTCATTCCGTCCGTTTGATCCGGGCTTGTTGTTTAGGTCAGTTCAGCAGCCTGTTATTCTTTGATATACTTTTTATGGCAGCCTTTACGATCATCTTTGGTTATTTAGCTGTTTCGCGGCTGGAAAAACGGCTCATTCAATAGAAAATTTTTGTGTAAAAAGGCCACACCCTCTTCGCAAACTTTATTGATACCTATAACTGTTGCCTGATCCAATGCCTGGGCGCTGGGGTCCACAAGGGTGATGCTGCCGGCGCCATGAATGTCGCTTAACTGTCTAACCGCTCTAACACCAAAAGTGCCGCTACCCAAAACCCAGATTTTTTCTGCCATGGACCCTCCTTTTTTTTTAATATCATTATTGTTTACCTTAGATTTACTATCTGATAGCTGTGACCAAGATGGAATTTTAAATTATACTTTACTCACTTTATCAATACTGCTATTCGGTTACCTAAAGAAAATTTCGATTACACACGACATAAATGAAAACCTGAGAATCACAAAATAATTAATATAACTTCAATTGGGTTAACTTTTTGTATAACGGCCATGTCCTGATGGACACAACAAACAATGAAAGTTGTGAGTTGTGAGTTGTGAGAAAACAGCTTATTTTAAATCTCACCACTCACCACTCATAACTTTCATATAAAAGACATCATCAAGGTATGAGTATCATGAAAAACAATTTTGAGATTCCTCCGTTCCAAGAACTTATGAACCCTCTCCTTGACGTTTTAAATGAATTAGGAGGATCAGGTTCAATTGATGAAATTGAACAAAAATTTTTAGAATTATCCGATTTACCTGAAGAAATATTAAATATCCCACACAATCCAGAAAAAAGCAGTTCTACAGAAGTTGAATATCGATTAGCGTGGGCCAGGACCTATCTCAAAAAGTATGGCATTTTAGATAATTCTCAGAGGGGTGTATGGTCAATAATTCCAGAAAAGAGAAGCATAAAGGCAGTGGACCCTCAACATGTCGTTAAAACTGTCAAATGGGATAAAAAAAATAAAAAAAGTACTGAAAAAGAAGAACCATTAGAAGATGACCAATATATTGAAATTTTGGAAGAAGCTGAATCTTGGCGTAATATACTTCATCATGTCTTGATCCATGACATGACTCCAGATGCTTTTGAACGCTTAGCAAAAAGGATTCTCAGGGAATCTGGTTTTGTACAGGTTGAAGTAACTGGCCGTTCAGGAGATGGTGGTATTGATGGAAAAGGAATAATGCGGTTGAGTGGTTTATTAAGTTTTCATGTAATATTTCAATGCAAAAAATATAAAGGTAATGTTACAGCATCTGATATGAGAGATTTTCGGGGGGCTATGATTGGCAGAGCTGATAAAGGCCTGTTTATAACTACAGGAACCTTTACCCGTGATGCTATAAAAGAGGCAACAAGAGACGGAGCCCCGCCAATAGATCTCGTGGATGGCGATCAACTTGCTGATAAGTTGAAAGAGTTAAGCTTGGGGATAAAAAAAGAAATGGTCGAAAAGATAACCATTGATACAGAATGGTTTAAATCCATTTAAATAGCGATACAGTCCAATGAGAAATTTCATAATGGCATGGAATCCCATAAAATGGCAATGGGATAATTTAGACGATCAAATCCAACAAGTTCAAATAAAAGGCAGCATTGAGGAACCATGGACTTGTGGTAACAGAAAGGATTTACCTATAGGAAGCAGGGTCTTTCTTTTTAAGCAGGGCAACAAGCAGAAAGGCATAATAGGGGCGGGATTCACTTTAACAGAACCCCAAGAAGAACCTCATTACAACACCCAATTAGCTGTAAAAGGCAGAGCTGTTAAACGAGTTAATGTCAGATGGTATTTATTGGAAAGAGAGCCTATCATTCCTCTTGAACGACTCATGCTGCCACCATTTTCAAGTAGGAAATGGATATTTCAAGCATCGGGTTATGAAATAGAGAAAAGTATCTCAGATGCGCTTTTAACAGAACTGAGCAATTTGTCCAAAAGAAAAATTTTTTGTTTACCAGAGGAAGAAACCATCCACTTAGGATACCATGAGGGAACGGTCTGCTCCATATTAATTAATAAATACGAACGGAATTTGCAAGCAAGAGAAAAGTGTATTGAACATTGGGGGACTCGTTGCATTGTGTGCGGATTTGATTTCGGATTGACATTCGGAAAATTTGCTGTTGGATTTATCCACGTACACCATATCAAACCGCTTTATGAGATAAAATCAGACTACAAAGTTGATCCTGTTCATGATTTAAGACCGGTTTGTCCAAATTGTCATGCGGTTTTGCATATGAGAAAGCCTCCTATGAGTATCGAAGAATTAAAGCTAATCATAAACACAGAATAATTAAAGGATGGAGTGAGAACATTTCTCCAGGCCCATGATATTGGATAAAATTAAAAACATTTTGCAGAGATTAGGCTATCTGATGTAAATTTTCCAGTTAATACCGCTGTTTTAAATGCAGGAAACAACGAAAATGCAGCTATCTGATATTTTAGCAATTTCTGGAACTATATTGGCCTCTATTGGTGGAGGTACAGCTATCGTATTTGGGTTTTCTAACTGGTTGGGAAAAGTATGGGCTAATCGGTTAATGGAAAAGGAAAAGAATAAACACAATCGTGAATTGGAATTTCTGAAAAACACCTTTTTAAAGGAAACCGAAAACTATAAAATAAGATTGAAAAAATCTGAATTATTATTTGAAAAGCAATATGAAGCCGCCTCTGAGTTAGTAGCTTTGCATCGTAGTTTTATTCCACAAATTTTTCCTCACATGGATTGGGGAGATGTAGTGGATCATTACGCCTTTTCTTCAAAAAAAATTGAAGAAAAGTTAGAAAAATACCTTTCACGCAACGGTGCAGTTTTGGGTGAGGAGATTGAGGAGAAAATTAGCGAATGTATCAGTGTGGCTGGTTGGACCAAATTCGAAATAAATAAAAATACGAAGTTACATCACAAGGTAAAAAAGAAAGTGAAAAAATATATAAACTGCTAAATGAAGCCAAGAAATTAATGATTGACAAAGTTACATCGCAGACGAGTACGTAACCGTTGATTATTGACTCGATCCCTAACAGCAAAGACATGCGTTGTATTTCCACATAAAAACAATAAGTTTTCAGTAAATAGTACATCCACAATCTGTCTATGATTGTGGCCAAAAGTCTTTATTGAAAGGGGTGTTGGCTTTTTTTGTTATTGGTGATGCCAGTTGAATGTTCGTGGTACCCTTATAATCTACTTTGTCCCTCATGACAGCCTCGCTTCCAATGGGACTGGTATAGGTACCGAAATTGGTTTGCCTGTGTCATACTTTATCATACCGAGAAGCACGGAGGCACCTTGGATGTAGTTTCATCTTTGGGAGAAGGAAAACATTTCATTATACGGTTGCCGCTGGAGAATGTTGATGAAAGAATTTCATAAAGTATATGATGTGCCGGAAAGAGTATTGCCATTCTGATGTTGATACATCCATGCCGACAGAACAGGAATATGCCCGCTTTTTAATCACTCGATTTCTTAAAGCCAATGGTATTGGTCAAATTTCAGAGATGGCATATCTGCTGAAAAAATCATTGCACAATGCCCTTCCGGAGATGTGATCATAAAAAGCCGGCATGGAACTGCATTATGGCTTTCCATGCCGGTTCTTTTTCGGATCTGAACGGATTCTTATTCTTCAAACTTGAAAACGTCATCCAGTTCCGGTTTAATGATGTGAAACGCGTAGTTGGCAATCATCTTCCGGCCGATTTGAGCGAGGATTTTATATAATCCGGCTCGGTCGATGTCCATGTTTTCAATGATTTCCAGATCTTTATCGGAAAAATGTCCTTTTTGGGGAGATAACAATGCAGATTCAAATTAATACTGAAAAATGTAAAAAAGACAAAATTTGTATTATTGAGTGCCCTTTCAATATCCTCAGGGAAAACAGCGAGGGGTTTCCCGAAATCATCCCGAAAGCCAAAGATGTGTGCATGCGCTGCGGCCACTGTCTTGCCGTATGCCCCTCGGATGCACTGACCTTTGATGGTCTCGCTCCGGAGAACTGTGAACCGGCCTTAAAGGAGATCGCTGTGGATGTACCTGCCATGGAGGCCCTGCTGAAAAACCGCAGATCCGTACGTGTTTACAAAAACAAACCCGTTGAACGGGAGAAGGTGGCCCACCTCATGGACATGCTGCGCTGGGCCCCCACGGCAAAGAATCTTCAGCCGGTCCACTGGCTGCTGGTGGATGACAGGGATAAGATCCATGAACTGGCAAAGATGACCGTCCAGTGGCTGGACCAGAATAATGCATATCCGGGTATTGCCGCTGCCTGGGAAACCGGTGAAGACATGATTTTAAGGCGCGCCCCCCTCATTGCCATCGCCCATACGGCAACGGACGCGCTCATTCCGTTAGTAGACTGCAGTATTGCCGTAACATCCCTTGAACTGGCGGCCACCTCCTACGGTATCGGGAGTTTCTGGGCCGGTTTTTTCATGATGGCAGCAAGCCGGCATGCACCGATTGCCCAATACCTGAACCTGCCTGAGAACCATGCGGTATATGCGGCATTGGCCCTTGGGTATCCCAAGTTCAAGTATCACCATATCCCTGAGCGCCGGGAAGCCAAGGTTACCTGGCTTTAAGGTGAGCTATGATGAATGGCTCTGGTCCCCGGCCATGAACTGCTTGACGATTTCCCCGATGCCTTCTGTTTCACAATAGTCCGCCACGTCCTTGAGGCGCTCGGGAATATCAATGTGCTGGGGGCAGCGCTCCAGGCATTCACCGCACTCAACGCACAGGGACGCCTGGGTCTGCTTGCCGGAGACAAATCCGTTAAACACGGCGTACCTGAACTGGGTCATTGCCTGGGGTTCTTCAAACATTTTGCCGGAGTTGTAGTATTCGAAACAACCGGGGATATTCACGCCGGCAGGGCAGGGCATGCAGTATTGGCAGCCTGTGCAGCCCACGGGCATAAGTTCCCGGTATTTGTCCGCCACCTGGTCGATGAGGGTGAGTTCGGCATCAGTAAGGGAACCGGCCTCGGCCTGTTCGGCAATGGCCAGGTTCTGCTCAATGTGTTCGTTCCGATTCATTCCGGACAGCACCACGGTCACCTCGGGGACGTTCCACACCCATCGCAGCGCCCATTCCACAGGCGTGCGCCGGATTTCGGCGGTGTCCCACAAGGCCTGGATCCGGGGCGGTGCCTCAGGGCGGCTCAGGTTGCCGCCGCGCAGGGGTTCCATGATGATCACTGCCATATCCTTGGACGCAGCATACTTGAGTCCGGCGGTTCCGGCCTGGTTCTGGGTGTCCAGAAAATTGTACTGGATCTGGCAGAAGGTCCAGCCATAGGCATCCACGATGCGGTTAAAATCTTCGTTGGTACCATGGAAGGAGAAACCGAGATTGGTGACCTTGCCTGCGGCCCTGGCGTCTTCCAAAAAGGGAATAACACCCAGGGCCTTGATGCGGTCCCAGGATTCTCCTTCCAGCGCATGCAGCAGGTAATAGTCTATGGTTTCCACGCCAAGCTTTTCAAGCTGCCTGTCCAGAATGGACTCCATGTCCCGGCGGTTGTCGCACATCCACACGGGCAGCTTGTCCGCAATTTTGACCTTTTCCCGGTAGCCCTCCTTGAGGGCTTTTCCCAGCACCAATTCGCTTTTGCCGTTGTGGTAGGGCCAGGCGGTGTCGAGGTAATTGACGCCGGCGTCAATGGCCTTGCGCATCTGGGCGATGGCGGCCGCTTCATTGATGGACTGGTCTTCGTTCAGGGGCAGACGCATGGCGCCAAAACCCAATATGGATAATTTATCCCCGTTTTTCGGTACGGTTCTGTAACGCATCTTTGTATCTCCATATTTATTGATAATTTTGTATATTCACATTGTCATGGTTTGATGGCATTATATACGTATTGTAAATCAACACGCAAACCAAAGGAAATCCCCATGCTTAATTTTAATTTTTATAATCCCACAAAAATTGTTTTCGGTGAAGGCCGTCTGAAAAAACTGAACAATCTGGTTCCCCAAAATGCCAAAGTGCTCATTACCTACGGCGGAGGAAGTGTGAAGCGTTTCGGCGTTCTGGACCAGGTGAAGGACGAGCTTTCCAAGGGCAGCCGCGAAGTTTTGGAATTCGGTGGTATCCCGGCCAACCCCCGGTTTGACATCCTGCTTGATGCCATAAAAATCGTTCGCGAACAAAAAGTAGATTTTATCCTGGCTGTGGGCGGCGGTTCCGTTATTGACGGCACCAAATTCATTGCCGTGGCTGCTGTAGCCGATGAATATGAAGGCCGGGAGCGGGAACTGATGAACTTTGGCTTTACCCCGGTTCCCGTTGACGGCGCCATCCCTTTCGGCACCGTGCTCACCTTGCCGGCCACCGGTTCCGAGATGAACAATGGCGCCGTCATCAGTGACGGCGAAGACAAACTGCCGGTTTTCTCGGACCACACGTTCCCGAAATTTTCCATCCTTGACCCTGTCCTGACCTACACCCTGCCCCCCACCCAGGTGGCCAACGGGGTGGTGGATACCTTTATTCATACCATTGAGCAGTATGTCACGTTTCCTGTGGGTGCCGGATTTCAGGACCGTACCGCCGAAGGCATCCTCCAGACCCTTATTGAAGTGGGAAAAACCACGATGGATGAACCGGAAAACTACAATGCCCGGGCCAATCTGGTATGGTGCTCCACCATGGCCCTCAACGGCCTGATCGGTGCCGGTGTCCCCCAGGACTGGGCCACCCATATGATTGGCCATGAAATCACGGCTCTCACCGGCCTGGACCATGCAAAAACCCTGGCCGTGATTCAGATTGCAAACTGGAAGATCCGCAGGACCCCCAAAAAAAAGAAACTGCTCCAATACGCGGAAAGGGTATGGGGTATCCGCGAGGGTGACGACGATGCCCGCATTGATCTTGCCATTGAAAAAACAGAAAATTTTTTTAACAGCCTTGGCATGGCCACCCGGCTTTCAGACTACGACATCGGCGCTGATATCGTTGACAAGGTGGTTGCCGCCCTTGAAAAACACGGCATGACCCAGCTCTCCGAACACGGAGACGTGACGTTGGATGTGTCCAGAAAAATGCTTGAGGAAGCCTTGTAAACCTTAAAACTTAAGCATTGAGTGTTTTACCACGAAGAACACGAAGTTCACGAAGATATTAGAAAACTAAACTTCGTGCGCTTCGTGAACTTCGTGGTTTTAATCTGTAACCATCTTAACTTTATGACATTGAACCGGTAGTCTTTTGGCCGGGGGATGATAAATTTTTATAATTTTTTGATTATTTTAATGAATGTATCAATCTCTTCATCATCCAGAACACCGGCAATAATATCGACCACCTTTTGTTCCGCAAGAAAGGGCAGCCGGGCAATATTGCGGCCTTTTTCGGTCAGTTTGAT
Organism: Desulfobacter latus; assembly: GCF_013389365.1. Classification (GTDB taxonomy): domain Bacteria; phylum Desulfobacterota; class Desulfobacteria; order Desulfobacterales; family Desulfobacteraceae; genus Desulfobacter; species Desulfobacter latus. The sequence continues at coordinate 11,530 of NZ_JACADJ010000056.1, forward strand.
ATAAAATATACGTTTGTCCCAGGTGCATTGTTTTTTTTTAACAACATTGAGCTTAATCAATTTATTTACGATTTCAGTAACCGACGGCTTGGTAACCTTTAAAATTTCAGCAAATTTTCCAAAGGTCATATCATCGGTTCTGTCAATTATTTTCAGATAGTGAAGTTGATTTACCTGAAGTTCAGACATGCCTAATTTGTCTGAGATTTCAAGATTACACTCATGTCCCAGGCTGTTGAACTTTTTGACAGCCTCATAGATAAGCTTTTTTTTCACAAGATCCCCACTCTTCCAAAAATAGTTTGTTCACCGTTTACTAATTTACCGACGGATAATTGTCAACGTTTTCATTTTCATTCAGGCTACGCAAACATAATGCCGGACCACTATTTAGAGATATTATGAATTTTCATGCCAATGTTTGAGTAATAAAAACGTTAGTTTTAATTGAACTAATATAAATCATACCTATTATATACTTTTATCCGGCAGGATTTAATTGATTAACGAAAGGAACACTATATGAATTCTGATAGTTTGAATAAAGAGATGATGGTCATCCCCATAACGCAGACCGTATTATTTCCTGAATCAAATGCCCAGATTCGGGTCAGCCATGACCTGGCCAGGCAATTAAAACAGCGGATTGAAAAAGGGGAAACCATGGCTGTGGCCCTTTCCGCCAAAGAAGGGTTCGATGCAGATCATGTTGATACGGATAACTTGTTCTCCATGGGCACCTTGATTTTTTTTGATTCCCTGATTTCCCGACGGGGACATGACATCCTGTATGCAAAAGTGCATTCAAGGGTAGCCGTAGAATCCGTCCGAACCGATCATCGAACAACTGAAGACGCAATTATTGCCAGGGTGGTGCCGGCAAAAGAACATATTGATATAGACCCCGGAGACCAGGATCGCATGCTTGCGTATATCAAGGAAATCGCCTATGAAATAAGCGCGCACTTCAAAGGTTCCGAGTCCTATATAAAAGATATTGAAAAAATTAATTCCATCCAGGGAATTTTAGGCTATCTGATGCCCAATATCCCTGTTTCCGTAAAAGAGAAACAGCATCTGCTTGAAATGGATTCTTTAAAGCAAAAAGGAATTGCCTTCATGGATATGCTTCTGCAGCATAAAGAATCCATAACCCTGCAGATTGAGATGGCGCAGAAGTTTTCTGATCAGGCCAATAAAAATTACAGGAAAGCTTTTTTAAAGGAACAGCTTAAAAATATCCAGGAAGAGCTCAATGAAGACGATCCCGATCACAATCCTGAAGGCAAAGGCAAGAAGGATTATGCACATCTGATTAAAGCTGCCAATATGCCCGAAGATGTTGAACAGACCGCACTTGACGAACTTGAAAAACTCAATGAACAGGGGCAGGGCAGCCATGAAATAAATATTATTAAAAATTATCTGGACCTTCTCGTGGCATTGCCGTGGGCCGCTACTGAAGAGACGGATATTGATATCAAGGACGCATCCGGACTGCTTGATGCCCATCACTACGGGCAGGAAAAAATTAAAGAGCGCATTATTCAGCATTTGTCCGTGATGAAGCTGAAAAAGGAAAAGCAGGGGTCCATTCTGCTGCTTGTCGGCCCGCCGGGTACGGGTAAAACAAGTCTTGGCAAAGGGATTGCAGAGGCCCTGCAAAGGGAGTATGTCCGGATCAGCCTTGGTGGCGTCAGGGATGAAGCGGAGATCAGGGGCCATCGCAGGACCTATGTCGGTGCCCTTCCGGGGCGAATCATCCAGGGAATGAAAAAGGCCGGCAAAAAGAATCCCGTATTTGTCCTGGATGAAGTGGATAAGCTGGTTTCAGCCTTTCATGGTGATCCCTCAAGTGCATTGCTTGAGGTGCTTGATCCGGAACAGAATAATACATTTTCCGATCATTATCTTGAGGTGCCCTATGATCTGTCAGATGTATTTTTTGTGGCAACGGCCAATGATAAAAGCAGCATCCCGGCACCGCTTTTAGACCGTATGGAAGTGATTGAACTTTCGGGGTATACGGCAGATGAAAAATTCCATATCGGGAAAGACTTTTTGATGAAACTTGTCCTTGAAGCGCATGGGATTGAAACGCACCAGCTTGAAATCGATGATAACGCATTTAGAACCATAATTGATAAATATACATTGGAAGCCGGTGTCAGGGCCCTTCGGGGGCAGCTTGCCAAAGTCGCCAGGGTGGCATCACAAAGAATCGTTTCAGGGGATACGGAACTGCCGTTTCAGGTGAGTTGCGACATGCTTGAAGATATTCTGGGCCGTCCGGTCATCCGGCATGATATGGCACAGGAAAAAAATCAGCCGGGTGTTGTAACCGGGCTTGCATGGACCCCCATGGGCGGAGAAATCCTTTTTATCGAAGCAACCCATATGCCCGGAACAGGCAAGCTGACGTTAACCGGCCGGCTCGGGGATGTGATGAAAGAATCTGCTGCCATATCCTTAAGTTTATTCAGATCCAGGCTGGCATTTACATTGCCTGATTTTGAATTCGACAAAAAAGATCTGCACATACATATCCCGGCAGGTTCCCTGCCCAAGGACGGCCCTTCGGCCGGAGCGGCCATGTTTGCCGCCATTACATCCCTGATCATGGGACGTAAAATTGATCCAAAGCTGGCCATGACAGGAGAAATTACATTACGGGGACACGTTCTGCCTGTTGGTGGAATCAAAGAAAAAGTGCTGGCAGCCCGCCGGGCCGGTATTAGAAAAATATTGTTGCCCCGGGAAAATGAAAAAGACTTAAAGGATATACCTGACAATGTAAAAGAGGAACTCGAATTTAAAACCATAGATACGGTTGAAGACCTGATTAAAGAGACTTTGGGACTTGAGCTGCCGAAACCTGAGGCCCTGATGCTTGGCACTTTAAAATTATTTCCGGCAAGCGGTGGGACCTTCTTCAGAATATGACAGGGGCCGGACCTTTGTCTATCCGTGAAGCAGCCAGAAGATTGGGCCGGGATGTTAAAGCCGTCCATGGTGACGTCCATGCGCTTCTGAAAGCTGGGATTTTGATAAAAACAAAAAGCGGTCAAATAGAATTTCCTTTTGATGCTATCCATGTGAATTTTGTGCTTGAAGCTGCATAACAGCACGAAATATACCTGCTGAGACAGCTCGCAGAAAAATACAAAACCCAGAAACGCGGCCTGATGCAGAAGATGCTCACCGGCGAATGGCGGGTAAAACCCATTGGGGTGCGGAGCGTTTGCTGCACCCGAAGACACTACTGGAAATCCTACAATCCTTTGTGGTGTTCTCGACACTTTTCTTCGGCTTGACCGGAACGCCGATTTCAGGACTTGACCGAAACACCTTTAAGTTGTTCGGCGCGTCCAATGATCCGGGCAGATATCTCAATCGCTACTCCTACAAACAATCCATCCGGGATGAGGCCACACTGCCCGTCAAATTTGAACCCCGTCTGGTGGAACTCCGCATTGACCGTGAGACAATTGACAAAGGATTTGAGGAACTGGCAGAACAAAATAATCTGAGCGAAGAGGAAAAAACCTTTATTTCTCAGAAAGCCGGAAAACTTGCCCACCTGTTGAAGGCCCCCAAACGTATCACCGCCATAGCCGATGACATCTAAAAAGATTACCATCACGGTCATCAATAAAGTCAATGGCCGGATCGGCCTTGATCATTAGACATTATACCGATTTTGGCTAACTGTTTGATTTTATTATATTGTCTAAAAACACTCTTCTAATAAAATCAATGGGTTGTGAAAAATCGGTATAATGTCTATTATTTCAGCCAATGCGTGGAAGGTAGGTTGGGTTGAGGAACGAAACCCAACAAATACAAAATGTTGGGTTTCACTTCGTTCAACCCAACCTACACGGTGGTCCAAATGATGATCAAGGTCGCCGGATCTTATAAGACCATAACTCTTTGGGGCTTCTCTACACCAAGGGATAACAAAATTCAGGACCGATATTGCCTGGCGAATTAAAATCTGGTTTATATTATAGATAACGCATACACTTCAAAGGAAAATAGAAAATGACTGATAATAAATTTGACCCGAAAAAATTAAAAAAGCTGAACAACCCGGATCGATTAAAGGCAACGCCGCCCCAACGGATCTGGGAGTTGCTGAACCTGAAAAATTCTGAAGTTCTTGTGGATATTGGTGCAGGAACCGGTTTCTTCAGTGTCCCTTTTGTCGAGATGACCAACAAGGGCAAGGTTTATGCGTGTGATATTTCAGAAACCATGGTGGCGTGGATGCGTCAGAATATATGTAACACCCATCCTGATGTTATCCCTGTTAAAATGGAAGAGTCGTCTGTCGATTTGCCTGATGGAGAAGCTGACCTGGTATTTATGATTGCATTGCACCACGAATTGCACGAGCCGGCAAAAATGCTGGTAGAATGCGGACGTCTCCTGAAACCCGGAGGAAAAATACTGATTATGGATTGGAAAAAATCTGAGATGAATCAGGGGCCGCCAATATCAATTCGGTGTGACGTTTCAGATGTGAAGCAACAACTTGTTCACGCAGAATTCAAACAGGTAGAAATTGTCGATGAGTTTACGCAATTTTTCTGTATTTTTGCCGTGAAATAAGGGACTTTGTCCCTGTTAGTCCGGTCCGTTCCAGAGAAAAACATTATTTGACGAATACAAAGATTGATAATATCTGTATCTTGGCTATTATTACTGATAGATTTCTTTTATATTAAGGAGGGCAATATGCATATATCACTTACACCTGAGCTTGAAAGCAAAGTGAAGCAAAAAGTAGCCTCAGGTTTTTACAACAATGCCAGTGAAGTGATCCGGGATGCTTTGCGGTTCTGGGAAAAAAACGAAGAATTGGTTCAGCATATGAAACTTGAATTGTTAAAAGAGCGTCTATCGATTGGTGCGGATCAAGCCAAACAGGGAAAATTTGTGGCGCAATCTGTTAGCGAAGTTATTGAAGAGGTCAGGAATGCCTGAATACCGCCTTACGCCTTCAGCAAAATCAGATTTAATTGAAATCTGGAATTATACTGTTGAGACATGGGGTGAAAGACAAGCTGAAAGATATCTCCAGGATATTGAAGATATGCTTACTCAGTTATCTGTTAATCCCGGACTTGGAAGATATCGGCCTGAGATTTGTCCTGGGTATTATTCCTTCCCGGTTCGGAAGCACGTTATATTCTATATGAACTCAGGTCGTTATATTGATATTATTGGCATTTTACATGGAAAAATGGATATTGATAAAAATCTAATGTGAGGTGAAGACTACCTGTCGATCATGTCTTAGTTTATCGGCGGAACCGTTACTTTTTATCACTACAAAAATAGACAAATATGCTCATTTATACAATTAACGGATACGCCTTATTGTGGCCATGATCATCGTTCTTGTGGCCATGGTGAGCCTGATCAATATGACACTTGGACTTATGCCGTTGTTGGAAGGGCAGCCGTTCACGCTGCAGCGGATTTTAGGCTGGATCATGGCACCTGCAACATGGCTGATGAGCATCCCCTGGTCCGAAGCCCCTGCCACCGGTACTCTGATGGGAACCAAAACAATTCTTAACGAATTCATCGCATATCTTGAGAGTATAGGAATTTCCATTTCCCAGCACCCAGCACCCAGTACCTAACAGCCCGCCCAAAGGGCGCTAATTTAATTTATCCCGTATGCCGGCAGGCGAAATCAGTGAACGCAGCCGCATCATTATCTCTTATGCCATGTGCGGTTTTGCAAACCCGGGGAGCCTGGGTATTATGACCGGCGCCGTTGCCGGGATATTTTTATAGTGTTTGAACGAAACATCATCCATCTGCGGCATTGTAGCTATGCAATTTTCATGAAATATTTTTTGACCACGAATAAATCTTAATGTATACTTTTTATATTCTTGAATTCCTTTATTAATCTGGTTTCTTTTTTACGTTCCAGGCTGACGGATAAGCAAAAGATTAACGCACTTAAAACCCAACGGCTATTAATCGCTAAATTAACGGCAAAGGAGCAGGTATGAAAGAGCAGCAATCTCAGATTTTTCTGCAGCGGGCGCGATTTTTCACCATAATGAGAAGAATCGCAATTTTACTGATCAGTCTTACCCTGATTTATTCTTTGGCCGCTGTGGTCTATTCCACCCAGGTGATCTACAAGGTCAAATTAAACTATGCTGTTATTCTTGAACAATTTGGCGGAAAAAGAGAGGCCGTCACCGATGTGGGCTGGCATTTCAGGCTTCCTTTCTTTACCCGGCTGGAAAAAGAGGTCCCCTTAATGAACCAGAACATTTACATTGGCGGTGCTGCTGAACCCATTAAAATTATCTCCCGGGAAAACGTAGCCCTGTGGACATCTGCCTTGATGACGTTCAGGATAAAAGATTTAAAAATTTGGGGCATTGAAAATTTGTCCCCTGAAATTTTGCTTCAGGGGGATTACGACGGAATTGCCAAGGATATTCTACAGGGCAAAGAGGTCAACAAGTTGATCTCGGAAAGGGAAGTTATAAAAGAAGAGATCTTTCATGCATTAAAAAATCGGCCGATCAATAAAAACGGTCCCACCCTTGAAGGAAAGTACGGCATTGAGGTGGTCAGTTTTGTTCTCAACGAAACAAGGTTCGGCGATAAGCTGGTGAAGGCCACGGAAGAGAAAAAACGGCGCCAGCTCATCGCAGAGGCAGACAACTATGCCGCCGACCAGGAAGCCCAGAGGATTACAAAACTTTACAAGGCCTATCTTAGCGGTATTAAGTCTCTCCATCTTGCATTAGGCGGCCGGGATGGCCAACAGGTCAACCCTGATCTGCTTGAATTTCTTTCCCAGCAAAAATGGGCCACCGCCTATGAAAAGAACGAATCAAATCAGAAAACCTTTGTACTCCACGGCGGCGGAAAGCCCCCTGCTGTCACCCTGCCTTTCCAGGCAGGCAGCAAAAAAGCCCAAGGCTCCGCTTCGTACACCGAAAAATAAGCCAAGGTTTCAATCGATTTAGACCGATATCCTGTAAAGGGGGAACAAATGGCCAAACGATATACAAAAGAAAAAAAATATATTGCCCTGCCTGAAGAGGCCATTAATAAAATTGAATCCATGGTGGAAACCTGGACCTACGACACCAAGGCCTTTGTCAGATCCCGGCTCAACCAGTACAAACCGCCCAATGCCTTGATTTCTTTGCTGAAAAATTTTTTCTTTTTTGTCTTTTTCATGAAAAGAAAAAAAAGGCGGATGAATGTCCTCAACAATCCCCAAATTCTCACAGACTGGAAAAAACGATTTTTATATTCAGGGGAAACCAATCCGGCTGCCTCCTGGAACAGGATCATTGAACAAGAACTTTCAAAGGCTGAATACCATTACCTTATCGCGGTTCTGGACAGAGAACTGACCGATCTTCATGTGCCTGTGGAATTAGAAAAAATATTTGAAAAAATTTACAGGGTTCATATCAGAAAAGAACACCTTGAAGATCCGGATGTGCCTAAAGCCCCCATCATGCTCATTGAAGGGACTTCGGGTTCGGGGAAAAGCGCTACGGCAAAAGAAGCGCTTGAAAAAGTGGTATTTAGAAACGAAGTGATTCCCATGGTGGACTGGCGAAAAAAGCGGGACGAAATTTTAGGGGGATACAGCCTGTTCACCCAGCTTGAAGATGTGGACCCTGAATTTGCCATGCAGATTGCAAAAAAGAAAAAAACCGACTTTTACCTGCGTCTGGCAAAAATCCCCATTCTTAAACGGATTTTTAGAAAACGGATCATGAATAACCTGACGGATTTTGAAGATTTAGGTATTTTAGTGGACATGTCCGTTATCACGCCCAATGATTACCAGACCGCCCTGTCAGGCGAACCGGGCAATTATTTTAAGCGGGCCATGGGTCACCCCAAGGTCACGTCAATCCGCCACATTGAAGAGGCCCATTCAGCATTTGGAAAATCCGGGTCCGGAACCGGAAGTGACGGCGTGGAAAAACAGCAAAGGACCCTGATTGATACCTCCAATATTATCCTGGATGAAATTATTGATGGAAGACGGGACTGCTTTATTATTGCCACCAGTGACCAGGCGCATCGGTTTGACACGGCCATTTACCGCAGGTTTGTTGAAAAAGGCGTGATCATCGACATTTCAAAATACTGGATGAACCCGGAAAATTTAAAAAAAATTATTATCCTTGAGACCCGGCGTTACCAGATTCCCACCAGATTTAAGCCGGATTCTGAACAACTGGATGATGCCGCAGATAAAATCTATGCCATTTTCCGGGAGAGAAGCCTGAAGATTACTCCGGCCTACGTGCGAAAGCTCATTGAATCGATCATCTCCATCCAGGGGGATTTTGTCCAGGCCTTTTTAGATGATACGGTCTTGATCCGCAGGGCATTCCAACTGGTGGCCAAAAATGTGTATGGCGAGCTTTACGATAAGGTGGTTGACCAGATGGATCGCAACGTGGACTGGGAGGCGTATGTGGGCGATATCAAGGATAAGTTCTCTGAGATGGCCAATAACTGTTTTCATTACGGCGTCAGCGAAGACAAGGGCGTGGTCCTCACAGGTCCGCCGGGATCGGGCAAAACCTATCTGGTCAGAACCTGGCTTTCCTCCAACAGCAATGTCCATGACATTGCAACAAGCCCCTCTGCGCTCCAGGATCCGTCAAGCCCAGTGCATGGCGCCGTATCCAACCTTGAAAAAGTGTATGATATTGCAAAAATGATCGCCCCCACGGTGATATTTTTTGACGAGGGAGATGCCCTTGCCCCCAAACGAAGCGCGACCGGCGGCCACCCTTCGGATGCCCTGACCAATAAATTTTTAAATATCATTGATGGTGAAATTCCTTTGAATAAGGTCTTTACCGTCTTAACCACCAATCGTCTGGATATCCTGGATCCTGCCCTGATCCGGTCTAAAAGGCTGAAAACCCTCGATATATCAGGGCATATGCGGCAAAAAGATGTTTTTGAAATAATTAAAAAGCAGTTTGAAAATGTGCCGCACCCCCGCCGGTTTGAGGTGGAAAAAATAATAGAAACAGCCCAGGGGATTTGCAATACCCCGGCAGATTACACCTCATTTACGGAAAAGGCCATTGCGCTTTGCAGCACCGAATTTAAAGTCTTGCGCAAACTGCGGGATCTCAAATCCTCAACCCGGGATGAAAAATATAATTTTGTTAAACTTAATTTTAAAACCGTGTTAGGGATACTTGATGCCCTTAAAGCCCCGCCCCTGATCAAATCCAAAATCAAAAACGACCTGAAAAATTTTGTAGAAGATTACGACAAGATTCTGGAAAATGTGGATCATATCACCCGGGAAGAAGATTATCCCATTGTTGTGGCCCACCTGGAATCCGCCAGAAGGGAAATTTCCCAAAGCCCGGTGCGCAAAGGATCCATCCAGCTTAACGAATTCTTAGAGACCGAGCTGAGCCAGGAACCCCAGGTCGGTTTTATTATTGGCGTAGGGGCCAATGAGATGAGCGGCATGCTATTGCCCATTGCCACCAGCCTGACGGGCAGGGTTGAAAACACTCCGATCATTGTCACCGGGGCCGTGGCCACGCCTTCGGCCGAGACCGCCCAGATGGATATGGCCGTAAAAATGACCAATCAGTCAGCCCAGGAGGCCCTGACCATGGTGAAAAACTATATCCAGAGCCTGTGCCCGGATATCAGCATCCCCTGGCTGTTCGGGGATTTCCTTCAGCGGTATTCCATTCACCACCAGCTGTTATCCGCATCCTACAACGTTGGCGGACCGTCTGCGGGCTATGCCCTGGCCCTGAACACCATGTCGGTTTTGCTTCAGATTCCCCTTTGCATTGACTTCGGCATCACCGGCGCCCCCTGGACCAAAGGGGTCACAAAGGACCAAATCGGCGGTTCAGTGATCATAGGTGGACACCGGAAAAAAACGGAAAAAGTGCTGTTGTATCTTCGGCGGATGTATATGCCGCTGCAGAATTATCAAGATCTTGAGCCTGAATTTCTTATCGGCTACTGGCAGCGTGACAAGGATATTATTGCCGTAACTCATTTTGCCGACCTTATGCCCGAGGTTCTGTTCCTGGATGAGGCCCATAATAAGATGCGCGAAGACTTAATTGAAAAGAGAATAAAATACAAGACGGAAAAATACTATGACGCTGAGTATACGTCTAATCTGAAAGAAGATATCGTCCAGGCCAAAAAAATTATGAGAAAACGGGCCGAACACGAAATTCTCAAACGGGTCAACGCCATCAGGTCCTATCTCCAGGACCCTGACCGGGAAAAATTTATTTCCCATGAAAAAATATTTAAAACTTATATTGAGATAAACTGACCGGAAGGAATCATGGGCCTAAGGCATCAAAATAAGTTAGGTAAAGTTAACAAAAATTTGGTCATCGAGTCATCGCTTCTTCAAAAAAATCAAGTTCATATTGTGTTGATTGCGTGAAGGCTTTCAACATTTCCTGAAGAAGTTCTTCAGCTGCCCCTGATGCCAGCCGCTCTACAATATCAATAAATTTTTGCGTGTATTGCTCGTACGCGTCACTGCGATAGGTGTCGATCCACATCTGGTATTCGTTGTCAGGTTCCGCAATGGTCAAGATGTGATTACCTACGCTGTTATACACCCAGAAACAAGGTAACAGTGCTGCAGCAGCAATAGCAAATACGGAATTTTCACTGTGGTTGAGCAGAAAGGACGTGTATTTCTCAATTGCAGGAGATTTTTCTTGAGCTTCCTCAATATCAAAATATGTCAGAAATTCATTGTGAAGTTTTTTTTCAATGTCCAGCCCATCTTTGGCTAACATTTGAAAGAATTGCTTTTCAGATTTGTTAGGCGCTTTTTCGGCGATCAAGTCCAAAGCCAGATTATCATCCTTGAGATAAAGGATATCCTGCGACAGGAAATGTGCAAAATTGTTTTTATCCAACGTGCCTTTTGCCAGTTGTACAACAAAGGGATGAGTAATGGTCTCCTCATAAATAGAAGCTATCGCATCCCACATCTTTTGAGTGTATTTTCCTGCCGCTTTCATTCTTTATCAGCCCTGATTCCGCGATTTTTATTTTTTGAAGGCACAAATGGCAACATAATCACCGCAGTCAAACCCCGGAATTGGTTGTTCTTCCATATTGTTTGAGTATAGCGGATGTTTAGTGAGCGTTTGTGCATAATCAAAATCTTGAAAACCGGCTGCTTTAAGCATCTCGACTTTTTCAGTGGTTGTACGCCAGTTGGCAACCTTTACAAATTCAATTGGATACGGGTCCCTTGGGTGAACGCCTTCCAACAATGGATGTTCCCATGTTTCGAGACTTTTTGCCAGGTTATACATGATTGCGTATGAACTTTCCTTAGGAACATCAATAACCACGATTTTACCTCTTTTTCTCAACGCCGTATAGGCTTTATGAAACACCGACTGCAGGTCATTGATATAGCTTGGTGTACCGTTGAATAGGATCGTATCGTATTGTTCTTCGCCCAGATCGGCGTCTTCCGCTGTGGTTACATCAACACTGATCCCGCGTTTACGGGCAATCTCAGCCATTCCCTCTGATGGTTCGAGACCGTACTGAATGGGAATGTTAAAATCTCTTTTCAAAATTGACTCAAAAAGACCACTTCCGCACCCTACAGAAAAGGTCTCACCCGCATCTTTCATAAAATAAGCGACCAGGTTCACCTCTGAATTTAACAGATTCATATTGTCAAAAAACCACGCATCATATGCTTGTGCAAATTCGTCAAAACTTCTTTTTTTATCCATGCAGACCTCCGAAGAAAAACCGTTATTATCAACCCGGTGCGACAGGGAGGCATTACATGAAGAGGTATGATCCACTTCCCTACGTCGGTATTACCCGCATCAGGTTCCAAGGGTCAGGAAAATTTTTCCTTCTCAGCTTTTGCAAGCTCCCCCAGCTAAATTCTGTTGTGTATTTATGCGCTGTAACCGGCAGATTGTCAATTTTTTTTCAATGGGCAGGGCCTGCAAAGCAAAACAAAAATTTTTCATTTCATATATACAGATGCCATCCACACACAGGCTGCCGTCAGCCGTTGCCTGGCAGCCCGTTTCATCCATGGTGCACGTACTTATATGGGCCTGGACAACAATGTTTGCGTTCGAGCGGATGATCTGTCCCCGGTATGTCCATTCATGTTCATGATTTTCAACAATTGCCGGTGCAAATTGTTCCGGGTCAAGATCGAATTTTTTGATCATGAAAAATCGGATTAACTGGAGGAATGATTCTATGCCTAACGATCCCGGACAGACCGGGTCCTGATAAAAATGGGCATGGAAGAACCACTCATCAGGGTCCACTTGTTTTTCGCCCTGGATCAGTCCCTGGCCGTGCAATCCGGCTTTGAAATCAAGAAATGTAATGTTGTCTATCATTCTCAAGGCTTTTCCGGGCATCCCCGTATTGGGACCGATATTTTGATCTTCCGGGGTTAAGGGCGCATGATCTTCAAGTACGATGTCTGATGGTCGGCTCTTTTTTTCAAGGGTTAAAAATGCCTCGGGGTCCCGGATTCCCACTTGTTTGGATAAGGCCTCAGCCGTAAAAAATCCAAAATTCGTGGTGCCTGTGTAAATGGATTCTCCCTTGTTCTGTACATCCATATCAAAATTCTGGATGATCATGCCGCCGGCCATGGAGACATCGGTCATCCTGACACGGATTTTTACGACCCCGGACGTTCGGGTCAGATTTTTGATCAGTTTGGCTTTTCCCCCAAGGTTTCTGAAGTGCAGGCGGTCTTCGCAGGTCAGGGCTGCGCCGCCATAGGCGGCAAGCCATCCACAGGGTTGAAGGGCCACTTCAAGAAGAATACAAAACGGCATGGTATCGCTATGGTTGGCTGCGAAATACCACGCATCTTTATCAATTTTGTAAGTGGTTTCTATCCATCCGCCGGGCGCGGTCTGCCAGGCCGGGTGGTCTATTTTTGTCACCGCGTCCATAAAAAAGTAGGGCGGTCTTGGCAGCCGTGCAATTTCACGCTCTTTATCAAAAACTTTATAGGGTTCGCCAAACGCCTCGGATGGATTGCCCTGGGCAAAGGCTAAAATCTTGTCCCGGTCAAACAGGGGCGTAGATTTAAATTTATCAAGCAATCCCGGGTCCATGATGGCTTCAAATCCCATCATGCTTGCAATGACTGTGTTGGTTTCATCAAAAAATGTAAAAGATCCTTTGATTTTGTGCGGATCCTGGTGATTGACGATAAATGATATCCGAACCGTTTGTCCGCTTTGCCTGGGAAAGGCGCGAAAAATTCGCAAATCGGCAAAGCTTGCGGGCAGGCAGACTTTTCCGCAATTATGGAAGGTCCACAAAATTGCCGCCTGGAAGGCCGCGTCCAGAACCATGGGGTCCATGGCCCATTGCCTTGCATGGGGCGTTTTATACCATGCGCGGATGTCCGGGGCTGTGGTGGTCATCACCTCAATGCCCTTGGGTGACACCCCGCAGATGTCGGAAATACATTGCAGTTCGCCGTCATGAAAAAGAATGGTGTCATAGGCCTGATCCATACTGATTTCCCAGGGGGCAAGGTCCATGGATGCTGATTTGGGTGAACCCGGTGGCTGGGGCCGCTTATCAGCCAGCAACACCTGGGCCCTGGCATGCTGGATCGTTAATCCGTTTTTTCCCGAAGAGGTAATACGACCCGGTGTAAAGAGTTGATGATCTATGGTGACGCACCGTCCAATATCCACCTGGACGTCGGTTTTGTCATTACCGGGCACAATCCCTTTGAGCAGTTGCACATTTTCCATTCCGGCAAATTGCAGACCCGGATTGTTTTTTTCGGCACCACAGGCCAGCAGATCCACCATTAAAGCCAGGGGAACAACCGGTGCATTATCAATTTGATGGTCTTCAATAATAGAACTGTCCCGGCTGCTGAAGGTTTGGGTTAAGGCTTTATTCATCGGAGAAGATGCTTCCGGCACGTCTGCAGAGATGCTGCCTCCCACAACGACCTCAACGCAGGATTTGTCGGCATTGCCCATTTCCGCCACCATCTGCCGTGCGCCTGCCTGGATGGGGATCAGTTCAATCCGGCGTTTTTCAAATTCCCGTTTCAGGGCGTCCGTGACCATACCGCCGTCCCAGGGACCCCAATTGATGGCGATTGCCCTGCAATGGGGCAGGGTGGATTGTTTGGCCCGGGCGATTTTATTGAGCACTTCGTTGGCCATGGCGTAGTCGCACTGGCCGGTATTTCCAAATCTTGCCGCAACCGACGAGAACAGAACCAGATACTTCAGTTGGTCTTGATCCACTGAAGAAAGAAGCGCAAAAAGTCCGTTGATTTTGGTTTCAAACACATTTTTGAACTGGTCGGGTGTTTTTTCACAGATCAATTTGTCTTCAAGGACACCGGCCCCATGAATCAACGCGGTCACAGGACCTAACTGCCGGGTCACCTTTTCCATGGTCGCCTTGACAAGGTCTTTATCCCGGATGTCTACGCAAAAGTAGGTAACCTCATTGCCCCATTTTCGTATATGTTCCAGATTGGCTTTAATGTCCCGGTTTGAGGCAAAACGCCGATATTCAGCTTCCACCCGGGCGGGGGTGGGTTTTTCGTTTTCAAAACCATTGGCAAAAACGGCTTTTTTCATTTGGGCGGGTGTATCCATGCCTTTGAGCCATGACGGTTCGTCAAAGGGGGGTTTAGATCTGCCCAAAAGGGCAATTTTCGCCCGGCATTGCCCGGCAAGGGCAATGGCACACGCGGCAGTAACGCCCCTGGCACCGCCGGAAATCACCACAACATCGGAGTTGTCCAGGTTAATTTCCACAGGCTCGCCCACAGGCTTGGATACAAGTTCGGGAATGTAACATTGCGTACGGTCAAGCCCCATTTCCACGGCACCCCGGGTCATCATCAGACCGACAGCGGCTTCAGCGTTTTCTTTTATGGCTTTTGGATCAAACGGCAGGTCAAGGGCCCGGCACAGGACCGGTTTCCATTCAAGGGCGGCGGTTTTGGCAAGGCCTGCCATGCCGCCGTAAACAGGGCTGATTTGTGTTTCAAAATGTTTAAACCCAAAGCCGCCGCCCAGAAAGCTGATACAGGTCATAAAGCTGCCGCCTTCCTGGGCATTTGCTGTCAGGTAGGGTCCGTTTTTTGATGCCATGCTGAACGCCGTTAAAAGAAACTGACTTGCCGCGGCGTCGTCCCCGGGTTCACAAAAGGCGTCCGGTATAAGGACAAGCCCTGCTGCATCGGGCAGATCCGGAATGTTCTCCGGGGTGGCATCGATAATCTGCACGGCTAAGTTAAGTTTTTTAAACTCTTTTTCAAATGCCGTGGCAATGCCTGCCCGATCCCTTGTCAGATAAATGGTTTTATCTGCAGGAATGTGGATTTTTGACCCATTATAGAAACGGACCTGATCGGTGGGTGAGGCAGTCAGCTCGACCTCCTGCCTGTCAAGCACCTTTAATGTTTTTTCTTCGGCCTGGTCGGCCTGGTTTTGGTCGCTTACCGGGTCATGCGAAGTTTTTTTTTAGAGGTTTCTTTGGAAACCGTTGTTTGTTCAGGCGTTAAGTAATTTATGATATCAGCTATGGTTTTTAAGCTGCCCATGTCATCCGGCGATAATGTGCTGGATTCGGGTTGCTCCTGTTCAAGTCGTGATAGAATTTCAACCCGTTTGATGGAGTCAATGCCAAGATCGGATTCAAGGTTCATCCCGGGTTCGAGCATCTCCTGGGGGAACCCGGTGAGTTCACTGATAATGTTGACCAGAATGCCGAGGGTATCTTGGTCCGGCTGGTTGTTTTGGGGCGTGCTTTGCCGATTGGCAACGGGGGCTGCTGTTGGTTCCGGTGCCGGGGCGGTTTCCTTTCCCTGGTCTGTTTCAACCGCTGTACAGATATCGCCAAGGGTTTTGACGGAACCCAGGCGCTGGGCTGATAGGTCTTCACTGTCAGGGAATGCTTTTTCAAGTTCTGAAATGATCTCAACCTTTTTAATGGAATCAACGCCAAGGTCTGATTCAATATTCATTTCAGGTTCCAACATCTCCACCGGGAAGCCTGTTAAACGGCTGACAATCTCAAACAGGATATTTTTAACTTCCGGGGCCGGGGCCGCTGCAGCCGGCGGAGCCGGTGACGCCGGTGCTGTTGACGGCTGGGGTTGCCGGGCCGGGGAGGGCGCCGGCTTTGATATCGTCTGCTGAATTGGTGGTGCCGGGACCGGCTCTGACAC
>NZ_JACADJ010000057.1 GCF_013389365.1 Desulfobacter latus
TGTTCAATTCTAAAGTACACTAAAGGAACGTGCTGTTCACAGTATTTTTTTTAAAAAATAATTTTCAGCATCTCAAAAACACATTTTGATTTTACGAAGTGTCAAACGGAAAATGAAGGATGCCGAATTTTTTAGTGTAAAGAACCTTATCTGATCCCCGTAATTTATCGGTGTTCAGCCCCGTACAAAAATTTATCAATCAGGATAATCTTGTGAGCCCAGGTCTCTTTTTCCATCTCCGTAGAAATCTTTTCCCTGTCTTGTTCTGAATTGTTAAGGTGTTTCTCTACGGCTTGCTCAAACTCCAGATCATTTTTAACAATATGGGTCAGATGTTTATATCTTAAAACCTCAGGCATGGGCGTCGAGATCACCGGCAGGCCGGCGGATAAATATTCCCTTAGTTTAATCGGGTTAACCGCATGGGTCAGTTCATTGACTTTAAAAGGAATCAGTCCCATATCCAGGTGCCGGCAAAATGCCGGCAGGTCTTCGTAGTTCTTCCGGCCCAGAAAATACATATTCTCTCTATTTTTGTATTTCCCAAGATCAATACTGGAATCGGCATCGCCGATCAGCACAAAATGCCAGTCCGGTCTTTTTTGGGCGACCTTCCAGAGCAGGTCCACATCCACCCAGTCCCGGATCAGGCCGAAAAACCCCAGGCGGGGATGGGGGATACCTTCCAGTTCTTTGGGGCAGGGCAGGTCCTCTGTGACCGCCCGGTTGAAATGATGAAAATCCACCCCGTGGGTCACCAGGACCGTGTTGGGGTTCCAGCCCTGTTTCTTTTCCTGGAGCACCATGGCCGTGGTGATGACAAGATCTGATTTCCGGCAGAGGTCTTCTTCATCCTTTAGCACCTGCTCTGTGTCGTATCCTGTAAACGCAGCATGGTCGTCCACGCAGTAGTAGACCACTTTCTCCTCGTTGAACTGCCCCAGGGCATAGGCGATGTCCGGGGTAAAGGACCACACCTGGACCGGGCCTTTCCGGAGTTTTTTCAGGGCAAGGCGGATCTGGGTGATCAGAAGAAACCGGTTGAGTTTGCGGGCCAGGCTGGAACTGGGCAGGGGAATGACCAGCGGCGTCAGCACAAAGAGATTTTTACGGGGATTTTTCAGTCCCTTGATGATCTCTATCAGCTTTTTACCCATATAGAGCAGGTCGGACGAGCTGGCTGTGGGGGCCCGGGATGCATGGTAGTTGATCCACAGGATGCGGTTGTGTTCCGCCAGGATATGCATGACATGGTGTTTGCTGGTGGGCGGGGCCTCATATCCACTGGCAAAGCATAGAATGGTTTTTCCTTTTATCATACTATAGCCTTTAGGCCGTGAAACCCAATCCTTTAGGTTTGGGATATGAGTTTTGCTTTAGCAAGCACGGCCTTACTTTAATGTTAATAAAAGGCATATTATATTTAAGCGTCAGCCATATGCCGGGGCTGAGTAATGTTTGCCTCGCCAATGTTATGATCGGGTTTAACGTAAGCAGCACTGGTTTAACCCCTTAGACCTGTTTAACCACTTACCGTAGAGCAGGGGGCTGGCAAGTACCCTCTGGTACCTATTTCCGATCTAACGTAGTGCGCTAAGCACTTAGGCTGGTCAGCGTGGGGCTTTTACAAGCCTAAGCCTTTTAGGCTTGGGTAGCTGACCGCGCATTTGACGAATATCTTTTTCAGGATCATTGATATGGCTGATACCGTAAAATGATTCCGGGTCAAATTTTTTCTTTATATCTTGTTTTTTATCTTCTATTGGAAAAACAAAAATTTCAACTTTGGTATATTTAAAATTTTCAGGTATATTAATAATCCTGCTCAGTTTTTCCAAATCAACAATTTCTCTGATAGCTTCCATACAGCCACCTTTATTTTATCAATGATAAGGATAAGATTTATATATATTTTAAGTATATTGGCTCTGAAAGTCAATCATGAATGGTTCTTCCGGTTACTGCAGGCTGCCTGTCGTCTGGCTGGGTGACGGGGGGGGGGCTTGCTGGTGAGTGCAGACCAGGTTTTCCAGTTGTGCCATATTGGTCTTCCAGTTGAAGGTGTCCAGGATAAATGCATGGGCGGTCCGGGCTAAGGCAAGGCGGTGTGTGTCATCCTCCAGCAGGCGGATGACGGCATGGGCAAAACCGGAGGGGGTGTCTTCCACCAGGGCATGGGTGCCGGGTTTTCCGGCAATGCCTTTGAATGCATTGGCGGTGGTGACCACGGGTCGGGCCATGGCCATGGCTTCCAGAATCTTGTTCTGGACACCGGCGGCGATGCGCAGGGGGATGACACAGAGATCTGCGCCGTGGTAATAGGGGCGGATATCATCCACAAACCCGGTGATCCTGACCCCCGGGATACGAGCCAGTTCCCGGACCCCGGAGGCCGGGTTGCTGCCCACAATGTAAAACAGGGCATCAGGGAATGTTTCTTTGACGGAAGGGAAAATTTCCTGACAGAACCAGGTTACCCCGTCCACATTGGCGTAATAATCCATGGCACCGGTGAAGACCAACACCTTCTGGTTTTCTGTATCCCTGAGGGAAACCGGAGGAAACGCAGCAGCGGGTGAAAAATATGCTGTGTCAACGCCGTTTTGGATGGCGGTCAGGTTTGCGGCATCCGGGTACAGCTGCTTGAACAAGTCCACTTCTATTTGTGAGACAAACACGGAATGGTCAAACGCCTGGTTGATCTGTTTTTCATATGCCAGCAGGCGGCGGCTTTCGGTTTTGTAAATCATGCGCAGTGCCAACCGGCTCTGTTTGGTATACTGGTGCCATTTTTGAGAATCCAGGTCGCAGAAATCCATGATCAAAACAGGCCGGGTGGGCGGGTTTTGTGACATACCGGGAGAGAACCTGGTGTTGAGCGCCGGTGCATGAAACAGGTATTCCGCCATGGGGGATGAAAAACAGATAATGGCATCATACTCATGGGTTTCCAGCCACTGATCAAGGGTTTTCTGCAGCTTGGGTACATAAAAATAGGCGGCTGACAGCGGCCCGGAGCCAGCCAGGGCAGTCAGGCTTTTGAGCCTGGCCAGTGTTGTGTTGAGAGCAAAGATGCGGACCTGTTCACAGTAGGGGCGCAAGTCAGCCTGAAATTTGATGTCATCCGGGTTATCCGCCAGGGCCAGCAGGTGGATCTCATTGCCGGCTGACAGGTGCTTGATCTCATTGAACGTCCTGATTTTGTCGCCCTTGTTGGGCGGATACGGGATGCGGTGGGCCAGGTACAGGATTTTCATAGCGTCAATTGGGGTCAGACCCCGTTTATAATTTTGGGGATACGATATATGTCTTTGCGATTTGGAGATCAGTGATGGACCCAATTTTCCACTTGCAGGCCTGGTACTCTTTCAAATTCTTTAATATTGTTGGTTACCAGAATCATTGCAGATGCCCTGGCATGCCCGGCAATCATCATATCGTATGGACCAATGGGCCTGCCCATACGGTACAGGTCAGATCTTATCCTGCCGAAGTGATATGCAGCGTTGTCTTCAAAAGGCAGAACGTCAATTCTTGCCGTCATCTCCTCAATGTCTGAAAGATTTCTATCTGTCTGTTGTGAATGCTCTGCTCCAAAAACAAGTTCTCCCAAAGTAACACTTGAAATACACATTTGTCCGTTGTGTAATTTAAAGCGGTCCTTGACCTGTTTGGGCCGGTTTTTCATAATATAAATGATAATATTGGTATCCAGCATGAATTTCAGCATCATAAAATATCTCTGACCTGGTCTTCAGGCTGATGTCTTTCATTCATAAAGTCTTTGGAAACGCCGGGTCCTTCAAACCAGTCATCCCAGGATTGATTTGCCGGTACGATAACCCTCTTATTGCCAATTTTTGTAATTTCAACGTCTTTCACGTCCTCAGGGAACGCAATATCTTTTGGCAGACGTACTGCCTGGCTGCGGTTGCTTTTAAAAAGTTTTGTTTTTACGCACGTCATATTTATCCCCCCCCTGTTTTTTACCTGATCCCTTTTCTTCTATCACGAAACTAACAACTTTATTGGGATATGTCAAATGGATATCCCATAATTTCGGGGACACGATACTTAATTTTTTGTTGTTGGGTTGTCGGTTTCGGTAAAAGGGCGGGTTAAACAAGTTTACAAGGAAATATATTTTCTGGTTATGGTACCGAAGACTTTGGAGACGGATACCGGCATTTTCATGATCAGGCTTTCCGCTTTTTCCCTTTTTCCAGATATCGCCGATCTGCTATGCTGGGCTATGGGCTGCAACGGGTGATTGGTGTAAACGGGTGCGGGTTTAAAATCCGCCCAGTGCAGGGGGGAGGGTTCCGCCCCCCATTGTTTTTTAAAACTGTAGGTGCCTTCCCCCCGGGGTGGACCGGCCGAAATCAAACATGGGAAAATGATGGTCTGCTGCAAATTTTAAAAATGCCCAGTACAGCATCATGTTGGGGTTCCAGCGGTTGTACCGGCGCAGGGAGGATGCCCAGGGCACGGACACCATGTGGGGGTGACACAGCAGGATTCCGCCGGCAGCCGGGGTGCGGTCGGGCATGCGTACAATGAACAGGACCGCTCTGTTTTTGAACTGTAAGAGTATCTGGCGGATCCATTCTCTGGCATGCACGGGGGAGCCAAGATCCCGCATATTTTCGGCAAACAGGGGATAGAACGCATCCAGGAGCTTTCGCCCGCCGATCTGAACGGTCAGGCCGTCCCGGAACGGTTTTTTCGCCTGGCTGCGGACCTTGGCTTTGAGGCCTTTCATCAGGGTGTCTGCGCTGTCCGGCAGGGGCAGTAGCATGCGGACTTTGCCGGGGTTAACGGTTTTTTCCGGGTCAAGACCGGCCATGGGGCGGGCCGAGCGGATGGACACTGAGGGGATATTCAGGGTGTGGGCAAGATCCAGGGCCTGGAATATGAGGTCCTGTTCGATCTCCGGAGTGTCGGCCAGGGGACCGGCGGCATCGCAGTAGGGCACGGAAACCAGGGTGCCGGGCATCAGAGGCGGATGGATGTGTACCAGGGGAAGGATTCCGCGGATGCAGCCGCGGGTTCCGGCGGTCAGGCAGACGCCCTTGAATCCGTATGCCGCCGTCACTGCACTTCTCCAGGCAGACAGGTGATACGAAAGCCCCTGGGGATGCTGTAGCACGTATTGATCTATTGATTCGGGGGACATTTTTTCATGTCTTCGGATAAACTGTGTTCCTGAATTCTACAATGTCTGCTTTATTATCGCACAAAGACACTAAGGCATAAAGATGTTAGTTTCTTTGTGGCATTGTGTCTTTGTGAGAAGACAATTATTTAAATTCTGAAGGGCTGTTCATTTTCGGGCTTAAAGCCTAATAAGCTGTACACAGATTTAATTACATTTTCTGCTATGGTTATCGCTTCTATACAAATGCCTTCATCGGGGCTAAAGTTTGGTATTACACTGCCCAACGGATACTATCCGGATTTCGTACTCTGCCTGGATTATTCATAAAATGCGGCAAGGAAACCCCTGAGTCTTTAGCTCAGGGGAGGAATGCCGCCCTCCTTAATAATAATTTAGTAGCCCAGGCACCCGACCTTAGCAGGTCGTATTGTAGGAATAACCGTCAGATGCGTGAAGCAGCCTGCAATATTTCCAGCTAATGCCCTGTACTGTTTTGTCCACTGTTTTAATGTTAAACGAACCGCTTTTTCTGACAGCGACACGTCCGGTGTACGTTCCAACCTTTTTGCCGGAAGTGACAACCGCCTTGACGATGTCGCCCGTCTGGAATCCTTTGACTTGTTTTTCAGTTGACTTTGCTGTTGTCCGGGGGAATCCGAACTTGTTTAGCCTGCACATCTGCCTTGAGCCATGACCGTCTGCCTTTACAATCAACACGGTTTTGTCGATCTGAAACATCTTTTCAGGTGTGCTTTCCCCGACACAGGCGGCATCGAGCCAATGCGTTTTGTGAAGTCCCCTGGTCGTCCGGTTGAATTTTGTCAGACCGCCGGAGCCGGTTTCAACCGGCAGTCCGGTTTTTTTCAAGGTACGGAACAAGTCCCATCGGGTCGTGTTGACGGCGCCCGCATCCTTGAGCGGCACTTTGGACTGCTTTTGAATTCGTTTCAACAGTCGCGGTTTCCTTGAAAGGAACTGTTCTAGGGGCTTGTTCCCCTTCTTCCTGTTGCACGCCGTACAGGCCAGTGTCAGATTGCTGACTCTGTTGGAACCGCCTTTCGATTTCGGCACGATATGTTCAATCTCCAATGGGATATCTGTTTTTCCGCAGTAGGCACACGTTCTGTCCCACTTCTCCAGAAGGTATTCCCGCACCTCATAGCCCATGAGTTCCCCCTGCTGATACGCGACACCTGATATTTCGGGATTCTGTATCTTCTGCATGTCAAACCGAACCAACTCCATTGAAATTGCCTGAATATTGCAAAACCGGCACAACCGGTTGACCCAGGTTTCGATATTGTGAACCCGGCTTTTTAATGAAGGCGGCAGCCATCCTTCCGCCCTGGTCCGGTTATCAAAGCGCGGCTTCCGGTATCGCGTTTTCCGGTTTCTCCGGGATCTTCTGATGGCTCGTCTTGATTCCAGATTATTTTTGATCTGTTGGCCTCGATGTCTCAGTTCCATGGCAAAAACAATCTCTCCGGAATCGTCGTTAATCACGGCAATTCCGGTCTCTCTACTGCCCGGATCAATCTTGATCCGCAATGGGTTTGATGCCACGTCCAAGACGTTCTCTTTCAAAATGATCGTGAAGGGGAACTGTCTGAAAACTGCGGCTTTCCCTTCTGTTAAAAGCAGTCTTGCTTTTGCCGGATGTACCGGATTCTGCGGTTTTTTGTTTGTATCCAGAACAAATACGTTCAATTTAAAAATCCTCTTGTTTCCAAGGTAATGTTTGCCTCGTCAATGTTATGACCGGGTTTGGCGCAAGCAGCACCGGCTTAACCCCTTAAACCTGTTTAACCACTTACCGTAGAACCTGGAGCTG
Source organism: Desulfobacter latus (assembly GCF_013389365.1). GTDB lineage: Bacteria > Desulfobacterota > Desulfobacteria > Desulfobacterales > Desulfobacteraceae > Desulfobacter > Desulfobacter latus. The sequence goes on from NZ_JACADJ010000057.1 coordinate 6,990, forward strand.
GCGAGCACCCCAGGGTACCTGTTTCCGATCTAACGTAGTGCTCGAAGCACTTAGACTGGTCAACTTTGGGGCTTTTTCAAGCCCCTCGGTCTTTAGCCGAGGGGTAGTTGACTCAGATTTTTCCACAAATTATACTCTCCTGACCATTCTACATATTCCATATCTTTTCCTTCAAGGTCTTCTGCTGTCCAAGATTCCATAAACTCTTTAGAAGATATTTTATATTTCTGTTCAAATTTTAATAATTTTTTTTTTGTATAAGAAATAGTGTGCTCTATGCGGGAAATTTCCGTTTCCAGCGTCTCAGACAAAATTTGACGGACTTTTTCCGGTTGGCTTGTTTTTAATACAATTTCTGCCATGTTATTCTCCCCTGTGCCTTATTCTCTTCCCCCAATCTCTGTTGCAGCATATTCAAGGGGCGGAATATCCCCTAATCCGTACATCTTCCTTCAGCCATTTTTTTGCCAGTTCGGCACTCTTAAAAACGTCAAGGGCCTTTTCGAATAGTCGCTGCAGCCGAAGAAGTCTTTCTGATTCTTCAAATGAAAATTTTCCTCTTTTTTTTCTAAGGGCTAAAGTGCTTTTTGGAATTCTGACATATTTTGCAAGGTCTTTATCCGGCAGGTCTAAACTGTCTTGCAGTTTTTTGAACGCTGATATCGGCAAACCGTCCTCTATTGATTGAATCAATTGGTTAAGGGTTGGTTCCGCTTCGGTTACATGTTGTGATGTCATGCGGATTCCTTTATTCGAATTCGACCCGATGATAAATTTCGGAAAGTAATAAATGATCGCACAAAGACACTAAGGCACAAAGTTTCTTATTCTTTGTGGCATTGTGTCTTTGTGCGAGGGTAGATTTAGATAACTTTGGTATAAAAAAGAATACCGACCCGGTTAATGTGATCAATAAGATCCTGGTTTTGAATTTTTGGGAATACCGTAAGATCCAGTTTATAGGGCAGCAGAAGATCATCATAGTAACCACCTGCTTAGGTGACCCATTTAATAAGCAAAAAGTTCTTGCAAGCACTTAATAATCTCGACTTGAACATTTTCGGGAATAACTCCAAGTTTTTGAATTAGCCGGGATTTATCTACAGCTCTCAATTGGTCAAGAAGAATAAATCCGTCCTTTTCTTTAAATGTACACTGAATCCTGGTTGGAAAAGTGAAGCCTTTAGACGTCATTGGTGCAACAATGGATGTCTTTAAAGCAGACATCTCATTGGGCGATATAACAACACAAGGCCTGGTTTTTTGGATCTCGGAGCCTTTTGTGGGATCAAGCTGTACCAACCAGATGTCAAATCTACTGATGCTTATTTTTACCACTCCCAATCCCCATCTTCTACCAGTGGAGCATCCAACCACTCTTTATCTGATTGCTGTAATTCATTGGATTTAAGCACTTTATCAAATTTTTCTTTCCAGCCATGTCTTGCCTTCTTAACAGGGTGGATTAAGAGTCCTTCATCAGTTACTTTGAATTCAAGTTCAGCATCATGAAGATTTGCTTGCGCTATAATTGCTTTTGGAATTCTCACGCCTTGAGAATTTCCTATTCGTATCAAAGTTGGCATAACTACCCCCATATTACTTAATTAATGTAATTACATTATAGTTATTTTGATTGCGGCTGTCAATTTGTTATGAAGGCAATAGTGTTATCCGTTTTGCAGTGGAAGAATGGCCTGAAACTCTTCGCCGGCTTCCTGGAAAACCGGTTCAAACCCGAGCCGTCTGGCTTCATGGCAAACCATGGGGATTCCCCTGCCAAGTTTATCGATATATCTTAAATTTTCCATGAATTTTACAAGTACCGGGTTAACTGCATAACTTACCCCGTTTTTCAATTTTTCAATGGTAACCGTATTGGGCAGGCGGCCGGGACTGATAAATTCAATCCGGTCATCAAACTGTAAAATTCTGATTCTGGAGCCATGGATTGCATAATTGCGATGGACACAGGCATTTACCAGAAGTTCCCGGAATACTTTATCCGGATATCGCTTTGATTTAACAACCCGCTTTGTTTTTTCTATTTTCGAAGCTTCCATGATGTTGTGTTTAATGACAGACAGAGCTGTATCAATCTGGAAAGCGATAGTACCTTCAATGACCTGGCGGTCAATTAATTCGTCACTCAATTCTGTTCCGGCAAAATGCGCATAACTGATACTTGAATTCTTTAAAAATTTCTGGGGATGCGTACCAAAAAGCAGAAGTCCTGCAACTGTCACATTCTTTTTGTCTGTCAGCACGTCGGTATTGATTAATAATGACGTCACATCCTGTTCATCATCAATATCAATATCATACCTTTGAAAATAGGACGAAATCGCCGCCATGTTTAAGTGTTTTAAAGAGGTCTTTTCAACCCCGGTCAAGTCATAGTGAAACATCCCCGCGTGCTGAAACATACGCATTAATTCAGCCTGGGAGGCCACCCGGCTGGTAGACCCGATCCGGATATAATATAAATTTTTGTTGGTCTGGTAAGGTTTATCGTTTCCTTTGGGAATATCGACAGTAACGATTTTTTTGCCGTCGATCTCAATAATAAAACAATCGGCCTGTATTGCAGGAATAATATTATGCCTGGATATATTGGCTACCCATTCTTCCCAGTTTTTTGAATCATCCACACCACAGATGCCGGACTGGTCACTGACCCCGATTAGAATCGTTCCACCTTGTGTATTGGCAAAAGCCGCCATTTCTTTGGCAATGGAATCCGGGTGAACTTTTTGCTCTTTAAATTCTATGAACTGATTCTCACCTTGATCAATCAGCGCTTTGACTTTGTTGGCTGTCGCATGACTCATTTAGCTAAAGACCTTTTATCATGAATGAGCCAGAAGGATATCCGTAATCCGCTCTGCTGCTCTGCCGTCCCAGAGATCGGGTTTTTGCCCGGTTCGCCAGTTGCCTGCCATGATCTTTTCAAAGGCATCAAAAATTTTCTTTTCTGATGCGCCGACAAGCTCGTTTGTTCCCTGGGTAATGGTGATGGGACGTTCGGTGTTTTCCCGGATGGTCAGACAGGGAATCCCGAGGGCCGTGGTTTCTTCCTGAAGCCCACCGGAATCCGTCAGGGCCAGTTTTGCATCTTTCCACAGATTTAAAAAGGCCATGTATGACAGTGGCGGTGTCAGCGTTATGGTATCAGGGGGGGTGATGCCAAAGGCTTCCATGTTTTTTTGCGTTCTTGGATGGATGGGAAAAATTAAAGGCAACCGTTTAGAGATCTGGTCAAGGGTGTTGAAAATCCGTATCAGGGTTGTCTTGTCATCCACGTTGGAAGGACGGTGTAAAGTTACGACGCCGTACTCGCTGTGACCGGATTTATAGTCATTGTACTTCAGGTCGGCTGAATTCATCTTTTCCAGTTGAGAGAGCTGGTAAAACAGATTATCGATCATAACATGGCCGACAAAATGAATGCAGGCTTCCGGCTTTCCTTCTTTTTTCAGATTGGCCATGCCCTGTTCTTCCGTGACAAAAAAGAGATCTGAAACCGCATCTGTAACCATGCGGTTGATCTCTTCGGGCATGTTAAGGTCAAAGCTGCGGAGACCGGCCTCCACATGGGCGACGTTTATGTGCATCTTTTTGGCCACAACGGAGCAGGCCAGCGTGGAGTTGACATCGCCCACGACCATGACAAGATCGGGTCTGTCCTGTTCGCATACGGCCTCAAATTCAACCATGATTTTTGCGGTTTGCTGAGAATGAGAGCCGCCTCCGGCCCCTAAATGGTAATCCGGTTTGCGGATACCCAGCTCCTCGAAAAAGACGTCGCTCATGTTGGTGTCATAATGCTGGCCTGTATGAACAATTTTATAGGCAATATCGTCTGCCCGGCTGTCAAAGGCCCGGGCAATCGGGGCGATTTTCATGAAATTAGGCCGGGCCCCGGCAATGAGCATAATTTTTATCATCAGTTCTCCTTACAACCGCCAGAACGGGATGCCGGCCTGTTTAACCTGATTCAAATCCAACATGCTTTTAACATCTATCAAGCCACCCATTGCATTCAATTTACCGGTAAACGCATTTAGAGGCTTCTCCCTGTACCAATCATGGGGAACCGCCAGTATCAATGCACCCAGATCCGTCAGTTCCTCCCATGGTTTAAGCTCAACATTGTAGTACGCTTTTGCCTCTTCCGGATCGGCCATGGGGTCGTGTACCATAATCCGGCATTCGTATGATTTCAACTCATTGATGATGTCCACAACACGGGTATTTCTTAAGTCCGGACAATCCTCCTTAAAGGTAAGTCCGAGGACGCCGACCCTGGCACCTTTAACGGGCTGGGATGCCGAGATCATCATTTTAATGGTTTTTTCCACCACAAATTTACCCATGTTGTCGTTAATCCTTCTGCCTGCAAGGATGACTTCCGGATGGTATCCTTCACTCTGGGCTTTATATGTCAGGTAATAGGGGTCTACCCCGATGCAGTGCCCGCCAACCAGGCCGGGGAAAAAATTGAGAAAGTTCCATTTTGAGCCTGCTGCTTCCAGCACATTTTTCGTATCAATTCCCAAGCGGTCGAATATCAGGGCCAACTCATTCATCAATGCAATGTTAAGGTCTCGTTGCGTATTTTCAATGACTTTGGCGGCTTCAGCCTCCTTAATCGTCTGTGTCCGGTGTACACCGGCCTCAACAATGGATTCATACAGGGCCGCCACTTTTTCAAGGGTCTCTTTATCGTCGCCGGCAACCACTTTAACTATCTTTGTCAGGGTATGTTCCTTATCCCCGGGATTGATTCTTTCGGGGGAATACCCCACATGGAAATCTTTCTTCCAGGTCATGCCGGATTCTTTTTCCAGAATGGGCACACAGATCTCTTCGGTGACGCCGGGATATACTGTGGATTCAAACACGACAATGCAGCCTTTCTTCATCACTTTTCCCACTGTCCGAGACGCACTTTCAATCGGGTAAAGATCAGGTTGTCTTGCATTGTCGATGGGGGTCGGGACCGCCACGACAATGATATCGGCATCGGACATGCGCTCCGGGTCCGTGGTCGGGGTGAAATATACGGCGTTTTCAAATTCTTCTTTTGAGACTTCACCGGTGGGATCTTTGTGAGCCAAACTATTGTCAACAATGGACTGCTTTAACTCAAATCCAATGGTTGGATATTTTGTACCAAAATGTATGGCCAAGGGCAATCCAACGTAACCCAGACCAACAACGGCTATTTTAATATTTTTTTCCAATACTATATTTATCCTTTCATTACATGAACTTAGCGCCCTTTGGGCGGGCTGTTAGGTGCTGGGTGCTGGGTGCTGGGTACTGGAAGTTCCTATACTCTTCAAGATAGCGCCGGCATGTCACAAAATCGCAGTTAGAGAAACTGTTGATTATCTGTTTTAACTTGCCCTCTGTCTTGTCCAGATTGATATAGTGCCTGAATTTGAATCCCCGTGACGCCTGGTGAACGCGTGGCTGATCCGGATCAAATTCCCATGGATGGGCATAAAAAATAAAGGCGTTGTCTTTTTTCAGCACATTTTTTATGCCCTGCTTAAAAAAAGAGGTTGGGTACAACCTGAAATATCCGCCGCCGCCCAAAGGGATGGTTTTGTTGCATAGGCGCAGGTTGCTGACCGGCAGTTCAAAAAAATGTGTATCCAGTTGGTAGCTTCCGCCGTTTTTTACCGCTTTTGACAGATCAATGCTGCCGTATCTGCCATGGGCTGAAAAAGAGTTATAACTGGAATCGTACAGGTAACCGGCCTGCTTGATCCTCTCCAGAATCCGGTCGTTGAGGGCAAAGCTTGGGGCCCGATATCCGTAAACGGCATGGCCTGTTATATCTTCAAGCTGTTTTTTGCTGGTCAAAAGATCCTGGAACAGCTGATTTTGATCCAGAGCCGTACACAGGTGGTGGTTGGCGCCATGGGACGCGACTTCATGGCCGCGGTCCCGGATTTGTCTGACCAGGCCGGGCAATTTTTCTGCGATCCAGCCAAGCATAAAAAAGGTGGCTTTGGGTTTAAAAGAAAAGGCATCCAGCAGATCCAGGATCAGGCAGGTATTCTTTTCCACCCGAAGTCCAAAGCAATTCCAGGTTGAAAAGTCAATATACGACTTGAAATTTTCAACCTGAAACCAGTCTTCTACATCAATAGTCAGAAGTATTGCGGGTTTTTTTGCCAATTTTTTTCAATAAAATGAATAAAAGATAAACCAGAACAAGGGCTATGCCAAAGATGATTAAGCCGGACATATCATGAAGAAATCCATGGGCGGCTTCCGGGCCCACCCAGGCCGCGAGCATGCCGGTGATGGTCAGCCGGACAACGTTTACGGCAACGGCAATGGGAATGGCGGATAAAAATATCACCCATTTTTTCCACACGCTGACATGGGATAGAAATGCAAACGCACCGGTCAGGGCCAGCAGGGAGGTTAACGAACGGATACCCGAGCAGGCATCCACAACTTCCAGGGAGGTATTGGCCAGGTGAAGGATATTGCCTGTCCTGAACACCGGAATACCGACCATGCTGATGGTTTCCGAGGAAATGCCGGCAGCAAAAAGCTGTAGCGGGAAAGCGATTTTATTCCAGATAATGGCTGGAATGGGAATCATCATGATCAGATAGCACAGCGGCACAGCAACCGCTTTGAGTATGGCCGTCCCAACGCTGAATGCTATGATGCCGGCCAGCGTGATGATCATGGATGTCCGCATTAAAAAAAATTCTGCGCCAAGGTTACCCGCCAGATAGACCATCATACCCAAAATAATGATGAAAATACCTGATATTGATGAGTTACGTGGCATCCGACGCAGATGATTCTGGCGATACCAGACCATATAGCCGGCAACAAAGGGAATAAGAAAGCCATGGGAAAAATTGGGATCATTAAACCAGTCGCCTATAAGATCCTTTAACGTCGACCAGTAGAGCAAGGCAAATGCGGCGGCAATCAAAAAGATCTGAATTATCTGATTTAATTTCATAAAATTAATTGGGAATAAATTGATTGAGGGCAGGGTAAACCGCATCTGCAAATTGCGTTAAAAGCATCTCGGCTGTTGCCTCATTTTTTATGACCGGTGCGATCAGGCGGACAAAGGCGCCGTCCGTCCGATTTTTCGTGATTGAATCCAGCACCAGCCAGATTTTTTGCATATATTCCGAACTGATAATCCGGCCCCGGGACTGGAACCAGTAATAGACCACCTGTTTTTGTCCGCCGTTGGCCAGCAGAAGTCGGGCTATTTTTATTGTTTTGCCGCTGTGGGGCAAGTCAATGGGAATGGCGGAACTTTGAACGATATTCCACCCTGCACCGGGCATGCAGTTTTTGGGTGAGTGGATCAGATCGCCTTTGCTCTGGCTCTGATAAAACCCCACATAAAGATTCACTGCCTGGCCCGGGCCTTTACTGAAGTCCGCCATGATATAGTCTTCAACCCCCAGGATATTGTACACTTGCTCGTCCATTTGACTGGTTACACCCCGCCAGGGGCCAATCTCAAGGGGAAATTGACTGAATGGCCGGTTCGGTTTGATACGCTCTGAGTGTGAAAACAGCGTTGTCAGACCGGCGGCCGAAATAAAAAGGATTACGATAATGGCAGTATGTTTGGGTGACAATTTTTTTCACGTATTAATCAAAAAGTTCTTTTTCAAGGCTCTTTCTGGATGGCATCTTATCCGGCCGGATAGGCCTTTCCGGAACAAAGCGAACAAAAATGGTAATGGTATTGTCTTTGTAATCCTCTCTTGAGGCATCATCTGTTTTAAAATTTGTATGGGTAGCATTGGCACTTACCTGGAGCCATTTCAACGGATTCCATGTCAGGCCGCCGCCGATTTCATACGTATCGTCCCGGCGATCTACGGTCTCCTTGAACTGCTGAAGCTCGTAAGACCCAAACAGCTGGGAGGACAAACGCCTTGCCAATAGATAACTCAAAGAAAATCCCGCCTGGTAGCTAATGTTGTATCCCAGACTTGCGGCCTCATCATCAGATGCGTCATATGAACTGCTGCCGGTAATGGTCAGCGATCCTTTGGGGCTGAGATTAAACACCTTGTAGGCGTTAAGATCCAAAAACGGATCAGTCGAATCCCCTTTGTCATTATCCCAGTCATGGAAAAGGATGCCGACACCGATTGAAATGCCGGCGTCCTCTGTTATATCCCAGTCAATACCCGTGGACGGATGATAAATGATATGATCCCCATCCTCCTTGTCAGACATATAATGGCGGTATTTAACATATCCATCAAAATGCCGGGTAAATTTCCGGATGTATCGAATATCTCCGGCAACGGTTTCGTAATCATTACCGGCATCTGTGTCAAATTCTTTGCTTTCATATTCTATATTGGTTTCGACCCCATCCCTCCGGCTAAACCAGTAAGTCAAAAAAGCGCTGGGTTCATAGCTTTCATATTCATCGGCGTCTGAATTTTTATAGTTATCCGTTGCGTAAGAAAAGTTTGCCCCCATACTGTTCCGGGGTCCAAACGCCTTATGGATGGAGGTACTGGCGTTATGCGTTTGGTGTTCCTTGTAATCACCGGTTCTGAGCTGTTGATCAAAGCTGTTGGAAAAGTCATAGGCAAGGGACGTTTTAACCGTTTTTGTCAACTGACTGTCAACAGAGGCGCTTGCAGAATGCTCCCAGGACGCACCGGTATTGTTCCCGTCATGCCCGTCATAGCTGATATCGGCCTTGGCAGAGGTGTGTTTTGTGACCTGATAGGCCGCAGATAGGCTTGCATTCTGGTCCAGACTGTTTCTTTCATTCTGATTTTTATAGTCTGTATACTCTGGGTTGTATGCCAGATAAATCTTGCTTCTTTTTTTTAAAAATCCTAGGGTAAATCCAAGTTCATAGGATGTGGTCCACTCTTCAAACGTGTCGCTTCCTGTTTGAAAATAGTTGTCCTGATACTCCTCTGTGATTGTCAGGGTCGGTACAATCTGGGTAACCATTCTGGCCTGGGCAAATGAGATCGGCAGCAGCAGACAGGTCGCAATAGCCAAAAAATATGCATGGGGCGTTATCATGGACAATTTCATGAGATACCTTTTGCTGTGTTGAAAATATCGCAAGTTCAGGGAACTATGATGATATCGTCGGCTTTGAGCTGGATATCATTTCCAAGCTCGCCGTCCGTAATATCGTCATAATCAATTTTGATCATCTGTTCCTTTCCGTTTTCCTTGCGGAACAGGATGATTTCATCCTTGGAGGCCCATTCAGTAAATCCTTTGGCCAGCGCAAACGCCTGTACAACAGTCAGTTTTTTAATTAAAGGGTATTCGCCCACCCCCACGACTTCGCCAAGTATATAATATTTCTGGCTTCCCGGGTTTGCCAGGGTGACCGTGACAGTCGGCGCCTCCACAAATTCAGCCAGACCGGTCTCAATTGCTTTTTTTAATTGCATTGTGGTGCGGCCTTCGGCCTGGATATCATCCAGCAGAGGAATGGTAATTTTACCGTCATTGCGGACAAACACTTTTTCGAATGTCAGATCTTCTTCCTTCCATGTTGTTACCTGCAGGACATCTCCGACACCAATTTTATAATCCCTATCGGTGGATACCCCGGCACTGCCTGCCGCAACATTCCCTGCTATACAAAGATACGCAGCAAATAACATAAAAAAGAAACAAAAAAAACATGGTATTGACTTAATTTTAAACATAGCTCCGCCCTTTCGATTACATCGATTAATATCTTTTTAAAATTTGTATTCGGTTTATATAATCCCTATGTCCTATCGAACACAACCAAGCATGAAACTATAAGTTATTGTCGGGGCTATTTAAATTGGGCGCCGCAGGCGCTTCGCCCTCTTGTATCTTGTCTCTTGTTTCTTGTTTCTTGTTTACCTTGCACCTTTGCCGAAAAGAACCGTTTTAACGGTTTTTAAAAGAATGACTACATCCAGGGCAAAGGACATATTTTTAATATAAAAAAGATCATAATTGAGCTTTTCCACGGCATCTTCAACGGTTGCGCCGTAATCATAACAGATCTGAGCCCATCCCGTGATCCCCGGCTTTACATTAAAGCGCTCGGCGTAAAAAGGAATTTCTTTTTCCAGCTGATCCGTGAAATATTTGCGTTCGGGACGGGGCCCCACAAGACTCATGGTTCCCATGAAGACCTCCCATAACTGGGGCAGTTCATCAATCCTGTATTTTCTTATGACGCGGCCGACCCGTGTGATGCGGTTATCGTTATCACCGGCCCATACCGGCCCGGTTAATTTTTCAGCATCCTGCACCATGGAACGGAATTTATGCATCATATATTCTTTTTTGCCACTGCCAACCCGGTCCTGGGCAAAAAGAACCGGGCCTTTTGAATCTATTTTGATCAAAATGGCCACCACTATAAATAAAGGAGCAAGAAGTGTCAAAAGGATTGAAGCCAAAATGATATCCTGCATTCGCTTCATACCTGTTTTAAACCTTGACTTATGGAACCCTTTGGAAAAAATCAACCATGATGGTTCTATCTCCCGAACCAGAACCTTTCCCGTCAGCATTTCATAAAAAGAGCTGCCTGAAATCACATCAATACCTTCAGTCCTGCACTGAATAAGCTCCTGGGTAGGAAACCGACCTCTTTTTTCCTTAAACGCCACAATAATTTTGTTTATATCGTATGTTTTAGAAATTTCAGAAAGCGTTTTATCCTTTTGCGCTGCTACCAGATTTTCAGGGGGGTTTTCTGCGTCCGGGTTAAGGTCATCAGGAATCACAACACATACTGTATACCCGCAGTCTATGGTACCCGTGATCTTTTCATAAATATCCTTGGCCAGCTTACTGGAACCCAGAATGATAATACGCTGGTTAAACATCCCTTTGTTAAGAATATGAAGATAACCGACCCGCCAGAGAATGATGAAAAAAATTATAAAAACGATGCTTAATATATAAATTTTTTGATCCACAACCACCAGAGGGAAAAGAAAATAGACACCAGCCAGGAGAATGGACGCAACCCCTAAGGATTGGAGCAGACGGATTATAATCTCCGGGATCTGTGATGCAACATCAAAATCATAAAGGTCGTTATAATATAAACAGGTCTGTAGAATAATGGTAATCAGAAGTATTCTTAAAACCAGCATCAAATCAAACCAGTAAGAACTGGAAACGGTTAAAAGGACAGTTGATAAAAGAAAACAGCTGAAGATCACGCATCCTTCCAGAAAAAAAAACAACATGTTTCTGACCGGAAAATATTGGCGCAAAATGCTGAGCATGTTTTAAGAAGTCTCCGTTTTACTTATCGTTCCTGATGATATCCGTACCCATGACCGCTTTTATTATATCCATATCCATATCCAATTTTTTTTCTCGCGAAATTGGTAACAACCCCCAACACCTTTTCACGGCCGTAAATATCCAGGATATCCGCAACCTCCTTGGTCCGTGTTTTTCCCTGGCGGATAACCAGAATAATGCCATCCACAAACCGGGCAATGGCATTGGTTTCTGATGTCATATAAGGGGGCGGCGTATCAATAATGATATATCTGTCATTGTAACGCAATTTGACCTCCTGGAGCAGGCGGCGCATCTGATCGGAAGAGAGCAGTTCTGACGGATTAGACGGAATCTGCCCTGCGGTCAAAATCGTCAGTTTATTTACAGATGCTTTTTTAAGCACCGAGGACAACGGGATCGAATTTGTCAGGTAATCGCTCAAGCCCTGGTCATTACCTTCATAGCCAAAAAACGTATGGATCGTAGGGGCTCTCAGGTCGCAGTCCATGAGAAGCACATACTCGTCAATACTCTGGGCTATGCTGACGGCAAGATTGGCAGCCACAAAGGATTTGCCTTCATGGGGAGAGGCGCTGGTCACCATGATCGTTTTGGGGGGATTCCCTTTTTCCGGAAATAAAATATTGTTTTTTAACAGCCGGAACTGCTCTGACGCATGCGAATAGGGCTTTTCGGCTGTGACAAGATCCGGATTTGCGTGCCTGGCGCCGGGTTGGGGTATCGCCGCTGAGTGTCCGGAAGCATGGCCGTCTGAATCATCACCCGATACAGATTGATTTTCCGGTGTTACCTTATTTTCTGCTTTTTCCAGTGCTCTAAATATTTTTCCCAAAATTTATATTCCCGGCATTACAAATTGAGTGTCGTTTTTATAAAATTGATTGTTCTGTCCAGACCTTTCTGGTTCAATATTGCAAAAAATACCAGAAAGACTGCACTATAGCCGCAGCAACAGATAAACATGATCCATTCAATTCGCTGCTTTGTTTTATCGCCCGTTTTTTGCAACGGGGGAATTGATGCCAAAATCGGCAGTCCTAACTCAGTTTCAATTTGATCATCCCGCCGGATGACAGAGAAGCTAAGCAACTCTTTTAAAAAAAGGACACCGCCACCCAGACCGAGGCCCCCGGCGACGGATAACAAAAACATCATTTTAACATTGGGGGAGATCGGCCTTTCCGGCAGGCGGGCATAATCCAGAATCCGGAACTGCTCCCCTTTTTGTTTTTTCTCCATATTGACCGACAATTCGGCTTCTAACTTTCTATCCAAAAGAGAGTTGTATATGTCCTGTATGTTCCCATAGTCCCGTTTAAGAGACTGAAGTTCCAGTTCCCGTTTGGGCGTATCTTCAACGCGCTGCTGATAAATCTTCATTTTTTCCTGAATTGCCGAGATCTCGGCTTGAATATTATTTGCCTCACCAACAAGTTGAGCGCGTTGCGCCTTTAAAGGGGCCACAGGATCCCAACCCATACCCGGCAGGATATCTTCCTCTAATTCGGCTGAGGGCTGCTCCGCGTCCTGTGCAGCTTCGAGTTCCTTTTCAGCTTCAAGATTTTCCTTTAATTTATCTATCGTCCGCTTTAATTTTTTAACATCCGGATGCTTTTCAGTATATCGAAGCAAAAGCGCTTCGTATTTTTCTTGGGCGGCCTGGAGCTCGGAATCATCCTCTTCCTCGAATTCATCAAAGTCAAAACTTTGAAAATTATCACCACCCATGCCGAATCCATCGTTTGTAGAGGCCATGGATGAAATCTGGGAATCAAGTTGATTGATGGAATTATTGACTTCTCTCAAAAGCTGTGATTTATCCGTAACCTGCTTTTGCATGCGGTCCAATGTGCGTAAATTCGTTTCCAGTTCATCAGGTAATCCCCCCAGATACTTTGCCCTGAACGCCGCCAGTTTCTGCTCTTTTTCCTCAAGCCGTTTTTGGGTTTTCTCCAACTCCGAGTCAAGGAACTCACTGGTGCCGATAGCCTGGGCCTCACGGACTTTGAGATTCTCATCCATAAAATAGGACGCCAGGGTATTGGCAATTCGCATGACCCGCTGGGGCTCATTGCCGGTAAAAGAAATGGAAAAGGCCTCTGCCCCTCGCCTGGCATGATCAATTTTGACCTTTATCCGTTTTCGCAACCCGGCTATTTTATCTTCCTGGTACATGCCGACACTATCTTCATACAAACCGAACTGATCAATGATCTGCTCAAGATTACTACGGCTCAGAACCTGTTGGGAGATGGTGCTGATCCGTTCGCCGATACTGGATGACACAACAGATCTTATGTAGCTGGTAGGAACCCGTTGGGGTTGAACAAGGATTGATGTGCTGGCTTGGTAGGATTTTTCAGCTGTCAGTGTCATCCCAAGCCCCAATGTCAGAGAAATGCACAAAGGAATAATTAAAAACCAGCGTCCCCGGATAAGGACATCAATAATATAGTCGGGCTTTATTTGTGTCTGAGATTGGAACGGATCCGTCATATTCATTCCTGGGTAAAACTAAAACAATTTTTATCGTAAATTATCATAAAATGGGAAATTCATACTTACCAGGTTCTGTTTTTTTGTCAATGCTTTATTTTGACCCGGTATAAAGGATCCCCCACAAGCACCTGTTTCCAGGACAGATACGGCAGACTGACCAGATAGGATTCGACCAGGGTCAGTTCTCCCCTGGCCAGAAAATCAAAAAAGATTTCCGGCATAGGGAACGACTGGACATAAGGCTCTCCCACAGGGCCGACGGTAGCGGCAATGCCGTTATCCAGCATTTTTTTGCACCAGACATTACTGTTTTTACGTTTCAGGGTCGCGCATTCAGAGCTTGCAATATGATACCCAACCGCTCCTTTTTCCCAGGTAAAGGCATTTACATAGTTGGCCAGGCTGTACCACCCGCAATAAAGGGCGGTATTGGGGCAGTCTCCCGGCTGAAACAGATCCTGCTCGTCATCCAGGATCACCGTCATTCCCTTTTTTTTCAGGCGGCTCGCCGCATTATGAATGGATTTATCATAAAGCCCATATCCGGCAACGTTTTTTTGACCGGGATCTTTCCATCTGGCATCAAAGTAGGCCGTACCGGACAAGCCTTTTGTTTCGGCTTCAATGCCGTCATTTACAATCCGTTTAACAATGCTTGGGTCCGCCCCGTCCAGACGGCTGACCATGATCACATCGGATTTACCAATGGCCGTTTTTTGGGATCGCCATGGCAGGAAAAAAGGATTGGGCAGCCAGAAATTAAGCGTGTAACGATCTTTTTTGACAAGCATCAATTCAGAATCAAAGGACGCTGTTTTGTCCGTGGAAGCCTTGAGCTCTTTAATTTTTTTATTTACCTGGCTCAGCGCCTTTTTTTGTTCGTCCGTCAGTTGCCCGTTTTTTTCTTTCAGAGTATTCAACATTTCCTTTTTTGCTGTTAACCGGTCCATTCGCGCCTGTTCCTCATTTGTCATTCCCGGCGAAGAAATCCTCAGCGGCAGTCCATACATGGTGACAATGGCGTTGATCTTTCGATTTTTTTTCAGGGCACGGCGGACCCGGGGAACGATTTTTTTTAAATAAGCGTCACGTGAACAGGTTTCCTTGTCTGTGATAAATACCAGCAGCAGATTTTTCTTGGGAATTTGCCGTTTCGCCATGTACCAGGCGGCAAGGCCCGGACTTCTAGCAGCATTACGGTTGGCAATAACAAGCACTTCATCCGGAGACAAAGCCAAGGCCGGCATGGCGGAAAAGCGTAATAAAGAAAATAAAATTGCAAAAATGCCAATAGAAAAACGCATTAGTCTCCCGGTTTATTCAATCTGTGTTGATCGCCCCCTAAAGGTTTGACCATGAGGCTTACCACAACGCCCAGTGCCCGGAGTGATAGACATAAAGGGCCAATCCGATATTGGTTACCCCGTGGGCAACAATGCAGGAAATTAAATCTTTTCTCAATATCCACAAAAGCGCCATGAGTACGCCGTAGGCAATGGCTGCGGGCCATTCAGCAACCAGATGGCCCGCAGCAAAAATAATAGTTGAAATCACAACAGCGTAAACAGTCCACTGCCCCGGTGCCACATCGAACATACTGGCCTCATCCAGGGCTGCAGAAAAGGCTTTGGGCGTTTTTTGCCTGCGCAGAAGATCCCATTGCAGGGCGACCCGGAAGACAAATCCGCGCATGAACAGCTCTTCAAAAACGGGAACGACAAAACCCGCCGTCAAAAGCCTCAGGGTAAATCCAAGGTCAGACCACGGCGCGCCGCCCCCGGCAGTTGTAAACGGGGCATATAAACCGCACCACACCACCAGTCCAATGATCCCGAAAACGATTCCCCACAAACAAGAGATCCATTTATTTTCAGGGCCGGTTAAAGGAACGTACCATTTCCAGGCCCAGATCAAAAGCCCGGGCACAATTACCAGCTTCATGATATATATGATTTCTTCGGGCAGCTTGTTATGCAGAACAGAAGAAAGCGCCACATAAGCGAAATACGGCGCTGCATAGGGAATCAGCAGATCCATATTTTTCCATTTTTTCCGGGAAAGATGAGTGTTGGAACTATTCATTCAATGACCTCGATTTCAACCCTGCGATTCATCATTCGACCCCATATCGTATCATTGCTCTCAATGGGATTCTGTCCGCCTCTGCCCTGGATTTGCATCTGATGACTTTTTAATCCCAGCCCCAGAAGAAAGCTTTTCACGATATTGGCCCTGAATTGGGATAATTGTAAATTATACTTGCTATTTCCCATACTATCCGTATATCCGGTAATAAGAACTTTTGAATCCTGGTGAACAACCAGGGGTTTTGAAAATGCTTCAAGCTTTTCAAGGTCTTCTTCATTAATATCATTGGCGTTATGCTTAAACCGGACTGTAATTTTATCTTTTGGAAGTGGGGGCAGGGGCGTATTTAATTCAGGTGATGCATCTGTTTCCGGAGACTCAGTTTCCGGAGACTCAGTGATAAATTTGAGGTCTTCCTGATTTTCAGCCCGGCCTTGGATTTTTTTTTCAACTACGGTCTTTGGACGTGGGGGTAAGGGATTATTTAATTCAGGTGATAGGTTTGTTTCCGGGGGGACAATGGCAAATTTGAGGTCTTCCTGATTTTCAGCTTGGCCTTGGATTTTTTTTTCAACTACAGTTCTTGAATTGGGCGGGGGGGGGGTATCCGGGCGTTCAGGATTCCGGACAATGGGCTGATTTTCGGGCTGGACAATTTCATCTGTTTTTTGTTCTTTTATTATTTCCTGTATGTTATCAAATGGCTGTTCTATCCGGGAACGCATGGAAAAAAAATGGTCCGGGAACATAAAGTACCAGGCAAAAACAACAAAGCAGATTAGGATTAACAGGTTGCCCCATGGGAATCGTTTTTTGGGGGGGTGTGGAACTGAGGCGGGAGGCTGCGCCACAGGCGTATGTTGGTCAAAATTCCGGGCAGCCTGGTCATCCGGGGCATTCTTTTCATTTTCATGGCAGGTATGGGGGTCAAATGGTTCATTGATGTCACGGTTGCGGACATGAGCCGGAATTTTTAATTCTTTTGCGCATTCCTTTACAATGCCTGCGTCAATGACCCGTTGTCCTCTGACAAAACCGGACAGCAGGGAATGATCGCATAAAATATTAATGCGTCTTGGAAAGCCGCCTGAATATAGAAAAATCTCCTGGACTGCACCCCGGTCAAACAACCGCTCCTGTGTGCCTGCAACCTTAAGCCTGTGGCGAATATATTCATCCACCTCCTCCGGGGTCAAGGGGTCTATGTTGTAGTTGAGGGTCATCCGCTGGAGAACCGCCCGGTTCTGGGGTCTGTTCAGAATTTCATTAAATTCGTTTTGTCCGATGAAAAAAATATTTATCAGCTTTGCATCCGGTTTTTCAATATTTGACAGCAGGCGGATTTCTTCAAGCATTTCCTGGGTGAGCAGCTGGGCTTCGTCAATGATGAGCAGCACCTTTTTATTTTTTTCAGCGGCGTTGAGCAGAAAATTTTTAAAATGAACAAGAAACGTACCCTTGGAGCTAAATTCCCTGTCCATGCCAAAGGCTGCGGCAATATAATTCAGAAAATCAAGTTTAATCAGGTTGGGATCCGACACAGAGGTACAGATGACATCCTGTCCCAGATTCTGGATTAATGCGTTTATCAGGGAAGTTTTACCTGTTCCCACATCCCCGGTTAAAAGCAGGAACCCCTTGTTGTCCAGGATGCCGTATTTAAGGGTGGCAAGGGCTTCTCTATGTTTTTCCCCGAACCATATGAATGCGGGATCACAGCTGATCTGAAAGGGGGCTGACTTGAGATTATAGAATTCATTGTACATTTATAAATTATGGAGATATTCCATATCCTTGGTCTGGGTTTGTTTGGTTCCGATTACCACCACCTGGGTTCTGTTGGGATGATTCATGAAATAAAGCCTGCCATTATATGCAAACAAGACTTCAAAACAGGTGACTTTATGCTTTTTACCTGAAAATACCTTTCGTTTCACAATGACCGATCCCGGGTCCCGATCCAGCTGGTGAATTGTTTCTTCCGCCTTTATCTGCTGGTCTTCGGTCAGGTTCATAAATCCGTTTAAGGCTTTTTTGTTCATTTCTACATGTTTGTACAGGGTTTTGAATCGTTTCGATAAAAAATCAACCTCATTCCGCTTGGATTTTCTCCCGCTTTTCTTCTGTTCATACTTTTCAAGGTTTGATTTGAGTTCATTTACCTCAACGTCCCGCCGCTTCTTTAATTCAATATATGTGTTGAGCTGTTCTTCAAGGCCGATGATTTCGTTAAACATTTCATCTTCATTTATTTTTGCCTTTTTCTGTTCCGACTGGTATTTCTTATCTAATTGTTCTATCTTTTTAAATAGTTCCGCCCGTTCCTGTTTCAGGTCTTCCTTCAGCTTTTCATGGTGCATCTTATTTTTTTTCAAATCCTGGATCAAGGTGTTTTGGGCCGCTCTTTCCTGTTCAGCCCTTTTGCTGCCCTGTCTATAAAATACAAAAAAGATCAAAATTGACATACCGGAGTAAAGGGCGAAGATACAGTTTGCCAAAAATGATCCATGATCCAGATGCAGAACGGCATTAACCTTGAGTCCGGAATTAAGAATTTCAAAATTTTTAGCAGCAACCGCCTGGGCATCGTAATTGCCCAGTGAATCCGCCTGAAATCCGTCACTTCCCACGTAAATGGGATAAATAATTTTACCCCGGCCTTCCGTCACTTGTATTTCCAGGTCAAGGTCGGTTATACGGATCAGCGTGTCCTGATTTATAAGGGCCTGGATATTTTTTGCGATCCGGTCTTCGATATGTACTGATCCGTTTAAAAGGTCATGGGAATTTCCGATCAATCCGTTTTCTATTTTTAAAATATATTTTTTTTCTAAATAGTCACGGCAGCCCGGAAGGGTAATCATATACAGAATCGGGGTGAGGACCAGGCAGAATACAACAACTTTAAATGGAAAATGTCTCATAATCTAAAGATAGATAAACTGCCCTGCTGCAGCAGACGGGATCAACGGTCGGCCGAAGGAATGGTTATATCGTAGTAAGTTCCTTTTTTATCTGCCTTGTTAAACTGCACGCGGCAGTCCAGCCGGTTTTTTATCAGGAAAAATTCAGGTCCGAGGTCTGAGGGCTTTGAAACCGATTCAGAGTCCCGGTAAATGATGCACAGATGGTCCTGGACAAGTGATGCATTTATATAAATGACAGGTTTTGAGTTACCTGATATGGAACTTAGGATCAGTTTTTCAAATAAAGAAAAAATCGAATCAAAATTACATATAAAAGGTTTCTCGTCGGATTTGTCAAAGGATATCTGCA
The DNA here is from genome assembly GCF_013389365.1 of Desulfobacter latus. Lineage (GTDB taxonomy): Bacteria > Desulfobacterota > Desulfobacteria > Desulfobacterales > Desulfobacteraceae > Desulfobacter > Desulfobacter latus. Next base: position 26,166 of record NZ_JACADJ010000057.1, read on the forward strand.
GCCGGACATTCTCAAACCGTTTTTTAAGCTGCCTGAACAGATGTTCAATATCAAGTCCCCCGGGCTGGAACGCTTCCCGGCTTTCACCATAAATGGCCTCAATGATATCCGATTCAAATGTACGAAGCCTGCTGCTTAATTTATCCGACAGAACCATGACATCCGTATTGTTTTTATCCAGAGAGCCCACAGTTAAAACACCTTGCTGCTCCTTTATCCAGATTCCTTTTTTGAATATTTCGGTTTCTTTTTCAGGGTTCATAATTTTCTCCGTCCACTTGTTGATAAGGTTATGTGAACTTTTCAAATCTGGAAACAACAGATTTGAGAGTACCTTCAAAAGCGAAAAATCGCAAGATGTTTTAATCATATAGGAATTTCCATTCCCCAGCACCTAACAGCCCACCCAAAGGGCGCTAATCTAATGATCACTTTTAAAGCTTTTTGCCGGCAGGGTCGGTTAGAATAAAGAGGCATAGTTATATAAAACATCAATAAATGTAATCATTTATCCTGTTTTATATATGAGGCTTGAGGACTATAGGCTCCCAAGTGCAGAATATTAAGAGAAGCGTTAATGTCAGCATCTAAAAATAAACCACAAGCACATTTGTAAATCTCTCCTTGACGATTCGATTTACAAATCACGCCACATGCAGAACATCGTTGGCT
>NZ_JACADJ010000058.1 GCF_013389365.1 Desulfobacter latus
TGGGTTCTGGGTGCTGGGTGCTGGGTGCTGGGTGCTGGGTGCTGGGAATAAAAAGGGTGGGAGGGAAAAATACTATGGCCGATGTTATCCGCGCGTATATTGAACAGCAGAAATATCTGATCATTGACGGGGCGCTGGGCACGGAGCTTGAGCGCCGGGGGTGCAATCTTGATGATCCGCTTTGGTCGGCTCGTCTTTTGTGTGACAATCCCGACATGATCGCAGCGGTTCATAGCGACTATCTTCATGCCGGTGCGGATTGTCTGATCACCGCAAGTTACCAGGCCACGTTTCAGGGTCTGGCACGCCGTGGGTTTACTCATGAACAGGCCCGAAAACTTATCCGGTCTGCTGTGGCATTGGCAAAAACGATGGTGGATGGTTTCTGGGCGGATCCCGCCAACCGGGTCAATCGGCTTAAACCCCTGGTGGCTGCCTCGGTAGGTCCCTACGGCGCCTTTCTGGCGAACAGGTCCGAATATACCGGCAATTACGGCCTAAGTGAAGATGAACTGGTTGATTTTCACAGAGAAAGATTGAAAACACTGGTTTCAGCAGGACCGGATCTTCTGGCCTGTGAAACCCTGCCCTGTTTTGCCGAGGCCAGAGCCCTTGTCCGTCTAATGGAGGAGCTTGTGGCGGATCGGGATATGATTTCAGCCTGGATCAGTTTCAGTGCAAGGGACGGGCAGCACATCAACAGCGGAGAGAGAATACGGGACTGCGCCCAATGGCTGGCCGGCAAACCCTGTGTGGCAGCCATGGGGATCAACTGCACAGATCCGCTCCATGTGGCGTCCCTTGTGAAAGAGATCCGGTCCGTGACCGACAAGCCTGTGGTGGTATACCCCAATAAAGGCGATGTGTACAACAATTTGACCAAATCATGGGTCCCAGGGCCGGGCTTGCCTTGCTTTGGTGAAATGGGGGTTCAATGGGCAAAGCATGGGGCCAGGCTCATTGGGGGATGCTGCCATACAACACCGGACGATATCCGCGAGCTTGCCCTATTTCTGAAAGGAAAAAAACAAAAAAGCCCCTGAAAGCAGGGGCCATTGTAGAGGCTGGTAGCGACGCAGGGAATTGAACCCCGGACACTGCGGATATGAGCCGCATGCTCTGACCATCTGAGCTACGTCGCCACAAAAAACCAGACTTAGATATCATAACGTTTGGGTTTGTGTCAAATAAAATTTAAATTTATTTTTATTTAAGAGTATAGGAATTTCCATTTCCCAGCACCCAGCACCCAGCACCCAGCTTTTCCTAGGGGCAATCCCTCATTCTTGGGCAGGTTCAAATCCCTCTATTGCCACGGTAAAGTTGGACAGATCTTCGGGCAGATTGGAAAAAACCAGCATAAACATGACCGAGGCACCGGGCTTGATATTGACATTGGTGTTTTGATGTCCTTGTTTTACAGCCATTTGCTTGGTTATGTCCGAGATATTACCGGTCTTAAGTGTCTCTTCGGGAATTATATTTCCACAATAGGCAATCAGCGTTGCTGCTTTGGTGTTGTTCTTTGTCATCAGGGTCCCTTTGACCTGGATGTAACTGACAGGCGCATTGGATGAGTTTTTAATCCTGCCTGTGACAATGAATAGGTCCCCTGCGTTTTTATTGGAAACAAATCGGCCATCAATGCTGGGTTCGTCAATTACGGGTTTCAGTGGCGTCTGAGGGGCCGGCTGTTTGGGCTCAAGCCATTGTGTGATAAAAGGAATTTCAATGTCGGATACGACCGGAATGGTTACGTCAAGACGAATGATTGCCACATATGCAGCGAGAATCAGCATAAACAGCACCAGCAGGATTTTAACTGCCAGTCTTCCCCCATTCTTGTTTCTTGCGCTTTGTTTCTGGTGGACACTTTGTTCGGACGGCGGCGGAATCAACGGGGCCTGGTCTATGGATGCCTCTGTGGTGGTGTCAATTTCGTCATCCGTCGAGGGCAATGAGATGTCAGGCGCATCCTCCGTATCCGTGTCTGTTTTGTCTTTGATTTCAGGGTCCGGAATGGTTATACCGGCGTCTTCGGGTTCGGTCTCCTGTTCCAGCACCTTGTCATATTCTGCAAATTTATCCTGCTCTGAGGCAATTTCTTCTTCCCGCTCCTCTTGTTCTTCGATTATTTCTTCATTGTCATCAAATTCAAGCTCAATGTCATTTGAAGCGAAATCGTTGCCATGGTTTACATCCGGTTGCGCCTCAATTATGTCGCCCTGCAATTGCTCAAGGTCATCAATCCGGGCCTCTTCGGGTTCAAGGGATAGATCCTCCGGGTCGTCATCTTCAAGCGTCAGATCTATTTGGATATCGTCGTCAATTTCCAGTTCAGGCGATTCATCCTTTTCCCTATCCAGTTCAAGGTCATCAATGGACGATTCCTCTACGGATAGGTCGTCTATGTCAAGGGATAACTCTTCCAGCTCAAGGTCTGCGTCTAGGTCGTCATCTTGGGAAGAACTGATTTCAATATCAGCTGTATCCGGGTCTAAATCTTCGGATGCGGGTGCCAATCCGGAAACTGACCCATTTTCAATTTCTTCAAACTCAAATTCCTGGGTGTCCAGTTTAAGATCCTCATCCTGCAAGTCAAATTCCGGTTCATCTATCTCAAAATCAGCAAGTTCGAAATTAAGACCGTCTTCCTCAAAGTCCGTGGCCGGATCCTCAATTTCCTGGTCCTGGATATCCGGCGTCCCTGTGGTTGCGTGATGCTCAGGCGGTTTCCGTTCAAATTCCGGTTCATCGAATTCAATGTCTGAGAAATCAATGTCTGTATCTTCCAGGTCATCGGCCTGGCTGTCCAGATCGCTGTCTATACTGAAATCGTCATCGTCTGATTCGTTAAATTCGGAATCATCTTGGAACGCTTGTTCATCAAAAGTGATATCGTACGCTTCAGATTTTGGCTCCTCCGGCACTTCATTTTTGGGCTGGTCAGATGGAAAGGCTGTAAAAATATGCCGGCATTTACTGCATTTAACTTTTGAACCCTCCGGCTTAATCATGGCGTCATCAAGGACAAATCGGGTTGCGCACGCTTCGCAGGTAATTATCATTGAGTTTCCCCTTAATTGGAAAATTTTACTTTATAATTTTAAATTAAAGATTGCCGGTAGATTTCTATATTTTTCATTATAGTCCAGCCCATAGCCCACGATAAATCCCCCATCAATACAGAAACATGAATAATCCACATTTATTTGCGCTTCCCTGCGCTCGGTTTTATCAATCAGCGCACATATTTTTATGGACCGGGGATTTAACAACTGCATGGATTCGACAGTTTTAGCAAGGGTCCGGCCTGTATCCACGATATCTTCTACCAGCAGCACATCTCGTCCTTTGAGTTCCAGATCCGGTCGTTTTGTAAACACGATCTGTCCGGTAGATGATGTGCCTTCGTAGGATGATGCACCCAACAGATCAATTTCATGATCAATGGAGATCTGCCGGACAAGATCGGCCAGAAAAACAAATGCCCCCTTGAGTACCCCGACAACCACGAGATCAAGACCTTTGTAGTCCCGGGTGATGTTTTGTCCGATCTCCCGAATTTTTTCCTTGATTTCCTGCTGGGAAATCAAGGGTATGAGTTCAGGCATGTTAAATTATAATCCTGTTTCTTTAAGTTCCCTGATTAATTTTCGTTGTTTGGAGTCTAAACTCTTTGGTATCTCTATATTAATCACAACATAAAGATCTCCGCAACCATTTCCTTTCATGTGGGGAATTCCCATGCCCGGTAAACGCAATTTGGCCTTTTGTCCGGTCCCCGGCGGCAATGTCAGATTGATGGTTTTGCCTGACGGGGTGGTCACTTCAACCTTATCCCCTAAAATGGCCTGGGTGAGCCGGACATCTTTTTTCATCAGGATATCGTTTCCCTCCAGGGTAATGTCCTGGGGCAGGGACGGGCTGGATTTGATATAAAGGTTGCCGGCGGGACCGCCATGTGTGCCTGATTCGCCTTTGCCGGCCAGTCTGATTTTTTTTCCCGGGGTTAGGCCTTTGGGAATTTTAACCTCAATGGCTTTTGTCTGCCCGCCCTGGGAGATGGTGATGGTTTTGCCGGCACCATGAATTAATTCGTCCAGGCTTAAAGGAATTTCATATTCCAGATCTTTGCCCCGGGCTGGGGATTTGCGACCGTACCCCCCACCAGGCCCCGCATTCTGGAAAAAGGGATTGCCCCCCATGCCGGAAAATGAAGATCTTCCACCGCCCTGTTTAAATGAAGATGAAAACCCGCCGCCACCGGCGAAGCCAAACTCTTTGAGAATATCGCCCAGGTCAAAGTTTCTGAAAATATCCTCCTGGGAATATTTTTGCTGGAAGTCGGCAGATCCGTAAGTGTCATACTGTTTTCTTTTTTCAGGATCGCTGAGCACCGCGTAGGCTTCGGAAATGGTTTTGAATTTATCTTCCAAATCCTTGTCCCCTTTGGTTTTATCCGGATGGTATTTGAGGGCAAGTTTTCTGTAAGCCTTTTTTATGTCGGCGGCTGTCGCAGTTTTATCTATGCCAAGTGTTTTGTAATAATCTTGCGCCATTTTATATCTTAAGTCCTTTTACGTTAAACTGTATGGTTATGTCTTCAGTATAAATGTGTAATAAAAGTAAGGCGCGACCCATTGAAGTCAAGGGGACGGATTTTGTCGAAATGCGCTGATGGCCACCATCAGAACGGAGATGGCCGCCGGGGTCATGCCGTCAATGCGGGAGGCCTGGCCCAGGGATGCCGGGCCGATCCGGTTGAGTTTTTCCCTGATTTCGTTGGACAGGCCGTGGGCCGCATCAAAAGAAAATTCAGGCGGAATTTTTATCCGTTCCAGATCCTCAAATTTCTTAATTTCATTATACTGACGCCGGATATATCCTTCATATTTAATTTCAATTTCCACCTGCCGGGCTGCACGGGCCTGGACAGGTTCGGGGGCAGGAGAAATCTGCTTTAACAGGTCGTAACTCAGCTCTGCACGCTTGATCAACTGGGTTAAAGGGACACCTGTATCAATGGGATTGGAGTTATGCCGGGAAAGAAAGGCATTGGTTTCATCACTGGGCTTGACCACGATCCGGCTGACCCGTTCAAGTTCTTTTTCTGTGGCGGCCTTGATCCGGGAAACCTCTTCCAGATGCGCCTTGTCTGTCAGGCCGTATTCATAACCGATCCGGGCCAAACGCAGATCTGCATTGTCTTCCCTGAGCAGCAGCCGGTATTCGGCCCTGGACGTGAACATACGGTAGGGCTCTTGGGTGCCCCGGGTAACAAGGTCATCCACCATGACCCCCATATAGGCCTGGGACCGGTCCAGGATAAACGGCGGACGGCCAACTGTTTTTGCCGCGGCATTGGCCCCGGCCCACAACCCCTGGGCCCCGGCCTCCTCATAGCCGGATGTACCATTGATTTGCCCAGCCAGGAACAGCCCCTTGACTTTTTTGGTTTCAAGGGCAGGCGTCAGTTCCAGGGGCGACACATAATCGTATTCAATGGCATAGGCCGGGCGCATGATCCGGGCCTGTTCAAGGCCCTTTACCGAGCGCACCACCTGGTATTGAATGTCAAGGGGCAGACTGTTGCCCAGTCCCGACGCATAAATTTCTTTGGAGTCGATACCTTCATATTCCAGGATGACATGGTGGGATTCCCGGTCCGGAAATTTGACCACCTTGTCTTCAAAGGATGGGCAGTACCTGGCGGACTGGCCCTTGATATGTCCACCGTACAGGGCTGAATATTTCAGATTGTTGCGGATAACGGTATGGGTGGCCGGATTGGTCTGGCCCATGAAGCTTGGCAGCATGGGCGTTGTCACCTGAGTGGTGGAAAAGGAAAAGGGTTTGATCACCTCGTCTGACCCGTGGACATTAAACTTTGAAAAATCAATAGAATCGGCATGCAGGCGCGGCGGGGTGCCGGTTTTCATCCTGCCCATCTCAAGCGCCATGGATTCAAGGCTTTGGGCCAGACCCGTGGACGCAAATTCACCGGCACGCCCGGCCTGGATTCTGGAGGATCCGATATGGACGGTGCCCCGCAGAAAAGTGCCTGTGGTAATAACCACGCAGGCGGCCAAATACTCAAATCCGGTATTGTCGGTAATGCCTTTGATTGCATTGTTTTCAATGATCAAAGATTCCACCATGGCCTGCTTCAGATCCAGATTTTCGGCCTTTTCCAGGACATGTTTCATATTCTGTGAATACATGTTCTTGTCATTCTGGGTTCGGGTGGACTGAACCGCCGGTCCTTTACGGGTGTTCAGGGTCCGGTACTGGATGGCCGAAGAATCTGATATTTTTGCCATCCAGCCGCCCAGGGCATCAATCTCCTTGACCAGCTGTCCCTTGGCCGTACCGCCGATGGAGGGACTGCAGGGCATGGCTGCAATTTTGTCCATGTCAATGGTGAGCAAGAGGGTATCACAACCCATACGGGCCGCGGCCAGGGCTCCTTCGCATCCGGCGTGTCCTGCACCCACCACAATGACATCATATCTGTTTTTGAAACTGTTCATAACATCCTTAGCAATTTTTTACAGGACCTAAATATAATGATTACTATCTATTGGTCAACAGCCTGGCAAGTTTTCATGGCGAATCTTCTCTCCTTGGCAAATTCATTTGTAATCTGTATGGTTAAGGCGTTACCCTAAGTGGGAAACGTATGAATACAAACGGATGGCATGGAGGAAGACGTTGGCGAATGCAGAGCGAATAAAACGGTACGCGGATTATAATGCTTATCTTCGCAACCTGTTTGGTGAACGGGTGCAGAAAATTTCCGTGGATGCCGGGCTGACCTGCCCGAACCGGGACGGCACCCTGTCCAGGGCCGGGTGTATTTACTGCAATGCAAAAGGGTCCGGTACCGGGGCCTTTGCCAAGGGACTGTCCATTGCCCAGCAGATTGAGGCCGGCAAGATCGGGGCCATGAAAAAATATAAGGCTAGAAAATTTCTTGCCTATTTCCAGTCTTTTACCAACACCTATGCGCCGTTGGAGCACCTTAAGGCCTTATATGATGAAGCCCTGTCCTGTGAAGGGGTGGTCGGCATGGCTGTGGGCACAAGGCCCGACTGTGTGGATCAAGCGAAAATTGATCTGCTTGACGCCTACACAAAGGATTATTTGATCTGGCTGGAATACGGGCTTCAGTCTGTCCATGACGCCACCCTTGCCCTGATCAACCGGGGCCATGATTTCAAGGCCTTTAAAGCGGCCGTGGATCTGGTTGCGCCTAAAAAGAAGCTGAATGTCTGTGCCCATATTATTCTGGGCCTGCCCGGAGAAACCCGGGCCATGATGCTGGAAAATGCCGGGATCCTGGGCGATCTGGGGGTTGATGGTGTCAAAATTCACCTGCTCTATGTGGTCCGTGGCACTGCTTTGGCCAAGATGTATGGTCAGGGCCGGTATACGCCTTTGGAACAGCAGGCATATGTGGACCTGGTCTGCGATTTTCTGGAACGGCTGCCCAAGTCCATGATTATCCAGCGGATTACAGGGGATCCCCATGCTGACGAACTTGTGGCCCCGCTGTGGGCGGCGCGGTACAGAGAGACATTCAACATGATTCAGCATACCCTCGAAGCCCGGGATTCGTACCAGGGAAAATGCGGGACTTGAGATCCGGCATCTAATAGCGTTTTCTTTTGAAAGGCTTTTTCTTTTTTTTACCACCGGAATCGGCATGATTCACTTTGATGGGTTTTTTATTAACTATGCTGCCGTTTAAGGCCTTAATGGCTTTGTCCGCTTCAGAATTACTTGGCATTTCAACAAAACCAAATCCCTTGGAACGTTCGTTAAACCTGTTTTTTATAATTTTAGCGCTTTCAACTTCACCAAATGCTTCAAACGCCTGTTTGAGCGTTGCTTCTGTCATCAGTTCTGTCAGATTCCCGACATAAATTTTCATATTATAGCCTTTAGGCCGTGAAACCCAATCCTTCAGGTTTGGGATATGAGTTTTGCTTTAGCAAGTACGGCCTTAGTTTAATGTTAATAAAAAGGCATATTATATTTAAGCATCAGCCATATGCCAGGGCTGAGTAATGTTTGCCTCGCCAATGTTAATATCGGGTTTAACGTAAACAGCACTGGTTTAACCCCTTAGACCTGTTTAACCACTTACCGTAGAGCAGGGGGCTGGCAAGCACCCTCTGGTACCTATTTCCGATCTAACGTAGTGCGCTAAGCACTTAGGCTGGTCAGCGTGGGGCTTTTACAAGCCCATGCCTTTAGGCTTGGGTAGCTGACTCACGGGTCCTTTTGGTTTTAAATTAGCGCCCTTTGGGCGGGCTGTTAGGTGCTGGGTGCTGGGTACTGGGAAATGGAAATTCCTATACTCTTAAATTATACCCTGACGGGAGAACGTCAACACCTGGTAGATGACGCTTTTTCCCCTACCGTCTGTCTGATTTATTTTTTCCTTTGAACAGGCATAACCCAGTCCAGCCATTTTTTTGCTGAATTTTGCGTGATAGCCCCGCCCGGGGTCCACAATGATTACATCACAATGGATTCGGGCATGCCGGTTTATGAAAGCGGACAAAAGGTTGACATGTTCAACTTCATAAAGAAGGTCAGAACCGATAATCAGGTCGAATTGACCAAGATTATCATTCAGATCCGCCCATCCGGTGCGAACAAAGGGAATTTTTTTTCCATTATTGAGTTTCACATTGTGAACCAGAAACTTTTCAGTTTCAGGATGGTAGTCTGTGGCCGTAATATCTGCCAACCGCTGATTCAGAATCAGGCTGGCCAGGGCAATGCCGCACCCGACTTCAAGCACCCGCTTTCCATCTACATGATAGTTAAGCATCAGGTGGGCAAGCACCTGGCTGGCGGGCCAGACCACGCCGAATAGGGGCCAGGTGGCCGAAGATATCCCAAATCTTTTTGCCTCACCGTTGATATCCGCAAATTGCAAATGATCTCTTAGCGTCCGGATATGAATATCCATTTCCCCGATTTCAAGGGTTGTATAACGGACGCGTACGCTGGACATGGGAACTGTCACTATTCCTGCAGTTCCGGTTGATCCGATTGAACCTCTTCAAGATCGGTGCCGGTGTCTATCTGGTTCTTTTTTTCTGCTTTTCGCTTAAGCTTTTCTTCTTTTTTCTTCTTTTTATTCAATTCTTTTTGCCTTTTTTCCCAGGAATATTGATTTCGGGCTGCCATGCCTCTCCTTTTTTTCGTGCGGTTATAGTTATTTAGGCCGGAGGTAATAACTCTTCTGTCATTTTTCTGCCCAGGGCCTTTTCAATCAAACCAATGGTTTTATTGTCTTCCCTGGTTGTAAAGGTGTATGCCTGGCCGGGTTGATTGACCCTTCCGGTTCTGCCGGTCCTGTGGATATAGGTTTCAACCGTATCCGGCAGATCATAGTTGATCACATGGGAAACCCCTGATACGTCAATTCCCCTGGCAGCAATATCCGTTGCCACAAGGATTTTGAAAGAGCCACTCCGAAAGCCGTCCATTGCCCTGCGCCGCTGGTTCTGGGATAAATTCCCCTGCAAAGAGACCGCATTGAATCCGGATTTTTTTAACTGGACGGCAAGGCTTTTGGCCTTATGTTTGGTCCGTGTAAACACAATGGTGCTGGCCATACCGTTTTTTGCAAACAGCGTTTTGAGCAGGGCTGTGCGCTTTTCCCGTTGGACATTAAACCGGCCATGGGCGATGCGGGGTGCCGGGCCGGTCTGGTTGACCTGAACCTTAATGGGATGGTTTAAGATGTCCTGAACCAGATTGTTGATCGTTTTTGGCATGGTTGCAGAGAAAACCAACCCCTGGCGTTTTTGGGGCAAAGACCGGATAATTCGCCTGATATCAGGCAAAAATCCCATATCAAGCATCTGATCGGCTTCGTCCAGAACCAGGATGTCAATTCCCTTAAGGCTCAGGGCTTTTTCATTCATGAGATCCAGCAAGCGTCCCGGGCATGCGACAACAATGTCCACGCCCTGTTTAAGGGCCTTTTTCTGAAGCGGTTTTCCAACCCCGCCGTAAATGGCCACGCTTTTCACCGGGGTATGAATCGCCATCATTGTGATACTTTCATGAATCTGCTCGGCCAGTTCCCTGGTCGGCGCCATGATCAATGCTGACGGCGCTGCTGAAGATGCGGATCGATGGGTTTTGAGCAAATGCTGGAGAATAGGCAACACAAAGGCAACGGTTTTTCCGGTGCCGGTCTGGGCCAGGCCAAGGATATCTTTGCCGGCAAGAATGGGATGGATTGCTTTCTGCTGGATGGGACTGGGGCTGGTGTAGCCCGCATCACGAATACCGGACTGGATGCCGGGGTGAAAATCAAACTGGGTAAAACTCATTAAAACTCCTGATTGCAGACTTTGATCTGCTTACAATATATATTGAATGAAAAAAAGGTACGCCGAAGATTAAAAAAATATCCTCAACGTGAAGAAGATATAGGCGATCTATCCAATAACATCTTCATACTGTTTTCACGGTTAAGTATTAGTAAAAACGTCAACGTTAACTTACGATGTTTGTTAGACAACGTGGTCAGCGAGAAGTGCCTGTAAAAATAAAATTCTAACAGGAAAAGTGCCTTTACCGGCATTTAAATAATTTATCATACACAACGGTTTTGGTCGCAAAAGGAGCCTGCTGCCACCGCGGGCATGATGACTAACAAAAAAGCCCCTGAGAACAGAATTCTCAGGGGCTTTAATAACTGTTCAAATGAAAGTGTATGAAATGATTCAAAACCCTTTCATCTTTGTCGCAGGGAAACCTGGAAAAAATAATCAGGTCAGCCCGTAACTGTTACTCAATGATCAAGCTTTCGTTAATCTGTTCAACTTTGATGTTGGAAAAAATGTCCTAAAAACGTTGATGATTGAGTATTATAAATAAAAGTGGTCAGCTATTGCACGGTGACATTTGCAGCGGACGGCCCTTTGGGGCCCTGCTCAATGTCAAATGTGACCTGGTCTCCCTCGTTCAAAGTCTTAAAACCTTGTGCGTTAATACCTGAATGATGAACAAAGACATCTTTTCCACCATCTTCTACTTCGATAAAACCAAAACCTTTAGTTTCGCTGAACCACTTTACTGTACCTTTTGCCATGTTGGCGGTCTCCTAAATAAAAAAAATAAAAATTTGCTTCTAACTTTGGGGGGCACTCACAGAAAATTAAAAATTATGAGATATACACCTTAAGGAAGGAACATATGCATATACAAAACATGCATTTTTTATATTGTACCGAAAAAAAGGAAAATGTCAACTCAAAACGCAAAAATTTTAAATTTTCTTCTCTTAAAGGAACATCTGGCGGCAAAAGGATCAGAAACCAATTTCGTATGTCTTGAATCCGGATGATCGCAGCGCCGTTTTTTCCCTTCCGTCCTGCCGGATGATCAGGCATTCGGTGCTTTCAAGGCTGTTGATAAGCGCCAGGGCCTGGTGGGTATCCATGACCATGAGTGCCGTGGCAAGGCCGTCGGCCAAAGTGCAGGTATCGGAAATAACCGATGCCGACACCACCGCGTTTTCAACCGGATAACCGGTCTTCGGGCTGATAATGTGGGCGTAGATCTGCCCGTTTTTTTCGAAATAATTTCTATAATTACCACTGGTCGCAATGGCCTTGTTGTCCAGGCGCACTTTTTTGTACAGACCTGAATTCAAAAAGCCTTTTTCGGGGTTTGTTATGCCTACGGTCCACGTCTTGCGATGCTTGTTTTTTCCTGCGCCGGCCAACTCTCCGCCGATTTCCACAAGATAGTTCTCAATGCCGCCGTCCCTGATCAGGCGGGCAATTTCATCCACGCCATATCCTTTGGCTATGGCGCCTAAATCCAGTGTTATGCCGGGCACGGTCTTGGTCAGGACATGATCCCCGATTTTAAGTTTATCAAAACCAATCCGTTTAAGTGCTGTTTTGATCTGAGCCGGCTTAGGCGGCGTACCCCGCCGTCCCTTTGTGCCGAATCCCCACAGATCCACCAGGGGTTTGACCGTGCCGTCCCAGGCGCCGGCTGTAAGGGTATGCAGGTCTCTGCATTGCTTAAGAACCTGATAAAAATCTGCGGAAACTCTGAAGGCTTGGCCTGTTGGCGCGGCATTGAACCGGGACAGTTCACTGTCTTTCTGGTACATGGACAAACGGGCATTGATTTGTTTTAAGCGCAGATTGATTTTTTCCTGCCATAAGCTTTTGGACAGCGGTTTGGCAGAAACCAGTTTAACGGCATAGCTGGTACCCATTGTCCGGCCGGTAAACACATACGCCTGGGTTGCCAAAGACCGGGCAGGCAAAAGCAGGGTGGTTCCGACAAGCAGCATTAGTGCAAAAATAGACGTTTTAATATGCTTGGTTTGAGGCATGGATATTTCTCTCCTGGTAATAATTCTAAAATACCGGATTAAGTGTTTTTAAAAGGCTTGAACCGGCAATCACCGACCGGACTTCCCGTTTGAACGCCGTGTGCCGGTTGTATTTTTGTTTGCAAAATTCATGGAACAGGTTCTGAGCGGTTTCAGTCTCGCCTTTTGCCGTAAAGACTTCAGCAAGGCTTCCCAGTACCATTGCCGCTCTGTCATAGGCTCCCCTGTGGGTATTGGAAACAATATCATCCACCCGTTTCCTTCCGATTTCCTGTGCCCATTTAAAATCTTGCCCTGTATGGTATTCAGACAGGTTTGCGGCCTTGAGTCCGTTTAAAATTTCGTCATAAAAGAAAAGAGAGGGGGTTTTTTCATCTGCAACAACAAACCTGTTCGAATACGCGTACCTTTTATCAAGGCCCCGGTTCAGCACCTGCTTTATGGCACCTGCACCGCTCTCATACCCTGAGGCCGCCGCAGCAACACAGCCGAATACCAGCCCGACATTGAGCCCGTAAGACCAGCCAAGACTCTTGGAATCTTTTACCATCTCCACGGCAGCCTTGAGATTCCCGTTCATGAGCAGTGCTTTCATGTAAAGATTTTTATCATCGTCACTCATTTTCTTTTTTGGGGAGTAAAAATCAAGGATCCGGGCCAGCCCGTTTTCCCTCTGGTTATGTTCAATTGCTTCAGCCATGGCCTGTGACATATTCTCATCATTGGGGCAGGAATAAAATTTCTCAAATTTCCCTTCGAGTACCCCCTCGTCGTTTCCTGCAGACCGGGATGCCTCGACCAGTACCTGGCTGAGTTCTTCCCTTTTTTTGCCGTTCTTCACCAGCTTGATGGCCTGTCTTGCTATGGTACACGCTTTACTAAACTGCCCCGCCTTCATGAGCAGATCCAGCCAGAACAGATATCCATTGGGCTGGGTACTGCCCCATGCCCGGGCCAGTTTTTCCACCCCGTTCTCTCCTTCAGTTTGAAGCACCGTTTCCAGCAGCAGGCTTGATGGCCTGCCCTCAATGCCTTTTTTTTCCAGCAGGGATTTCCATTCCGGGTAAAAGGACTCAAGGCCTGCCATTTTCTGCTGCCTGGCATCCATTACATCACAAAGCATGGGATAGGCGGTATTATTTTCCATCCTGTCGTACCGGAATGAGGCATCCAGATTCATGGCGTCTGCAAAGGCCGCAATCCTTTGCTTTTCGTCGGAGTCATCATAGACACAACGGGCATGCCGCGCCCGCTCCTCCCGCCAGTCAAGATCAGGATAGGGCAGATAAAAGCCGGAACTTTCCAGCTCGGCCATGAGTCCGAACAGGGCATCGTATACCGTTCGGGCCTCCCTTGTATCCCCGTTTAAAAACAGGGCGCCGGCCTCTGTAAACAGGTCGACCAGATCATTTGACTGCTCTTCGCTGATCAGGTCCGGTTCATCATCATCATAATGGGCATCTTCCCAGTCCCAGTCGTCAAGGGCCTCATAATCCCCGTTTCCAATGGCCTCAATCCGTTCTAAAATATCCTCTTTCAATGCCTGTATGTTATCAAGCAGGTGATCCACGTCTGCAACAGCATTTATGATGCTTTCAGTTCCTGGGGACCATGTTTTAATTCTATCAAGAAATCCAAGCCGTCCGGATGAGGATTCATCCTGTGCCAGCTTGAGAACCAGTTCAACCAGCTGCTCCTTTGACAGAGACCGGCAGATATTTTCCACAGCCTCAACATAGGGTTTTAATGCTATTCTGTTTTTTTTCATCTTTTTATCCTTATTTATAAATCATCCAAGGGACTGGATACGCCATGTCCGCCCTGCTGCAGGATATGAGTATTTATTAACCTGTAGGAGGGGGTATATATTTTCAATTTGTAGTAGTAAGAATCTGAGATTTTTCCCATTTGATATCTTTCAATCGACGTTTCGCTCGAAATTTCGGCTTCAAGGTCCGGGGGCAATAAGATCTCCGGAAGAAGAGAATGCGATCCGGCAGGGGGTCATCTCTTTAAGGCAGGACAGTTTTTCGGTCTCACGGTTCAATGCGTCACTGACAAGAAAATCAGTTGTATGCATGGTGTCCTTGATAATCACCGCCCGAACCTTTTCAGGGAACACGGGGCCGAGGGTTTGGAATCCTGCCTGAATTGCCTTTTCTTCATTGGGCAGCCGGACCGGAATGGCTGCTTTTTTAAGGGAGATGGCGGTCAGGGCATTCATGATAGTGGCCTGGTAATCCATGCCTGCAAATATTTTTTCGGTGATGATATCTGCATTGCCTAAGCCGATGGCATTGCCCGCCGTGTTTGCGGACAGGTCCAGGATCACCAGCCGTTTAGCATAAAGGCTTTGGGAAAAATCATCTTCCATTAAATCACAGGTTCTGCCGGTGACATTGGGGTCCATGCCTGACCCGCTGATCTCCTTGCCGATTTGCCGGACCACCAGCAGGTCCAGATTTTTATACGGCAGTCTGGGGAAATGGGATTTGGCCAGGGCTAAAAGGTCCGGTTCCCGGGTGCTGATCTTGGCCGCCGGTATCACCTCGATTTTCATTACCTGGTCATAGGCGTCCTCCACCACACCAATGCCCAAACACAGGTTGGTTTTTTCGATAATGGTGTCGCCCATGGCTTTAAGGAGCTTATGAAATCCGTACTTCAGGGCAAAATTATGATAGGTCAAGGCGCCGGTGTGTTTCCCCATGCCGACCACCAGCATTTTGTAAAGCCCGCTTTCCACATCACCTTTGAATTTGGTATGGGGCTTGATGCGGTTGATGCAGATGCTGTGATCCGCCTCCATGGCTTTTTTTGAAAAATATACAGGCACTGCATCAAACACGCTTCCGACTTTAATTGCATCCATTTCCGGGGCAATCGCTGCCTGGCAGACGTCACTTGTAACCCCTAATTCGGCAAGGGTTTTTTTCTGGCCTTCCGGGGTAGCGCTGCCGTGGCTGCCCATGGCCGGGACAATGACAGGGTAGGCCCCTTTGTCTTTGATGCGCCCGCAGATTTGTGCCACAAGTTCAGCAATGGCGTTAATGCCCCGGCTGCCCACACCAATGGCCACGGTCTGTCCGGGTTTAATGGGTGACTGATCCAGTGCCGGGTCCAGTTGTATTTTCAGGTCCTTTGCCGGATCAGACAGTGCCATGGACGGCAAATTCAGTTTTACCCGGTAAAATCCGGGGAAATTAAATTTTTTTTCAAGGTATGCCGGGTATCTCATTTTTTTCTTTCTTCCAGTTATGTTCACCAGGGTTAGGGGGCGCAAACTAGTTGGATCCAACCGCTAACACTGCAATGTTTTAATTTCATCATGGTGGTCTGCAAATTCTATGGCAATGGCTCTGAACACTTCAGCATGCTGTTTAAATACGTCCACCATGTCAGGATCAAAATGTTGTCCTCTTCCTTTAAGAATATAGGCCATGGCTTGTGAATGGGGGAATGGCGGCTTATATACCCGTTTGGAGACCAGGGCGTCGTACACATCCGCAATGGCCATCAACCGTCCTTCCACAGGAATGTTATCACCTGAAAGCCCCTGGGGATAACCGGAACCGTCCCATTTTTCATGGTGGGTCAAGGCAATTTCAGCCGCACATTTCAGATAAGCGCCTGTGTCCAGACGTTTTATCCCGGACAGCAATACCTTATATCCATGCGTGGTATGGGTTTTCATCACATCAAACTCTTCTTTGGTCAGTTTCCCTGGTTTATGAAGGATGGCATCAGGTATGGCAACTTTTCCGATATCATGCAATGGTGCGCATTTATAGATTCGGTCAATGGTTTCTTCATTTAGTATTTCTTTAAATTGAGGCAAAATTTTAAGCTGGTCTGCAAGCGTTTTGATGTAATACTGGGTCCGCTTGATGTGTCCGCCGGTATCCGGATCTCGAAACTCAGCCAAGGTGCCGATGCATTCCATGCTGATTTCCTGGGTTAATAATAATTCCCGGGTTCTCTTGGCGACCAGATTCTCCAAATGGTCTTTGTGTTGTTTCAATTCCAGATGATTTTTAACACGGGCTTTGACGATTGCCGGACTAAAGGGTTTTGTAATATAATCCACCGCCCCCAAGGCAAGTCCCTTGGCTTCATTATCCTCGTCGGACAGGGCTGTCAAAAATACCACCGGGATATCCCGGGTCGCGGTTTTGGATTTCAGTCTTTCACACACTTCGTATCCGTCTATGCCGGGCATCATGATATCCAGAAGAATAATATCCGGTGGCGTTTGCTCAACAATTTTCAGGGCTGATTCGCCGTCCATGGCTACACTGATCCGGTAATCGTCGCCAAGGGCCTCCACCAGGATATCCACATTGATTTTAACATCATCTACAATCAGAACACGCATTTGAGATAAGTCGGTCATAATTTATCCTAATATAATATAATACTATTAATCAAGCGACTATATATTATAAATGAATACAACGATATTTGGTAAAAGGATAACGCCATGACAGAGAACAGAATCGTTTATATTACCCAAGCGCCTGTAGAATTGTACAAGGTGCTTAAGTTTGAAAGTTTTGCATCCAGCGGAGGCGAGGCCAAGCATATGGTTGCCGACGGGCTGGTCCGGGTGAACGGCCGGGTTGAAACAAGAAAAAGGAAAAAGATTCTTCCCGGCGATATTATAGAAATTTATGGCACTTGTCTTGAAATTCAGATGGATTCCATTTAAATGGAAACAGGGGGGGATTGATTCTATTGTAGGCCATTATTCGTAGGGGCAAATCCCTCTGTGGTTGCCCTCGTTAGGACAGGCACGGTGGCCGGCCTCTACAGCGGCCGACATTAGAACCAATCCCGAAACAGGAGATTAAATGGTAACACGAGACAATAATATACAGGATTTCAATGCAAGTAAATCTCACCTTGGGCTTTCCCGATTTCTCATTGTTTGCGAACTGCTTGGCTTTTTGTTTATACCGGCCGGTGCCGGCCTGGCTGACCAGCCCCCTATGATTTTGGCCAGTGCGGTTATGTGTGAACGCATATCCAATTTCAGGCCGGTAAATCCGGCCGTTGTTTTTTCCGTTTCCCGGGGAGAGGTTTTCTGCTTTTCTGAATTTGATCCGGTGTATGAAAAAACAGCAATTTTTCATAACTGGTATAAAAAAGATAAGCTTATTTTTTCCATGCGTCTTGTCCTTTCCGTACCCAAGTGGTCCTCCTTTTCAAGGGTCCAGATGCGTGATGCGGATAAAGGTCCCTGGCGGGTGGAAATCAGGGATGAAGACAATAATGTTTTAAAAACCTTAAGATTCAGCATGACTGATTAATGCCCATGGAACAACTCTCTTTATTATTTTCCGGATGGCGATGGCAGGATGTACTGGATATCGTTTTCAACGCATATATTCTTTTCCGTTTGTATGTATTGTTCCGGGGTACCAATGTCCTGCGTGTTCTCATGGCTGTGGTGGCGATGTGGATCATCGGCCGCAGCGCCAACGCCATGGGGCTGGTCATTACTAACTGGGTCATGCAGGGCGTGATCACCGTGGCGACCTTTATTATTATCCTTGTTTTCAGAAATGAAATATCAGGGGTGGTCAGAACACGCAGTTTGGGGTTTTTTCTATGGGAGATCCCAAGGACCCAGATCAATACACCGGTGCGCATCATCACTGATGCCGTGGTCAAGTTGGCCGGATCAAAAATCGGGGCATTGATCGTTATGCCGCTTAAAACAGGGGTGGACAGCATCATCTCCTCCGGGACGGATATTAATGCGTCACTTTCCAGGGAAATGTTGATGAATATTTTCTGGCCCGGTGCGCCGCTCCATGATGGTGCTGCTGTAATCCAGGGAGCAAAGATTACCCGGGCCGGGACGATTCTGCCCTTGTCCCAGAATCGGCATCTGGCCTCCAAATACGGTACCCGGCACAGGGCGGCCCTGGGGCTTACCGAGCAAAGCGATGCCCTGGTGATCGTTGTGTCTGAAGAGCGTGGCAAAGTCTCTCTTGTGAAAGACAACCGGATTGATGAAGTCAGGGATCCCGACAAAATTGAGGCGTTAATAAAACAATATACCGGCGGGCCGGAACCGGCAAAAAAAATGCGCCGGCAGACCCGGGAGTTACTTGTAGCCGCCATGGTCTGTCTTTTATGTACCACAGGGTTGTGGCTGAGCTTTTCACGGGGTATGGAGACACTGGCCAACTATGATGTGCCCATTGAGTTCATGAACTCTGACAAAAAAATGAATATTATTGATGCATCCGCTTCCAGGTCCAGGCTTCTGATCAGCGGTGCACGGCCTTTGATCAAGGCTTTGACCCTGGATCAGATGAGTATCAAGATATCCCTTGACGGAACAGCCTTGGGAAAAAATAAACTGGCCATTACCAGACAGAATGTCCAGTTGCCGCCAGGCATCCGCCTGAAGAACATTGAACCGAATCAGGTGGAAGTGACCCTGGATGTTATGGCGGAGAAACAGGTCCCGGTACAGGCCGATTTTTCAGGAAAATTGCCGGAAGATCTTATCATGACCAGTATCAGTGTTATTCCTCAAACAGTCACGATTACAGGTGGCGGGCTTACCCTGGACACCGTAACCACCGTGTTTACCGAGAAAATTCCCCTTGAAAATTTAACAACTTCAGGCGTTGTTAATGCGGCACTGGTCATGAACCCTGATACCCTGCGGCCGGATGAAAAAGATAAAAAGGTCCAGATTCGATACAACATTGCCAAGAGAAATAGCAATGACGGCACTGAAAACTGATGGCGCCACCTGTGAGCGCCATGTGATAAATATGCCGGTTGTCCTGTTCATTTTGGGATGAGTTGGCGCCGGGATCGTCGCCCACCACGATCACCAGGCCGCCGATAATATTCATTAAGCTGAACTGAACAACGGTATCCAATGCGGCATTCAACCCCACGCTTTTAAAAAAGACGCAGCTTGAATTGCCATTGACGGCCGCCCTGAAGGCCACTTCGCCGGCCACCTTTTCATTGACGGAAAACTAAAAATAAAATGGCCGTTTTTCTTCAGGATCATGAATCCACTTAAACAGTAATCTCAAGCTGTTACTCTCAGAATTATATTTTCTAAGAGTGCGCCGGTTCATGCCGTGTCCCCATTGTCCGGCGCTCCGGGAGCAGGAAACCGCACCCCCAGTGCCATCAGGGCCTGCTTTCCCCTCAGGGTCAGGTCCGTTGTGAAGCGGAACTGATCCCGGGGGTCCACCGGATAGGCCTTGACCCTGTATTGCGTGGCCCAGGGCCCTTCCGATGCAACGATGGTTACCGGCTTCAATATCTGGAGATAGGCGCTGGTCATGGCCGTATCCACAATTCCGACGTCAGACAGCGCCAGAAGTGTCCGGCCTGTCTCCGTGGCGGAAAAGGGAAGCAGGTTCACGGCAAGGTTCCGGGGCAACCCGTTATGAAGCAACAGGCTGTGCATGAGGATCGGGGATGCCGGTCCCAGGTCCGAAGGCACCACAAGCGACGGTATCTTTTCCCAGGGCTCCACCCAGATGGTGATGCCGTCGGTGGGTCCTGTTTCAGACACCTGTTCACCGGCGGGCTGATCCGGTTCCCGTTTCAGGGCCCGCCGCCAGATTTCAAGGGCAATGCCCGGGATACCGAAACTGCGGGCTGCCAGCTGATTGACGAATGCGCTTGCCTTGGTACCGGCCTCTGGAGGCAGAACTGTTTCGCCGTTGTCTGCCTGGCGGAAGTGTATCTGCCGGCCGTATCCATCATTTGCCCTCCGGCTCAGCCATCTGCCCAGGGCGTGATCGTCAAAGGCCCGGGCGACTACCGCCCCTGGTAAGGGGACCGGGAGTATCCGTCGCAAATAGGCCAGGGCCCAGGAGTTGCATCCGATAACGCCAGGGCCCGCAGCCTTTGCATTGATGCGCGCCAGGAGTTGGCGGACCAGGGTCAGTCCACGAACATGGCGCAGATAGGTTTTAGCTATGTCGGGAAGTACCCAGGGGGTATCTGTGGATTTTGTCCAGTCTAGCCATGTCAGCTCCTGGCTGAGAATCTGCTGTGGATCCGGCGCCGGAATCAGTCGCCACCCCAAGGCGTTGGCCAGACGTGACAGGATCTGAGCATTGTCGCTGCCGGGCAGGCCGACCACCATCATGACAGACGGGGCTTCGGCCGATCCGGTTTCGTTTTTTACCGCGATTTCAAGCGCCCGGACAGCCCCGGACCAGTTCGAAGGGGGCGCAACTTTTCCAACGACAGAAGGCGGCAGGTATTCCAGATTCTGAGCAGGGTCGTGAACCGGGGGGGCCTGCCGCTGAAATCGCTGCCAAATATCCTTTATTCCGCTTTTTATGGTGCGGGAGATGGTGGCCTGGGGAGCGGCATAATCTGCCAGGGGAACATATTCCCACAAATTCTGTTCTTTCCGGTTCACGTCATTTCCTTATGTCAAATGCAGTTACGTGTTCGTCCGACGGCTTCACCGGACCGATCAGGTTTTCCTGGCCGCTTGCAGGATTCAGCCGTTCTGAACAGAATTTACAGAACACCGCGTCCGGATCATGGCCAAGGGCCATGCAGGCCGGGCAGGCCTGGGTGGAGATTTTTTTCCGGCCGGCGTGGTTCAGTTGCGCCGTGACAATCCCTGTGGGCACGGCAATAATGGCGTAGCCCAGGATCATGATCACCGAGGCCAGGCTCTGGCCCAGGTTGGTCTTGGGGGAAATGTCCCCATATCCCACGGTGGTCATGGTCACAATGGCCCAGTAAATGCTCCTGGGAATACTGGTAAAGCCGTTTTCCGGCCCTTCGATGAGGTACATGAGGGAGCCGAAAATCACCACCAGGCTGATAATGGCCAGAAGAAAAATGGTGATTTTGCGGCGGCTGGCCAGAAGCGCCTGCATAAGGATAGCGGCCTCTCCCACATAAGAGGCCAGTTTTAACACCCTGAAGACCCGGAGCACCCTGAGGATACGGATTACCAGCATGTACTGGCTCCCCGGCAGGACCAGGCTCACATAGGTGGGCAGCACCGCCAGGAGGTCCACAAGCCCCAGAAAACTAAAGGCATACCGCAAAGGCTTTGTCACACAGAAGAGGCGCAGCAGGTACTCCAGGGTAAACAGGAGGGTAAATCCCCATTCAATCCCGTACAAAAGGTTCCCGTGACTGACCTTTACAGCAGCCACACTGTCCAGCATAACCACCAGTACGCTGGAGAGAATGGAGAGGATAAGAATGAGGTCAAACCATTTACCGGCCCGGGTATCGGCTTCAAAAATGATTTCGTGGAGCCGGATCCGGAGCCTGTGGAACCCTTTCTGGTTTTTGATTTCTGACACGCTCTGTTCTTTTTCATGCATCTTGTTAGATTTTGCAAATTTTGGGGTCACCCATTTCTCCTTACATTTTTTTTGAGGGATAGAATCCCCCGGCTACTCGATTATCTCGTCGTTTAATAAATCGTTTAAATTGAATTTTATGTAACCGCCATATTCGGCCGGAAAGTTTTTTGCTGCCGAAAAATATCTGCCCTTTCAGCCTGCCCCAAGGTGACGTTTTTTTAATATCACGCGCTACAAATTTTCGGTAGTTTTACCGAGTGCCTTTTTTATTCTGTACAAACTGCACCAATACCCAATCTGTTATCAATCAGTCCGGCTTAAGTTCAGAGTATAGGAATTTCCATTTCCCAGCACCCAGCACCTAACAGCCCGCCCAAAGGGCGCTAATTTATTTAAAACGGGTGAATAATAACAGCTCCATTTTTTAGTATAGCTGAGGCCATATTTCAGGCGCTTGATAATCCTTTTATCCTTTGTTATATCTTGCTTGACAAAAACGAAGTTCCTATAATTAGGAAACGCAGTCACGCCTCGGCGTGATGCCCTGTGGGTGCTTGTGGCAACGAAACAGCGCTGCCCGGACCCGAAAAAATGACATTGAAAGCGGCCGGCAAACGCGCCTGCCGTTTTTTATTTGCTATACTGAAATGAAAGGCTTATGAAAATCGTACGTATGACAAACCCAAATCGGTTTCTGCTGCTGCTGGCCCTGCTGTCAGCCTTTCCGCCTCTTTCCACCGACATGTACCTGCCAGCCATTCCCTTGCTCCAAAAAGCCTGGGATCAGCCCTTGGCCGTGGTCAACCTGACCCTGGTCGGTTTTTTTGTCAGCTATTGTGTGTCTCTCCTGTTTTACGGCCCCTTGTCCGACCGGTACGGCCGACGGCCACTCCTGCTGGCCGGCATCGGCCTGTTTATCGTTGCCAGTCTGCTCTGCGGGCTTTCCACCGGCATTGCCGGCCTGATTGTGTTCCGGGTGTTACAGGCCATCGGGGCCGCCTCGGCCGCTACCTTGGCCCTGGCCATCACCAAGGACATTTTTCAGGGTCATGAACGGGCGAGAATTCTGGCTTATATCGGCGTAATTATGGCCCTGGCGCCAATGCTGGCACCGGTGTTCGGCGGATGGGTGTTGACTTGGTTTTCCTGGCGATGGGTCTTCGTGATCCAGGCGGCAGTCGCAGCCATCGGCTGGATCGGGGTATTGCGCATGCCGGAAACCCTGAAAACTCCATCAGCCAAAAGCGTTCGGGAGACGGCCGGGATCTATTTCGAACTGCTCGCCAACCGGCGCTACCTCGGTTTTGCCCTGATGATGTCCATCATCGTTCTGCCGCACTTTGCCTTCATTGGTGGCTCGGCCGATATCTACATCACCCGGCTCGGGTTGTCTGAGCAGGTTTTCGGTTATTTTTTTGCCCTGAACGCCATGGCCATCATGGCCGGTTCCTTCGCCTGCACGCGGCTGCTGGGTCTGCTGGGATCGCAAAAACTGCTCACCATGGGGTTTGTCGGAATCATGGCCGGCGGTGCGGCAATGCTTACACGATGGCTGCCCGGCCCCTGGGCTCTTGCCCTGCCCATGGTGGTGATCTCCTTTTCCTTCGGTCTGAGCCGGCCGCCCAGCAACAACCTGGTACTGGAGCAGGTGGA
Organism: Desulfobacter latus; assembly: GCF_013389365.1. Lineage (GTDB taxonomy): Bacteria > Desulfobacterota > Desulfobacteria > Desulfobacterales > Desulfobacteraceae > Desulfobacter > Desulfobacter latus. The sequence goes on from NZ_JACADJ010000058.1 coordinate 23,377, forward strand.
CCGGCATGCCGGTGCCGCCTCCTCACTGCTGATTTTCATCTACTTCCTGCTGGGCGCGTTTGCCATGTGGTTCATTGCCCTGGACTGGGCGGACAAGATCGGTATCATCGGTCTGCTCGGTACCATCAGCGGCGGCGCCATGCTGGCTCTCTGGCTCCTGTTTGGCAAGGGGGCCGGAACCGGCGGACGACATTAATTCGAAAGCATTTTGCCCTGCCTTGATTACACCCCCTTTAGCTGATAAAACAGATGCATATACATTTCATTAAAGGGAGTGAGTTATGTCCGAGATAAATCTGTATAACTGGGAGAGCAGTCTTGTGCCCCCGGATAAGGTTTTAAACCATATCCGGCCGGGAATGACCGTTTTCATCGGCACAGGGCCGGCGACGCCAAGACGGCTGATCCGCACATTGCTTGATGTGGATAAACATAATATCAGGGATCTTGAGTTGATGCAGCTGGCTGTGCTGGGGGAGACCATTTTGTCCATTGACCGCCTTAATGCCCCCAATTACCGGTTGAAAACATTTTTTTCAGGGGGGTATGTGGCCTGGGATACCATATCCAGTGGTCAGGTGGATCTTATTCCTGCCTATTCCTCGGAGATTCCGGAAATTATCAGATCCGGCAGAATCAATGTGGATGTGGCCTTTATCCAGATCACCCCGCCCAATGATGCCGGGTATTGCAGTCTTGGCCTTGCCGTGGATGTGGCAAGGGAAGCCATGTACAAGGCAAGCCTTGTGGTGGGTGAGGTGAATGAGGAAATGCCGTTTACCTATGGGGATACCTTTGTTTCCATAGAAGAGTTTGATCTTCTGGTGCGCTCGGACCGGGAGCCGATCACCTATACACCTGAACCGGTTAACGATGTCATGAAAAAGGTGGCTGCCAATGTGGCCAATGAAATCCGGGACGGTGACTGCATCAACTATTCCCTGGGTCCCTTGTTTGAAGGGATGGTGCCTTATTTATCGGATAAAAAAGACCTTGGCATCCATTCCCTTTATTTTACAGATGCAGCCGCAGAACTTGTCAATTCCGGGGCTGTCACCAATAACCGCAAATCTCCGTTCAGGGGGAAGTCTTTGGCATCCTATGCCCTTGGCACCAAGAAGCTGATGACATGGCTGCATAAAAATCCTTTGGTGGAATTCCAGGGTATTGACTGGGTGTGTAACTCCCAGCTCATTGCCCGCAATCCCCAGTTTGTCGCCATATATGAAGGCCGCAAGGCAGATCTCCAGGGCAGGGTTGCCTTTCCCTTAAGAGGCGCCGTGATTTCCGGTCCTGGTGAAGGTATTGATTTTTACAAGGCTGCGGAAGCCTCCAAGGATGGCAACACCATCATCGGCATGCCCAGCCGCAATGCAAACGGCGAATCCAATATCCTGTTCAGTATAGAGAAATATGTCAACCAGTTGCGTCTGCGGGAATCCATCCATGTGCTGGCCACGGAATACGGGGTGGCCTTGCTCAAATGGCGTCCCTTGCGCGAAAGGGCTCAGGCCATCATTGATGTGGCCCATCCCGACGACAGGGAAGATTTAATTAAAAAGGCCCGGGAAAAAAACATCCTCTATTCCAACCAGATATTTGTCAGCCATTCCGCTCACCTGTATCCAGCATATATTAACTACACCAAAACCTTCAAGGGTGATAAAACCATTCGGTTCAGGGCGATGAAACCTTCGTATGAAGAAGCCATGCGCCGGTTTTTCTACCGCTGTTCAAATGAAACGGTATTTTATCGCTTCTTTTATTCCGTAAAAACCATGAGCCACGATAAAATGCAGGCGTATGTGAATGTGGACTATACCAAAGAGTTCTCCGTGGTGGGATTTGGCGGAAAAAAAGGCGAAAACCGGATCGTTGCCGAGGCTCGACTGGTTGGCAGTGATGACGGCAACGCCGGTGAGGTGGCTTTTCTCATAGATGAAAACTATCAGGGTGCAGGGGTGGGGTCTTATCTGATGTCGCTGTTGGTCGATGAGGGGAAAAGACGCATGCTTGACGAACTCTATGCTGAGGTACTGCCCGATAACCGGCCTATGATCAAGGTGTTTGAGAAATCAGGCCTGCCTTTGAAGTCAAAGCTTGACGGCGGGGTTTACCATATTACTCTGTCCTTAAAGGATTGATCCGGGAACCGGTTGATTGAACTTTTCACTATTTATTCATAAAAAATTTAGGTTTTTACAATTGCGGCCGATACTTTAATCAGGAAAAGAAAAACACGCAAAAATCGTTAAATCAGGAGAGCAATGGTCAACTACCCCTCGGCTAAAGACCGAGGGACTTGAAAAAGCCCCAAAGTTGACCAGTCTAAGTGCTTCGAGCACTACGTTAGATCGGAAACAGGTACCCTGGGGTGCTCGCCAGCTCCAGGTTCTACGGCAAGTGGTTAAACAGGTCTAAGGGGTTA
>NZ_JACADJ010000059.1 GCF_013389365.1 Desulfobacter latus
TAGGATCAGCAATGGTAAATCGAGGTATGGCAAGTTAAAGAAAAGGCGAAATCAGATAAAAGCCCCCAATTTTTTATTATAACATGAAAATTTTAGATATTTATCAATTCATTTGCAAACCACTATAAAAGGATATCCATCCTTCTGGACTATGCTTACAGATGTGTATGTCATTTGCTTTTTTTTAACAACCTTTGCGATACGCATCTACAGTCTTTTAGCAGCATTAAGCTGTTGATGGGCGCACCAGCTATTACTGTCAAGCAGCGTTGCCGTCATTTGCTTTCCCATTTTCAAAGATTCTCCAGATTCTCTCACAAAGAAACACCTGCCCGGGTGTGTCTGTATTCACACCCGCCGGACGTCAGCTCCCTTTCGGGCCGGGTAATGTTGAGACTCACCAAGTTGCTCTCAACCCGTATCCATCTCATTACAAGATGGCATTCGCTTTTTCCTGCATCTTACTCCCGCACCACCATCAGTGTGCCTTACGGTTTCACCTGCCGAGAATTTCCGGCGAGGATACGGGGTTTCCACGTTCTACATGACTGCTCTTTATGAACAACTTAGGCAGGCCTCTACGCCGATGAAACTACGATCCCGTGCAAGCAGTTAGCAGACTTGCATCCTGTTCATGTATACGAACGCAGGGAAGTATACATATAACCTGTTAATCCCAGTAGGTTAGTTACTCGCTGGCGGCGCTTAAAGCTCTTCGATTAATCTTGCCATATTGTCCGACCCTATCCCTTAACCAGATGGGATTTCCGGAAGGGTTCTCCTGTCACCATTCAAACCCGATTCGGTACATTGTCAGTGAGGCTTCGCACCCCGTCATCTGCGCAACGGTAGCACGCTCACCTAGGGTGGTCGGTGGGGATACACCGAGTATATTCAGTTCTTTACATTCACCTCCTATACATACATTCATGCAACCTCGTGTCGCACGCCAACGTTGAGTTAAGCGGAAAAAACACAACCAAAAATTTTCTACACCACAAGGCGTTTCCGTGTTTTTTTCCGCTTGAACGTCTTGTGGTGTGCCGGGCACGGCACATGTTCTTAAAAGTGAGTCAAATGTAATGGATTTCCAAACATTTGGCAAGTCTTAGACCCAGCCAGATGGAGGCGAAGGGTGGAGCGGTAGTGCAACGGGGTACCGGTGACGGTGCTTCGGGAGGAAGCCGCCTTGCTGAGGCAAGGTACCGCGAAGGTACGGGATGACGTACAGGAATCGAGTATAAGGCGCGCATACCGGGACGAGTCTGCACAACAAGGTACAGTCCTCTATCCATTACAGGGTATGTCCGTAAACTCGGCATCTACGTACTGAAAGACATGTGTTTACCCCAGGAGGTCTCCCATGTGCCGAAACGGCTGAGGGCCGGGTAACCGGTCCTGATCGCATGGGAGAAGTCAGCAGAAGGCATAGTAGCCGGTGGAAACGAGCCCCGCAAAGCGGGGAGGACTCACCCTGGTGAAGGCCTGAACGGTGCCTGGGCCGAATGGTCCGGGTAAATGATAACAACAAATAGGAGGTGTGTACTTGTGAGCAGACAGCCACAGCAGATGGAACTGTTCCCAGCGTCACAGATTGCCGAACGTCTGGGAAACAATGACCGGTTAATGGAGATGATCCTTGAACGCAACAACATTATCCGGGCATGGAAACAGGTTTGTGCCAACAAAGGTGCGCCCGGCGTAGATGGTATGAAAACCAGTCAACTCGGGAACTACCTGGCAAAGCACTGGCCTGAAATTGAACAAGACCTGCTTAATTGTAAGCATAAACCGCTACCGGTGAAGCGGAAGGAAATCCCCAAACCGGACGGCGGTGTCCGATTACTTGGAATACCCACGGTGCTTGACCGATTTATACAGCAGGCCATAGCCCAAACCCTGGAACAGGTATGGGAACCTTTTTTCTCTGAATACAGCTATGGATTCAGACCCGGCAAATCCGCACACGATGCGGTGGTGCAGGGTAAAAGGTACATGGTTGAATGTTATACCTATGTCGTCGATATGGACCTGTCCAAATTTTTCGACCGGGTTTCGCACGACCGCCTGATGAGTAGACTCGCCGGGAGAATCAAGGATAAGCGCGTATTAAAATTGATACGGCAATATCTAAGATCCGGCGTAATGATCTCAGGCGCTACGATTCCTACGGAAGATGGAAAAATCCTAAAACCAGGGTTCGGAACCTTGAGAAACTTGGTATTGCTCACCATGATGCCATGCTTTGCGGCAATGCCCGGAAAAAGTACTGGCACATGAGCAAAATCAAATGGGTGGCCATTGCCATGCCTGAAAGATATTTTATTGAGAAAGGATTATATCTGCCCGGGAACTGATTCTTAAAATCAGCCGAACCGCCCTGGTACGCGATCCGTATGCCGGGTGGTGTGGGAGGGCTCCTCAGTAATGGGGAGTCCTATCCCGATTCGCTTGGTATAAAGTTCAAAATTTGTTTGCGACCACGTCTTGAAGCAAATCATGGGCAAATAAGTTTTATGTTTGGGAAATACGTTCTATATTTTGCAATGTCCCTTGTGACTAAGTCAAATGAAGATACTGTAGCGTGAGCACCAATGAAAAAATCCGGAAGGGTTGAACTTTTAGTGCCCTTATTTCTTCGATACTCAAGGAATGTCTTTCCAGCCAAAAACAAAGCTTCGCGTGGAATTTCCAGGACTTTTACACCCACTTGTTCAACAGCTTCCTCGACTTCTTCAATACGGTTGAAACCAATTGATATTTCGGTATACACAATTGAATTAATGAATAATGTATTCGTCTGGCTACACTGACTTAATACGTCTTCAGACCAGTTTCCCCATTTAGGATCATTCGTAAACAGATCAAGCAACACACACGAATCAATGAAAATTCCGTTCATTTTATTTTTCTTGTCATATTCATGATTTCGTCTGTAGACATTTTAGCTGTAGCAATTCCCCTTAACTTCGAAAATTTAGAGGTCGGTTTGTTTTTTGATACTTTGACCAGATAAAATCTTCCGTTATCTTCATGAAAATCAACGTCTGTCTCTGGAGCAATACCTAATACCTCCCTTACATTCTTGGGGATAGTGACTTGGCCTTTTGTGGTTACACGCATAATAAATCTCCTTTGATAATGTAATACCATTATAGTATTACTTTTGAATCCGTGCAACGATTTTTTTGAAAGCGAACGCTAAGCTCACCTGCCACGCCAACAGTTTTAGGTTAAGCGACTGAGCTTCTCGTGGTCAGGTGGAGCGATTTGTGTGTGCCGGGCACGGTACATGTTCTTAAAAGTGAGTCAAATGTAATGGATTTCCAAACATTTGGCAAGTCTTAGACCCAGCCAGATGGAGGCGAAGGGTGTAGCGGTAGTGCAACGGGGTACCGGTGACGGTGCTTCGGGAGGAAGCCGCCTTGCTGAGGCAAGGTACCGCGAAGGTACGGGATGACGTACAGGAATCGAGTATAAGGCGCGCATACTGGGACGAGCCTGCCACACAAGGTAAAGTCCTCTATCCATTACAGGGTATGTCCGTAAACTCGGCATCTACGTACTGAAAGGCATGTGTTTACCCCGGGAGGTCTCCCATGTGCCGGATTGGCTGAGGGCCGGGTAACTGGTCCTGACCGCATGGGAGAAGTCAGCAGAGGGCATAGTAGTCGGAGGAAACGAGCCGGGCCTCGCTGTCTTGGGAGAAGTACACCCGGAGGCCTCACCCCGATGAAGGCCTGAACGGTACCCGGGCCGAATGGCTTGGGTAAATGGTTGTGGTGAGTAAGTATAAGGATTTTATGGGAATAATGCGGCAGTGGCCGAAATTTCCATAGCATGACTCTACACAAAACCCGGTAAATCGGTGGGATAACCTACAGCCGATTTTGTTAACACCAGCCGAACCGCCTTGGTACGAGATCCGTATGCCGGGTGGTGTGGGAGGGCTCCTCAGTAATGGGGAGTCCTATCCCTATTCGGTTGAGTTATATATCAATAGTGTTTATGAAAGAATTGCCATTTTCAAGTTGCTTCAATTGTTCTTGAGAAAAGCCTAATGAATGAAACTGCTGAAGGTGCGTTTCAATAAATTTTTGACCATTTAAAGCTAGGAGATCGATACTTTTGTTAACACTACGGAGGTCCTCAGTCAGTTCTGTTATGAAGGCTTTCGAGTTATGAATGATAATGGCAACTGACTCATCGACTTGTTTAATCATGTTTTGCTTAATCTCCGGCTCATTGGCAAATTCTTTCATAATTATTTTGTATTCATTTATTGCTTCTTGTTTTGCTTCATTTTGAAGGGTTTTGTATTGTTTAGTTTTGTCGATAATCATATTTTGAACTCTCTCTCGAAGATCGAGTTGCATGTGGCCTATTGCATTAATGGCATTTACATTTAATTTGGTAAGCTCTCGTTGATATTCAATAATTGCATCTGATACAGCTTTTTTCCTGGCAAAATCTTTGTCTTGTTTCCACTGTTCAATTTCTGCAATTATTTTTACAACTTCAGTTTCTTTTTTGATTGCAATTTCTGCATCAAGCTTTTTACTGGCAGCTTCCAGTTTTGCATTGAATTCTTTATCAGCTTTATCAATACTTGCTTCGAGTTTAATTTTTTCACGTTCAATCTTTCCAGCCCTGTTGTCATCCATACTTCGTAAAGGAGCTTTGAGCCAGTCACAGACAGTTTCAATCGGTTTGTAAATAATGTCATCCAATTTATCGAACATATCAAAGAAGCCCATCGTGTAATTTTAATCTCCCATTTTTATTTATTTGGAGGCCATTAAATCTATTTTTTTTTGAAATAGTTCTTTATGTCTATACAATGCCGTTCTTAACCTGTTTCTTCTTTTTTCACTATTTTCTTGGATGTCTATAATCTGCTGAATACAAGCAATGTTATCATCTGCACATTGAATCAACAGCGAGGCCGTTATAGATGCGTCTGAAATATTTCTTCCGAACTGTTTTTTACAAATATTTTGAAAGAGATTACAATATAAGCTTAATAGATCATGCTCAAATGCATTCAACTGTGGTGCGCTACACTCTTTGGTGTTTTTAAGAATTAACTCCATTTTTTCCCAATGAGAGTTTAGCCATAATACAACATATTTATGAATAGCCAATTCCATAATTTGCGGTTGTCTTGAGAAACGCCAAATTGGCTCATAGATTTCAGTACACTCTTCTAATAAGCAAGAAACTAATTCTTCTCGCATTATTCTTAAGACCTCGAGTTTACGGAATAAATAATTATGCTTACTATTCATCTGGTGATTCTACAGAAGCATTCATTTTTATTTTCGTTTCTGCCTCTTGACGTATCGCACCGACTAAGTCAATTGTATGATCTTGGACTAAGCTTGCACTTTGGCCCAAACTCTCCGTGTAGCATTTTACAAGTTCAATAAGCCATTTAGATGCTATTTTATCGTCTACCTGAGCATCTCTCAATGTCACAGAAACTTCTTTCAATGTTTGTGAAAAAAATTGCGATCTTTCTTTTCTAATCTCTTGTTGAACTGAAGTCGCAAATTTTATTTCTTCTGTATGATTTTTAATTAGTTCTAAATTTTTCTCGCCATATTCATAAAGTAATGATAGTGTGTTTTTAAAATTTTCGTAATTTTCATATTCGCGTAAAGCATTTTTAAGTGCTTCCTTTTGATCATCAAGGGATTCCGAATTTAAAGCATCAATCATTACTTCTAATTGTGTCAACTTTTCATTCATTACAATAATTCCTCTTTTGCAGTTATTATATTTTTATTAGCACAATTCACACAATTATCTATTGGTGTAAGCTAACGTTTCAAACCGAACGGGGAGCTCAGCCGACCGGGGCATACAGCCGAGCAGGTTGTCGAAGCCAAGCTTTTTCGAAAACCGAGGACTTCCGAAAAGCCGCTAACACCCCGGGTCGGCTTCAGCGTTTTGTTGGGCTAATCTTTTAGTAATCCATTTTTTTAATGATACGTTACTTTCTCCTGATGCTTTTCCGGCTAACAAGCCCTCAACACTAATATCTTCGTCAATATCTTCCCAGTGGACACCCTCACCCCGACCAATTATTCGCCAGTTGTTCCGTTCTTTCTGATTAGCATATACTAACCGAGGGAACCAGGCTAAAGGGACTGAAATACTACGACCGTCGCTTAAATCAATATTTAATAGTTCCGATGTTACAATAACATCTTGTGCATATGGAACTTCAATTTCAATCGTTAAAGTACTCATTCCAAGCCTCTATAATTTGTTCTTGATTATCTTGAATTTTTTTCTGAATGTCATTAATTTCCCTTGCTCTAAATCCGCTACTTCTTTGAAGTCTTACCGGTTCAAGCCAAAATTTTGCAACTTTGTCCTCTTTCTCGACGTGAACGTGTACCGGCTCATCACGATCGCCAGAATAAAAGAAAAATCGGTAAGGTCCTATTTTGAAAACTGTTGGCATTTTAACACTTTCAACTGGTCTATATCATTTCAAGTTTGCAATAAGTAGTATGTCGATGAGGTTTCGGAGCCCAACAGTTAATTAGGCAGAATGGGCCAACATGGTGATAGACGGATTCTGCCTATTGTATTCACAGCTTGTACCCGATCATCCTCAAAAAATCTTTGCGTTTTTGAATATCATCCTGTGTTTCAACCCCTTTGGAAGAAAAACCGTCCACCACCCCCAGAATGCCTCTGCCCTGGTCGGTCTGGGCCATGATCACCTGGGTGGGGTTGGCTGTGGCACAATGGATGCGCACCACCTCGGGAACGGCCTGGATGGTGTTCACGATATTGATGGGAAACATATCTTTCATGAAAATGATAAAGGTATGGCCGGCGGACAGGGCCTGGGCGTTCTTTTTTGCAAGTTCCACTATCTGTTCGTCCGTGCCGGAATGACGGATCAGACACTCCCCCGACGCCTCGCAGAACGCCACACCGAATTTGGCGTTGGGTACGGTGCAGACAATGGCCTCATGAATATCTTCAACGGTTTTGATAAAATGGGAATGGCCCAGAATAAAATTGAGTTCTTCGGGATTTTCTATGGTTACGCTGATCAGCTCCATTATTTCCTCCTGTAGATTAAATTTTTTCTTTATTCCAGCGACAACGCACCCCATGACAGATCAAAGGCCTGGTCGTTCTGCTCTAAGTTCGTGATCATAAGGGACGGCATAATCCATGCCTGGCTGTCACCGCTCTGGGCGACCCGGATTACGGGAAAAGCGTTCTGCCGGGCAATGGTTTTTACCGTAAGAAACCGGGTGCTGTTTTCCCCTTCCGGAAATCGGGTAAAGGCCAGGTGATTGACATTGTTGTGCTCTGCCGATTTCTTGTAATTTTCAAACTCTTCCATATTATAAATCCGCCCGGGAAGCACTTCCATCTGGGCAGTGGTCCTGGTATCCGTGTCCATGGAAATATAATATTTGTGGTCATCCACACAGATTTCATACCCGTCGTAAAGGGTGTACACGTTGCCGAGAAGGGTGATCAGTTTTTCAAAATGGGAAATTTTCTTGGCATAGCGTTCACCTTCCTGATTTTTGCCCACATGCCGGTACTCGGCCATGAACAGGCAGTGCTCGGGCAATAGCAGCAGTTCATTTTTGTTGAACTCCTTGAGAATATGCTTTTTAACGGCTTTTCTGACCTTTTCCGATTTGGTGGGACGGCCTGAAATCAAAAAATAGATGCCGGACAAATTTTTGTCCTTGCGCCATTTATTGAGCAAGCCTGCCTGTTTGCCGCATAACAACTCCAGAAACCGTGAAAAATCCCGTTCAATGAACCGGTCATTGTCCCACCAGGGACCGGTTTCCTCCGGTGACCGGTTCTGGGCAAACGCGTCTGCAAAATATTCCCCGGCCTTTCTTTCGGAAAAAGATTCCTTGCGGTTAAGGGCGGTGGTAATGCCGAGGGCCGGATCCTGGTAAGTGTTGGCCAGAAGCACGCTGACATCTGTGGTCAGTCCGCCGATGTCGATATGGCACACCACAAACTGAAGATTTTCGGCATTGGGATCATGCTGGGCAGCCTGGGAAAAGATAAAGTCCACTTCCTTTAAATCCGGCAGTCTGTCTTTCTGGTCCGAAAGATCCCAAAACGGTAACAGCTTAATCAGATTCAAGAAATAAAGCTCGCATGCCCCGCTCTCATCTGCAGAAATATTGACAAATGTTTTACGCAGATGCCTGAGATCACTTGGAAACAGCCATTTCCATTTTCGATCCGAGGATAGGTTCATGCACACGGAATAGATATTCTCTCTGTATCCGTTTCTTAAATTTTCAATAAACAGGTCCGGTACCGTAACCCGAATTTCCGTGATCACCGGAATGGCCGGGCCGTTCCAGGGTCGATCCTTGCTGGGCTCGGTGATGTACTTGAAACTGTGTTCAAGAATTTTTTTGATGTAAAGCTTAAACTGGGGCACATCGCCTCTGTAGGCGGCAAATTTGGAGGCAAATTCATATTTGGCACTTTTAACAATCTGGCTTGAGCTGACACGCTCTTCGCCCATATTGGGCACAAAAGCAAAATCCCGCTCATCACCGGAAGGCGGATTGATAAAGGCCGAAGGAAATCCGCCCTGGGCATCGGAGTCGCCATGGACCACATACTGCCATGAGTCGGTAATCTTATCCCGGCCAAAGCTGCAGGGCCAGCATAAAACACTGGTCCGGTAGGACCCGAAATCAATGAAAAGAATATATTCTTCGTGGTTCTGGATGTCCCTTGGGGTGCGGCCGGCAATGGTTTCATAGTAAAGTTTGCCGTCATCCTCGAGTTCCATCTGAAACTGATCCACTTCCTTTTTCTTGCGTTTGAACAGGTTAAACCGCATCTTGGGCTTCCTCTTTAATACGTCTTTCAACAAGGGTAAAATCACCGCGCACCAGCATATTGGGAACGTAAAATTCCGCCATGTTCATGATGATGTGGGGCAGATCCTTTTCCGCTGCACTTAAAAAACCTTTGTTTTCCGGGTCCAGGCGCTGACGCATGTTTTTCCACAGAACATCGGAAATGGCCTGGCTTCTGGGGGTGTCGGCCAGAAACTGGTCCAGGTACTGGGTGAACACGGCGTTCCAGAACGCCGTGTGGTCCTGAATTACCCCTTCTTCATTGTATTTAATCTCTCGGTCAAAAAAGTGGCGCAGGCTTTGGTAAGTATCGTTGAGAATGGCTTTGCGCATGCGCTCCTTGACTTCAGCCACCTCATCATAGCTTTCAATTTCATAAACCAGGTCAACAGCCTGGGTGTACACCTTTTCAGCCTTCCTGATCCAGGGCATCAGAAACATATTGTCCAGGGCGTCTCTGATATTGGAGGTGGTGCAGATGTCGTCAAGCATCTGCCGGGACCAGGCAATTCCGCCATCCTTTTTAATCTCGTCTTTGATTTCACGCAGACTGTTGTACCGGGACAGATTACGTATCCAGGTGTCCACGTGGGGGCCGGGGGAGATAAAATTCACCGGATATTCACTGTTGCAGGGATTGGTCAGCTGTACCACCACGTCAAAGGCTTTATAGCTTTTGAAATCGCTTTCAAGATCCTGCTCCACATTGGTGTTCCCGCAATAGCTTGCCACAGCACTGTCCCCCTGCAGGGAGAGAATCAACGGCAGTTTCTGATACGCATGGGTGGTTTCCAGCACCGTGCGATATTTTTTAAGAATGGCATCCAAAGGGTGGCCCGGAGGAATGGCGATTTTGTGCTGAAAACAGGTCACAAGAATGCCGGGATAGCGCTCCAGGCAATCGAGCATATTCGCCTGGAACTTTTCATGACGCGCCTTCTGGAATTCAACGGCGTCGGCCCCCTCTTTGATGCCCGGATATTCAATGGCCGGCAATGTCATGGGGGTCTGATCTTCGGGCACGGCCACCCGGATGAGATAATCATCCGGTTCCGCCCCGGAAGAAAGATCATACAGCCGGTTGAACTGCTCTTGGGTCAACCGGTCCCGGATTACATTGCCCGTGGAAATACTGATCTGGCTGATCACCACCTCGTCGGTCCAGGATACCGGCTCCACAAGGCAGGGAACCGCCGTGTTTTCAGAGGTGTTGCGCTGTTTGACCGCAAACAACCCACGAAGCGCGTCATTGTCAAACAGATCCAGAAGGTAGCTGGTCTTAAAGGATTTATCCGTGCCCGTAATATGGATATATACGGGCGTATTCGTATCCGGTGCCGTTTTCAGGCACATTTGGCATCGTTCAATGATCTTGTCCACTCGGTGTGCCTGCCGGGCCGGCATGCCGGCAAGCTGTTGAACAACCTCTTTGATGCCGTTCTGGATTTTCAGAAGCCGGTCTGTTTTGTCAAACATATGATTAAATAAAACTCCTTGATACTGATTTCGTAAAAAACATTACTTATGGGATTTTTACAATCTGATAATTTCCGTCCTTGGCCTTAACGATTTTAAGCTCGGTATCGCCGGCCCGAATGGTCATGTCTCTGATATCATGACGGAAACACAGGGTAAGGCTATCCTTGGTGACCATAAACGTAAAGGGGTTGAACAGGTTGACACTGGCCTTCTCAAAGGTGGTGGTGGTGCCGTCCCTAAACCTTGCCTTAAAGCTGTCCAAAGGTTCAAACAAGCGGATGATATTGGTGGTACCGGGCGTGATGGTCACGGACTGAACTGAAAAACTGTCATCCTTGGAAAGCTGGATCAGTGTTGTGTTAAATTGGATGGGGTCCCGCTTTAAGGAGACACTTGCCTCTTGTTCAAAAGATGATTTGGTAATCAAATTGGACAGCACCAGACTTGTGATGGGATCATTGGTCTGAATGCCGTACTTTCCCTTTGCATCCCCCATGAGCAGTTCCCGGTGGACACTGACATTAATCCGGTCCTGGGACAACTTGGAAAAGCCCAGGCTCCTGATCTGTTCTTGAATGATACCCAGTTGATTGGTCTGACCGGTCTCCGTACTGAAATAGGTCAAGGTGTTGTCCGATAGTTTCATTCCCCCTGCCTGGTTGTCATCAAACGCATACCAGGCCATGTTCGAAGGCAATCTCTTGTCTTCCAGCACCAGGTGTCCGATGCGCTTGGGCACCAGGGTGGCGCTGCCCTGGTGGAAAAAGGCGGCAAAGTCAAGATTCCCGGAACTGTTGTTGCGGGTGAGCAGGTACCAGGATTTACCGTTAAATTTTGTGTCAATACGAAGGGGCGTAAACGTGTATACATTTTCCAAAAAGCCCTTCATCTTGTAGCTGATGCGGTCACTGGCCATAAGTTCTGAAAAGGCATTTTCATCCCGGATTTTTTTAAAATCCCGGTAGGTAATCATATTCTGCTTCATATAATTGGAGATTTCAGTATTCCTGATGTTTAAGTCCCCAACCTTGAAATAAAAAATATTGGAGGCATACCCGGATTGCATGGTTGAATAAATCCGTGCCAGGCGCATGAATTCCGTGCCTGCCAGAATCTGCCTGCGGGATCTGATCAATTCCCCGACCTGACCGTTATAGTTGAAATATACAAACAAGATCAGCCTGTTGCCCCGATTCATGTCCTGTTCACCGCTCTGACGATAATCGGGCAGGGTCATGGTATGAAGCATGGACGAGACGTATTCGGTTTTTAAAAGCTTTTTAGCGACATCTTCCTGTTCCGGCTCTCCGTGATATAGCCAGGTATGTAAGTCGGGAAATACGGATTTGTAAAATTGCATTTCAGGACCGGCATCCTGGCCAATACTGCTGACAAAAGGAATATTTTTTAACAGGTTGCCATATTTGAATCCGGCCATTGCAATCAGGGAAATAAGCAGAACAGCGAAAATCCAGGGGAACCAGCGCCGTTTCATATTGCTGATGCCTTTTTGCTTCCGGAGTAACGAAAGCAACGCTGTTACACGTTCCTTACCGGTATAAGTGTCATCATGCACCACGTTGCCACCGTAGGCCACAAGGCTTCTCTTTTTATCCGCAGGCCGGAAAAAGGCCCAGGCATAGCCGATATTATCGCCTCTGGCGAGACGTACCGTCAAATAATCTACCAGGGCTTTACGTTCGGCCCCGCTGAGCTTATTAAAGGATACGGGTTCCATATCCGGGTCAAGCTCAATCTTCCCATTTACCGGAACAATCCGGATTTCCATCTGGGGACCAATACTCTGGTAGCGTCTTACATCTTGGAAAAAAGTGCATTCCGGAGGGATTTGTGCTTCGTATATCAATGGACTGTCGCTGATCTTTTTAAGCGCCAATTCAAATTCACTTAAACGTGCCATATGGGATCATTCTCCTTAAACGATAATTTGCCGTATCTTTTATCATCATCATTCTGATAAAGCAAAAGAACATATCACATAAGTGACTGAAAAAACAGAGTCAGTAAAATGAAAGTTGTTCTGGAAGCCCGATCCGGAATCGGGGGCAGGATTTTATGGCCGGAACACCAGGATTTTTCTGCAGACTTAAAGCCCTTCCTGGTTCTGACCCATGGTCAACGATGATCAAGTAATGAACTGTTCACTGCTTTTCTGCGATCAAACCGGCTCTAATCGTGCGTATCAGATTTGCAAGCATCAATAAAATCAGCGTCCAGAACACCACCCAGGCGGCAATGTCAAATTGAGGTCCGCCTGCAATGGCTGCATACACATAGGGCAACAGGGTATTAACCAGCACGATAAGGCCCCAGATAAGCACCTTGGGCAATGCCATGACCCGGCCGCTCAGGGAATTAACCAGACGGGCACAGCCCACAATAAAACCGGGCACGGTGATCATGTCAAGAAACAGAAAAACCAGGGGATCTATCCCCCGGCTTTCCAAAAGGCCTTTAAAGACGATATATTTGACAATATCGTAGCACCATAAAAAGCATATGCATCCAAATGCATGGCACCGTCTAATTTTCATGATCAATTAATTAGATATTGTCCTTAAGCACATGAAAGGAAATTTTCGATGCCGTAACAGTGCTTCGTCCCGCATGAAGAAAGGAGACAATCCAGACACCCTGGAAAAACAGAATCATGCCCGGATGCCACAGCGCTTTAAATCCTTGATCCAGAGAAACGACCACTTCGGGATCAGGAAAAAAAGCCAGCAGTGCGATGGTATAAGCAATGGCTGCCAGGGCCATAATCTGGTACATGGAAAATTTGCGTTCACCCCTGAAATCCGCCCGAAAAAATTCAGACACCACCCGCCAGACCTGTGTCACCACCAGGGTTTCCACAAGGGCGGTGCCGGCAAAGCCCTGGAGAAACAGCAAGGTACCGATAAGGCCGGATATCGCGTAAATCACAGCGGTAATAATCTGGATGGGAATCAATTCCTCACCGGCCAGACCCGACGCATAGGCCACCTTTTTAGTCTCTCCTGTAAAGACCACATTAAATTTTTCAAACAGTTTACGGGTGTGGTCGGCACACTGGTTCAACGGTTTACCATAACAACAGCCAAAGCTTAAACAGGCAAGGCGCCCCAAAGACTCTCCAAACGTATACCCAATGCTTAAAACCGCCATCATTACAGCAACGGGCACATGAAATTTAAAGGCCGTCCCCAACGTGGCATTCACCAACATAATGATCCAGGGCGCGGTCACCACACCGGCAAACACGGCCCCGCCAATGGTCAGGGTGGCTTTTTTCTTTTCAACAATCCGGGCAACGATTTTAGACGCCGGAATCGTGACAGCCAGCAGCAAAACAGTCAACAACACCAGAACAGAAATGGGTATTCCGGCCGATGCGGCCAGAATTACGACCATGATCACGCCAAAGGTATACGCATTGGCGGAGAAAAGTCCATACCAGGTCAGATTCATCCCACGCCACTGGCCCTGGCCCAATTTTTCCAAGGGGAACGCCGCCACCATCTGCCACTTTTCTTTGGGCAAGGTTATAAATCCCCATCGCAATACAATACCAATCAACAAACCCAGCCCGACAACAAAAAAAACAGACGCCATTACAAATCTCCGGAAATTGCAGTTTTATCAGAACAGCACGCGTGGCCGATACCTGAACGTACGGCCACTTCGGTTTCCACAAGGGGTTTGCCAAACCCTTCACTGAAACGACTGCTCACATCGCTGCGCATCTGGTTTTCCAGCAAGTCTTTAGAAAAACAGATACGCTGTTTTTGAAATATAACAATGGTTGTGGAGGACCCCGGACGGTACAGACTTTTGGGGCATCCCTTTTCCATAAAAAGGCCGGGCACCACCTCCCGGGGACTTTCATATCCTCTTCTACTGTAACACTGAACAATTTTGCCGATCATCATGGCCACCACCTCCACCATGCACACAAGCCCGCATCCGGTCCCCCCGGGCACATCCGTATCAATGATGGTGACCACCCGTCGATTTTTAGAGTATGGTGTGACCTCCCGGACCACCGCCCCGGGGTTGCAGGAGTGGAAATGCCCGTTTATCTCATAAATATCCAATACCGTTCCTGCCACGGGCGTATGGTTATAATGATATTTATCCGGAGTAAGCCGGGTTACGGCGAAACCGCCACGATCAAAGGCGTCAAGCCACTGGGGTTTATCCCGGCCGATAAGCTCTTTGAAATCAAAAAATTTACCTTTGATAAAGAGAGCCGCCTGGTCGGAAAATGACCCCACCAGAAGACGCGAATCTGCCGGTGAAACCACGGCATCAGCGCCTTCCGGCATGGGACGAAGCTGTTCATACCGAATCTTACGTTCAAACACTTTTCGAAAGGTATCAAATTCTGCCGGGTCTCCAAGCACCTCACTTAAATCAATGCCGTGGGCAGCCAAAAATCTACCGGCATCCGTCGGGGGGGTGAAAAAAGGCAGGTCATAAGAAACCGCCCCGATCAGGCTGGACATCCGGGCCGAAATCATCAGATGAAACAAAAAAGATGAATTTTCGCGAATTGGCGAATAAATAGCATTGATAACCGGATCGGCTTTAAGTATTTCGGTCCGGACTTGTCTGGTTTTACGGTCTATATATTGATGTTTCATAATCTAGACATTATGCCCGCGTTTTGTTTTAACGGTGTTAATTTACGACTAAGAAATCATGTGCAAAATATTAGAAAATCTTAAGTCCGTACAAGTAGAACCTAAAGGGGAACCCGTGTTTGGACGAGAAGTTGCCCAGCTGCAAATTGTCCTGCAACGCTGCAGATGGGGTGACTTCTCGTTCAAACACTAATCATCCTGCCAGGCCTTCATCTCCCGGCTGACCACAAGGACCATCAGGTAAATAAACTTCTTAAGCGTTTCAGGCGCACAGGTACCATCCATGAAATCCTGGCGCATGGATTTTAAAAACCTGAGTATGTCCTGGCTGCCTAGAATCCGACCAAGGGCCTGCCCGTACGAATTATCCCGGTATCTTGCCCACAGGTCTATCTGCTCAAAGGCCTTGCCGAGCAGGTCAAACCCCTGGCTGACATGGGTCTCTCTTAAGTTTCGGCCGTAATAGCTTTCAGCTTTTGCATTAAACTGTCTGCCCGGCAGGGACATGGGTTTATGCTTACCCGTACCGTCAAGTATACCCTGGGTAATCCGACCCCATGCGGCATGGGTCTCCGGCCTATTGATCCGATTGTCAAGGTCATCAAGAATGGGGGCACTGTTCAAGGCCGATACAAGATCGGCGCCCTCGGTTTGAATCAAGGCGATCAAGGCCCGCTGGTATTCCCGGACCAGCACCCGGGTGTAACCGGGATACCTGTGGCTTTGTCTGGTTTTAGCCGTATTTTTCAAGATTTTAGCCAAAAACCGGTTCCGGGTTCGGGTTTTAACAAAAAACGTCGGCACACCAATGGCCGTACAGAAAAATATCTGGCGGCGCTCGCTTTCCACAATTGGGGAATCGGGTATCATGGCATGGTCCACCTGCCGGGAATAGATATACTTCTGGACCAGGGCCGTGATCAGTACCTGCAGGTCAGCAGCCTTTCCCATATCCCTGACAATATCTTCAAACACGCTGAAGTAACGGTGTTCAAACCCGGAATACCCCATCTGGTGGTATTTCCTCAAACGAACCAGCTGGTACAGGGCCATGCGGCCGTCAAACACCCCCATTTCGGTCAGGTCTTTTTTAAGGTTGTCTTCGCTTTCCAAACTGCCGTTCAAGGCCGGACTATGGAAGGTACTCATCACCGAGGTAAAGTAGTCAATAAGCCGACCGTCCGGCACAAAATCACCTTTCAGCCGGAATATATTTGCAATCAAACGGTCAAGCCACACCGGACCAAAAGGGGTCAGAGATTTGCCCATAATTTTGAGATGGGCCTTTTTCTTCCATCGCCGCCAGATCATGCGCAGATGGGTATGGGTCAATTCGTGGGGCATAAAGCCCAGAACCTGTTCAGGATGGAACGCCTGAAATTCAAGCCTGTGGGGGGCGGCAGAATAGGTGGTGGCAAACAGGGGCAAAAAATGCTCCCAGATTTTTATAGCCAGATCGCCTGTATATTTTTCATCCAGGGCCGTAAACCCTGAAGCTGGATCCGCCATGCACTGGGAGAGTTTAACGCTGCCAAGACTGATATGGGTACCGTTATTGGCCAGACTGATATTAGAGGTGTTGGGCAGCACCACAAGGTTGGAATTGATAATGCCGGCCTCTTTGAGTTGGGTTACGGCATTGATCTGGCTGCGGGACAACACCTTGTGGCAGACACCCATGTACTCCTTTTTTTCTTCCCCCCGGTCCCATCCGGACAGACACGGACTCATGAATAATTCGCGATAAAACGCATCCGAAATAATATCATTAAGCCGTTTTTGATCCCCGGGCGGTGTAGCGGAAAAAAACACCTTTACCTTCTGGCCGTTTTCATTGAGTTCAAATTTATGCCCGGCATAGGCCACCAGGGCCTGGGTCAAAAGAAAACGAAGCAGGGTTTCGCCGGCAAGCTTCTCTCCCAGACGCTTTGGGCCATCGGATTTGACCGGGTAAAAGGAAAAAAGTTCAGGAGAGCTGTTATCATTGGAAAAATGGGTGAGCATTTTTTCGCCCCAGACCTTTATCGGTTCCGGCACACCATTGTCATCACCAATCGCATCGGCCAGGGCCAGCTTGAGCAGATAGGAGACAGGCACCCGCACCTGGTTTTCTCCGTTTTTTTCAAACACGAAACAGGCCGCGTCCTTGCGATATTCTGATGCGGGCATGGATTTATCAGCCTTGAGATCTTCGTTAAACACGCGATTGGCAAACCGGTTGAGCGCCCGGCGGGGAAACCACACCCAGGAATTTTCCCAATCTTTGCCGTCCTTATCTTTGAGCAGTCGTTCCAGGGCCATCACCCGTCGCTGGGAGGTTTCGCCGGTTCTGGCCTGCTCCACAAGATTCCGGTAATAATTGGAGGTCTCAATGACCCGGGCCAAGTCTATATTTTCCCGTTTTCCCGCGACCACCGCCTGAAATTCATTTTCAGCACCTGCCGTAGCATCCCCGGCCATGAACGGCAGGGTCCGGACAAAACAATCAGGGGTCTGATCATTCAGGCCAATGGCAGCGCTGATCCGATCCAGACACGGGGTCATTTCAGACGGCAGAAGCACCTTATTTTCGTTACGTTTTATGGTTGCAAGCATGTTGGGACGTCATCCTATCGCGAAGTGTTTGAAGTGTTTGTGATAATTTTTTTTAAATAAAATAGGCTTTTATTATTATATTAATGTTACAAAGGTGCTAAGATTTTATAAAAAAATATATCCACAGATTACGCAGAAAAACACAGATTAGAAAAAAAATCTGCGGGAATCTGCGTAATCTGTGGATAATAAAACAGAATTAATTATAATCTATTTTTTTTCTTAACGCCTTGACCCGGCTGCGTCTGTTTTTAGAATCAAGGCGCCGGTTTTTTGATGCCTTGGTGGGCCGGGTGGGTTTTCTTTTTTTCACAGGCCGGACAGCACGTCTGATCAATTCCGCAAGCCGTTCCAATCCGTCCTCACGATTTTTTGCAGCACTTCTATAGGTCATGGCCTTGATCACAATAACGCCCTGCCGGGTAATGCGCTTGTCTTTAAGAGATAACAGTTTTGCTTTAATTTCTTCCGAAAGATCCGAGGCATGGATATCAAAACGGATATGAACACCTGAAGAGACTTTGTTTACATTCTGTCCCCCAGGCCCCCGGGACCGGATGGGATAAAATTCAATACCGGTATCCGGGATGGATATGTGATCGGATATTTTCAAGGTCACCTTCCTTTCTAAGCGCCGATTAACCCCCAAAGCCACTTTACCCCTAAAACCACGGTAACCAGCAGGGCGCAGCCACCTGCAATATTCAACACAGGACCGTTCCTGTACTGCTTTGCCCAGTCCCTGTCGTTGAGCAGCCATAAAAATATTCCCACAAAAAGCGGCGTGCCCAGAAATGAGAGGGCCAGCATGATCATCAACAGGTTAACCGGCCTGCCGGAAAGAAAGGCACCGGGCAGGGCAATGAGGCACCCGACCAGAATTGTCAGCCGGTACCAGCCACTTTTGGGACGCATCTCCCAGTTCATTTTATCCCCGAGTACGTAGGCCGCGGCAATAAAGGTAGGCATAATCGTTGAAAATACGGCACACCAGATGCCCAGACAGAAAAAGCCATGGGCATAGCGGCCGAGAAGCGGCGCAATGGCATCGGCCATTTCAAAAAGGGTATTGACATGGATATCTGCCGGATGAAGCACGCAGGCGCCGGTCAGATAGATGGCCGTGCAGTAAAGCCCGAATGCCCCAAGAAGAGAAAGGGCCGTATCAAAACGCGCTGTTTTCAGATCCGACATCCCCCACCCTTTTTCATGCACCGTATAGGTCTGCATGGACAAAATGGTCACATGAATAGAACCGCCCATGATCGCGGTCATCATTAAAATTTCAGCTTTGCCGAAATGGGAGAAATCCGGCAAGAGGCCGCCAACGGCCAGGCCCAGATCCGGCTTGGCAATAAAAAGCGTACCGATAAAACAGACCACAAGCAAAGAGACGATAATTTTGCACACCATCTCAACAATCCGGTATCCGCCGTGGGCCACCAGAACGTAAAAAGCGATGGTAAATACGATCCCCCACCAGGGCACGTCAAGGCCGGTTACATAGCCGGTCACGGCGATCAAGATTTTTAAAAGCACCACATTGCAAAGCCAGATGACAACAAGGGCGTCCAGGGCCACAAACCAGGCAGGCAGACTGCCCCATTTCTCCTGTACAATGGAAACAATCCCCCGGCCCCCGATAAGAGCGGTTTTGGCTGCCATGTACTGACAGACAAAGGCCAGCACCACACTGAGCAGCACCACCCATAAAAAATTATACCCATAGGTCCCGCCGGCCTTGGCAACACTTAAGGTGGTTCCCGGTCCGGCGGCCACGGCACTGATGATCCAGGCCGGTCCCAGCGCTGAGATAAAACGTTTAAAAGATATGCCTTTCCCGGATGAACGATGTTGATCTTCCTTTAAATCCGCCATAATGGTCTCCTCATATATTAAAGGCAGTGAACTTCGGCCTTCAGATGTTGGTGGATATCCGCTTCGCTAAGTGCATACAAACTGTCTATAAAATGGGGCAGAAAAAACCCCGGACCTGCCACCCGGGCGGCGGCCAGTTCTCCGGCAATCCCTGTAACGGCAACGCCTGCAACCGCGGCGTCAAAACCGGTTTCAGCCACAGTATAAAACGCGGTACAGATGGCGGAAAGCATGCAGCCGGTACCGGTTACCGCGCCCATAAGTTGAGATCCGTTAGCGATCTTGACCATTTTACCCGGTCCCAGAATCATATCTGTTTTCCCGCTGACAACAAGCGCAGATGCGGAGGCAAGAAGCGCAGTTGCACCACTTGGCAAGTCATCCGCATTTCGGTCGGGCCGGCCATGCCCGGTCAGGATAGCCCTGGCCTGTTCCGGCGAGATCCCGCTGTCCACCCCCTTGGTGGACGAATGGCCTGCCGCAAGGGCGCAGATTTCCGACGGGTTGCCCCGGATGATTTTTGCCGGGGCCAGGGCGCAAAGTTCCCGGGCAATATCCGTGCGGAAGGGCCCGGCACCCGCCCCCACAGGGTCCAGTACAACGGGCTTTTGTTTATCCCCAGCAAGGGCCATCAAGGATTTCATAACCGAAATCCGATCCGGAACCGGGGTGCCGGTATTAATGCAAAGGGCGTCCGATACACCGGACATGTATTCGGCATCATCATCTGCCCAGGACATCATGGGTGATGCCCCAAGAGCCAGAAGCACATTAGCGGTCTGATTCATGACCACAAAGTTGGTCACCACATGGATCAACGGTCTTGTATCGCGTAACGCGGAAAAAAGCCGATACGTATTTTCAGCCAGTTCATGGGCGTGCATATGATCTCTCTTTCCTTTATCTCGATGATTGAATATGCAGGGAATTAAAAGGCGGGAATAAATGAAAAATCTGAATTTATATCCGCTTCCCTGCGGCGGCATTATCCGCATCAGGTTCCAAGGGTCAGGAATCTCTTCCTTCTCAGCCGGCTAAAGCCCCCCCAGCAAACGTTATTTTCAAAAATAAACTATGAACCGCTATTGATGATTTGTCAATGCATTTTAAACAGTCTAATTGTTTCGGCCTTGAATTTGAACAAATTTATACTGGATCTGAAGAGAGCTTAAAAAAAAGCCGGAGCCTGGAAAATTTTCCCTGTTCAGTCTCCTTTGTTACACGTGTTGTTTCAATTTCAGTCACGCCACCGTCCCCTCAATTCATGTGCATACTGCCTGTTCTTAGCGTTAAGACAGACAGGTATGGATTGTCAATTATAATGTTGATATAACCCCCATGGGTTAACCGAAGTAATCGAGAATCAGGCCCAGCCACGACAAACTATTAAAAAATATGGAATATACCATGAAATTTAAAAAAGTTATTGCCCGGTTCGATGCAGACAATATTGACCTTGCCGAGGAAGTGATCTGCCATATTTTCTTTTCATTCAACCTGAAAGGCGTTATCTGCGAGGTGCCCATCCCCGAACCGGATGAGGGTTTTGGTACCCGGACCCTGAAAATACCTGACCAAAACAGCATTATCGGCTACCTGCCGGACACGGATGATTCTGATATCATGATTTCCAAAATCCGGGCGCGCCTGGCAGGATTGTCGGATATGGCTGTCCAGGTGGATGTTTTATCGGAAACGGTAGATGAAAAAGATTGGGCCCATGCCTGGAAGGCGTATTTCAACGTCACCCGGATTACAGATAAAATTATAGTGAAACCCGAATGGAAGGACTATACGCCAGGGCCCGGTGAGGTTATCATCCGCATTGATCCGGGCATGGCATTCGGCACGGGTACCCACCCCACCACATGTATGTGCCTGGCCCTTTTAGAAGAACATGTACGGCCGGGCAAAACCCTGTTGGATGTCGGATGCGGGTCGGGCATACTGATGATCGGCGCTGCAAAGCTCGGGGCAGGCGCCATGACCGGTATTGATGTGGACCCTGTGGCCGTGGATATCACCCGGCAGAATTTGGAAAAAAACGGGATTGCCCTTGATCGCGTCACCCTTGGGGCCGTAACGTTGGATAAAACACCTGAAATCCAATATGACCTTATCTGTACCAACATCATTGCCCAGGTTATCGTATCCATTATGCCGGATATCGCCGCCCGCCTGGCACCGGACGGGACCGCCATCCTTTCGGGCATTATTGAGGAGAGGCTGCCGGACATTTACGCAGCCCTGGATATGCAGCACCTTGAATGCGTCAAAAAAATAACCCGGGAGGAGTGGGTCGCGCTGGTGGTTTGCCGTAAAAAATGATATGCGAGGGTAATCATTAATACCACACATCGGCACTTCATAGCAAATTTGTCAAAATGAATATCCCTCTTGATTCAGCCTGTTAATAAAATCCCCTATCGTATTCAAAGGCAGGATATGGTCTACCTGGACATGTTTGATCACGGACATGGGCATGGCTTGTGCCTCGGCGGTCTCCGGGTCCTGGACGATAATTAGACCCCCCAGTTTTTTTATCCTGGCTGCACCATGTGTGCCGTCTGAGTTCGCCCCGGTCAGGATAATGCCGACCAGCCTGTCCGTGTAGGCATCTGCTGCCGATTCAAACAAAACATCAATAGAAGGGCGCGAGTAATTCACCCGGGCTTCTGTTGACAGGGAAAGGGTTTTATCGGGTTCCACCAATAAATGATAGTTGGCCGGTGCAAAATAAATGGTGCCGGATTCCACCGGCATTTTATCTTCGACCTCTCTCACTGAATGCCGGCATAAATGATCAAAGTATCTGACCAGGAAATCATCAGAATCATGATGTTGGTGCTGCACAATCATGACGGGAAGCGTCATGTCTTTGTCAAACTTGGGCAGAATCTCAGTAAGCGCCACCAGTCCGCCGGCTGAAACGCCAATCACAATAGCGTCATATGACTGTTTGGATACTGCCATTTCAAGATCAATTTAATATGATTGAATCGGAAGTTTAATTATAAACGTCGCCCCATTACCTGGTTCGGAAATGACATCCATTTTGCCTTTATGATTTTTGGTGATAATAAAATAAGAAACAGAGAGTCCTAATCCCGTTCCGATACCTACCGGTTTAGTCGTAAAGAACGGATCAAACACCTTTGCGCAGGTCTCCTCATCCATTCCCGGTCCATTATCCGCGATTTCCATGCAGACCATGTCAGATGCGTCTTCTTTATAAATTCTAATGATAAATCTGGGAAATTTTGTTTTGGCCGTGTGCATTGCCTGGGCACCATTACGGAGAATATTCAGCAGCACCTGCTGGACCCTTGCGCCTTCACAAGTCAGCATAGGCAATTTTTCATCATATTGTTTTATGATTTCAATGGATTTGAAATCATATTTCGTTTTAAGATCATAGTCTGTGGCAGCCAGATCCAGAATTTCATCCATAAGCGTGTTGGGGTAGTGGGAAGACATATCATTGGTATTCGATTTCCTTGCAAAACTAAGCATTGTGTTGACGATCTCAGCCGCTCGTGAGCCCGAATCATTAATCGCATCAATCATACGAAAAATATCTCTCTTCTCCATAAAATCCCTGATATCCGCCATTTTAATACCGAGTTCCTCGGCAACTTGTAAATTTGCAGGCATATTCGTACTTTCAAGCCGGGACTTCATAACATATGCACTCTGCATCATCCCTGCCAGGGGATTATTAATTTCATGGGCGATCCCTGCTGCAAGCCCCCCGACAGAAAGCATTTTTTCCGTTTCGGCCATCATCTCTTCCATTTGGACCCTATCGGTGACATCATCAATGCGGATCACAGCGCCGCCGATGCCATTGGTTACCAGCGGATAGATGGTTATGTCTTCATAAACAACCCTGTCTTTCTCCTGCCTTGTGGAACGTGAATGATGATAAACCTGCTGGGATTCAATTGCCTTTTGTACAAATTCGATGCCATTTTCAAGTTGTGGAAATATCTTTTCAAGCGATTGGCCTTTGGCAACCTCCTGGGATATGCGCGTTACATTCCTGGCCCGAAGATTCCAATGCGTGATCCGGGTTTTGTTATCGACGCCGATAAGCATGGACGGCATGGAATCAATAATATTGGACAGGTAATTTCTCAAGCTTCGGATCTCTTCTTGTGTCTGTTTCAACTCGGAAATATCAGAAAAAGCACCAATGATACCGGCAACTTTTCCCTTTTCATCACGAAATACATCCTTGGCAAAAATGACGGGTTTGGCCTCACCCTGTTTATCCGTTACCTTAAATTCATAAACCTGGTGACGTGAATTCCGCATCAGTTCAAGATCTTTCTGGTGATACACAACCGCCTGATCTCCGGGCCACAATTCATCCACCCGCTTTCCTCGAATATCATCCGGGGTCACCCCCATAAACGTGGAAAACGCCTTATTACATCCCTGGTAGCGCCCTTCCTTGTCTTTATAAAAAACCGGCGTGGGCACAGCATCAAGAAGCGCACTGACAAAATTGGTCGTTCGCTTTTGTTTCTCTTCCGCCTTTTTTCGTTCTTTAACTTCTTCTTCAAGTTCAAGTTTCAACGCTTCCAGTTCAATCACCTTGGCATCCAGCTCTCTTGTTTTTTCTTCAAACAGGATTTTTTGCTTATGCAGTTCAATGAATATTTTTACTTTGCTTGTAAGAATGACCGGTTCCAATGGTTTAAGAAGATAGTCCACCGCACCCGATTCATACCCCTTAAACACATGATGATCTTCTTTGTTGGCCGCTGTAACGAAAATAATAGGGATGGTACTTGTCTTTTTAACACTTCTTAACAGTTCAGCCGTCTCATATCCGTCCATATCAGGCATCTGGACATCAAGAAGGATAAGTGCAAATTCATGATCTATTGTTTTGGATAACGCCTCATCCCCGGAGCCGGCCTTTACAATCTCCAGTTCCGGAGATTCAAGAAGGGTCTCCAGGGCCAAAAGGTTTTCAGGCCGGTCATCAACGGCCAGTATGTGAATTTTCTTCATAAAATTTTCTTTTGAATGTTTCGATACTGTAATTTATATTGCCCCTTTCGATTAATGGCTATGGCGCTAACGCCGCTTACGGTATATTTTTTCCTGGTCACAGACGAGTTCAAATGCATCTGATAATTCGGAAAATTTGATGCTTTCCTTTGTGCCCAGGCATAGAAACCCGCCCGGACAGAGGCTGTCATGAAATAATTTAAGTACCCTGTTCTGAAGTGCTTTGTCAAAATAAATCAAAACGTTACGACATAAAATCAGATTCATTTCACCAAAAACCCCATCCGTAACCAGATTATGAGATGAAAAAAGGATTTTATCCCTCAGGCCACGCTTTATAATGGCATGGCTATAGTCAGCCGCATAATAGTCTGAAAAATCTTTTTTTCCGCCCGATTTCTGATAATTATTTATATATTTGCGCATCACATCCATCGGGTAAATACCGTCTTTGGCCCTGGATAAAATCAATTCATTAAAATCCGTTGCATACAGCTGGGCTCTCTTTTTCATACCTTCCTCTTCAAGAAGAATCGCCATTGAATAGACTTCCTGCCCGGTTGAACACCCTGCATGCCAGACCTTGATGTATGGATACGTCTTCAAAACAGGGATAACCGTCCCCCTGATTTTTTTATAAACCCACGGATCTCTGAACATCTCGGTCACATTGATCGACAAATCAAATAAAATCAGATTAAAAAAGGACGCATCGTAAATTAAACGATGCTGCATTTGTGAAAAATTATCCATACCGCTCAAATTCAGACGCTTTTCAAGCCTGCGCTTTACATGTGCAAAAGAATAATTTCTAAAATCATAGCCATATTTCAGATTGACCGCCTCAAGCAACAGCCTGATTTCAATCCGTTCATTTTTAATATTTTCCCCGGCACGATTCATTATTAATATAACCAGACCCTCAACATGGCAACCAGTTTATCCGTATCAACGGGTTTTGCCAGATAATCATTCGCGCCGGCATCAATACATTTATTCCGGTCCCCTTTCATGGCCTTGGCGGTCAGTGCAATAATGGGCAGTTTTTTATTTCCGAGATCGTTGCGGATCTTTTTTATTGCGTCATATCCATCCATATTCGGCATCATGATATCCATCAAAACAATATCAATCTCTGGCATCCTTCATATAAGTTCAAAAGTACTTTACAGTTTTTATCATCAGAATTTTGATCGCAACTATCTTGTCACAGCAAAATACCGTGTTTATTATACTCAAATATGAATTGTGATTATCTCAACA
>NZ_JACADJ010000060.1 GCF_013389365.1 Desulfobacter latus
TGTTTCAGATCGATAAGGCCGTGTTGATTGTAAAGGCAGACGGTCATGGCTCAAGACAGATGTGCAGGGTAAACAAGTTCGGATTCCCCCGGACAACAGCAAAGTCAACTGAGAAAAAAGTCAAAGGATTTCAGACGGGCGACATTGTCAAGGCGGTTGTCACTTCCGGCAAAAAGGTTGGAACGTACACCGGGCGTGTCGCTGTCAGAAAAAGCGGATCGTTTAACATTAAAACAGTGGACAAAATAGTACAGGGCATTAGCTGGAAATATTGCAGGCTGCTTCACGCATCTGACGGCTATTCCTACAATACGACGTGCTAAGGTCCGCTACCTGGACTACTAAATTATTATAAGGAGGGCGGCAATTCCTCCCCTGAGCTAAAGACTCAGGGGTTTCCTTGCCGCATTTTATGAATTGGACCCCGGATTGGGTCCCTAAGGCCCATGATCAGAAATTAAATCTGCCTTTATGGCGGCTTAAAAGACAAATAGATGGGCGATTTTATTTTGATCATGGGTCTAATATAAATAGCTATTATAGATTAATCTTTTATTAATGTTCAATAATTATGGAGATTCAATTATGAGTTGTAATAGATTCAACAATCCAGTTTTAAAAAAAATGGGTTTCAATATATCTGTCATATCTGTCATATGCCTTATCTCAATTGCATGGGCCGGCACTGTCCAGGCATTGAGCCTGGAAGCCTGCAAACGTTATGCATCGGAATCCGTAAGGCAGAACGAACAGAACAAAGCATTGAAGGCAGGATTCACTGGACCTGCCTGGAGCAGCAACTATGATTCTCATTTTAACTGGTGTAAACAGGGAAATAACCTGACAACAACACCAGGTCACCTGGCGAATCGTGAAAAAGCACTTCAGGCGTTTGCCATTAAATCCGAGCTGAATGCCCCAAAAAGATATGCCAATGAAGCGGTGAGGCAGTATAAGGAATCCCAGTTCATGGGGGCCGAGTTTCCACCGCCGGTCTGGAGTGATAATTACCGCGAACACTACAACTGGAGTCGTCGGCCGAACAATCTTGTGACGACACCGGATCATCTGGCAAACCGTGAAAGAGTTCTGCAGGAATATGCCATCACATACAATAAAGGACCCTCTAAATATACAACCGTACCTGTGGTAAAAATGGCGGAAATCGGTACCCGGAAAAAAAACCTAAACAGACTGTCACCAATCCAGCATTTTGAACAGCTGCAGCAAATCAGCAAGGGGCCGGACCCGGTGATTGCTGCATTTATGCATACCCTTCAAAAACACCTTGCAGGTGGATCAAACTATTCTCAGATAGAGCAGATTATGCTCAAAGGAATTAAAGAGCTATCTCAGGTAAGACAGAAACAATTGCTGAATAAATGGCACAGTCTGCCAACCCATGTTCGACTGGCAGCCACACCCAAATCTATTCAAAACCTTTCTCCCCACAGTCGTCTGGAGATGAGCGCCTTTACAGATTCTCTTGTTGAAACCGCAGCATTTTCAGGCAAAGTCAAGGAAATGAAGCCGATCCTTCTGAATAATTCTGCTTTAAATTCAAACCTCTCTGCGCTGTCGGCAAATCAGAATCTTGTGTCCAATGCACCCCAGGTAACCGATTTTGCACCTCGCGGACCGGATGGACCATTTTTAAGAATCGGAGAGTCTTTCACACTGTTTGGGGTCAACTTTGGTACAGATGCCCGGAAAACAAAGATTCATTTTATGCAGAAAGAAAATGGCAAATATATTCATGTAGGTACGGTCTATCCCCAGTCCCTGAAAAATACAAAACTTTCATCCACAGCCATCGCACCGGGTCTGTATGCCAGTAACCGGGCAACCCGCATTATAGTGGAAGCAGACGGAAAATTCAGTGCGCCATACCCCATTACCCTGGCAGCCGCCTTAAAACCCACACCCAAGATTGTATCTGTAGAACCAGGAGCACAACTGCCTGGGAATATGGTTCTGGTAACAGGTGAAAATATGGGCAGCCCCCTTTATGGATTTATGGAAGCAATGGATCAAAAGGCCAGTGCATATCGCCCCAAAGGTATCAATTTCAATATAAACCCCACTGTACTGAATTCGACCCAATGTGAATTTATTATTCCTCAGAATGTCTGGTCCGGCAATTATAAATTTAATTTGAAAGCAGATAATTCAGGTTACAGCAACTATAAAACCTTTAAAGTGCTGCCTGCCCAGTATCGGGTTGAGTTTACAAAAATGAAGTGCAGGGATGAGCAGAACCCCGAGGCCGGCGGATCTGACGAACTGGTTACCGCCTGGGTGATAATCGCAGATAACCTTGCATGGGCAAAAGGGACCGGGGAGTATGGTGGATTTGATGACAATACTGTAAAAAATTACTCGGCTGAAGACAGCACAATTGTTCCGGCTGAAGTCAAGGCGTGGCAGACGGTTGAAGATTTTCTATACTTCAGGACAACGCTCTATGAATGGGATGATGGAGACATCAACGCATGGAGCAAAGGGGTAAAAACAGTTGGTGAAATTGCACCGGCGGTGGGATCAGCCCTGGGTGCCATTTTTAGCAATCCAGAAGCTGGAAAAGTTGCTGGTGAAATCGTAAAGGTGATTGGAGATGGACTGTCCAAGCTGCTCAGCTGGATCAATAATGACCCAGACCTGCTGGGGTCTGAAGCACGAACATGGACGGCACCAGAACTTCAGGAGCTGACATCCAAATCCATTGTATATACTGACAGACAGCTGTTTTTAAACGATGGTGATACAGGCAGCTATTCCCTGGATTTCAGAATTGTTCGAAAATAAATATGTTTGATCATGGGCCTTAAATGCGTTTGCCCTGAATAATCCCAGACGCTACTTGAAAATCGGTTAACATTTCGTTATGCTGACAACAAAAGTTAAAAGATCTTCGATATCATTCAATCCAGTTTACATGGGAAAAACAAGGCCCTGAGGCCGTCACCGAATAAGAATGGACCAGGCATATTAATTATAATCAACTTGCAGGTTTAATATTGGATTAAGCCTGTGTTTATAAACCAGCAAAAGTAAATAATAAGGAGAAAATTATGGATAAATATGTATGCCCCTGTAGTTATGTGTATGACCCGGCAGAAGGCGATCCCGACAACGGTATTGATCCCGGCACAGCCTTTGAAGATCTCCCCGAAGATTGGGTCTGTCCGGTATGCGGCGCAGAAAAAGACGCATTTGAAAAAGAAGCGTAACGCCCTGACCCGGACCTGTCTATAATACCCGTGACCGGGTCCGGGAATCGCCTAAAACACCCAACGCCGGTTGCGCTTTATTGCCAACCGGCGTTGTTGTTCCAAGGATAAAACATGGATAAATATGAATGCGGCCCCAGTGGCTATGTGTATGACCCGGCCCCTGGATGTGATGGGAGCCCAGGAGAAGGTCGACCCTGTGACTACGTGTATGACCCGGCACAAGGCGATCCCGACAATGGCATTTATCCCGGCACAGCCTTTGAAAATCTTCCCGAAGACTGGGTTTGTCCGGTATGCGGCGAACCTAAAAGCGAATTTAAAAAAGAAGCGTAACTCTTTTGCCAAGGACCTGTGAAAATCCAGGCGCAGCATACGGCGCATGGACTATTTTGACCATGGCCCTAAAATATTCAACGCCGGCTGCACGTTATTGCCAACCGGCGTTGTTGTTTTTGGGCCTTGATCATCATTTGGACCACCGCGCAGGTTGGGTTGAACGAAGTGAAACCCAACATTTTGTATTTGTTGGGTTTCGTTCCTCAACCCAACCTACCTTCCACGCATTGGCCGAAACAATGATCAAGGCCTGTTTTTTTATAAAGCCGATTCCGGCTATTCAATCTTTTTTCCTGCGGTCTGGGTAATCCGTTCAACCACCCACTGCGTCAGCGCCTTTTGGTTTACCCGTTTGATCTCTTTGCGGATCAGAGAAATATCCAGTTCAGCCCTGGCCATGGTTTTATGCCCCCCGGCAGATCCGAATTTGGCGAATGCCTCCTGGGCAGTCTTTCCGGCACCTTTGCGTAAACCATCGTTACGCAGGATTACGATCAGTTTTTTATCGACCACCCCTGACACCACGCTCCAG
This sequence comes from Desulfobacter latus, assembly GCF_013389365.1. Classification (GTDB taxonomy): domain Bacteria; phylum Desulfobacterota; class Desulfobacteria; order Desulfobacterales; family Desulfobacteraceae; genus Desulfobacter; species Desulfobacter latus. Next base: position 4,102 of record NZ_JACADJ010000060.1, read on the forward strand.
TTTACCCCGGCAATGGAAAGGAAAAAATCGGCCGCCACCACCAGTTCATCGGGTTTTGACATGATTCCGGCATGATAAAAGGCCCGGTTGTCTCGAATGATTCGATCTCTTATAGCATTGCCCAGAAAATTTAAGTCGGATTCCGTCATCTGAGCCCGTTCCACCTTGGTGACTATATTCATGTTCGCATATTTGTACAGGAACTGAAAGGCCCGGATGTCCCTGGAAGATGCCTGGCGGGTAAAATTAGCCGTGTCTGTTTTTATCCCCAGCATCAAAGCGGAAGCTAGTTTAGGTGACGGTTTTATACTCATACTGCGGATATATTCGGTGAACACGGTTGAACAGGCCCCGTAATCCGGCCGGATATCCACAAAAGCACCATCACTGCAGGATAATGGATGATGATCAATGATCGCGTCATATTCAATACCGGAAAATTGTTCATTATGGTCAGGCTGGGAATCGACCACCACAAATTTGTCAAATACGGACCTGTCCACCTCAGCCAGGGGGATCATTCCCGCTTCGGTATACTCGATCATGGCCAGATTGTCCGGCCGGGTGATCTTATTAAAATAAGCAATCGCAACTTCACTGACCCGCCGCCACAAGATGCGTTTCACAGCCATGGCTGATGCAATGGCATCAGGATCCGCATTGATGATTACAAGCACTTTGGAGGTCCCTGAAAAATGTGACAAAAGCTGTTTAATTTTTTCCCGGTTACTAATCATAATTTATTTGTCCGTTTCCTGAAAAAAACAGGGTCAAGGTAATAAATGCATAGCCGGCAATGGCCAGTACGGCAAACCATCCCTGATAAATACCCAGGGGCGCCAGCACTAAAGCCGTAAGCCAGTGTACCAGAATTACGGTTGTTGAGTGAAGCCGAATGGGAAAATCGTCAAACCGGCAGATGACGGCAAGGCCGCACAGGTTCCACCCGTAAAGGGATGCAAACACATGGATATGCAGCAGCCACTTGGTCTTTCGGGGATCATACCCATCCTGCATCTGTAAACAGATATAGGCAATCCCCGTTACTGCCGTGACAATGAGAAATCCAATGCCGGAAGTTAAAAACTTTTTTTGCTGCATGCTGTCCGCAAATGTATAATAGAGCATGAAAACCATGACCACCGCTGTGAACAATGCAGCCGTCACAAAAATCTGGGGCACAAATCTTTCAAACAGAATGAAAATAAAAAATATAATCACCCCCAGGGTGATGGTCCAGAAGCATAATTCCATGATGGATTTAATTTTGGGACGTTCAATTTTTTTCAGCATATCAAAAACAAGGGACAGGGTCATCAACGACAAAGGAAATGAATACCCCAGAAAAAAAGTATCCAGGGTCAATTTGTCCATGTACACCCAATGGGTATATTCGTTGTTTATGATTACCACAGACGCCATTGCAATGCCGATGGCCAGGCACCATAAAGATGCCTGGTGAAATTTTTCAGACACCGGGACCTTCGGCAAAAAAAAATGATAGGGAACAATGGAAAATTTTTTGATGCGTACGTTTTCTACCAGGCCCCAGAGCAACACAGAGACAGCCAATGTAACCGAGTACCACTTAAGGAATGCACAAACCGCATAAACCAGGGAAAGTAGAAAAAACAGCTTCACACGGCCGGAGACGGCCGGCTGACGTTCCGTGTAATACAGCAGAATCGTACCGCCGGTACACAGATTAAATAAAAATATATGCAGACGCTCAAAACTGAAAGCCGCCACAGGGAAATAGACATCAGCATATCCCAGCCCCAGGGCCATAATCATCAAAAAGGAGAATAAAACTTTTAATCGGATTGTCATTTACATTGTTCCATCAGTATTTTTTGATGCAGGCCTGCCCAGCACATGACCCAGGGCCATATCCAGCCGGGGATGCACAATCGGTCATCGGGGGCCCGCAGCAGACGGATCACGTCATGGCCACAGGTTTTTAAAAAAGAGACCAAGGCCTTTCCAATGGTACCTGATCCGCCTGAAAAAAGAAATGGCCCGCAGTCTTCGCAAGAAAGACAGCGGGCCTTTCGCATTTGGAATAGCCAGCATATTCTATCCTAATAATTGCTGGTTTCTACCCCCAAAAATGTCTGATTCTACCTGATTCTAACCTTTCCACAGTCCATGAAGATTGCAGTAGGCCATGGCCTCAACTTTATTTTCGTCACATTTGAAAACAGCTTCGGGTGCCGAATCAGGGGTCAGCATCATACGTTGAACATAGTTACCGTCACAGGAGACAAGTTCAATCCACTCAATCCAGTGTTCTTTTGTCATAGGATGGGGAACGCTGCCCACGGTCACTTTATATCCACCTTCTATTTTTTCGATTACGGGAACATGCTTTTCTTTAGCGGCATCAACCGTATTTGCCACCAGGCGATCCATGGGTTTTCCGCAGCAAGTTGCCGGCGGTTGTGCACCATGAAGAACCTGAACGATATTACCGCATTTTATACATTTATAAATTCCCATTTTTTCAGCCATTGATAACACTCCTTTAATTTTAAAAGTTTATTAAACCTGTCTGTGAGAGTCAATTTTTGACCCTGGTATCAATATGGGTTGCAGACAGACTTTTCACAGAGCGTCCTGCCTCCTTTGCCTTGAGCATTTGCTCAAGCATTTGCTCTGATAATTGTCTGCGGCCTTTGGTCGCCTCCCGGTATAAGGACGCTATTTGAAAATATAATTCATTTTCAGACTTAATCGCACCATAGAAAGGAGCCCGTTTTTTTTCTGATCGGATTTCATCTTTCTCATATGCAATTACTTTAGTCATCTTTTTGCCTCCTTAAATTTAACTGGGATGGATCAAAGACACCCAAACCCGATAATTAATCTAATGCAGAAATTTTGCAAAAACAATACCATCATTTATTTATTTGCGATTCAGTAGAATTGTATTTACTGATAATTATATTTGTTCGGGAGAATCCCTTATTATATTTCGACTTAAAAATAGAGCGTTAAGCATATATGTTTCAACAACAGGTATCATTGACGATATAGAATACAAATAGTTATGAAATAATTTTTCGTAATTTTTTATTTGATAAATATCGAAAGAATTTCTTATCGATATAACAAAATATAAAAATAAAAAGCAAGCAAAAAATTGCTTTTTTAACATTCGCAGCATCATAGCAATCTGCTTTCATAATGGTCGAGCAACAGGCGATAAGAATACAGATAGACACAAATAACAAATATTGCACGTTGACATTAGATTCTATGCAGGCATAATATATGTTTAATTAAATTAGCGCCCTTTGGGCGGGTTGTTGGGTACTGGGTACTGGGTGCTGGGTACTGGGTGCTGGGTGCTGGGTGCTGGGTGCTGGGTGCTGGAAATTCCTATACTCTTAAAATAGATATTAAAGGAGAAAATTTAAATGGACAATTGTGATTGTATCCCTAAACTATACGGCATAAGCACCTGTAGCCATTGCAGGGCTGCCCGAAAACTGTTGGATAAATATAATATTGAATATGATTACATACAGGTTGACGATTTGAAGGGAGAAGAGCGCGAAGCAATGATCAAGATAATCAAAGCATTGAACCCAAGGTGTTCTTTTCCCACGATTGAAATCAATAAAGACACCGTCATTGTTGGAAATAAGGAAAACGATATAAAAAAAGCATTGGGAATAACCAGATGAATTTAGAACAGCTTTATGATACATTAAAAAAATCACAGGAAAAAAAAGGCGCTTTTTTTAACAAAGACAAAGATCTGGTTTTTGAATTGTTGGAAAGCCTGCAACTCAACAAAGAAAGATACGGCTACATGGCCTGTCCCTGCCGCCTTGCCAGTGGAGACAGGGAGCATGACAAGGATATTATCTGTCCCTGCGAATACCGTGAGGCGGATATGGCGGAATTTGGAACCTGTTATTGCGGGCTTTATGTATCGGAAAAGGTAAAGAACCTTGAGATGGAACCTACGTATGTCCCTGAAAGAAGACCTGCAGAAAAAATATTATAACTCGAACATTGCGATAAATAAAAGCCCTGTTCGACAAAATAAATTTGTTCCGAACAGGGCCTTTGTACCTATACGGCAACCACTAATCCCACCGGACAGTGATCAGAACCAAAGATTTCATTGTCAATAAATGCGTCTTTTACGATATCGTTTTCAATGAGATCACGGGTGACAAAGAAATCAGTTTTAATTGTTTATTTTGATTATGGGCCATGGGTCAGGATGGAAGAACCTTATCCGTCCATATCAGCCAGAAAATCATCATACATGGATTCCAGGCCAAGCTTATGCTTGGACTCTTCCTGCACAAGGAGTTCAAACAATTTTTTTGCATCGGCATTATCGGTCTGGCCACTTAGATCCTGATACAATTGGACTGATTTTTGCTCTCTTTTCATGGCCAGTTTCAAAACATCGGGCATGGGCATACCTTTTTCATATTTGGTATCCAATATGTAGTCACTTATCTTAAGATCAGGAATTTTCTTAAATTCATAGCTGTCAATCTTAGCCTTATTTCCGGCAATATCGGAAAGCAGCGTCACATGTTTTTCTTCCTCTTTGGAAAAATCAAGAAAGGTTTGTTTAAGTGATTCAGAAGGCGCCTCCTGGGCAAAAGATGCATAAAATTTTACAGCTTCCTTTTCTCTGTCAATGGCAAATTCAAGTATCTCATCCACGGATTTAAAATTCATTTGGTATTATCTCCTTTGCTGGTGTTAGGGCCATGCAACGGTTAAGCGTTCCATGGCCCTCATGTTGTGTTTGAATATATATTAAACCACTTTCTTGCCGAATCTTTTGGCCATGATCATCATTTGGACCACCGTGTAGGTTGGGTTAAACGAAGTGAAACCCAACATTTTGTAATTGTTGGGTTTCGTTCCTCAACCCAACCTACCATGGGCTACCATTGGCCGAAACGATGATCAAGGCCAATCTTTTTCCCAAAATCAGCAAATTTTATACCATGCAATTTGGGAAGGTCAAATAGTATTCCGTACTGTATCACATTTAATAATGATATCATAGGGTGCCGGATAAGCTGCCGTGCTGACGCACGAAAAACTAAACGCTGTGATAATAAAGCGCTAAAGAACAACCTTTCGCAGTAATTTGAGTTAAATCGAATCGTAACTTATTTGAATTTTTATAAATTCCATAAAAACTTGATGATCGAGTGCATAATAATCAGGGCAAGAAAATATTTGACACGATTTTGTCTCAGGCAAAGTTGTGTCACAAATTTGTAAACTTAATCATTGTTTGGTCCAACCTGTAGGTGCAAAAAGAATGATCAAGGCTCAACTATTGTTATTTTATCTTCACTTATCTCAATCCTATTCAAACCGACCGGTTATATAATCCTCGGTAAGCTGGTGCAGCGGATTTAAAAAGACCTGGTCCGTAGACCCGACTTCGACAAGATCGCCCTGGTAGAAATAGGCCGTACGATGGGAAATCCGAGATGCCTGCTGCATAGAGTGGGTTACAATGACAATGGTGTAATCCTGTTTGAGTTCATCAATAAGTTCTTCTATAATGGCCGTAGCAATGGGATCTAAAGAAGAACAAGGTTCATCCATGAGAATCACCTCCGGGTTCACCGCAATGGCCCTTGCAATGCATAGACGCTGTTGCTGCCCGCCGGACAGACTGGTGCCCGACATTTTCAGCCGGTCCTTAACTTCCCCCCAAAGACCTGCTCTTTTCAAAGAGCCTACAACCAGTTCGTCGGTCTCATCCCGGTTCTGGACAAGGCCGTGAATTCTTGCGCCATAGGCAATGTTGTCATAAATTGATTTAGGAAAGGGATTGGGCTTTTGGAAAACCATGCCCACCTGGGCCCTTAACGGAACCACATCCACGTCGCTGTCATATATATTTTTTCCGTCCATGAAGATCTGCCCGCTCACAGTACATCCTTCAATGGTATCGTTCATCCGGTTCAGGCAGCGCAGAAAGGTGGATTTACCGCACCCGGAAGGGCCGATCATGGCAATCACTTCGTTGCGACCGATATCCAGGTTAATATTGCTGATGGCTTTTTTGGCGTCGTAATAAACAGCAACATTTTTACAACTTATCCTGGGATCTTCAACCGTTGTCTGTCCTACGGTTGCGCGCTCTGTTCGTTCAACCAGCGGGCTTCGACCAGGCCTTATATGCGGATGCCCGGTTGTTTGTTCCTGATTCATTTTTGTTTTTATTTATCCTTAATTTAGATCATCCAAAGTTAAGGGCGTTAATTCTTCAACAATTTTTTTATATTTCCGGCGTTCCTTTTCTGGCATGGGGATCAACCCTTTGGTCGTCAGATAGCCGTCATCCCCCCAAGCCGTTTCACTGGTAAATTCGGCCAGATATTCCCTCATACCGGGAATAGTGTCAACATGGGCTTTTTTCACATAAAAAAACAGAGGCCTGGACACGGGATAGAATCCGTCGGAAATCGCCTGAAATGTTGGCTGCACCCCATCAATAAATGAGCCTTGAATCTTATCCGTGTTCTGGTCCAGGAAAGAAAACCCCAAAATACCTAAGGCATCAGGAGATTTACTCAACTTATCGACAATCAGGTTGTCGTTTTCTCCAGCCTCGATGTAGGCACCATCTTCCCGGATGGTATGACAAATCTCTTTGTATCTTTTTTTATCCGTTTTTTTCAACGTCGCTATCCATGTAAATGTATTTGCCCCGCCCTCCATGGCCATTTCTACAAAGGCATCACGGGTGCCGGAGGTGGGTGGCGGCCCAAACACCTCAATTTTGACATCCGGAAGTAATGCGTTTATTTGCTTCCAGGTTTTATAGGGGTTTTGCTGTAAAGCACCCTTATTCCCCGCCACAGGCACCTGCTTTGCCAGAGCAAGAAACAAATCTTTTCTATTCAGTCTGAACACCATGGCCTGCCTGGAATTCGCAACAACAATGCCGTCATAACCGATCTTTACTTCAACCACTTCTTTTACACCATTTTTAAAGTCTTTTTCCAGCTGACTTTTTGTAATCCGGGCAGAAGAGTTGGTAATATCCGGATGCGCTACACCAATACCGGAGCCAAAAAGTTTATGTCCGCCACCGGATCCTGTGGATTCAATTTTCGGGGTTTTAAAGCGGGTTTTTTTTCCAAAGTTTTCAGCAACAACAGTGGCAAAGGGATAAACCGTTGAAGATCCGACAATGGAAATATAATCCCTTGCTGCACCGGCGCGGGCCTGGGCTATCCCCAAAATCGACAGATAAACCAGGACAATTGAAATGACAATCATTTTTTTCATGGATAAACTCCTGAAATAATTTGTACAATTAATATACATAACACAATAAATCTACTGTCTTTTTTCAAAAATTCTTCTTAAAAAAACAGCTGTGGCATTCATGATCATCAAAAATAGCAAAAGCACCATGATGGCAGCGGATGTTTTTTCCAAAAACGCCCTTTCCGGACTGTCAGCCCACAAATAAATCTGTACAGGCAGCACCGTTGAAGGATCTGTGAACCCGGCAGGAATATCCACAATAAATGCCACCATACCGATCATCAAAAGCGGTGCGGTTTCCCCAAGGGCCTGGGCCATACCGATGATGGTACCGGTGAGCATGCCCGGCAGGGCCTGGGGCAAAACATGATGCGCCACCAGCTGGACTTTAGAGGCACCAATACTAAGACCGGCCTCTCGAATGGAAGGTGACACCGCCTTAAGCGCGGATCGGCCGACAATAATAATGGTAGGCAGCGTCATCAAGGTCAAAACCAACCCACCCACAAGCGGGACAGACCTGGGAAGGCCGAAAAAATTTAAAAATACGGCCAAGCCTAACAGCCCATACACAATGGAGGGCACGGCAGCCAGGTTATTGATATTTACTTCAATGATATCCGTCCATCTATTTTTAGGGGCAAACTCTTCCAGATACACAGCAGCAGCCCCCCCAATGGGAAACGAGAGCACCAGCGTGACAATAAGAGTATAAAAGGACCCGCAGACCGCCCCCCAGATTCCGGCAAGTTCAGGCTCCCGGGAGTCCCCTGAAGTGAAAAAGGTCATATTAAACACCTTTTTGACCTGTCCCCGGCTGATCAGATGATCCACCCAGGCAAGCTGCCGGTCATTAATCCGTCTCCGGGACTGGGGCGTTTTTCGGTCAATATGCCCTTTTATAAGCATATCCACATCATCATCGGCCGGCACCCATATCTGAATGGTGGTTCCGATCGCATGCCGGTTTTTGGCTACAAAATCCCGAAGTCGGTAAGCGGCGCCTGTACTGACCAATTCGTATAATTTTCGTTTTTCATTGTATTTTGTCACATCAGGATAAACAGACAACAACGCCTCATGGATCAATTTGGCGTAATCAGCACCAGCAAGATCATCTTTATCTATGACATCGGTATCCAAGTATACATCCAGCCGGACCATGGTCTGTTGAAATGCAGTATATCCGTTGGATATAATGGAAATAAACAGCAAAAATAAGAAGCCCAAGCTGATCATAACAGCTGCCCACCCGAAAACACGAAACCTGCGTTCTTTACGGTAGCGTTTGTTAAGCCCTTTTTTTACGATATCTATGGTTCTCCCGTTGCCCGGCACAGCCCTTTTATTTAAATTATTCATAATGCTCCCTGTATTTTCTGACCACTATCAAGGCGACTACATTTAAAGCCAGGGTAATGACAAACAACAAAAGCCCCAGGGCAAAAGCGGCCAGGGTTTTGGCACTGTCAAATTCCTGGTCTCCCACCAGCAGGGTAACAATCTGCACCGTAACCGTTGTCACAGCCTGGAAAGGATTCACGGTCAGGTTGGCTGACAGGCCGGCCGCCATCACAACAATCATGGTCTCGCCAATGGCCCGGGACACAGCCAGCAGCACGCCGCCCACAATTCCGGGCAGGGCTGCAGGCAGCACCACATTTGTAATGGTTTCACTCCGGGTGGAACCAAGGCTTAGAGCACCGTCCCGTAAAGACTGGGGCACCGCATTGATAACATCATCGGATAAAGAGGAAACAAAGGGAATGATCATAATTCCCATGACAATTCCAGCGGCCAAAGCACTTTCCGAAGATACGGAGAAGCCCAGGATACCCCCTGCATCTCTGATGGCCGGGGCCACAACAAGGGCTGCAAAAAAACCGTAAACAACCGTGGGAATGCCGGCCAGGATTTCCAAAAGCGGCTTGGCAATATTTCGAAAATTTTTATTGGCATATTCGGCCAGATAAATGGCAGCCATAAGCCCTACCGGCACGGCCACACACATGGCAATGCCGGCAATGAGCATGGTGCCAAGGATAACCGGAATCGCCCCGAATGCACCGGAAGATCCGATCTGCTCGGCATGAATGGCCATCTGAGGGCTCCATTGGAGTCCGAACAAAAATTTATATACCGGCACAATCTTAAAAAACCGGATCGCCTCATAAAATACGGAAGCCACAATACCTATGGTGGTAAAAACAGCCAGGGAAGTGCATGCAATGAGCAGGCCCTCAATAATTTTTTCTACATAATTCCTGGCCCTGAGCGTTGGTGTAATTTTTAAGTACACACCGGCAATGGCAATTATGGCCATTGCCGTTATAATAACGCTTAATGCGACCTGAGCCGTCTTCTCAAGGCTTTTGTAATGGTCGGCCGCAGCCTGAATGGCAGGACTGATGTTTCCGGCTACAATATTCCCGGCCACAATATTTTTAATATCGTTGACAACAAGATTAAGACGGTCTTCGGGCAAAAACCGGATCGGGTCAGGAAGATCGGCAATTACCAAATCCATGATGATGGTGGATTGAAAAAAATACCAGAAAGAAAAAACGATTAAAGCCGGTACCGCACACCAAATAGCGGTCAGTATGCCGTAATAGATTGGCCTTGAATGAAGCGCTCTTGGACCGCCCTGGGCAGAACAAACAGCAAAGGATTTGCTACGGCCTATAAAAAAACCTGCAATGGCCAGCACGCAAAGGGTTAAAAGCAAGTGAAACGGTGCCATCTGTGTTCCTTAAAAATTTGAAATGCGCTTGTTTTTAAGCAGTCAGTAGAAACCTTAATTTTTAATTTTAATCTATATAAACTAAAATTGTATTAGACTTTGGTTAGATTTCAGGCCGGCCCAAAAAAATACCTGAACCCTGGAAGCAGAACAAAAAAGGGATGCGAATATAAGGCCCATGATCGGAATAAAATCTCCCAAAATATGGTTTAGAATTTTCATTCGTATTCAAGGCGTGGCAATGGGAGCATATTGAAATATGTACTCATTGTCACAACGAAGAAGACGGATGAAAAGGCAAAGCATATGGGAGCGTTTATTTTGATTATGGGCCTAATATGCCGGCCTGCTGGATTGCAGACCGGCATGGTTTTGAAATATGCAATACCTGTGTTTGCGGCCCATATCGGTTATGTCGAACTATTTTTGGCATCAAGATCTTTAAGAAGTTCTGAAAACGATCTTCGGCCAAGGAATTCTCCAAATTGAGAGCGGTAATTATTAACCATGCTCACCCCTTCAATGTTGATATCAAACACCAGCCAGGGGTCTCTACCCTGTCTGTACATCATGTACGCAATGGGAATTTCGGTACCATCAACAGTAATAATATGGGTCTGAACTTTTGCGTATTCCCGATCCTTTTTTGTTTTGCGTTGTTCATTAAGGTAGACCACCTTTTCATTGGTATAGGTTTCAAGTTTGGATATATAGGTATTTTCAATCAGAGACTGGAGCCGGACCGTAAAAGCCTGTTTCTCTTCCGGGGTTCGTCTTCTCCAGTATTTTCCAAGACTGGACTGCGCCATACGCCCAAAATCAAAACCATGCATCACAATGTTACGAATTTTCTGCCTGCGGAACTCTTTTTTATCATCCCCTTTAAATTCCGGTGTATTAAGCACATCAATGATAGCGTCAATTCTGACCTTAAGTGCCTGTGTGGCGGATAAGGATTCTGCAGCCAACGTCTGCTGAGTAAAAACCGACATGACAGAAAACATAAATGCAAACAAAACCAATGGCCTGATTATTTTCATCCCTTTCAATCCTTTAAATATTGCCGGTATTGTTCAAAATGGCGTTAATCTCCTGGAAAAGAAAAGGTGTGGATAAATTTTTTGCGCCCTGACCTTTTGGGCCTGCTTTAGGTTTATGGCCGGAACCTGTGAACCAAGTTATTTGACCGTCTTTGAATTTGATCTGGTAGTTGGGCCGGATACCTTTGCCCGTAGTGCCGAAAAAAACCTGCGATTCGGCATCATCGGCCATATTTTTCAGTACTTTTTCAAGAAAGGTTTTTGATAATTGCGCTACCCGGTCTATGTCCCATTCGATATTGTTTTTGACCCGGGATCCCGAGCCGGATGATGCTGTGCCTTTGGTTTTTAACTTGGAAATTTTACCTTCCATGCCCTTGAGCTTCATTGCCAGATTCTTAACCGAACGTTCCTGAATATCTCCTGACGCCTTAGGCCTCAGCTCGTCCAGCTCACCGAATGCCTTGTCAAAACAAGCCCTTGATTCATCCAACGCCTTTTTCTCTATGAGTTGGTCCATTTGTTCACACAAACGGTTGATGGACAGTCTTGATTCACGGAATTTCGTGGGTTCCATTTTACCTCCTTCATGGTTAATGCAAACTGTTTAACCGCCTGTTTTATCTGTCTCCCCCCTGTTTTTAAGGTTATGGGAGTAGCTGAAACCGGTGGCAACATGCTGCAATTGATCCGTTATTGTTTCAATATTCTACACCGGCTACATATTTATTTCAAGAAAGTCCCTAATTTTGATACACAGATGTTTCTTTACATTCTTTTTTTTTACACTTATAGTCTGACGCATGAAATTCTACGCAGTGGCCAGAGGCCGAAAAACAGGGATATTCACATCATGGCCTGATGCTGAGCGCCAGGTCAAAGGATTTGCAGGCGCACGATTCAAAAGCTTTAAAACAAAACAGGAGGCTTTGGCCTTTCTGGCAGATCCGGCCGACACAGCATCTACATGTTCAACTAAAAATTTGAGTGATACCCCAAAGAAAAGAAAGAATGGACGCCGGCAGCAGGCCGGACATGAATACCCGGAAAATGCCGTGATGGTCTATACAGACGGCGGGGCCATCGGCAATCCCGGTCCAGGGGGATATGGTGTGGTATTTGAAACCGGAGAAACCTTTTCCGGCGGGTTTAATCTGACCACCAATAATCGCATGGAACTTCTGGCTGTCATCGTGGCGCTTGAAGCCCTTGAAGGAGAAACACGTCCCATCTGCCTGCATTCGGACTCCAGATACGTTGTCAACGGCATTAACAAAAACTGGGCAAAGGCATGGAAACGCAGGGGCTGGAAAAAATCCGACGGCACCCCGGCCATGAATCCTGATCTGTGGCAGCGTCTTTTGAATCTGCTGCCCGGTCTTAATATCCGTTTCATTTGGGTAAAAGGCCATGCCGGTGATCCCTTGAACGAAGCCTGTGATCACCTTGCCAATTCAACAGCACGCATGTCCGGTCTGCCGGACGACACAGGTTATCTTAAAAGCCGTATAGATAGCAGATAAGGGACGTAAAAATATTTATTTGTCAATAAAACAGCGAGCGTATCCAGGCAAAAAATCCTGTTTCAGGCGGTTTCGTTTTCGCTGGTTTCGGCGTGGGCGAGATTGACTTTTTTTTACGGTAAATATCCTGATGTTGATACGTCGTGTTTTTAGACTCATATAACGACCCTTGTTTCCGGGGGGCGACACCGGTGATGCTTTCTGATTTTTTTTCCAGGGACGCTAAGATCTCCTTGACGACTGCTTCGCGTATATTCTGTTTGGACAATGGCAGTCCCGATTGCCTGGCGACCCATGTGGAATCAAGAGACGTGACATACCCATCGCCGTTTTTTCCAATACCGGACATCGAGGCAACGGCATAGGCGAACTGGATCAAGGCCGCGACATTTCGATCTTCTTCCGGGGCTAGATCCGGATTATGATAAAATTTAACACCAGTACAAATCCGCCTTGGGATGTGCCAGATCTCCAGCAATGTTGATGCGATATTCGTGTCTGTCGTTCCCAATTCATCAAGCTCCACAGTATGAAGCGGTACTTTTAATCTGGCTGCGGTTTGAATACATTTTGAAAATTCAAAAGGGTATTGAATGGCAAGAATTAATTTCCCGATACCATGAAGCAACCCGGCAATATAAAGTTCCCCCGGATTGACATTCATGTCCAGGTTCGGATGGCCCAGACGTCTTGCTGCAATGGCACAAGCCCAGGAAAAGGCCCAATAATCTTGGGCTTGAAATCCTTCTATTTCAGGAATCTTTGGAAACATACGCCGGAAAAAATACAGGTTGGTGGAATTGACGGTCTCTTGGAGTCCGATACGGATAATGGCTGATCGTAAGCTGTAAATCTCATCAAATCCCTTGAAAAAGACGGAATTTGCCAATTTGAGAATCATGGATAAAAGTCCAGGATCCGAATCAATAATATTTACAAAATCATCCACTTCTATATCATCAATTGGTTTTCTAATCAGGGACATCAGTTTCGGCCCATTGGCCGGCATGGGAGGTATTGTGATTTTTGAATTTAAAATATCCAATGCTATGGCATTGGCAATGGTTGATTCTCCCTGTTTTTTTTCTTTGGTCGCCATATTTTTTCCCGTCAATTAAGGCCCATAGGCCTAAAGTCCCATTAATTAAGATTACTCCTGCTTAATCCAATACCGGGCCCACGGACATCGCTCTTTGTATGGATAGCGGATCAATTCCGTGGCAAGAATGTGAAAATCCTTATGCCTGATGGTCAAATAAGAAACCACCTTTTTTCCTTTCAACTCCCTTAATCCCATGGCAACGTACAAGGTACGGTACTGCCCTTGAACATCGCACTTAACCGCCCCAGTAAGAATGGTGATATCCAGTTCCTTGGTAACATTGAAAAGATTAACCATAATTACGGTAAAGTTTTCCCCCTTAAAATGCGTTTCCGCATCTGTCCGGGTGAGCTCGCATTGAATAAAATTTTTAAACCCGGCCTCCAGTTCATAAAACGCCTGGTCGGCGCCACGTCCGTTTCCCGGAGCCGTAAAAAAAACGATAAATAGAACACTGCAAATTTTTGTTATCTTCTCTATTTTATCCATTTACAGGTTGTTCCGCAGTTTCCGTCTCAGGCTTGATCAAGTCTTTTATGGTCTGTTGAAGACGATTCAATGCCACGGATGTAACGCGAACTGTCCCTGCCCCTGAAAATTTGGACAGATATTGTCGCTTGAGATTTTCGTTATGATAGCCGGTTTCTACAAGTATGGGAATTTTGTGATCAAGCTGGACCAATTTATCGACAAAGGTCTCGGCGCCCATACCAGGCATATCGTAATTCACAATAATCATTTTAAATTTTTCAGGCTGATTTCTGAAAATTCCCAAAGCGGCTTCAGGATTTCTTGAAATCATGCCGATATATCCCATACGCTTAACTACAGTATCAATCAATTCACTGCGTTTATTATTTTGGTCCAGTACGAGAATATATCCCTGGCCCGCGACAATCCAGCCCTGTGTATCCAAGTCAGTCCTGGGGTCAAAAACATGACTGCCTTTCATTGACCAGTTTTCAGGATTAAAGGGATGCACATGTCTCACATCAATTTCATAGACTTTTGAAGAAATAAACAAATCGTTTTCATTATCAGGAACCTTCACAATAAAACCCTTATCCTGGGCAACATACCGTCGCAGCCACCCGCGATACTCAGGGTGTTCCCCGGTGAGTACCAGGATCTTTAAGCCCGCATGAGAACGCACCTGGAAGGCATGGTAAATCATCGGCGTGTCGGCATAGTCATCCTGATTTTCCATGTAGTTTTCCTCTACAAATTCAACCATGAAGTCCCTTGCCCCGCAGGGTACTGCCGTTACAATCAAGACAACCATCAGGATAAGGGCCATGACCCTAAAATAATGTATCATAACTGTCTTTCCTAAAATTCCTGGGAATCATGTATAACTGTTCTTAACCCATGGATTGACCCGTCACCCAGGTTCAACCCACAATAACAAATGAATGTAATTAATATCGGTATTCCCCCCGGAATCCTTGATTATACCCGTGCGTGAATATTTCAACTTCGACCATCGAATCAGAGAAAGTCCCTTATATGGGCTTGGGCCTTGAACCTGCGCGTAATCATTTCAATAATTTCTTCAGCACTTGTCTCTATGGGCTTATTGCTCACATTGATCATGGAAAAGCCTTTGGTAATATAATATTTCTGGGCGTACTCAATCTCCTTTTCAATTTCATCTTTTCCGGAATAGGCGTAAATATCCTTGGCCCCCAGGGTTTCCTGACGCATTCTCCTGTGAGCCTGCAGTTGTTCCTGATTGATATTTAATGCAAACACCCGGCGCCGGTCCACACGATCCAGACTCTGGGGCATGGGAACACCCGGTACAAAAGGAATATTGGCCACCTTCCATCCCAAAACGCTCATGTACATTGACAAGGGCGTTTTACCGGCCCTGGAGAGCCCTATTAACACAATTTCGGCCTGGATCAAACTCTCCGGATTCAAGCCGTCATCATGGGCCAGGGCAAAATCAATGGCAGAGACCTGTTCTAAGTTCACCAGGTGAATCTCCCTATATAGTCCCGGGGTTTCCAGAGGCGGCCGGTCAAGAAATGTTTCTATTTTTGAAATAATGGGCCCCATCAGATCAATGGTAACAATGTGATTATCCATGCCCTGGCGCGTGAGATACCTGCGGAGGTTGGAATCAACAATGGTATGAACGATAATACTCTCAATATCCTTGACCTTATCGATGAGATCATCAACCTGACTCTCCGTACGTATCCTGGGAACTTTTACAACAGTAATATTGGAATCGGGAAACTGTACAAGCGTGGATTCCACGAGATGAAAGGCGTTCACGCCCTCTCCACAGGAGACGATGTATATCATCTGGAATTTGCCGGATCCAAGCATGTCTTTCATAAAATAAAGCCTTTATCATATCAGGGGTTTAAATGATAACAGCCATAGGCTGAGCGGGTCTATCAAAACCCGGATTATATTTATACCAACATGGCCCTAAAATTATTTCAGAATCAATTCGTCTTGCGGCCGCTTACTTTGTTCAACGCTTTTTTTCTTCGCCGTTGCTTCTGCTTTTTTATGCGGGCTAATTTTCGGGCTGTAACATCGGGGAGCCCGGATTTTAACTGTTCAATTTTTTCTACCAGGTGTCTCAGGGCCATAAACCGGTTCAGGTGCTGGGATCTGTATTTCCCAAATTTTACGCTTATTTGGGTAGGCAGATGCGTTAAAAAGACAGCAGAAGACGATTTATTGACCTTTTGGCCGCCACGGCCCGAGGATTTTATAAATTTTTCGAGGATATCTTTTTTGTGGATACCCAAATGATCCATTCTCTTTTCAAGGGCTCTTATTTTTTCTATATCAGGACCAGGCATCAGGTAACAGATATTTTTGTGTTTAAAAATTTTTCAATTTTATCAGAAATCTCTGCTATGGAAATCGGTTTGGATAACACAGCCCTGATACCTTTTTGCGCCATCATATCCAAAGTAATATCATCACTGAATCCTGTACAAAGAAAAATAGGAATATCCGGACGGATTTCTTTTATCTTTTCTGCCAGACAATCACCATTCATCTGCGGCATATACAAATCCGTAATTACAAGATTATACGTTAAAGGCTCTTTTTTGAAACGCGCCAGGGCGGCCACAGGATCGATCATAGTTGTGGTGCGGCACCCTAAGCGATTCAGTATCGATTTTGCTACTTTAAGAATAGTATCTTCATCATCCACAAAAAGGATATGAATTTGATGCACAACGTCGATTTTCTCATTTATAGCAGGCGTCTGAAGTCTTGAAACAAGGCGTTTTTCCGAAAATTCCGGAAAATATAATTTGAATTCAGTTCCCTTGCCCAATTGGCTGTGAACCTTTATATCGCCATTCATATCTTTGATAATACTATAAACAACAGACAATCCTATGCCGGTTCCATTTTCCTTGCCCTTGGTGCTATAAAACGGTTCAAAAATATGGCTCATCACCTCCTTTGACATACCACTGCCTGTATCGGAAACACTTAAACAGATATAATTCCCCGGTTTAACCCCGTCGTTGGCATCGGATTGAGAAACATTTACAGGCATCAAAGAAACGTTGATGACACCACCGGACTCACCCATGGCATGTACGCTATTGCTAACCAAATTCATTATAATCTGGTGCAGTTGGGTGGGATCCGCAACAACATAAGGCGTGTTTGGATCTACATTTTTTTTTATGGAAACATTGCGTGGAATACCGGACTTCATCAGCATAAGCGCAGTGTTTATGCAATTTTGTATCTGTAACGGTTCTCTTTCAATTTTTTTGTGACGGGAAAAATTTAAAATCTGATGAACCAATTCTTTTGCCTGCAAGGCATTTTCATAAATCTGTGTCAGGCTCTCTTTTGTTTCATTGTCATAAGCAGAACTTTTAAGAAGCAACAGTTCTGCGTTCAATAGAATAGGGAACAGCATATTGTTAAAATCATGGGCTATGCCGCCGGCCAAGGTGCCAAGGGATTCGAGTTTCTGGGCCTGGGCCATTCTTTCATTGATCTCAATCTCATTG
Organism: Desulfobacter latus; assembly: GCF_013389365.1. Lineage (GTDB taxonomy): Bacteria > Desulfobacterota > Desulfobacteria > Desulfobacterales > Desulfobacteraceae > Desulfobacter > Desulfobacter latus. The sequence continues at coordinate 21,798 of NZ_JACADJ010000060.1, forward strand.
AAATCAGCAGGTGTAGAAAAAAGACTTGTGTCAGTGGATCGGGAGTTTTTAAGCTTAACAATATCTTGTTTCAAGGCGGCATTTTCATATTCAAGCTCTTTTATCCGTTGTTCTAAAGTGATGCCTGACGTATTTTGAGACATGCTCCTGTTCCTTTCTTCTTACTCATTCTTACCCATTGAGTATGAATGATGAGAAATTCCTGCTTCATAGAGTGTGCCCGAACAAACTGCTTAGGTCTCATTTCCTCTCCACAGGCTTAAAATCCCGTAGAACCTACGGTATTTACTACTTACTGCTTTTTTGTGGTGATGCACAACACAAAGCTTGGTTTTCGCGGTTGTTTTATGCACATAGCCCAAAAGATTTTACATGCTTCAGGTCTGTAAAGCATAACCCTATATCTTTTCAAAGAACTCAAAAAATTATAGCAGAGAGAATGATATTTTGAAAGAAAAAATTAGTTCTTCAAAATGATCAACAAAAACTAAGTTTAAAAAAGAAAAGAACTATAGTTGAACGCTCCTTCTTTGGTTACTCTAATAATTGGATGAAGTGTACCCACATCTAATTTAGCATTAAATTGATAAGATATTTTTCCTAAATTCTGGTTTCGAATTAAATCGGTGAAAAAACCGATACTGCTAAATAGGTCAACAGATGCGTTGATCAAAATATCCCCTTCACTATACGCCTCAATCACTGGAAGTTCATTTGTCACACCAGTCATTAATTTATGGCCTTCCAAGGAAATTGTATATACCACACCTTTTAAATTAAGCGCACTCCTGTTGGGATTCACAATGTGTAACCCAATTTCAAATTGCGGAACAATACTTTGTGATGGCAATGCTTCAAAACTTGAAATACTTACGACAGGCGTTTCAAATCCGGGTTGAAGTGGTGCGCAGCTTGAGAAAATAAGAACAACAGGGAGAAGAAGAGACGTGAAAAATGCTTTATAGCCTTTGCGGTGAGAAAACCCCGAAATCTTCAGGTTCGGGGATGAATCACCGCATGCGGCGTTAAATTTATCCTTGAGATTCAATATACTCCCTCACTGTTTTTATTGAAGCATTCCCTAGAGAACAGCAAAAATAGCCATCACTCCAAAATATCTTTTCCTTTTTTAGCCCCTGGAATCAAGGGGTTCCAGCTATACAGCCATTTATTTGCAACTCAACCGTTACTTTTTATCACTACAAAAATAGACAAATATGCTCATTTATACAATTAACGGATACGCCTTCCAGTTTTTCATTTCAACAATGAAAGGAGCAACATTCAGACATTTTTTCCATCCATTAACCCATCTGTCTATCTTACTCAAAAATTCCCCAGCGGTAACAGCGGCGCCGGCAGATTCTGATATATAACCAAAACCTGTTGAACTTTTAAGCGAAATTTTAAAAAATTTTCGTGCAATATTCTGCGTTGCTATGTAATCTCTGTTGCCTGAATACCCACAATGCGAGCAGGTGAATTCACCGTAATTTTTATGATCTCCACACTCACCGCATTTGGGGCAGAATTGAGAGGTCCAGGCAGGAAATACTGTCTTTACTCTGTTTGGCCTTGATCATTATTTCGGCCAATGCGTGGAAGGTAGGTTGGGTTGAGGAACGAAACCCAACAAATACAAAATGTTGGGTTTCACTTCGTTCAACCCAACCTACACGGTGGTTCAAATGATGATCAAGGCCGTTTTTCGGTATTGCTTTTAATCCTTAAATACAGATATCAGGACTCAGACGTAGCACCGGCACCGGGCTGTGACGAAAAACTTTCTCAATGGTGCTGCCCAGAACAAATTTGACCGAGCGGCTGTGACCTAACGGGCCTAAAACCAGGGCATCCGCCCTGAGATCTTTTGCAGCAGAAAGTATCTGCTCACAAGGATCTCCCGAATTGATGGTAATATCAATCCCTGTCATATCTTCAATGCCTGCCGCCGTTATCTGGTCCTCAAGCCGGGCCTGTCGCCGTTGTTTGGCCTTGGGTAAAAATTTCTCTTCGGAAAAGGTGTTTTCAGGGATGTAATGGGATTTAACCCAGGCCAGTTCCTTGGTGCCGATGCAATGGACCACATGAAGCGTTGCGCCTGTCGTTTTTGCCATCCATCCTGCCCGTGCCAGAATGTGCTCGGTCCAGGGAGAAAAGTCCACCGCAGCGACAATGTTTCTAAGTTCTCCGGCTTCCGGCAGTTCGTCGCCTGAGTACATTCGTTTAAAAATATGTTTGTCCCTGACACTGAACAACGCCTTTCTGCAATGGCGGAATACAAATTCTGCGGCACTGCCGAACATGAAACTGGACAGATTGGAACGCCCTTTGTTGGCCATGACAACAAGGTCAGGGTCAACCTCATCAATCATCTCAAGGATCTCTTCGGCAGGATATCCCATTGTGATACGGATATCGGTTTTGCCGTCGAATTCAGGATAACGTGTGCGGATCAGTTCCCTGATCTGGGTAATCCTGTCTTCTTTAAGTTCCTCCAGGTACTCCGTGGTGTCCTCCCTGCAGGGGTACATCATTCCGGCCATATACACCGGATTTACTTCGCGCAAGGGGACAATAGAACAAATGGTAACTTTGACGTCTGCCTGTCCGGCCAGTCCCAGGGCATAGCCCAGGGTCATGGGTGAGTAATCAGACAGGTCAATACAGGCCATAATGTGGTTGAATTGATTCATCGTCTGCTCCTGAAGTTATCGTGAAGTATACATTTTTTTGCCCATGCCTTGAACGGATCTGTAACTTAATATGAGATAACACAGTCAGGGGCCGTTAAGGTGAAAAAATGATTAGAATTCATGGACAACTTTTCTGAAGATTGTAGCACCTTCATCTATGGTTGTATAGGCAACGGAATGGATTTTCTGCACTTCTGAATTTGAGTCGGTAGGCCATCTTGCTCAAGCTCTTGCTCGAAATAATACTTCGAGCAAGAGCACGCAGGACAGATAATACGTCATTTAATTTAGAATTGCCGATTAAACGCTGTTATTTCAGGCGGATTTTTACTGAATTGGCATGGGCGTCCAGAGCTTCGGTCCGGGCCAGGGTAATGACATCATCGGCCTCCCTATATTTGCCGAGGATTATGCGTAAATCGTTCTAAGGAAAGAATTTTGTATATCTCTAAAAATATTGACGCCCTGCGGTACAGCGTAATACAGTCTAAGGGCATAATTAATGCTGATCTGAACGGCGCATTGAACATAATCAGAAAAGTAGTTCCTGAAGCTCTTGATGAACTGATAGAGCTAAGGAATAGAGGCTGTGGGTTTCAGCCGTTCAAGGTGCTTACATTTTGATAAAAAAACATAAATTGAGTCTTAATTTTACTATTTTTTGTTATTTCTTAATTTTGTTTTATAACCTAATTGGTCAGATTGAACGAATTGAAACAATTGCAAAGGGGCCTGGAATCCGTATCCTTCATAGGCTGCAAAAAGTATATGGTGCAGGCAATTGGCGCAAAATGAAGGGCATAGCAATTGTGCAATTACCAGACAAAACAAAGTGCAAAGCGGAAATTCATTGGTATGAAGCCCATGGAATAGGCCGCAAAGACTTTAAAATAAAAGAGGTGTTATGATGAATAGTTATATAAAATATCAATAAATGTACTTATTTGTCATTTTTTATATATGAGGCTTGAGGACTATAGACTCCCAAGTGCAGAATATTAAGAGAAGCGTTAATGTCAGCATCTAAAAATAAACCACAAGCACATTTGTAAATCTCTCCTTGACGATTCGATTTACAAATCACGCCACATGCAGAACATCGTTGGCT
>NZ_JACADJ010000061.1 GCF_013389365.1 Desulfobacter latus
TTTGTTCTAATACAGTGTCGCTTAACTGATGTTTGAACAGTTCACGATAGTTCTTCCGGCGTTTGTCTGAATCCCTTCCAAGGTTCAAATATTCAGGGTGGGGCGTACATAAATCAGAAACATTGCCCAAGGCATTGATCCCATAGCTCGACCAGTGATAATCTTTAGGGTTTGTAACAATTCCGGCTCGGACAGGGTTGAGTTCAATATACCTGTAAATTTCGGCATCCTTCAAAAGTACTTTACACTTTTTTTGATCATTCCCCTTTGTAGAGGCTTTCCCCAAAAGACTGTAAAGTACTTTTGAGGTCATATGAAGGATGCCTAAATTTCAAGCAAATACCTGTCGGATTGTATCAGACAGGATTTATAACGCCCTTCCCAAAGGGTTCCGGTGCGCTTGTATTCATAATTAAAATATCGAACGTAACGACGCCCCAGATCCTGCATCATTTGACTGATACCATTTTCTTTGCGGGGCGTACACAGCAAATGAACATGGTTGGTCATCATCACCCATGCATGCACATCAACATGGTATTTTTGTGAATATTCTTTCAACCATTCGGCAAAAGCGGCATGATTGGCATCCGATCCAAAACAAACCTGCCGGTTGTTGCCCCTCTGGATGATGTGGATGGGGATGTCTTTGGGTGCTATGCGTTGTAATCAAGCCATAGATTATAGTTTAGCATCATTCCTGAGTGAATTCAATGCTTAATTTTACTCTGACCCCAATTATCTGAAGTTATAATAAAGCTAGGATTTTATTGGGGTACAGTATGCCCCCTTTTTCCCTAAAAATTTCTGTGGTATTTATCCCAGCGGTGCTTTTCACACAGATACAGATAATTCAGATACAGGTAATGTCATGGGTAAATACAAGCCAAGCAACAAAGACCGATCTCTACTTAAAATTGCATTATTTCTGAAGTATATTTCCAAGGGTGACCTGGCAAAACTTGAGTCGGATATCCGTAGTCCAAAGGCCCCCGGATTTGATTTGTTTACACACATTAAGGCCAAGGGCTATATGTCCCAGGAAAATATAAAACGATTAAAACAATGCTACAAAATGTTTGGCCGCCAGCCCGGAGATATGCGGTTCGGCGAGCTGTGCATAGCATTTGGCTTTTTAACACCTCTGAGCCTTGAACAGGCTTTAGAGGAGCAAAAACGCCTGACGGACAAGGGAATTTCGTCCCGCCTGGGAAGCCTGCTTGTGAGTAGGGGAATGATGACTAAGGCCCAGTGCAAACTTGTGCTTTGCAAACAGCAAACTGCCTGCCTTAAGCAGAGCCCGCCTTCACCATCTTCCCCGCCTGAACAGCCCCCCCTTGACAGCACTACCTGTGTTTCGTCATGCGAACTGCCGGATTTTTGCGGGGCCAGACTGATTTCCGAAAAGGAACTGGGCATTTATATTGCAAAAGACGCCCTGACAGTCTGGCTTGTGAAAAGAGACGGCTTTAATGATGAAATAGATCCGGTATGGATCAAAAATCTTATGGAAAAGTACGGTATCGTCCACGGTATCCGGGACGATAATGCCCTGCAGGGATTTCTTGATGATCCGCAGTTTAGTAAAATCCCCTTTCAAGCGGCCTCGGGCACCCCGGCTGTGGAAGAGACAGATGCGGTAATCACCTGCCTGTTTGAGCAGGAATATCTTAAACCCGGCATTCTGTCCGATGACGGCACCATGGATTTTAAAGCCAGGGGGGATATGCCCTTTGTAAAACAAGGTGATGTCCTGATGGAAAAAACACCGGTTGTCCCGGGAAAAGACGGTATCAACATTTTTGGAGACCTTATTCCCCAAAAAGCCGGTGCAAACCCCAAACTGCATGCCGGCAAAGGGGTCAGCCTGTCCGAGGACGGCCTTAAAGTCATTGCAGACATAGAGGGCAATCCCAGGCTGGATGATCTGAACATCGTCTCGGTCAATGAATCCATTATCATTGAGGGCGACGTAGATTACAGGACCGGTCACATTAAATACAATAAAAATATTTTCGTCACCGGTGTGATTAAAAACGGTTTTAAGGTTGAGGGCATTGATGTGGCGGCCAGGTATGTTGAAGGGGGACAAATCAAGGCCCGGGGCAATGTGCTTATTGAGGCCGGCGTCACGGATTCCGAAATTGAAGCCCGGGGCGGGATAGAGGCCGGGTTTATTCACCGGTCCAAAATTGCCTGCGCCGGACAGATCAAGGTACAAAAAGAAATGGTGGATTCCCTGGCCATGACGGAAGGCCGCTTTAACATGGACCTGGGCAGGTTATTTTCCTCGGAAATTCATGCCAAAGGCGGGGCACGAATATACAAGGTCGGATCGAAAAAGGCAAAACCTTCCAGCATCACAGTGGGAAAATCCGCTTATCTTGAAGGCCGGAGACAAACAATTGAGACCGAAATTGACACCTGCTCCACTCTTATGGAGCAGGCCCGGCAGGCCAAATCCCAGATTGCAAACCGTCTTCAGGATATTTCCCGCCAGCTTGGCGATTATGAAAAGTCCATGGAACGGACCATGGGGCTGATGGAGCGGATGGAGAAAAAATCCAGGGACTCCCTTGAGATGTTCCAGCAGACCCTGGATGATGCGGGGGATAAGATTATAGAGCTGAAAGGGCAGAAATCAAATCTGAAATCCAGCCTGGAAGTTCAGGATGAACAAATTGAGGACGCCGTCCGTCGGTTTAAACAGGGCCTCAATGAAAAATTCATCTTGAAACGCCTTGCCGAAGCCCACCCTGCACATTCCGTACTGGAAGTAACCGGTAAAATAGCAGCCAAAACAAAGGTCTGCGGACCTGATACAGCCATGGTTCTAAAGCAGAGCCTGATCAAGGCCAGGTTCATGGAAGTTAGCAACAGGGGAGATGGAAAACGCCCCCCAAAAAAAGAGATGGCTGTGGCCGCTTACTAAGAGCCTCGGAAAAACTAAACAACCACCGGCTTAAAGCCCAGATAATTAGAGATAATTAGGGTTAAGATAATTAGGGTCAGAGTAAGATTAAACCTTTGGCTTCCGCCACCCAACCGGCCGGCCTCTTTTCTTTTCCTTAACCCGCCGGCCGGTTAAGGCTTCGATTTCTTTGCGGAATCGATCATTGCCGACAATCATGCCCTTATTGGTTGCTTTTCGGATTTGTTCTAATACAGTGTCGCTTAACTGATGTTTGAACAGTTCACGATAGTTCTTCCGGCGTTTGTCTGAATCCCTTCCAAGGTTCAAATATTCAGGGTGGGGCGTACATAAATCAGAAACATTGCCCAAGGCATTGATCCCATAGCTCGACCAGTGATAATCTTTAGGGTTTGTAACAATTCCGGCTCGGACAGGGTTGAGTTCAATATACCTGTAAATTTCGGCATCCTTCAAAAGTACTTTACACTTTTTTTGATCATTCCCCTTTGTAGAGGCTTTCCCCAAAAGACTGTAAAGTACTTTTGAGGTCATATGAAGGATGCCTAAATTTCAAGCAAATACCTGTCGGATTGTATCAGACAGGATTTATAACGCCCCTCCCAAAGGGTTCCGGTGCGCTTGTATTCATAATTAAAATATCGAACATACCGACGTCCCAGATCCTGCATCATTTGACTGATACCATTTTCTTTGCGGGGCGTACACAGCAAATGAACATGGTTGGTCATCATCACCCATGCATGCACATCAACATGGTATTTTTGTGAATATTCTTTCAACCATTCGGCAAAAGCGGCATGATTGGCATCCGATCCAAAACAAACCTGCCGGTTGTTGCCCCTCTGGATAATATGGATGGGGATATCTTTGGGTGCTATGCGCTGTAATCGAGCCATGGATCATGGTTTAGCATCATTCCTGAGTGAATTCAATGTTTAATTTTACTCTGACCCCAATTATCCAATTATCCAAATTTGTGCCAAGGATGTTTAAACTTGATTTTATCCCAAACTTAGAGTTGTTGTTGATTTTCCCCAATTGCTTTACTTCCAAGATTTCCTTTGATAAGGCTTTGTGGTAATAAATTGTATGAAGGAGAAAGGCAGTGTTATAATTTTTTGCAAAACTTAGGAATATAGATAACAGATGTCAACAAAATTTTGCACCCAGTGCGGTCATTCCACGATCCGTCAGATCCCCCAGGACGATGACCATGTCCGGGCGGTGTGTTCCTCATGCGGCCATGTTCACTATGAAAATCCCAAAATGGTTGTGGGTACGGTGCCTGTTTTCCAGGACAGGATTTTAATGTGCAAACGCAATATTGAACCCCGAAAAGGGTGCTGGACCCTTCCTGCCGGATATCTTGAAAATGAGGAATCTGTCCAGCAGGGTGCCGTGCGTGAGACCTTGGAGGAGACCCGTGTCGAGGTCCGGATTTTATCGCCTTACCGGATGTTTAATATCCTTTTTGTAAATCAGATATATATGATGTTTATTGCTGAACTCTTATCCCATGATTTTGGACCCACCACGGAAAGCACGGATGTTCGCCTGTTTTCCCAATCAGATATCCCATGGGACGAAATTGCCTTTGACGTTATCCGTCAGACCCTGGAAGACTATTTGAGGGACCGCGAAAATGCCGGCGCTCATGTATTTAAACCGGAGGATTTTGAGTTTAAAATCAAGGATCTTAAGTTTTCACCGTTCAGCGGGGGCGTGGTAACCGATAACTCATTTTAATAACTTATGGGTTGAGTTCAATGACGGAAAAACAGACTTGGTCAAAACTGCCGGATTCATCCACCACGGCCAGGTGATACCGTCCCGGCACCGGCATGGGCATAAAAAACCGGGCTGATCCGTCGGTATTCTCCAGGGGTTTTTTATTCAGGAACCACTGGCGTTCGCCCCGGCCGCCCAAGGCCCTTAAAGGAATGGTGGGAGAACGGGTCTGTCCCGGCCGGCAGGTCAGAATGCTGTTGTCTGAAACCGAAACAATCCGTATCCCAGGCAGAACCAGGGGCGTCATACCGGGGCAATTGGGCGAATCCTTGGGCAGTACGGCTGCCCGCCGCCAAAGGGCCGGAATAAAAGGCTCCGCCTGCCATGGCCACAAGGCAAGCGTCTTTTTTTCAATTCCCCCGCAAGCCGGGGTTGCCCGCATCCCGCGGCTGTTCACCCAGAATGTCCGGACCAGGGGGGCGGTAAGACCGGTTTCGCCGGTCATGGTTGACGGCATCTGTCCATCCAATATCCAGGCATCAAATTTTTTGGCACAAGCCCCCTTTGCCCGGCTCTGGATTGCCGATGCAGCAAGGCCGGACGGCCAGCATATGGTCTCTTTTGATACCTTTTCAGGTGGTTTTACTGTTTCCCTACCAGCGGCTAAGCCTGCCATCACCTGGCCAAGCAGCGGAAGCGCCGTGATGGCGCCATACTGCCCCGGGGAGGGGGTGCCGTCAGGTCGGCCGATCCATACCCCCACCGTGTAATCCCCCTTAAGGCCCATGGCCCAGGCATCCCTGAATCCGTAGCTGGTGCCGGTTTTCCATGCCATGGACAATGCGCCGGACAGCCGTCCCACCCCCTGTCGGCCCGGAAAGGGCCGGGACAGGATGTCCCGGATGATAAAGGCTGCTCCGGGACTCATCAGATACCGCTCCTGCACAGGTTCCATGGGACATAAGCGCGGTTTTCCGGCAATCCCGCCACGCCCGATGGCCGTATACAGGGTCACCAGGGATTCCAGGCTGGTGCCCACACCGCCTAAGGCCATGGAGAGGTTGGGGGTGCCTTTAAATTGAAACCGGGCCCCTGCGTTGCACAATCTGTCGTGGAAACGCCCCGGTCCATATGCGTCCAGCACCTGGACCGCAGGCAGGTTCAACGAATCCTGCAACGCCCGGGTCGTGGTGACAGGCCCTGAAAATCCCCGGGTGAAATTGCCCGGGTTATAATTTTTTTTATATCTTGGCACATCCAGGAGCATGGAATGGGAATGAATCAGGCCTTTATCCATGCAAAGGCCGTAAATAAAAGGTTTTAGCGTGGAGCCCGGAGATCTCAGGGCCTGGATCATGTCCACATGGCCCAGCCGGGATGAATTGAAAAAGTCCGCAGATCCGGCATAGGCTTCGATTTCCAGGGTTTTGTGATTAACCACCAGCACGGCCCCGGACTGCTTGGGGGGCAGCCTGTCCATATATGCCCGTAAAAGTTCTGCCATGTGCATCTGCAGGTTTTCATCAATAAAGGTGTGAATCACTTCTGCGTCCGGGTAAACGGCGTTCAGCCGTCGGGCCGCCAGAGGCGCTGTCATGGATGTGGGAAACCTGAAAGAGATCACCGGTTCCTGCTGGGCTGCCCTGATCTGGTCCGGTGTCCAGACGCCGAACCGGGCCATCCGGTCAAGGACCTTGTCCCGGGCCTTGGCCGCCCTGCCGGGATGGCGGTCGGGCCGGTATCTGGACGGGGCCTGGGGCAGTACGGCCATCAGGGCAGCTTCGGCCCGGGTCATCTCCTTTGCACCTTTACCCAGCCAGGTGTAGCAGGCCGCCCTGATCCCTTCGATATTGGCGCCAAACGGGGCATGGGTAAGATATAGCCCGAGAATTTCACCCTTGGTCAAGTGGTATTCCAGCTGAAGCGCCCTGAACATCTGGCGCAGTTTGACACCCATGCGGTGAAAAAATCCTGAGGTAGACGGACGGTTCCCGTGTTTACTGATATCAAGAATCCGGGCGGTCTGCATGGTGAGCGTTGACCCGCCCGATACAATCCGGCTATGGCTCAGATTCTGGAAAAACGCCCGGCAGATGGCCAGCGGGTTGATGCCGGGATGATAATAGAACCACCGGTCTTCATAGGTTATAAGTGCTTGAAGGTACAACCGGGAGACCTGGTCGGGCCTTGCCGGGTACCGCCACACCCCGTTTTTGTCGGCAAAGGCCCGCAAGGGGGCTTGGTGGCGGTCCACAATAACGGTGGATATGGGACGCCCCACGGTATCAAAAGGGAACAAATGGTCAAATGTAATAAAGCAGACACCACCTGCCGGCAAAATAAAGAGCAGAATTCCGGTAATTCTAAATTTTGATTTTATTAGTTCTGTAAACAAATCGGCATCGCTGTCGGGATCGGCATCGGCATCGAATCTCTCTTTTTTCGATCCCGATCCCGATTCCGATTCCGAAAGGCCATCACTTGGTCAATTTTAAAATTGCCGGTGAATTTATCCGGGTGTGGGTAACAGTTTTACCCACACCCCGGATATAAGGCCGGTACATATCTTCCACCAGGGAAGGTGGTACCTTGAAAACACCGGGGCTGACCACCCGCACGGCGTAAAAAATCCGGCAGGTTTCATTGTATCCAAGATTCAGGGCGGCAATAAATCGGTCATCCCTGTATTCGGTGTGGGCCGTATTGCAGTCGTCATGCCATCGGGAAATGGTTTTCCCGTCCACCGCGATATCATCAATGAGAAATGATCCCGACACATTGGGATCTTCCAGCTCAAATCCGGCAGGCAGCATGTCCACCACCAGGGCATGGGGCAGTTGCTGTTTTTGGGATTCAACCTTTAAGGCCACAATGAGCCGGTCTCCGGATGTCAGCCTGGAAATATCCACGGGCTTTGCATTGGTGTCCAGAAACTGTCTGGATATGCTGACGCCATGGCTCTGGGGCGCCGGCCGCCTGTTGGGATATCCTGTAAGCACAAGATCCAGATAAAGCGTGGACGTGCCGGTATTTGTCACGGAGACTCCCCCGGCAGCGCTGCCTTTTGTGAATATTACCCGGCCCGGACCCTTTCCGGTGTGGGCGCCGGTCCGGTTTCCTACGGTCACATCGGCAGCCCATGCCCCGGCCGGATGGGCCAGTTTGGCTGCGCCTGCCATAACCAGGCTGTTGCGTTCCTGGGTGGAGAGCCATTGCCGCTCTTTAAGCGCGGCAGCAAGATCGTGGAGGAATACGCCCCGGAAGGCATAGTCGGCAAAATAGGTGGTGACATAATAGTAGGCCGCCGCAAGGTCCCGGACATTGGAGCCGTAGTCCCCGCCATACATCTGTTTATCATCCCGCCGGGTTTTGAGGGCCAGGTCAAAGGCCTCAAATGCCCTGGTACGGTCGCCGGCAAGCCCAAGGGCCGTGCCTGCATGGACCAGGCTCAGCGGTGTGGGATGGTTGGCTTTCACATAGGCATAGACATTCCTGGCATCCGCCAATCCTAAAGAACTGACCCGGGCAAGGACAAAGGCGGCATAGGCCCGGGTAGCCGCCCTGAACATTTTGCCGTCGGTCCATCCCGGCGCGCGAATGGATTTGGGGCGGCGGACATATACGGCAAGGCGGGTAAGGCCATTTTTTACCGCACTCACAGGCACTTCATACCCTGCGTCCACAGCCTCGACCATCATATGAACGGCATAGGCGCTCAGCCAGGGGCTTTCCGGACTGCGGGCATGCCACAGGCCAAAGGCGCCGGAGCTTTTCTGTTTTTCAAGCAGGCGCTGGAAACCGCGTCTGATTTTTTCACTGGTGGCGTCCCTGGTGCCTGTTTCAACCCCCAATTGCGCAAACTGATCAAAGGAGAGCAGTATATGGGGGAAAAAGCCTGATACGGTCTGCTCCAGGCACCCGTAGGGATAGGCCAGCAATTCACTGACATGCTGGGCCAGGTTCACCGGCGGCTCTGAATCCAGCCCGGCCCGCACGGTTATTGTTTCCGGCACCAGGTCGTTCAGGGCGGCAGACGATGTGGAAAAATGCTGTCCCGGTGTCAGGCGTTTCTGCCGGGTCCGGGTCTGGTGGGGGTAGGGCGACCGGGTTTCCAGGAACCAGGTTTTGGTCATTTCCGGTGATACCCCCGGGCCCTGAATGCCGGTTATCCGGCAGGTGATGTGTGCCCGGCCCGTGGTGGTGCCTGCCGTAATCGGCAGGTTGACGCGTTTGCGTTTATGGGGTGCCAGGGCAATGGTGTGTTTGGGCTGTCCTGTAAAAGATACCGGCCCGGAGATATCTGTTTCCAGGGTTATATTCTGGGTAATATCTGTCAGGTTGTTCAGTTCCAGCATAATAACGCCCTGGTCCCGGCAGGAGAGAAAACGCGGCATGGTGGCCTGGACTACAATGGGGGCGGCCAGGGTCATCTCTTTATCCCCGGAACCAAAGGTGCTGTCCGTATGGGCAACGGCCATAATCCGCACCTGTCCGTTAAAGTCCGGAAGGTCCAGCCGGAATACGGCGTTGCCCTGGCCATCGGCATCAACGGCCTTCCGGTGGATGGCCAGGATCTGCACATCGGTGGATGGCCGGTCGCCGCCCCGGGTCAGGGTTGCCATATCCCCGCCGAACCGCATCCTTGCATAGCTGCCGTCTGCGGCTTCAATGAGTTTTTGATAGATGTCATGGATTTCGGGGCTGTATTTTCGGGGTTGGAAAAAGTAGGCAAAGGGGTCCGGGGTTTTAAACCGGGTCAGGTTCAAAATGCCGCAGTCCACGGCAGCCAGGGTGACCATGGCATCTCCGGCCGGCTTCCCCTCGGTATTGGTCAGATTGACCGTCACATCCACCCGGCGGTTGGGTTCTGTTTTTTCCGGGGCCTGGATATCCACGTTTATACGGCGGTCGGTGCGGTCAAGGGGCAGGTGGATCAGTCCCACGGACCGTTTGGGCAGCTTTGCGTTCCTGCTTTCTCCGGGCCGGATCACCAGTGCGGATACGTACAGATCGTGGCGCGTCCAGCTCGGATCAATGGATATGGGAAGCTCTTCGCCCCGGGCAGGAATATCAATGGGCAGGGTTAAAAGATTGTCTGCCCCGTCCACAAATAAAAAGCCTTTTCCGCCCTGAGGCCCCTTGATCGTTACCCGGGCCGTTTCCCCGGCCCGGTAGCCTGGTTTGTCCAGGGTCAGATCCACCCGGTCCGGCCGGTTCATGTCCCTTTGGCCCTGACCTTTGGGGCGCCATCCGGCCCAGACGCTTTTGGCGCTTGTCAGGCCTGTGGCCGGATTTTTTATTTCAATACGGTATCCGCCCCATTCCACGGGAACAGTTACCAGGGCCTTGCCCTGGTCCGGAATATCAAGCTCAAACCGGTCCACGGGATAGAACCGGCTGTTGCAGCCCCAGTGCCACGCGTCGCCTTTATATTCCCAGTAATATTCACGATGCTCCCGGATCACTGTGACCTCCAGGCCCTGGGCGGCTTGAAGCCGGCCCTGGGTATCGGCCAGGACCACTTCAAATGTTGCCGTGTCATTGTCAGGTACCTGATCGGGATCGTCTTCTGTGCCGGACATGTTTCTGATGCCCACAAGGTTCCGGGCCGGCCACACCTGCCAGGAGGCGTTTCTGACCACCGGGCGTTCCCCGGAGTCGTACAGGCTGACATTGGCGGTGACCCAGTGGGGGGAAGTCACTGCCTGCCATTGATTCTCTACGTCAATCACGCCTTTTCCCGTGTCATCCAGGCGGATGTCGTCACTGGTGTAAGTGGTGTTGACAAGGTCGGTGCCGGCACCGAATTCAAAACCGGGCAGGATTTTTTTGAACAGATTCCGGGCCGGTTTTACATGGATCACGGCATTGACCCGGCTGCCGCTTGCCGGTGCCCCGTATAGATAGTCCCCCTGGATATGGATGGCAAGGTCTTTATCCGGGGTCAAAATAGTGTCGTCGGTCTGGTCTATGACCAGTTGCATGCGTTCGGGCAGAAACTCGGATACAAGAAAGGGATAGGCTTTAAACATGTCATTGCCGTTTGAAAATTTTACCTGCCATTTTCCGGTGAGCGCATTGGCGGGCAACTGAAAACCGGTGTTGAAATGGTTGCCTTTGCCCGGTTTCCAGGTAAATTCGCGAATGGTTTTTCCATCAGGCTGAACCACCTTGGCTGCCACCTTTATTTCAGGCGCCGGCCGTCCGTCCTGGTGTCGTAAGATGCCGTCAATCACAACGGTTTCCCCGGGACGGTAAATGTCCCGGGGGCCGTACACAAACAGATCCAGGGGCCTGAACAAGGCATCGCCCATGGCAAATTCCGACAGATCCAGGGCCGGGGTATCCATGGCCATCAGGCTGATCTGATTTTTTCTGGAAACAGACACCAGTGCCGGTTCTTCAAAATGTCCTTTTATAATGCACAGGCCGTCTTTGTCCGTTGACTGCTCAAACAGGACTTTGCCATCCTTGTCAAACCCTTTGATCACAGCCTTTTTAATGGGGTCTGCCGTTGAAAGCCTTTGGATGAAAAACCGGATTGAGGTGTCATAGACCCTGGCATGTACCCCTAAATCGGAAATGGAAAACCAGGTCATGCGGTAGCCGTGGCGATAACGGCCCGCACCCCGGAGTACGGCAATATAAATGCCGGGCGTTTTAAGTTCCCTGATATGGGTGATGGGAATGTTGACCCGGGAGCGCAAGTCCTTTTTAATGTCCAGATCCCAGCGGCCGGTATAGACAAGATCTGCAATGTCCGCCAGCGCATCGGACCGGTAATACCGTAAATATGTGGCATCCCAGAATTCATCTTTGAAATCCGTCAGCCGGTCCGGGCGCACCCTGAAAAAATCAATGTCTGCCTGTTTGATATTCAGACTGTCCACGGGCAGCCCCTTGATCAGGTCCGGGGCCAGGATGAATCCGGTGGAACCGAATGCGATCATGGGTTCCGCCGACCGGGTGGTTACCTCATATATGACGTTTTCGGCCAGGACCTCACCCTGGGCCGGTGCCAGTCCTTTTGACACATTGATGGTATAGGCGGTGTCCGGTTTTATCCGGGTGAAATAGGCCACCGTGGTATCCTTGGCCAGTATCCAGGCACCGTCCACCGGGGTGTCGTCGGCTTCTTCAAGAATACTGAAATAGGTGTTTAAGTTTTGTTTTGAATCCAGGGGTAAAGAAAAGGTGACGGCCAGGGCGTTTTGTCCGTCTACGGTCTGCTGACCGGCAAACCGGGCTTCAAGTTCGGCGCTTTGGGCCGGATTCTGAAATGCAAAAAGGAGCAGCCATAAGGATATTACCGGTAAAAAAATCAGGCGAAACTGTTTCATCGTATTGTTCTTCCTTGGATTTTAAACAGAATTCGGGGGACACAATATGTAATTGTGCCCCCCGAATTAAATAATTAAAGGTTGCTGCCAAATCGCATTCGTTACTTGAGTTTCAGGTCTGTGGGACCTTCATCATTGTCAAACCATTTAATTTCAATTTCAAGGCTGTGTTCAACCCCCTTCTTTTTTTTCTGTTCATCCTCTACCTGTATTTCCAGGCTCAGATTTTGGGGTATTTGAAGGGTTAGTTCTTCGGATCCTTTACTTAATATAATGGTACCTTGTGAAATTTTGTCGGCAAGTTGTTGTAAAAAAGTACTGACGTCCGTTCTGCTCTTTTTCTCCTGGCTTTTAAACAAACGAGTTTCTTTTCCCATGGCTCCTCCGAAAATAGAAGCAAAATTATTGATAATTAATTTTCAGGTCAACGACGTTTTGCTCAAATTGGGGTCTGCTAAACTAAAATTGACTAAATGCTTAGAGACCTCAAATTAACCGTATATAAAATTAACAGCCTTTGCAAGTCTTAGGGCCATATTGGTAAATTTTAAAAGTTCCATGGCCCTTAACCAATTCTAAATATGAATGATTTCCATATGCGTGTCGACAATAACGGCAAGCCCGAGGCGGTCAGCTGCATTAAACACTTTATCGACCTTTGAGTTGATCATCCTTGCATCGTTGCCCACCAGGGCAAATCCTATCCGGGCCCAGTCGTGGCTGTCATTAAGGCCTGTTTCCGCCACACTGATATTAAAACGGTTCTGCAGCCTTGAAATAATGGATTTAACAACAGAGCGCTTGGCCTTAAGCGAGTGCGCATCATACAGTCTGAATTTGATCTGTCCGATTCCAACAACCATAGCTCTTTGTCTTCACTTTTTTTTCTTTGGTTTTTCCAGATAATCAACGCCCTCTTCGTAGAGGGCCTTAAGCTTTTCCTCAATTGCGGTACACAATGTTTTGAGTATTTTGATACGGGAAAAATATTTATTATTCGCCTCTATCAGGGTCCATGGGGCATAATGGGTGCTGGTCCTGTCCACCATATCTGAAACCGCCAGTTCGTACTGTTCCCATTTTTTCCGATTCCGCCAGTCTTCTTCCGTGATTTTGAACCGCTTGAAGCCGGTTTGCTCTCTGGCATGAAATCTTTCCAACTGCTCTTGTTTCGTGATCGCCAGCCAGAACTTGACCACCACCATACGATGGCGGGTCATCTGTAATTCAAAGTCGTTGATTTCACTGTAGGCCCTCATCCAGTCGGCCTCTGAACAGAATTGCTCCACCCGCTCCACCAGTACGCGCCCATACCAGGATCGGTCAAATATCGTTACGCGGCCTTTACGGGGCAGATGCCGCCAGAATCTCCAGAGATAGGGCTGGGCCCTTTCCTCCTCAGTTGGTGAGGCAATGGGGATCACCTGATACCCGCGTGCATCAAGCGCGCCTGTGATACGACGTATGGCACCTCCCTTCCCTGCCGCGTCATTCCCCTCGAACACGGCGATGACCGAGGTGTATTTAAACTTTGGATCCCTGATCAGCAGGTTCAGTTTCCTCTGGTATTTTTTTAATTTTTCCCGGTACGCTTCCTTTGTTAGGGATTGCGTCATATCCAACCTCTTCAGCACATTGACATTATCAATAGAGGGCATAAGAGGCGGTGCGGGGATTACCGCAGGAGGCTGGGCATCTTTGCTCAATCGTTCCCGAATCGCATTGAGGACCAGCTTGCCGACGGTTAAATTCCGGTAGCAGGCATCCAATCCTTCAATGATCAGCCAGGGCGCTTCCGCGGTTGACGTCTGACGAATGACCTTTTCGTGAACTTTACGAAACTTGTCGTAGTTCTTGAAATGCTTCCAGTCTCGCTTGGTGACCTTCCAGCGGGTCAATGGATCTTTTTCAAGGGATTGCAGTCGTTTTTTCTGTTTTTCCCTGGACAGATGAAACCAGAATTTAATAACCAGGGCACCCTCATTGACCAGCATTTTTTCTAATTTTACTGCCCGGCCCATGCTCTGTTCCAGATCCGCATCATTTGTTCTGCCGTAGACCCTGTTCAACATGGGCCACGTGTACCACGACCCCAGGAAAACACCAATTTTACCTTTGGGCGGTAAGGCTCTCCAGAATCGCCACATCATAGGTCGATCCAGTTCCTCGTCCGTGGGCTCACCCATGCCGTGGGTTTGAATGAAGCGGGGGTCCATCCATTCGTTCAACAGATTCACTATGGCCCCACGCCCGGCACCGTCTAATCCGCCGACCAGGATAATCACTTGAAAAGAGGAGGATTCGTTCAATTCCAACTGCACATTGAGAAGTTCCTCACGCAGGGCAGGCTCTTCTTTTTTGTACTCGGATTTGGGTATGGTATGTCCCAGTTCGGCGGATTCAAACATACAGTTGCTCCTTTAAGTCGGTTGAATCTCATTTATTTTATGCGAAGCTAACCTAAAAATTTAACCGCCCATATTTGGCAATGTCAAGCTTAAAATTAAATTTCGGATTGCTTTTTAACCGGGCCGGACTTACTCTCCGCCCCGCACGACAGCAGCATTGCGGCCCGCGATCCGTCCAAACACAAGGCATTCGGTAAGTGCGCAACTTCCTAATCGATCAGCGCCATGAATGCCCCCACAAACCTCACCGGCGGCGTAAAGGTTTGGAATCGGCTGGTTGCGAACATCAATCACCTGGGCGTTGGCATTGATTCCCACGCCTCCCGGGGTGTAATGAACCTTTGGCCACAGATGCATGGCAAAAAAAGGCGGGCTGGATATCGGTTGCGCCGTTTTTAAGGATTTACCAAATTGGTCGGTTTGGCCTTTTCTGATCATGTTGTTGTACGCTTCTACTGTGGACAAAAGCGTATCAGGCGGGATGTTACAGGCCTCGGCAAGATCTGCCAGGTTATTGAATTCATATACCTTGCCCGTCTTAAGACATTTTTCCAGACTTTGGGGGTCATCTCCCGCCCCTCGGGCATCCATAATCCCGACACAGGGATGTCCTGCTTTAAAAATAGCCATACTCCGCTGCCGGCGGTCAGCCCACTCGCTTACGATACGCCGGCCGGTTGACGGATCGACCAGGATGCCATTGGGGTACAACGCATAGGAAGCAAATCGTGATCCACTGCCATAACCGACTTCATCAACACAGCCCCAGGGGCCGGTTTGAATCCAGGACAAATGGACAGGCGCCGCTCCGATTTTCAACGCGGCGCTCAAGCCTTCAGCCGTTGCGCCACGGTGGTTTGTGGCGGTGACCGTGGTGTCCAGGCTTGGATTCTGCAGCATCCGGAATGGAACATCATTGCCGAATCCGCCCGTGGCAAGAATCACGGCCCGGCCGGCGCGGATATTTTTTTGTTCTTTAGCGCTTTGGTTTTTGTGATTATATCCGGTTTTGATTTGAACGCCACATACATTGCCGCTGTCATCCGTCAGCAGATTTGTCAAAAGACATTGTGTCCTGATTTCCACGCCCATCTGTTTCAAACGGGACGTTTGCGCGTTGACGATATCTTTGCCGGAATGGCTGGCGGTTGTCAGGCAGCGGGCGACTGAATGCCCCCCGAAGCGATCCAGGCGATCCATATATTGAACCCCCAGTTCCACCTGGAGCCATTCAACCGCTTGAGCCCCCTGTTCTGCGAATACCCTTGCCGGGGCACGGTGATTAAGGTTTAATCCGGCCTTTAGTATGTCTTGATAAAACAGTTCCGGCGAATCTTCTATGCCGTGTTCTTTTTGCAGTCTGTTGCCTGGTGCGGCCAATCCCCCGTCACTGATTCGGGTGTTGCCGCCTGTGATTTTCATTTTTTCTAAAACAATGACCGACGCCCCTGCTGATCGGGCCTCAATTGCCGCACTGCAGCCGGCTGCGCCGCTTCCTATTACAACAACATCTGTTTGTTCATCCCATGTAATCATTTTATCTTCCTTAAGAATGCCCCGCAACGTTAGGGTTATGTTGGTAAATATTAAAAACTCAATGGTCTTTATTGCGTTGTACTCAAAGTAATTTTATTCAAAATTAAGGTTGACATTATTTTGAACACAAACTAATAAATAAGGATCCGTGTGTACAGGTAAACATATTTTAGAGGCGACTATATATTATATTTTTGCACTTTTCTATTTAAATTTGTGTGGTTTGAATACTATAAATATATTGAATCAATCGTTTTGAAAAAAAATTAAAAGCATTGAATGGAAAGTTTAAAAAACAGTGGCAATGGAAGTGATTCCGTACTTGCTGCTTTGCGAAAAATCATGCGGTCCATTGACCTGCATTCCAAATCCCTTGTTAAACGTTTCGGCTTGACCAGTCCCCAGCTGATCGTTTTGCGGGAAGTCGACGCACATGGCCAAGTCACGGCGGGTGAAATTGCCCATGCCGTCAGTTTAAGCCAGGCAACCATTACCGGTATTTTTGAACGTCTTGAAAAACGGGGCTTGATTACCCGGAAACGAAGCAGTGATGATCGAAGAAGAATTCTGGTGCAACCTACCTTAGAAGCCACAAAGTGTTTAGCCGGGGCGCCCCCCTTGATGCAGGAATCTTTTGTTGACGCCTTTGAAAAATTGCAGGACTGGGAAAAATCAATGATTCTGTCATCCCTTCAGCGGCTGGTTTCTTTGATGGATGCCCAAAATATTGACGCAGCACCTTTTCTGGCAGCCGAATCATTGGAGACGCCCATAAATGGAGAAAATTAAAATGGAAAAAATTGTTGTTGAAAATCTTTATAAGATTTTCGGGCCAAATCCTGAAGTGGCCTTGAAAATGCTTAAAAAAGGGCATTCAAAAGATGAGATCATGGAAAAAACCCGCCATGGTGTGGGGGTGGCCGATGCATCCTTTAAGGTCAATCCGGGTGAAATCCTCGTGGTTATGGGATTATCCGGAAGCGGTAAATCAACGCTGGTCCGGTGTATCAACCGGTTGATCAATCCGACTTCCGGCAGGGTCCTGGTTGACGGCGAGGATGTTACCCGCCTGAACAACAAAGAACTCAGGCATTTCCGACAAAAACATTTCGGCATGGTATTTCAGAATTTTGCCCTTTTCCCGCATCGAACAGTCCTGCGCAATGTAGAATACGGATTAGAAGTGCAGGGCATAAGTCTTGACGCCCGACGTAAAGCGGCAATGCAGGCGGTAGAACAAGTCGGGTTAAAGGGCTGGGAAGACTCTATACCGGATCAGCTTTCCGGCGGCATGCAGCAGCGTGTCGGCCTGGCCCGGGCATTGGCCCTGGATGCCGATATTATGCTGATGGACGAGGCGTTCAGTGCCCTGGATCCCCTGATCAGACGGGATATGCAGGATGAGTTGCTTGATCTGCAGGAAAAAATGCAGAAAACCATCGTTTTTATCAGCCATGACCTGGATGAAGCCATCAAGCTCGGGGACCGTATTATTTTAATGAAGGATGGTGTCATTGTTCAACAGGGAACTGCTGAAGAAATTTTGACAAATCCGGCTGATGAATACGTGGCCAGTTTTGTGGAAGATGTGGACATGACAAAGGTACTCACTGCGGAATCCGTGATGAAAAAAAGCGAGATCATGGCTTATTTAAAGACAGACGGCCCCAGGGCGGCGCTGCGCAAAATGCAAAAGGCTGGAATTTCATCTATTTTTGTACGCGAAAAGGGCAAGTGCGTAGGCATTGTTACTGCTAAAAACTGTAGAAAGGCAGCGGATAGAGGAGAAAAAACACTGCACGCCATTTTGGAAAAAACAATTCACAAGGTCACGCCTGACGTACCGGCCAACACACTTTTTTCCATGCTTGGTGATGAAAACCAACATCCAGTGGCTGTGGTCGATGAAAATGATCATTTGCTCGGTGTGATTGTTGTCGGCCTTTTAATGTCCAGACTGGCTGAAACCATGCAACCTGAAATTAACGGATCTGCAAGCGCAAATGTTTGAAGATCTGTTTCAAATTTATGAATTGCAAGGAGACATAAATTATGATGCAGTTTCCGGAAACCATTGATATTCCTTTAGATGTATGGGTGGATGCGGCCATGGACTGGGTGCTTATCACCTTTAGCGGTTTTTTTGATTTGCTGGGCCAAATCATTCTTTACTTTATGATTTATATTGAAAAATTTTTTGTATGGCTTCCCTGGCCTGTTCTTGTCATCGGGGTGGGACTTTTTGCATGGCGGGTTACGGGACGCTGGTGGTCCGGCCTTTTGATGGGTGCCATGCTGTTTTTTATTGGTGCCCTCGGACTCTGGAAATTGGGTATGATGACCCTCTCCCTTGTTGTGGCATCGGTGCTGATTTCACTGATCATCGGCATTCCCCTCGGCATTGCCATGGCCAGCAGCGACCGGTTTGAGGCCGTTCTAAAACCAATCCTGGACGGCATGCAGACCATGCCCAGTTTTGTTTACCTGATCCCGGCCCTGATGCTGTTCGGCCTGGGCAAAGTCCCGGCACTTTTTGCTACGATCATCTACGCTGTTCCCCCGGTCATTCGCCTGACCAATGTCGGCATCAGGGAAGTCTCCCCAAGTGTTATTGAGGCCGCTCACGCGTTTGGTTCCAGTTATTGGCAGATTTTGTTCAAGGCCCAGCTGCCTCTGGCAAGGCCCACCATCATGGTCGGTATCAATCAGACAACAATGATGGCTTTGGCCATGGTTGTTATCTCCTCCATGATCGGTGCTAAAGGCCTGGGACTTGAAGTTCTTCTGGCGATTAACCGCATCGAAGTCGGGCGGGGATTTGAGGCTGGTTTGTGTATCGTTTTCATGGCCATTGTCATTGACCGCATTACATTTGCCTTGGCAACAAAGAAGAAGCAGTGATCAAGTGATAGTAAAGATCTTTTAATTTAAGGAGAAAAAAAATGAGAACAATTAAAAAACGTGTGCTGATGTTTATGGCAGTAACCATCACCATGGCATTCATGGGCGGATTCACGCCGGCCACAGCCAAAAAAACTATTGTTTTTGCTGATTACGGATGGGACAGCGCCCAGGTACATAACCGTATTGCGGGTTTTATCATCGAAAAGGGCTTGGGGTATCCCGTCAAATATGTCCAGGGTGAAACCGTTATGCTTAATACTGCCCTGATCCAGGCCAAGGGAGGGGAAGCCCCCAATGTCAATATGGAAACCTGGACGGAAAACTGGCAAGACCTTTACGACGAGGGGTTTGCCAAGGGTAAAGATCCCAATACCAATGAAGGGTTCATCAATCTTGGAGCCAATTTCCCCAACAGCGTACAGGGATGGTATGTGCCCAGATATATGGTGGAAGGCGACAAAGAACGCGGTATTGAACCCATTGCCCCCGGCCTTAAGTCCGTGTTTGATCTGCCCAAATACTGGAAGTTGTTTAAAGATCCTGAAGATCCGTCAAAAGGCATTTTCTACAGCTGTATCCCCGGCTGGGGATGCGCCCAGGTCAATGATCAAAAGTTCGAAGCATACGGTATCAGGGAAAAATACAACATCATGCAGCCCGGCAGCGGGACTGCCCTGGCCGCTTCCATGGAAACCGCCTACAAACGTAAAAAACCCTGGCTGGGTTACTACTGGGCGCCGACATGGGTTCTTGGTAAGCTGGACATGTATCAATTAGAGGAACCCGCATTTGACCAAAAGATTTGGGACACAACCAAAGCCTGCGCCTATCCTGCCGTGAAATGCGATATTCTTGTCCATAAAAAACTGCCCGAACAAGCCCCTGAAGTCATTGACATGTTAAAAAAGTATGAAACCACGCTGGAGATTACCAACAAATTCTTGGCTTATATGAAGGACACTCGGGCCAAGACGGATGAGGCCGCCCAATGGTTTCTCAGAGAGTACGAAAGTTTGTGGACCCAATGGGTTCCTGCGGATGTTGCCGCCAAGGTTAAAGCGGCGATGAAATAAAATAGATAAGCATATCAACAGCGTAACTCTTTGGAATGAGTCCGAAATAACTTAACCTGGGAGCGCAGGCGTCCCGCCTGCATTTTTACTGCGGGCGGGACGCCCGCGCTCCCGGATATCACAAAATGGGCTAGTTATTTAAGACCCGTCCAACACAAGCATGACGGTTTTTAGACATTATGTGAAAAAAACAGCGGTTTTTAGACAGTTGCCTTCAATGCGGGCGCTGTGCCCAAGCATGTCCGATCCTGCCCCATACGGATTCAAGCAAAGACACCTATCAGAAAATCCAGGAAAGTTGGTGATCTGTCACTCCCATCTTTACTTGTGACAATTTGTGTGCCATTCTTATGTCATTGATGTGTCGCTTCCGTGTCACTTTTCTTAATTTTTTTTGATCGTTTAAGAGGTAGCTTCCATGCCATGGTCTAAACAAGCTGAGGATCTGGAAAAAATATGTTCCATTATTAAAAATCATCCACAAGGGATAGGTATTTCTTTTCTGGAAGAAGCGCTTGTGCAGGAACACGAAACCCGTTTAAGCCGAAGGACCCTTCAACGGCGCCTGGAGCAGTTGATTTCAGATGGCCGTATTATATCTGAAGGTAAAAGTACGGCCCGGGTTTACCGGCTAGTTACGATGCCGGAGGGACCGTCATTGGACAAAGGGCCGTATGTCCCCATGTCTCCCGAAGGGACCCGTATCCAAAAGGAGATCCAAAAACCGTTGATGTATCGTCGCCCCGTCGGATATGAACGGGAGTTCCTGTTGTCCTATATGCCCGGGAAAACATGGTACCTGCCGGAAGGGATTCGGGCACAGCTGCATGACATCGGCCGGACCCCTGCCGGGGCGGGGCCTGCCGGAACCTATGCCCGGGATATACTGGGGCGGCTTCTTGTAGACTTGTCCTGGGCCTCTTCAAAACTTGAGGGTAATACTTACAGCCGGCTTGATACCCAGCAGCTCATTGAATTCGGCCGGGCCGCAGAAGGCAAGGACGTACAGGAAACCCAGATGATACTGAACCACAAGGCCGCCATTGAAATGCTGGTCGCAGATGCTGACCAGGTCGATTTTGACCTGTTTACCTTCCAGAACCTTCATGCGGTGCTGTCCCAGAATTTAATGCCCGATGAGGATGCCTGCGGTCGCCTGCGGCGGCGGCCGGTGGATATATCCGGTACAGTGTTCTATCCCCTTGCCATGCCCCAGCAGCTGGAAGATTTTTTCCGCCTGCTTCTGGATAAAGCCAAAGCGATACCGGACCCCTTCGAACAGGCCTTTTTTTTACTGGTTCAGCTTCCCTATCTTCAGCCCTTTGAAGATGTGAACAAGCGAGTGGCACGTATTGGGGCCAATATTCCCTTGATCAAACAGAATTTATGTCCGCTTTCTTTTGTTGACGTGCCTGAGCGTTCATACGTTGAAGGGCTTCTCGGTGTGTATGAACTCAATAAAATAGAACTGCTGCAGGACGTATTTGTCTGGGCCTTTGAACGCTCCTGCCAAAGATATCTGGCTATCACGAAAACCCTGGCCCAGCCTGATCCGTTGAAAATTCGGTATCGTCAGGAAATTATCCAGGCCGTTCAGGAGGTTGTGAACGGGCGTGTATCCTTGTCCAGACAGGTGATCATGGATCTGTCCAAAAGGCTTGTGCCTGAACAAGACCGGATCGCCTTCGCTAAAATATTGGACCAGGCGTTTTTAAAGTTGCATGAAGGCAGTGTGGCCCGTTACCGCCTGCGGCGTTCCGATTTTTTGGACTGGGTCCGTATTCGGGATGACGGTAATGGCTAAACAATGGTCGGCCACGGGATAACAATTACCCGCTTATAAGCACCCAAGGATTCTATTTTTTAGGCCCAACCAGACGGCTTGTCACATCAACCGGGGCCACGATTTGTTTTTCCTGTATCATGATACGTTCGGTCTGCTGCCATGCCCCGACATCAATGATGCCGATTTTTGTCCCTTTGTCCGGTTTGATCAACGGTCGGGTGGCTTTAAGCTGTTTTTGGCGGATGTTGTTTTTGGTGCCTTTATCCTTTTTTTTGATCTGGGCTAAAACCTGGGGCTCATTGGCCGGGTCCACGGCAAATTCCCAGGCCGACAGCAGCGCCGTCATAAAGGCCTTTACCGTTTCCGGATGTTTTTTCAGCATGGTGCCTGAGGTCACCACCGAGTTGGCCACAAACGCGACACCGTAGTCCGCGGGGTTGAAGAATTTTACCTGTTCACCTTCTGCGGCCAGCCTCTCTTCCAGGATAACCCCCTGGGAGTTTCGGTATACCGGCCACACATCAACTTCTTTTTTTAAAAACGGGGTGAAATCAAACCTGACGCTTGAGATGCGGACATCTTTTGATGTAAATCCTGCTTTGGCTAAAAGGGTGTTCATGATGGTTTCATCATTCCCCCCGAAGGTAACCCCGATATGCCGGCCCTTTAAATCGGAAAGTTCCCTGATTTCAGGCTGGTCCGACCGGTATATCCACTGCATGGGGTTGACCTGGAACAGTTGGGCTAAAACCACCACGTCAGCGCCTTTTTCCAGGGCCCGGATGACCTGGTCGGCAGATGCCACGCCAAAATTTGCATATCCCAGCTCAAGCTCCTTGATGGCGTTTTTTCCGGCCCCGCCTTCATTCACGGAGACATCCAGCCCCGCTTTTTTAAAAAAGCCGCCGGTGTCGGCAATGATGTCACCGGCCACAGAGGTGTTGAACAGCCATTTCAAGCGATAATTAAGCGTATCGCCTGCAACGGCGGGTGTTTCGGCAGAAAACAGCATTATGCAAAGGATCATGAGTCCTGCCCTGATCGCGATGCCGGCTCTACTTTTTTGATTCATAACAGCTCTCCTCCCTTTGGCGCGAACCATTTGGTTTTTATCTGTTCGCCCACCGTTTCCAGAATGCCCTGGTAAACCGAGATGATAATGCCAATGGAAAACAGGGCCACAAGAATGCGGGCAAGATCGCTCTGGTACAAGGCAATGCGTATACTGTAACCAACGCCTTGATCTGCGGCAATAAATTCGGCGACAATGGTCCCGGCCATGGCCAATGTAGCGGAGCCTGCAATCACTGTGGTCAGCTTGTTTAAATTTTCAAAGGCCCGGATTTTAACTTCCAGCTGCCAGCGCATCCGGCCGGTGGCTATGTAAAAATGTTCAATGTCCTTTATGGGTGAGGCCATGATCCCCAGCACCGACAGGAGCAAAGGAAAATAGCAGATCATGGAGGCAATGAGCAGACGGGATAAAAATCCGTCCCCCATGAGAATAAAAATGATCGGGGCCAGGGCCACAATGGGATAGGCCTGGATGTTATAGGCCATCACCTTGATAAACGAGCCTAACCAGGATGATTTGCGGCCGATGATTCCCACAAAAAAGGCCATGAATATAGAAACCATCTGACCTAGCACCGTTACGGAAAGCGTGTTGAGCACGTCGAAGAAATAGCCTGTCAGCATGCGGCGTGCCGTATCAAAAAGCAGCGTTAAATCGGGGATAACATAATTGGACAGGCCGGTAGCATATTTGATGGCTAAAAGACCTGTAACACCTAAGCAATAGACAATCAGAAACTGGTAGATTCGTCTAAACAGCATTCATGATCTCCAGCATGGAGCGGTCAATGGCCTGGGGGTCGGCCGTATATCCTGTTTCATAATTCTGACCCGGCACCACGACGGCACCTTTGTTTTTACCAGGTCGGCTTAACACCAGGATGTCTTTGCAAAATCGTGCCACTTCCATAAGATTGTGGGAAATATAAAGAAACAGCTTGGCCGGAAATATCTCCTTTATGGCCAGGATAATGGTTTCCCGCAAGGCTTCATCCACATTGGCAAGACTTTCGTCCAGTATCAGCAAATCAAAGTCTTGAATAAGGTAGCGGATAAGGTTCATCCGGTTCTGCTGGCCCATGGACAACTGGGAGAATCGTGAGCCTAAAAAGGCCTCCACTTTGAAAATTTTGACAAGTTCTTTTTTTAGATCTGAATTTTTTTGGGGGCAAACCTTTTCAAGATGTCTGCCGGTGTTGGCCCAACCGGGCAGGCGCTCCTGGTTGTAAGAATACAAGATGGTGGCAATGCCTTCATAAATCAACGCATTGCCCCCGGGACCGCTGTTGCCGCCGGCAAGAATTCTAGCAAAGGAGGTTTTCCCCACGCCTGATGGCCCGAAAACCGCATTAAATCCCGGTGCGGCCATGGAAAAAGTAAGATTTTCCAGGACCGGGTTGTCCGCCTCCGGGTAGGTGAAGGTCAGGTCCCTGCACTCAAACCGCATATTTTTCTCCAATGGGGACATATAAACGTCACAATATACCAGGTCAGCCCATGGTGTCGTTTAAACTGGCTAATCCATACCGGGTCTGGTAGGAAAAATCAACTTTAAAGGGGCGTTGGATAAGGACAATTGGCTTTTGTTCACCTTTTGCGCTGCATCGATATTCCATCCTTGCTTGGCATATTTGTTCATCATAAGATTTTTTGCTCTGTGCGCTTCTTCTGTGCTTAATGTACTATCTATAACATCCACGTTAAACGTTTCACAAAAGGACTCTATCAGCAGCTTTACAAGCGCTTTGTGATCTTTTGTAATGCCAAGCTTCATTAGCGTGGCGGCTTTTTTAAAACCTGAATTTTCCAAAAAAAGAGGCTCAAAACACCCTTCATCAAAACTTAACGGTATGCTTCCGTGCTGAAAACAGGCCTGCTTGATATAGCGCTGGGCGTTACCGCCTATTTTTCTGCCCGCTATCAAAAGATCATAATCCTCATTTGAGGCAAGGCAGACATTTGACCTTGCGGTGTTTAATTTCATATCAACTGCAAATTCGGCTTTGCAGTCGAGCTTTTGATAAAAACGAATGAGAAATCTGCACAGATATCGGTAACTTTCCTTTGGCCCCCTGCCTTTTAAAAAGGCAGGAGGCATTATAAGCGAATAGGGCGCATTCCCATTTTCCCGGCTGACTTAACAACTCTTTAATCAGGAATTAAACACTTAAAAATCAAGCGGTTAAAGCACGCTTAGCATTGTATGTTTTTAACGAAAGGCTTCCACTATGTCCTAA
>NZ_JACADJ010000062.1 GCF_013389365.1 Desulfobacter latus
GCCTTGGAAATCCGGACAAGGAAGCGGGCGCCCATGGACTGGGCCATGACCCAGTACGCCCTGGGCAACCTGTATGGAAAGCGCATCCATGGCGAGCCCCGGGACAACCAGGAAAAAGCCCTGGCATGTTACACCGCCGCCTTGGAAATCCGGACAAGGAAGCGGGCGCCCATGGACTGGGCCATGACCCAGTACGCCCTGGGCAACCTGTATGGAAAGCGCATCCATGGCGAGCCCCGGGACAACCAGGAAAAAGCCCTGGCATTTTATACCGCCGCCTTGGAAATCCGGACAAGGGAGCGGGCGCCCATGGACTGGGCCATGACTCAGTATGCCTTGGGCGCCCTCTATAATAAGTTGAGCTTCGGAGACCCTGAGGACAACAGGGAACAGATGCTTATATGTTTTAATAATACGCTTAATTTACTCCATGAACGGATGCAGACCCTGGATCCTGAAGGGTCCAAGGCCATGTGGAGAGAATATAAGCGTTATTTCCATTCAGTCATAAGAACCCTTTTAATCCACAGGCTGTATAAAGACGCATTATACTGGATAGAAGCCCTGAAAACCGCAAGAATGCTTGTGGACATAGACCTGTCGTCCATTCCCGCCCCTGAAGGCGAGGCAGGGGAGAAAGCAGCTGATTACTGGGAAGTATGCCGGCAGATCAGGACTGTCCGGGCAGAAATCGAGTACCATCAGAAAGCAGGCAGCCCTGACATGTCGCCGGACCAAGGGGACTTGAAAAGCGCCCGTCAGATGGATCCGTCCTATATTGCATCTCGTCAAAAAGAGCTGGAGCGGCTGGTTATGAATTTAAAGGAGCTTGACCGCCGGAAAAAATGTCTGTTAAAGGAATTGAAGAAACTATCCCCGGACTATGCGGCCCGGATTCAGCCGGAGATCAAACGATTTGAGGATCTGACAGCCCTTATTACAGGCCCACAAAAAGCAGCCGTCTCTTTTTTTGTGAATGGCGTATCAATCCATGCGTTGACCGTTTATATGGAAAACTCAGGGGAATTGAATATAGATTACCGGCAGTACGAGATAAACCAGAAATTCAAGGATTCGTTCAGGGAATATTATACGGCACTAGACCGGTTAGATGACAAGAAATCAGACCTGTTCGAGATAAATGAACGGTTGATTAATTTATTATCCTTGACAAGGACGCTTTTTGACAGCCTGTTTAATCTTTTCAAAAAAAAGGAGATAAAACAGATTTACCTGTCTCCCCATGATATTTTAGAGGCGATACCTCTCCATGCCCCCGCTGTCTGGAAAGAAGACAATCCGACAATAAAACTTTTAAATTTCAGTTACCTCCCCTCGTTATCGCTGGGCGTGCAGCGGAGCAGGGTGACTCACCCGGATAAACGAGGGCACAACCATGCTATATTTTTTAGCCCTGACGACCAGAAGCTATCGGCGGGCGAGAAGGAGTTTGAGAAACTGAAAAAAATATACGCTCAAGAGAACATTTCTCTGCTGCCAAGGGAAGAAAAAAATGCCACCCTGGAAAACTGGGCAGAGGATTTAAAAACAATAGAACCGGAGAATATATTTATTTCCTGCCATGGACGAACGGATGACAACGGGTTTTATCTGCGTCTGCATGACGGACTGCTTCACCATAAGGAGCTGATTTCCAGCCTTGAAATCAAAGATTGTCATGTTGTTGCCAGCGCTTGCCAGACCGGAACCAGCCTTGCCTGGAGACAAAAAAAGGACGACTATTATGCCCTGGATCATGTATTTATGCTGATGGGTGCCAGAAGCTGTATCAGCAGCTTTTATTCCATCCCGGACAAGCAGACTTCCGAGATAACCCTAAAAATGCATAAAAACATCCACGACAGCGACAAATTCGCTCCTTTTACCGCGTTTAATACCGGCCTTCACGATTATCTTAAACAGAAATATATGGTCCCTGTTCAGATCCATAAATCCAAAGGTCCCATAGGCTCGGGACGAAGCCGGTCTGAACAGAAAGAAACAGTTAAACTTCCGTCAGACAGTCCGATCTACTGGGCGTTCCTCAAATTCAGCGGCTTGTTTGATTAACCAATTCAACTGACGACAGGGAAGGTTATTTAAGATCTTCCCTGTTTTTCATTTTCCAAACTTAATCTATCCTATCCTGATTCCCAGGCATTGCCGCCGGTTGATAACATTGGTCTTTTTCAACGGATTGGCAGCTGTTTTTCAAAAGTAAGGGGGGCTGAATTTATGTCCGATTCTGATTATCCGCCCTTGGTAGGAAAAAAAGTTCAAAGATGAAAATCTGCCTCAGCTAAATTGATGTTTTCCGTAAAAATAGGCAAGCTCATTCAAAAAACCAATAATTATACGACTTTTTTGGGGATGTCTCAATTCTGCCTCAGCTAAATTTTGGGGTACCCCAATAAAGTGTAATAAGAATGATCAAGGCCTAAAAAAAACTAACTTAAGAGAGGAGTCTACCATGAAAAATAAACCGAAAAGGACCAAAGATGATCAGGAAGTTCATAAATGTAAAAAAAACATTCTTGGTGAAATAGAGTTTGCCGGCAAAGATGATTGGACAGAACGTGTTACCGTTACTGAAAAAAACTTATTTGGTTTGGATAATGTTTTAATCTTTGATGATAAACACAATAGTAATTGTTTTCCCCAAATCAACCCTGGCGAAATCTGTGTTGTTGAAGAAGGCGTTTCAAACGCAATCTCTCCGTATGTCGTTATGTGTGGTGGTATCGTTTTAAAATTTAGCTGTGTAAGCAGCGAAATATTTTCAGAACTGCCATGGACTGTTATCAAACGATATATGACGGGTGCGATCCATGAAATTAATCCGAGAATGTTTGTGTTTACCTCTAAATCGTTTAAAAATCTTGTTCCGAAAAAAAAACGGTCGTTGATCCCAGAAACCGACTCCCTCATCTTATTTCCAGCGAATTCGAATTCAATTTTAAAATGCAAAACCAACCAGAGATATTCTTAATTTTGATAATAAGATTAAGTGCTTAAGAATACTTATGAATAGGAGAATGACCATGGACATGAAAAAATTTGGTTTTAATGACGTTATGTTAAGAAAAAGACAGGATCTTATTGACAATGGCGTAAATCCTTACCCCTACAGTTTCCCAAATATACAGAAGATTGATGAAATATTATCTGTTTTTGAGACGATAGATGACGAAGAACTTACCGAAAACAAAGTCGTTACTACTGGCAGAATAATTGCACGAAGAAAAATGGGTAAATCGGTTTTCATGGATCTTAAAGATCAGACCGGCAAAATTCAGCTTTATTTGCAAGAGTCATCTTTAGAAGAAGAATGGAAAACGATTATGTTGACAGATATTGGGGACATTATTGGCGTCAAAGGCAAGCTCTTCATAAGTAAGAAAGGTGAACCCAGTATCCATGTATCCTGCTTTGAGATACTCAGTAAGGCAGTTGTTTCCATACCATTTGGAAAAGAAACAAAAGAAGCTACTTATTACCGTTCTTCGGATCCTGAGACCAGATACCGCGAGCGGTACATCAGTTGGTTGATTGATGATCAGGATTTTGAACGTATGAAAAGTCGATCCCTGATCATTTCTGCGATTCGTAATCATATGGAAAGACTTGGGTTTCTTGAAGTTACAACGCCCACTGTTGAGTTTGTCTACGGCGGTGCGGAAGCCAGACCGTTTGAAACCTCTGTCTGGGCCCTCGGCAGCAAAAAAGTATTTCTCAGGATTTCACCTGAGCTTTCTTTGAAAAAATATATCGTGGCAGGTTTTGATAAAGTTTTCACTATCTGTCAAAATTTTAGGAACGAAGGTATTGATATTTCACACAATCCTGAATTTTCAATGATGGAGTGGTACGAGAGTTTCACAGACTATAAAAAACAAATGGAGCGTTTCGAAAACTTGGTTTCGGATATTTGTGTGCAGATTACCGGGTCCACAAAAATCAACTACCAAGGAGAGGATATTGATTTTACCACCCCATGGCGACGGATGACTGTATTGGATGCGATTGAAGAGTTTGCTTCCATTCATGCACAAAAAATGAGCATTGAGGAGATCAAATTAGAGCTTGATAAGCATGGTATTGAGTACGATGATGACATTTCTTGGGGCGTTGGCGTGGTAGAATTGTTTGAAAATCTGTGTGAAAACAAATTGATCCAGCCAATCTTTATTATTGATCACCCCAAAGAAATTTCCCCTCTAACTAAAATCAAACGTGGTGATACAAGGCTTGTGGAAAGGTTCGAACCATACGTTTACGGGATGGAGTTAGGCAATGCTTATTCTGAATTAACTGACCCTGTGGATCAGGTTCAAAGATTTGTAGAACAGCGTGAAAAAGGGAAGGGGGGGCAGGAATATGATGATCATCCGCTTGATGCTGATTTTATTAAAGCCATTGGTTGCGGGATGCCGCCTACAGGAGGAGTTGGAATCGGCGTTGATCGTTTAATAATGCTTTTGACTGATTCTCGCAGTATTCGTGAAATTATTCCATTTCCAATGATCAAGCCCATTCAAAACAATTAGTCCTTTTTATGGTCAATGTCATAAAGTTAGCGGAAGCATTGCATTAATGATAAGTCTTGCCCTTAACTTTATGACATTACGCCCAATCCCACACCATTAACAGCATCGGATTTACTGAATTTATTTATTTTGAGATCAAACTTATGATCTGTCCGAAGCATTGTAATTGTAATCAAAGAAAGCAGTGAAAGAAGGTGAATTTATGAGAAAGCTGTTCAACAAATGGTTGCCGCTGCTCAAAATTTTCTGGCAAAGCGAAGCGGCCCTAAGGAAGAATGGCTCCTTGGCCAAGGCTGGAACCAGGACAAGCTTGTAGAAAAACGATACCCTTTAAAGGCGGACCTATACGCAATTTCAATGGAAACCCCGATTCTATTCACCCGTGTCTGCAGACATATCAGTGTCTGTAATACGACAGCCTTAGAACGCGTAGATCTGTCTAAAGCCGGTCATTTGAAAAAATATATAGATATGGAATCTGGACTTTTTCAAGAGGACGCCCTCAATCTCCTTTATAACACTGTGCCGTCATCTGATATACCGGCGATCAAAAGCATGCTGGTGGATGCGGCGACAGATCTGGTTGCTGCCGGCGTGACTTCCGTCCAGTCCGACGACCTTTGCTGTATGCCGGATCAGGACTACAAAAAAGTGCTGCAAGCATATCAAGAACTGCACAGGGAACAAGCACTTCCGGTAAGAGTCTATCAACAATGTCTGTTTTTTGAGGCCCAAACCTTTAAATCTTTTGTCGAGGACGGTTACCGTACAGGACAAGGAGATGATTTTTTTAAGATCGGCCCTTTGAAACTGCTGTTGGACGGTTCCTTGGGGCGGAACATATTACCGAGGATCAGACAGTCAAGTTGATCGGGAAGGTGGGGAAGTGACGTCCAAGCGACCCACTGCAGGGAAGGTGAAGCAGGACATAACGTTTATACGGGAGAGCGCTATGGGAGATACTCCGAGATCACAAACCATATCAACAGAATGTCGTATAATTGCGAAATAAGCCACTCACAACAGACGGTGAGCGCAGATATCACAGGGCTATTCGATATAGTCCACAATATCTGACAGCTGAGGGACAGCAAAGTTATGTGCCAAACGGGGGAACTTGTTTGGTTTCCAGCTTTGTCAAAAGAGCTGGAACCGAGGAACCGTATGCGGGAATTCCGCACGTACGGATCTGCGGGGGAGGCGTTGAGTAATCAATGCCTCTACCCAGACTTTTTGGGGAATGATTCCCAAAAAATAGGGCGCTTGCTCCAAAAAGTGTAAACTGGGAAATGAAGGGTGCCGTATGATGAAGGCAAAAAGTGGGGCGGGGCAAATTCGGGATACATGGATCGAACATCCCCCCCCCCTCATTTTTTGCCATCATATTTGAAAACGTTTTTCCAGCAATTCTCAGTGAATTTCAGAGCCCTTGTAAGAAATGAGACCGAAATAACTTAACCTGGGAGCGCAGGCGTTCCGCCTGCATCGTTACTGCGGACGGGACGCCCGCGCTCCCGGATATAGAAAGATGGGCAAGTTATTTAAGACCTATTCCTAAACGTTTTCTTGAGCCCGTCTCCTAATGTTTTTCGTTCTTCTGTGTATGGGTCTGACCCAAAACAGACAGTTTCGCATTCATGTGTTGTTTCGGGTCAACCCTGGCTGCCACGGTTTCGTTGGTTACGGCAGATATCATATCCATTGCCCGTGCAACGGGGATCACATAAGTGAATCCCGTTGTACGGGTATCTGTGCTTTTGCCGGAAACAATGCCGACCAGATCTCCATGCTGATTAAATACCCCAGCCCCTGAAAAGCCGGGGGTAGTCACGGCGTTTGAAACCAGTGCATAGCCGATGGGGTCTATATCAAGGTAACCCGAAACGATACCGTGACTCATGAGTCCGATATTTTGAATAGGCTGACCAAAGGTATATAAAATATCTCCAATGGATGTTTGTGTTTCGGCCTTTTTCAAACGCGCATGGACCGGTGGAGGGGCACCCCGATCCCAGGGGATAGAAATCAGTGACAGGTCAGCATCAGGGACCATGATTTCGACTCGGGCAGTAATACTTTTTTTCATCCCGGGTTCACCGGACCAGGGCTTGACTTCTATAAACCGCGCTTCGTGAACCATATGATAGGCTGTTAATAAGTATAGTTTCTGATTGCGGTAAAACACAGCGACCCCCATACCCTGTCCTATTCTGATTTTATTATCAGACATCTTTGCCGTTGTAAGAAAATAGGAGGCCCTCTGCCCGCCGGCTCTGAAGTTCGTTCCAGTTTGGGATTCCATAATCTCCCATCCTTGAGCAGATGTACACCCGGTTATTGCCATTGCTCCCCAAATGAACACCAATGCAGTTTGAAAGGATTTTATCATTATGGATTCTCCTCAATCTCTATACGAACACACGCTTTCCTAAACTCCAGGCCTCTCTCTTTCAATGTCCTTACAGAGTATGAGTCTGACACACGTAAGTGAGACGGTAACAGACCCAGAACAAGGGTTTGAAGAGAGTAGGCCCGTAAAAAAGCGAGCTTCGCGTTATCTATTTGCTCATAAGGCTTTAATTGGAACCCATGGGGTTTGCCGTTAAGAGTGCTTTTTTCTGCCGGCACATCAATGGAGCCATACTCCCCACGATATCGGATTGGACGTATGATACGATCCCCATCAGCCGTCCCTGAGGCCATGGATATGATCCTATAATGCTGGGACATACCGGAGTCGTCAAGCTTTTCCACTACCTTTTGCACGACTTCGGCAACCAGGGCCGCATATTTCACACTTGTCCGACCACTGTGCGATTTAGTGAGGAGAGCATTGTACTCTCCTGAAGGAAAGAACCCGGTTGGCGTCATCCACACTAGATCAATGCTAAGAATATGTCCCATTCTCTTATAAGTTGCATCAAACACGATATCATCATTTTCATACTCCCGGCTAAAAACCATTTTAATCTCCTGAACCGTGGCCTGGGCGATGAACTCGCCTTTGGAGAGGTCTTTTTTCATTTTGCTTTCGTAATAAGACGATGGCTGTCCCGTATAAGGATTTGTGTCATCAGTCATAAGATCCAGTGATGATACGCATCCGTTAACCAGCACCATACCAAAAATAACAATCCAAGCACCATTCTTCATGTTTTATCCTCCTTTTAAATACTTACAACATCAAAATCCCCCTCTGGGGGAAAACTTGAATAAAGTATAAACTTCGTTATGTTCAAAGAATCTGTTCTGACCGGCAGAGCCAAGTTTTTTTCAAATTACGCCGGTACCCAGCCATTTTTTTGATGGCTCTGTTCTGATCTCCAATTCAAATGTCTTGGCATGGGGGACAATGTAATGGGCCGGAAGGCAGATAGTGCAGGGGCCTTTTTTTAAATCTTGAGCTGGAAAGGAACTAAACAACGCCGGCCCAATGGGAATGTCAAGCCCTTCATTCGATGCAAACTGACGCCAGTAGAAACCAATCCGGCCATTTAGCGAAGATTGCTTTCCTGGAAGCGGTTTGACCTGCGCGCATATGCCATCCTTTGTTTTTTTTAGCTTTATAGACAAGGCTTTTTGATCCATATCATTTGAATACGATGGAATATTGGAGTTATCCTGGGAAGGGCCGCACAT
This sequence comes from Desulfobacter latus, assembly GCF_013389365.1. Lineage (GTDB taxonomy): Bacteria > Desulfobacterota > Desulfobacteria > Desulfobacterales > Desulfobacteraceae > Desulfobacter > Desulfobacter latus. Next base: position 8,187 of record NZ_JACADJ010000062.1, read on the forward strand.
ACGAAAACTTCGACCAAGGAGCAACGTCGAAAGATCCCGAAGAACGGCTGCGGTTAAGTAATCAGACAGGTATTCCAAGCCGCCTTGAAGGTTGGGTGTCCGGATAAATGATGCATTGCCTTGGGTTATGAACTCGTCTTTAATCATGTAAAAAAGGGAGCCGCCCTGCTCAATACCGTAAATACGGACCTTTAAAGAATGAGTCACCATCACATGCCTGGAAACAGCCTGGAGAGCTTTCAGCTCCATGCAGATGTCGTAGGCTACCACTTTTCCGTGGATACCGGCATTGATCAGTTCCGTATCCGTGATGATTTTTTTGGTGGCCGTTGCTAAAAAGAGGGAGCCGTCGATAATGAAGTCGGGTTGTATCATTTCAGCAAGTATGTACTTGCTTGAAGCATCACTGTATACAAAATTTGGTAGATTATTGACGACCCCGGATGTCCCTACATCGGTATGCCCTTCGTATACCTCGAAAACCGATTTAATCCGTTTGAAAGAATTGTTCACAAAAGGCTTCATTATAGCAGGAAGTGTCACCCCATCACCCAATGTCCTGCCGAAAGTGTTAGGAATGTTAGAAAGCACCACCTTGAACATCTTTTTTTCCGATGAGAGCTGGGCTGATAAGCAGTCCAGCCATTTAGTCGCCCTGGTCATTGAGCCGTATACCTCCGAACGCATTGCCGGGGGCATCGCATTTTCTGGCAGCACCGGCATAGTGGTACAGGAGACAGACATCAGAACGGTGACTGTTAAAATTCCGTATATAAGGAAACGGATATAATATTTCATTTTTGATTTCCCCCCTGTTATTTTAAGCCTCCGGCTGAGTGAAAATAGTCAGCCGGAGGCAGAAGTGATTATTAGATGCCCTCAAGGGCTACCGTCTGATACGCGATACCTGATGAGGTGGTTTGCGTCGCCTTCATGGTCCCTTTATTAATATAGCGGTTGGAACTGGAGTCATATTCAATGTAGACACCGGATGATTTCACTGCTCTTAACGCGAGTGTCTGAGACGCAGTTCCGCCGCTTGTGTTCTGCCTGGCCTCCATCTGCCCTTGATTTATAAACGTGTCATTTCTTGATGTAATGTTCGACTTATATGTGACCCCCGCGTATACAGGCTGTCCCAGAAAACTCACTGCTACAATCGCCATAACTGTCAATTTTGCTTTCATTTCATTTTCCTTCCGTTTTTAAATTTAAATTGGTTTAACAACATTTCCTAAAATTGATTTTTTTCCTCCTTATATTGTTAATGGGTTTTTAATTGTAAGCCTCTATCTTGCCTCTGTTTTCAACAAGATTGCTCCTCGACTCAATCGACATTCTCCGGCCGGTATAATTCTGGTATCGAATCATATGTGCATCGCTCCGGCCAAGGATTCTGTTTCGATTGATAAAACGATTTCCATAAACCAGGATGCGGCCGCCATTTTCAGGGGTTGTAATCCTGACCATCGCAGCGCTCCGGTCCTGAATCAGGCTGTTATTGACAAAGGTTCTTCCGCGAACGACCGTTGTACCATTTTTGCCTTGCAACGTGACTGTCCCGGCATGGACATGTGTTATAAGCATCCCGAAAACAACGATCAGGCAATATACACATTTCAATTTCATCATTTCTCCTTTTAATGTTGCGGGAGGAATATCCCCCCTGTTAGTTGCATTTCTTTCGGACCTTGATCATCTTTATCAAATTTATTGGATACCCGCGATTTAGCTGAGGCAGATTTGCGCATAAATGCATGCTAAAGAGCCCCCTTTGAATTCAGCATCCAGATAGCTGTTCATTAATCGGTTTTGGATGTGCTTTATCAAAGAAGCTGATCACATCCGGCAACCAACAAGAAGAAATTATGAGAATCGGGAACCGAGAAGGAATAGATAAGATGTTCAAATACGAAATAAGGCAATACCGCAAAACTCACCCCAAAAAGGGTTGAATAAAGAAAGTTCTCATGGCAATAAATGTTTTGTCAAAACAAATACTCCCAAAGGAGAACATGCCATGAGAACACGCCGTGCATTATCCCCTCAAACATCGGAAATGTACATTCGGCCCATGATCAAAAAAGGTGAGTTTTGCGTTATTGCGAAAATTGCTTGCATTAGCCTATAATGGGATATATAAGCCCAAAACAAAGACCAACTTGCTAAAATAGGGGTATATTATGACTGCATTAAGTGATAATGACATCAAAAGGCTTTGGAATGAAGGGCATTTTGTTGTAGATCCTTTTCCAAGTAAGATAAACCCTGCTTCCATCGACCTGACACTAGGCAATAAACAATACCAATATAATTTTGAAAATTATATACTCGGATCTGAAATTGATTCAGAAAAAGATGTTGTACAAACAGAATTTTTAAGTCTCACGTTAGCACACGGAGACTCAGTATATATTGGAATAGCTGAAAAGCTTAGCATACCTTCCGATACTATGGGGTATGTTTTTCCGAGGAGCAGCATTACAAGGTTAGGCATTCAGATTATTCCGGTATTTATGAACCCTGGGTATACAGGGTATATGCCGCTTACAATTACTAATCACTCAGGCAAACCCGTAACAATAAAACCAGGTTTCAGGATTGCTCAATTAAGCCTGTTTTCACTAAATACCAAATCTGGGAACACATACGGCCGTAGAGAAGACGCAAAATATCAAAATGAAGAGGTTTCTCACTCGCAGCTTCATAAGGATGAGGAATTTCAGGCCGCTATTGATAGGGCCGTGCAACGTATGGCGCCTAACATCAGTAAATTAATAGATACGTCTAAATGAGCAAGGCTACTCGAAAAGATATAATAAAATCAATCGGCGCCGGTATTGAGTATGATATCCTCAAAGAGGGCCAAATCAAGCCTGAGAATTCACCTCAATTCAAGGCATTGGTAGAAGACAAAGCAACAGCCATGCTGGAAAAGTATGAGGGATCTCTGCGTCCGAGCTTCTGGTATGGTGTGCGGCAGAGTGTTACAGGTAATTTTATATGGCTCATAATACTGGCGCTGTTTGCTTTTATATTGGCAATATTCAGCCTGAATATATGGGATTTGATGATTGATTCCATAGCGATAAAACTCAAAACTATGCCATAATTATAGTCATGTTTTTCTGTAAAATTTTTTGTTTCTTTATTTAAGACCGTCTTTTTTTGTCCAGTTTTTATTCGTATGAAAGACGTGACTCAAGGAGCATATTGACATGAAAAATGGAATATGTACCCTGAGTCGCAACGAAGAATAAGAATAAACAGGCAAAGCAAAGTGTCGAATTTATTCTTGGCAGCAGGTCTATTTGATCGCAATCATTTTTTTAACCGCATCCATGGCTTTGATACGGATTGATTCTTCGACCACCACCCGTCCTGACATGTTTTCAAGACAATCCCAAATGTGCTGCAGTCGTGTTTTTTTCATGTCCGTGCATAACAGTTGATCTGATGCGGGAAAAAAGGTTTTTTCCGGGTGTGCCTTTGAAAGGGCGTGGAGCAAGCCTGTTTCCGTGCCTATGATAAATTGGTCAGCCGAACTTTCACCGGCAAACCGGATCATTCCCGATGTGGACTGGATGCTGTCGGCAAGCTCAAGCACATCAGGGGTACATTCCGGATGGGCCATAAACAGGGCTTTGGGGTGGGCGGCTTTCGATGCTTTGACCGTTTCAACACTTAAATCATTGTGAAAGGGGCAGTAGCCTTCCCATAAATGAACCTTTTTGTCGGTCTTGGCCGCCGCATATCGGGCCAGATTCCGGTCCGGTGTCATGAGCACTTCATCTGATTTTAAGGTGTTCAGCACCTTGACCACGTTGGCGGAGGTGCAGCAGATATCAGATACGGCTTTTACTGCCGCAGATGAGTTGACGTAGGTGATAACAGGGATGCCGCCAAGCTCTTTCTTGCGTTTGACTAACGCCTCGGGCGTCACCATATCCGCCATGGGGCACCCGGCCTCGGGATTGGGCATAAGCACTATTTTGTCCGGACACAGAATGGCTGCGGTTTCTGCCATAAAGCGCACCCCGCAGCAGACAATAATATCCGCATCCGTGGCTGCGGCCTTTATGCTCATTTCAAGGGAATCGCCGCACACATCCGCTACGTCCTGGATCTGGGCAGGCTGGTAATTATGGGCCAGGATGATGGCCTTTTTTGCTTTGGCCAGGTCCCGGATCTTCTGGTGGAGTGTAGAATTTTTAGTCGTCATCGGTCCATCTCTATAATTTCAGTCCCCGGTGGGGGGGTAAATTCAAATATCTGTTCGTCAAATGGAACGAACCGGATATTGGTAAATATGAATTTGGTGGTATCTCCGTAAATATTTTCGGTTTCCACCACAGGAATTTCATACCCTGGAAGAGTCACCATGATACGTACTTTTGCAAGTTCCGGCGTCTCCTTTTTCGGCGTCAGCACAAGTTGTGCAACATTTTCTCCCGATTTGTCCGGTTCAATGGTGAACGCTTCCCTGATTTTGCGGATATCTGCCAGAAATGCGCCACCGGAGCCGGATTGGAAGAACGGGGCAGCATCTCCGGTCATCACCTGGTTTTCTTCGGGACGGTAGATCCACAGGTCTGTTCCATTGGTGATGATTTCATGGTTGTCTGAACTTTGATATGCCCATTTCATCTTTCCCGGGTGGCTGAACCAGGCTTTGCCTTTGGCCGTTTCCGTCACATCCAGGGCAGTCAAACGGGAGGTCTGTTCAAAATCGGCACTGAAACTTTTTTGGGCGTATGTTGCTTCAATACCCGAGACGATTTTGGCGGTTTCATCATCAAGGGGCTGGGCTGCATTGCAGGGTAAGGTTATCACTACCATGATGGAGATAAGGAGCATTGCCCATGCGCTAAAAAGTCCGGCCATACGTGTCATTTTATCTCCCCTTTATTTGAGCAGAATTTCCATGGCTTTGCGTTTGTCTTCAGCATAAATCCTTCTCAGTTTGGGTTTTTCTATCTTGCCGGTGGGGTTTCTGGGCACATCGCCGAAAAATATTTTTTTCAGTTGCTTGTACCTGGGAAGCGTGCTCTGGAAATCAAGAATATCCTGTTCGCACATCATGGTATTGGGCTTAGGGCTGATAATGCCGGCAGGGATTTCCCCTAACCGTTCGTCAGGTACACCGATCACCGCAATGTCCCGGATTTTTTCATGTTTGAGAAAGAAATTTTCAATCTCCACAGGAAAAATATTTTCCCCGCCATAAATGATTACATCCTTTCTGCGGTCCACAAGCCAGATGAACCCGTCCTTGTCGGACCTGGCCATGTCCCCTGTAAACAACCATCCGTCTTTTATGGTCTTGGCCGTGGCTTCGGGATTTTTGTAATATTCTTTCATCATCCCGGGACCTTTGACAATCAGCTCGCCGGTTTCACCAAAGGGCAGTTGGTTGCCCTGTTTGTCCACAATCCGCGCTTGCCAGCCGTATCCGGGAATGCCGATGGGGCCGACCCTGTCTGCGTTTTCTACGCCTAAATGGACACATCCGGGACCTGAGGATTCGGTTAATCCGTAATTGGTGTCGTAATCCTGAGCAGGAAAATATTTGCGCCAGTTCCGGATCAGGCTCGGGGGGACGGGCTGGGCCCCGATGTGCATGAGGCGCCACTGGGAAAGGGTGTAGTCAGCGGGGTTGATCCGGCCATCCTCAATGGCAATGAGAATGTCATGGGCCCAGGGTACCAGCAGCCACACAATGGTACACTTTTCTTCGGATACGGCTTCAATGATCCATTCCGACTTGACCCCGTTGAGCAGGACGCATTTTCCCCCCACCAGAAAAGAGCCCATCCAGTGCATTTTCGCACCCGTGTGGTAAAGGGGCGGGATACACAGAAATACGTCATCATGGGTTTGGCTGTGGTGGTTGTTTTCCACCTCACAGGCATGCATCAATGCCCTGTGGGTGTGCAGAACCGCCTTGGGGGTGCCGGTGGTACCCGAGGTGAAATACAGGGCCGCATCGTCTTCAGGGCTGAGTTCTACATCCGGCGGTGTGAGTCCGTCTGCGTCGCGGATGAATGGGTTAAAAGAACAGGCCCAGTCCGGACAATCATTTTCCGGCCCGGTATATATCCACAATTTTACAAATTGGGATAAGTCCTGCCTGATTTCTTCGATCCGGTCCACAAACTCCGGGCCGAAAATAAAAACCTTGGCTTCTGCTGTTATGGTGCACAAACGGATTTTGTCTGATTCAAATCTGAAATTCAAGGGAACGATCCAGGCGCCGGTATATAATACCCCGAAATAAACGGGCAGCCACGCCAGGCAATTGGTCATCAGCTGAACCACTTTATCCCCCTTTTTAATGCCGCCGGCCTGCAGGGCATTGGCTGTCTGAACACTTTGGCGGTAAAAGTCGGACCAGGTGATCTGTGTGCGTCGGCCGGTGGCCGGGATTCGTTCAATTAACGCGGCTTTTTCCGGGTAAAGTGCGTTGTTCTGCCGGAGGATCTCGGTAATAATCATGTTTATAATCACGGAAGAGACGGAAAGCACTGAAAGTTAGTACGCAAAACCATCAATCCGTACGTTTGGGTGACTGCCGAAGTTGACGCCTTTTCTTCAAAAAACAAACTCATTTCCGTGTCCTTCCGTGCTTTCCGTGGTTTAATCCATGGCTGTTTTTTAAATGTTAAAAATCCTGCCAGGGTCAATATAGATCACGGCAGGATTATATTCAATATCGAATTCCCGTCCCCAATCAACCTAAACGGAAATCCGTGTTTGGGCGAAAAGTTGCCCAGATGCAAGGCGCAGAAAAATTTGCAACCGGATCATACTAAAGTATGTGAGGATTGCAAATTTTTCTGCAACGCCGCAGATGGGTGACTTTTCGTTCAAACACTATTTATCTTTTTTGACTTCTTCAAAGTCCGCATCCACCACATCATCATCGTCGTCATTGGCAGCACCGGCACCGGCATCAGCGCCGCCGGCCTGTCCGGCCTGGCTGTCTGCCTGTGCCTGCTGGTACATCACTTCGGCCAGTTTATGGGATGCCTGGGACAGGGCTTCGATTTTAGCCTTGATATCTTCAAGGTTGTCGGTGTCCTTGACCTGTTTCAGGGCCTCGGCAGCATCTTCAATGGATTTCCTGGTGGCTTCATCCACTTTGTCCCCATGCTCTTTCAGGGTTTTTTCGGTCTGGTCCACCAAGCCCTCGGCCTGGTTTTTGGTATCCACCAGTTCACGTTTCTTCTTATCTTCGTCCGCGTGCATCTCAGCGTCTTTTACCATGCGCTGAATTTCATCTTCGCTTAAGCCGGACGCCGCCGTAATCTGGATGGACTGTTCCTTGCCTGTGGCCTTGTCTTTGGCGGATACGTGGACAATACCATTGGCATCAATATCAAAGGTTACTTCGATCTGGGGAACGCCCCTGGGTGCAGGGGGAATGTCGGACAGTTCAAACTGACCTAGCGTCTTGTTGTCTGCCGACATCTGGCGTTCGCCCTGGAGTACATGAATGGACACAGCGGGCTGGTTGTCGGCGGCCGTGGAGAATACCTGGCTCTTTTTGGTTGGGATGGTGGTATTCTTTTCAATCAACCGGGTCATAACACCGCCAAGGGTCTCAATGCCCAGGGAAAGCGGGGTGACATCCAGCAGGAGCACGTCGTTAACATCACCCTGAAGTACGCCGGCCTGGACGGCTGCACCCATGGCAACCACTTCGTCCGGGTTAACACCCTTATGGGGTTTTTTGCCGAATATTTTTTCAACACGTTCCTGAACAGCAGGCATACGGGTCATGCCGCCAACCAGAACCACCTCATCTACATCGCCGGGTTTTAAATGTGCTTCTTTCAGCGCGGTGGTACAGGGGATTTCCAGTTTGTCCAAAAGGTCGGCCACAAGGGACTCGAGTTTCGCTCTGGTCAGTTTTATGTCCAGATGCTTGGGCCCGGATGCGTCCGCTGTAATAAAGGGCAGGTTGATCGTGGTTTCCGTGGATGTTGATAGCTCCATTTTTGCCTTTTCAGCAGCCTCTTTAAGCCGCTGTAGAGCCATTTTATCGCTACGCAGGTCAATGCCCTGGTCTTTTTTAAACTCATTTGCCAGATGGTCAATGATCCGCAGATCAAAGTCTTCACCGCCCAGGTGCGTATCACCGTGGGTGGATTTTACTTCAAAAACCCCGTCACCGATTTCAAGCACAGAGACGTCAAATGTACCGCCGCCAAGGTCGAAAACCGCGATTTTTTCCTCACCTTTTTTATCCAGACCATAAGCCAGAGATGCGGCTGTGGGTTCATTGATAATCCGTTTAACTTCTAAGCCTGCGATTTTACCGGCATCCTTGGTGGCCTGGCGCTGGCTGTCGTTAAAATAGGCCGGAACCGTAATAACGGCTTCGGTCACGGCTTCCCCAAGGTAATCCTCGGCAGTTTTCTTAATATTGGCAAGAATAAACGAGGAAACTTCGGCAGGGCTGTATTGCTTGCCCCTGATGTTGATCCGGGTGTCGCCGTTGGCGGCGGCCTCTATTATATATGGAAGTATGGGAATGTCATTCTGGACTTCCGTTGAGTTGAATTTCCTGCCAATGAGCCGTTTAACACCGAAAATTGTATTTTCAGGGTTTGTTACGGCCTGGCGCTTGGCAGTCTGGCCGACAATGCGCTCTCCGTTCTCGGTGACCGCCACGATGGACGGTGTTGTCCTGCCGCCTTCAGCATTGGTAATAATCTTTGCCTCTCCACCGGTTTCCATGACCGCGACACATGAATTGGTTGTGCCAAGATCAATTCCAATAATTTTACCCATAACAATTCCTTTCTATATATATTTAATTTTCATTAGTTGTTTTTGAGTCTGAATTCTCAACTTTTTTTGAGACAACCACCATGGCCGGCCTAATCAGTCTGTCATGAAATATATATCCTTTTTGCAGGACATTGATGACGGTATTATCCGGCACATCATTATTTTGTGCGTGGGTGACGGCCTGATGAAAGTTGGGATCAAAGGGCTGATTTTCGGCCTCAACGACCTTGACGCTGAAGGATTCAAACAGCTTAAGGATCTCTTTGTGCGTCAGTTTTACACCTTCAAGCAGGCTGGTTTCCTCTACTGCATCGGTGGCCGACTCAATGGCCCGCTCAAGATTATCCACTACAGAAAGAAGCTGTTTGAAAATGGTTTCATTGGCAAATTTCTTGAATTCATCAATTTCTCTTTGCTTTCGTTTTTTGAAATTTTCAAATTCTGCAGATAATCTAAGCACTTTTTCTTTTTGCGCATTTAACTGCTCTTCAACCCCTTTTTGATCATCCGTTTCTTCCAGGTTGTTTCCCTCATCGGAATTTTTTTGCTCGTCTGTCTCAGGAGTTTTCGGGGAATCGTTTTTATTCTCTTTCCCGTCAGCGTTGTTTTTATTCTCTTTGAGTACCAATGTGTTTGCTCCAAAATCCCTTATATTTAAATGGTTAAGAATTAATAATAAATTAATAATAATGATAAATTATGGCTGAAAAATAAGTCTGTTTGAAAACATGTCAAGATATAAAAGGGATATAAAGGGGGGTAAAAAATAAAACCCGACTGAACAAGTCGGGCGGATAATTGCGTGACCGGGATCAATCCACGACACAGAAGGTATCACTTATCGCTGCTTCCTTCCGGACCTGACGAGGTTCATGGCCCTCTGTTACGAGGCGACCGATCAGAATTATCCGCCCGACTTGCTCAGCCGGGAAGTTTTACTATATACGTGCTTTTTAATTTAAATTCAAGTAAAAAATGAATGTGAATGTTTTCATGGTGCTTAAATTTGAAAATAATTTTTGGATTTGAACAAAAATGGGTTTTAAGTTAATGTACAATTTTATATGTTACTGTAAAAGGAGAAAAAAATGAATGAAATAATCGCTGTTAAGGATCAGACAATCGTTAAGCCCGGTGGAGATGTGGTTGCGTCCATGGCTGATGCGTTTAAAGGGGAACTGCTTTCCGCCGTTAATTCCTCCCAGGGGACCTTGGTTATTGATCTTGATGGTGTGGGAATGGTGGATTCCGTTGGTATTGGTGTGATTATTGCTGCCTATAACTCCCTGAGCCAGTCCAATCGCCAGTTAAAGGTTATTAATGTTGCACAGGATATTTACGATCTGTTTTCAACCATGCGGCTGAACCGCCGTTTTACTGTGGAAGCGGCGGCTTGAAGCGGCGGCTTAATAAATTTAAATTCTTTTTGAGTGTAAATAGCCCAATGCGTTTTTTTTTGATTTCTTTTCTGGTTTTTTTTATGGCTGCATTGCCGGCCTGTAAACCTGAAGATGACAATTACGCCGGCGTCGGCAAGCTCATTGTTGATAGAAATAAAATGCGTTACCGGTTGGCCGAAGAAACAGAAAACAATAAAGAGAAAACAGGATCATCGAATCAAAAATTTGATGCCGTATCCAAAGATAAAGATGGTTTTGAGCGGGGTACGCGTAAAACAGAATTATCAACGATTGTATTATATGAGCGAAAAATTGTTATCGTTGACTCCTCTTCCGGAACCCCCCTTGGCCAAGGGGTTGCTTATATAAACCAAAAAGGCGAAATTATAAAAATTAAATTAGCCGACCAATAAGGCCCATGATCAATAAGTTGATCAATTATCAGGAGTATGCTTATGCTGTCAGATCTTTTCAGTCCTATCCGGATTCAACATATGGAAGTGAAGAATCGGTTGCTCATGTCGGCCATGAGTATTAATTTCGGTGTGGATGAAAATTGTCATGTTACGGATCAGCTTACAGAATATTTTGCCGCCCGGGCCAGAGGCGGTGTCGGCATGATGCTTGTGGGCGGTGGCGGGGTTCACCCCAGCGGCCAGGAGTTACCTGATCTGCCCCAGATGTATGCGGATTCATGTATTCCGGCCCTGAAAAAAATGGTTAACCGGATTAAGGCATATGATGTCTGTTTCGGGGTTCAACTTATGCACGGGGGACGTCAATCTTATCTGCCGGAAAAAGTGGCACCTTCTGCGATTCCGGCACCTGCCGTGGTTAAAGGCGAGGTTCGTGCCTTGGAAACAGCGGAGATCAAAACGCTTGCGGATTGTTTTGGACAGGCGGCCCGGCGGTGCCGGGAGGCCGGGTTTGATTTCATAGAACTGCACGGGGCCCATGGATACCTGATCAACCAGTTCCTGGCACCCAATTCCAATATCCGCACCGATGAATACGGCGGCAGTTTTGAGAATCGTACCCGGTTTCTATTTGAGGTGATTGCGGCGGTAAAGAGTATTGCAGGTGCGGACTATCCCGTGGGTATCCGCATTAATGGTAATGATTACATTGAAAACGGCTGGGAACTTAAAGATACCCTGCGCCTTGCCCCGCTCTTAGAACAGGCCGGGGCGGCGTATATTCATGTGTCCGGTGGTGTTTACGGCTCCACAGAGTTGACGATTCCGTCCATGTATACCCCCCAGGGATGTTTTATTCATATGGCCGAGGCGGTTAAACAGGTCGTCAATGTGCCTGTGATCACCGTCGGGCGGATCAAGGACCCGGCCATGGCCAATGCCGCCATCAGGGATGGAAAAGCGGATATGGTGGCATTGGGGCGTTCCATTATTGCAGATCCGGAATATCCGAATAAGGCCAAATCCGGAAATGCCGCCCTTATCCGGCCCTGTCTGGGCTGCTGTCTGGGGTGTATTCATGCCGTGCTGGCCAAGGAACCGGGGTCCTGTGTGGTCAATCCCGATGTGGGCCGGGAGTTTAAACCGGCCGAAGAAAAGGTCCCGGCAAAAAGCCAAAAAGTTCTTGTAGCCGGGGCCGGGCCTTCCGGGCTTGCCGCCGCAAGAATGTTTGCCCAAAGAGGGCATCAGGTGAAAATAGTAGAAAAAGGGTCCGGCCAGGGCGGGCTTCTGGCCCTGGCGGCCACAGCACCCGGCCGGGGGGAGCTGGGCGATATTTTACGCTTTTTTAAAAACGAGCTTGAACGTCTTGGTGTGGCCGTGGATTACAATACCCCCTTGTCTTCCGACGTTCTGGCCTCCTTTGACCCTGATCATGTGATCCTGGCCACGGGTTCCATGCCGGATATGCCCGTGATTAAAGGACTGTTTAAAACCAAGATGACGCTTCTCACCAGTGTGGATGTATTCACCGATGCCCAGGCTGCCGGCGACAGGGTGATTGTACTCGGCGGCGGATTCACCGGGCTGATCACGGCCCATAAACTGGGTGACCAGGGAAAAGCGGTGGTGGTCCTGAACCGCAAAAAAAGTTTTGCCGAAGAGATGTCCTCCAATGATCGGTATTACCTGCGGGAGCGCCTGAAGGCCTGCGGCGTCATGTTATATAAGAAGGTGGCAGTTAAATCCTTTAGCGATGCCGGCGTAAGCTTTACATCCAATGGAGAGCCCGTAACCCTTGAGGGGTTTGATACGGTTGTCATTTCGGAAAAACATCAGCCGGTCAGGGATGCCGGAGACTTGGAAAAACAAAGCCGGGCAAAATTCCATATGATCGGAGATGCCAAAACCCCCAGACATTTAATGTTTTGCGTTGCTGAGGCCGAAGAAGCGGGCCGCTCCATATAACAACATATCATTCTATCCCGTTATCACTGTTTTCCGGAATCATTATTTCCCGCACCGCACCACTCAGGTGTTTGGATGAAATCCGGATTATTTTTATCCCTGCGCTGGACAGTACATATCCCGGACCTTTGTGGGAAACATCCTCTTTTATTGCCACATGGGTGATTTTTTGATCAACCAGCCATTCCGCCACACGGATTCCCTTTGCCGTTGAAACGGTGCAATGGGGATTTTCCATGATTTTTTTTGCATCAATGGTATGCTTATCTATGTGACGGTGGAGTCGTGCAAAATAAGGGGCTTCCCCGAAATGAAGGCTGATCTGCCCGCTTTTATCCGACAGGGGCAACGCCAGAATATCATGGGTTCGAACTTTTGGTTCATAATGAATGGTTATATTTTCGATATTCGGAATCCGGGTTAAAATTCGGTGTTCGATGGCTTCACTGATCTTGTGCGCCGCTTCAAGATCGTTGACATTCAAGGTGATGTCAGCTTGGATAAACCGATAGCGGCCGGCATTGCGTCCGATCAGGGATTTGATTTCATCTACAGCAGGTTCTTGACTGATCAGGCTGCGTATTTTGTTCAGGGTGGGAAAATCAATAGATGCATCCAGAAGGACCCGCATGCCGTCCGACAAAAGTTCCCCTCCGGTTTTTGCAATAAAAAGAAGCATCAATGCTGCGCCAATCCGGTCAATGGAGATTCCCATAACGTCGGTCTGCAGATCAAAATAGCTGATCATGACAGATACCAGGACCACAATGGATGACAGGACATCCACCTGGCGATGGCGGCCTTCAGCAATCAGGACCGGAGAGCGGGTCTTTTTTCCGACGTGGAGGGCATATTGTCCAAATCCGAATATTGCAAGGCTGCTGCCGGCCAAAAGGTAAATGGAAATCGGCGTAATTTGCACAAGGCGGTCGCTGGAAAAGAAGATCTGTTTAACGATTTCATATCCGGCAATAAAAATAAAAAGGGCAATGGTGACGGACGCTACATTTTCAAGTTTGTAAAGCCCAAGAGGAAAGGAACGGGTTTTGCGGGTAGATAGCTTGACGCCACCATAAATGACCAGGGATGCCACGGCATCTGTTCCGGAATCAATGGCGCCGGCTGTAATGGCTAAACTACCGGTAACGATAGCAAGATACACCTTTAAAAGCGTTAAAACCAGGTTCAGCAAAAAGGCCAGGCCTGCAATTTTGAATATTTGATGCGTCTCTGTGGTGTTGTCCATGAGGGGGTTCTTAAGCTCACAAGGTCTCAACAGTTTGTTAACCGATTTAGTACCTTTATGGTACCATTAATCTTGCGCAAAAGCCAAAGTTAAAAAACAGTGCCGCAAATCATAGAGAATCCTGCTGCCCTATACCAGCCCCGGGACAGCCCCCCCCCATACGAGAACCATGGCAGTGCAGGGCGCAATCCCCAGAAGAATGCATCCGGCGAAATGGCTTCGTCAAAAGGGAATCCGGCGCATTTTTGGCCCATGGTCGGAATTAAATGCGCCACGTCCAGCCTTCGGCCATCCGGCTCCGGCATGAATTCCCTGTGCAGAGGAATAATATTTTATTAACGTCGGGTGCTGCAGCATTGTTTTTATTTCAACGCTTGACAATGACTTGGCGAATCGATATATTCAGTTTTAACGATTTATAGTTGTAAAAAGAGGGCGTCATACAAACTGTAACGCGTGTAACATAGAACATAAAAGGTTTTAAAATGAATAAAAATACTGCTCAAAAAACTAAAAATTCAGAATTGGTGTTAAATCTTTTCAAGGGGTCAGCAGGCGTTGTCCTGTGGTGGCTGATTTATAATCAACTGCCCGGATTGTCCCAATGGCTGACCTATGACCTGCTGTCTATCAGTCATGGCTCCCACCTGGGGGCTTCCATAGAGTTCTTTCTTTATGATACCCCTAAAGTTATGATGCTGCTCTTCCTGGTTGTTTTTGGCGTGGGTATTATCAGAAGTTTTTTTACCCCTGAAAAAACCCGGGCATTTTTGTCCGGCAAAAGTGAATTTACAGGCAATGTTCTGGCCGCGCTGCTGGGCATTGTGACGCCGTTCTGTTCCTGTTCTGCAGTTCCCTTGTTTATCGGTTTTGTAACCGCAGGGGTGCCGCTTGGGGTGACCTTCTCCTTTCTTATTGCCGCCCCCATGGTCAATGAAATCGCCCTGGGTCTTTTATATGGGCTCCTGGGGTGGAAAGTTGCCGCCATTTATCTGGGAACGGGTCTTTTTATTGCCATCGGGGCCGGGTGGGTTATTGGACGGCTCAAACTTGAAAATCATATTGAAGACTGGGTAACCCAGGCTGATTTGGCCGATGTCAAGGTGGAAGAAGAAAAACTGACCTGGAATGAACGGATTATATACGGATGGGATGCCGTGAAAGAGATCATCGGCAAAGTCTGGATCTATGTTATTCTGGGTATCGCTGTCGGTGCAGGCATCCATGGGTTTGTCCCTGAAGGGGTCATGGCCGCCATCATGGGCAAGGGCGCCTGGTGGTCTGTGCCTGTCTCCGTCCTGGTCGGTGTCCCCATGTATGCCAATGCCGCAGGCGTTATCCCTGTAGTTGAGGCGCTCCTGGGCAAGGGGGCGGCACTTGGCTCTGTCCTTGCCTTCATGATGAGTGTCATTGCCCTGTCCCTGCCTGAAATAGTTATCCTGCGAAAAGTGCTTAAACCCAGACTGATCGCTGTATTTATCGGCGTTGTGGCCTGCGGTATCCTTTTGGTGGGGTATTTGTTTAACATGATTCTTTAAGTCCGGAACAAGGCTATTCCATCGGCCATTGGGCCTTCTTTGTTTCGGTGAAAAAGAAAAACCGGTCCTTTGTCAGTTCCTTTTTTGTTATCGGGCATCGGATCGTAACTTTTAACTTTGTAACGTCCACCACCTCCCAGTCACCTTGAAGCGGAGAATCTTCGAGCCGGATTTTCTGTCCTTTTTTTAGTGGATATGGTTTAAAAAAGGCTACTTTATGTTCCATTTGAGACATCCTGTGTTGGTTTTACATGTTCTTATAGTTCCGGTCATATGACTTGATACCGTTTTTTAGGCATAACATATTGATTTATTTGTTTTAAGTTCCAAGTTTTGGTATCAAGTCATTTGACCGGAACTATAGTCTAAGATCATTCATTCGGAATTGGCAAGGATTAATATCACCTTTTTGAGGATCATCCCCAAGTGTGCGGTTGAAGGTAGCATCCGATACCTTTATGCAGCCTGATGAACATTGTCGGTGGTATGGTCATCATACTCGGGGATGATCCCGGAGCAAATTCTTCATAGAACGAGCAGGACAACTCTCATTTCGGCCAAATAACCTATACACCGGTATTTGAATGGTTTCCCCAGAGCTTAACGATGGTTTGGTTAAGTCGATAGGAGGGACCAAAAACTGAGCTTTAACAAAAGTATCGAACGCTCTTTGAATTGAGGCTATGGGCCAACAATTATAGACATATTGAGGGGTCGTCATTTCCTATAAAAAAGCAAATTTTTTGTGATTGGCAACAGCTATTTGAATTGAGATTTAGCAATTATGTTGTATTTGATTCCTTCCACTTTTTTTGGCTTTATAAAGGAGCTCATCTGCCATTTTAATTAACTGGTCATGTGAGTTGCCGATTTTTGGAAACATCATCGCAAGTCCGGCACTTACTGTAACGGTAGGCTGGGTTGGAGCTTTTTCGTTTGGAAATTTGAGTTTATCGATTTCATCATGCAATAAACTCCCCATTCGCTCATTTTAAATCTGAAAAAATTAATTTCGCATGGAGGGCTTGCAATAGTTAAAATTCATCATACTTTTGTGGAAAATTCGACTGTAGCTTCTTTTATTATTATCTTAACTTAAA
>NZ_JACADJ010000063.1 GCF_013389365.1 Desulfobacter latus
ATCTTCTTTATCGTTTAGAGTCTGATTTAAAACGACTAATTCACATCCGATATGGTTACATAAAATTTCGATATAATTAACACCGAAACGCGCTAACCTGTCTTTGTGTTCTACTACTAATTTCGTAGCTCGGCCTTTAGCCAGGACATCTTCAAGTTTTTTACGCTTATCGTTTAGACCTGAACCGATTTCTTTGACATTGAGATGTGTTTGCCAACCTTTAGCGTTGCAGAAGTCGATTAGGCGCTGCGATTGGCTTTCAAGACTGGATTTATTTACAGAGGAACTTACTCTGGCATAGGTAACGACAAATTCGGTTTTGGGGATTTGTTTTTCGTCCGGCACAATAATAGTACCAGATGCGAGTTTATACGCATTGGGGATTTTACCTGTTCTAAAATGTTCCCATGCAGTCCGATAAGCTATGCCCTGTTTTTTTGCCCAGACACTTAATTTCATAAGTATATGTTAAACACATTTCAATCTATTGTCAACTATTTTATGCTATATTTTATATGAAACTTTATAATACCAAGCAACGGCAAAAATCGCCAACCTCATTTTTTTGTCCCCTTTTCTCTCACTTGTTTTCATCCATGTTCTGGTGGGAGAAGATATCAGACGATCTTCCTTTGTTGGGCTTGTGCTGATTGTCGGCGGCCTGGTTATCCAGAACAGGGGGAAATAGTGTCCTGTATTGGGTGCTGGGTGCTGGGTACTGGGTTATGGGTTCTGGGTGGTAATGATTTAAATATCCGGTCAAATCAACTTATTTTCAAAGGCATACTCTTTTGCAAATTTAATTTCTTCTTCCATGGTATTCAATTTACCATCTAGCTTTTCGTCAATGATTTTATTGAGAATCGTGCTGTAAACCGGTCCCGGTGTTATACCCAGGGATTTAAGATCTTTACCTCCGATCAACGGTTGGGTCTTTCGCTGGTGTGTATAAAAATGGGAGATGGCTTTGCGCACCGATTCTTTTTTAGTCAATGCCAGCATAAACAAAAGGCATTCGGTTTTAAAATGGATCAGCCACCGGTACATCTGCTGATTTGAGACGGGGTGTTTTTTTTCAATAAGCCGGATTTGTTGTGCGGCCTTAATACGCTGCTCAAGCAGCAATTCTTTCTCCTTTATGGGGAACATCAGCCTGTCCGCGATCTGGGTACTCACCGTAAACGAGTATCCGTGAAGCCAGGCCATGAAATAAACCGACCATCTTGGATAAACATCATCTGAATACAACAGGTCATGCCATGCCAGGGTTTTACCTACGGACCTAAACAAAGCGCAGGTGGTATCGGTTAATTTCAGGTCATGATGAATCACTTTGTCTATACCGTAATCCGCCATGGTCTGCACTGCAGGCAAGGGATTGTCTTCTGAAAAAATTTGTTTGAGTTCCGAAAGCACCCGCAATCCGCTTAAATGTTTAACCGCACCGACATTTAAGGCGTTTTTGATAAGATTGGCAGTCACTTTTCCAATCCTGAACCCGAACCGGTTGGAGAATTTGATGGCCCTGAAAATCCGGGTGGGGTCTTCAATAAAGCTCAGGTTATGAATAATCCGTATAATTTTATCCTTAATATCCCTGACACCGCCAAAATAGTCAATGAGCGTGCCAAAGCTTTCCGCGTTCAAGGAAATGGCCAGGGTGTTGATGGTAAAATCCCTTCTGGCAAGGTCCATCTTGATGGAAGAGTTTTCCACCACGGGCAGTGCCGCGGGGGTTGCATAATATTCGAGCCGGGCTGAGGCCACGTCAACCTTAAATCCGTCCTCAAAAATGATGACGGCTGTGTTGAATTTGCGGTGTTGGTGGAATCTGCAATGATGTATTGAAGAAAAATAACGGGCAAAAACAATGCCGTCTCCCTCCACCACCACATCCACATCTTCAATGGGGCGTTCGAGCATCAGGTCCCGGACAAAACCACCCACCACAAAAATTTCCATACCAAGCGTGTCTCCGGCATTGCCAATGTCGGAAAGCAATGTGCGTATACGCGTGTTCAAACGGCTCTTCAGGAGATTGCCGACATATTTTGTCCGGGGTTTCAGGTCAGAGATATCTGTTTTTTCACTTTGGACAACCTCCCGGTTATGTTCCACCAGAAAATTTAAAAGGTCGGTACGTGTGATAACCCCGGAAATAATCCGATTCTCCATTACCGGAACGACCCGCTGTTTTAAATCAATAATTTTTTGTTCAATGCCAGCCAGGTCACAGGAGAGGCTGACACTTTGGCCGCCAGGTTCAAAATAATCAATAACAGGCTGATCCCCAAGTTTATGATGTACTGTTTTTTGGGCGACATGGCGGGTGATATACCCTAAGTATTCAAGTGTTTGTGAATCAAGAACCAGCAGGGTATTAATATTGTACCGGATCATCTTTTGCGCCGCCTCCAGGCACGATTGATCCGTGGTGATGGTGATGGCCGGGCTGGACATTAGTTTTTTTGCCACACGTACGTGTCTGATCTGTTGTTCGATAAGCTTTATCAAACGGGTTTCAACCTGGGGAAGAGTCTGGTTTTCCACTTTGGCAGATGCCGCATAAGAATGGCCTCCCCCTCCAAGAGACCCCAGTATCTTACCCACATCCATCTCATGCAGACGGTTTCTGGCAATGACATATACCTTGGCCCCCATGAGTACCAGAGCAAAAAAACAATCCAGATTTTCCATTCTGACAATCTTCTGTACAATGGAGGCAAGGTCCGGAATATAATAGGATGCTGCAATGGCGGATAGATGGACCTGGATGCCGTTAACGGCAATGGTTGTCATTTCATTGATCAATTCATTCAGCCAGGTAACCTGTTCGGTTTTCATCTCTTTGACCACCAGGCTTGAAATGGTGGACAGGCATGCGCCACATGAGATCAGAAAGCCTGCCTGTTCGAAATCCGCCCGGGTGGTAGAGGTATAGGTAAAGTTGCCGGTATCCTCGTAAATGCCAAGTGCCATTACCGTGGCTTCATCACTATTGATGCTGATTTTTTTTTCACGCAAAAGTTCACACATGATGGTGGTGGTGGCGCCATAGGGTTTTGACAGGTTATAGGTGCCCTTAATTTCGTCTGGAAAAGAGGGATGGTGATCGTAAATGTCAATGATCAGATCCGGTTTTTCCAGGAGCGGCTTAACACCGGACAAGCGGCTTTTCTGCCGGGTATCAACAATAACCAGCCGCTGGGTTTCGGAAAAGTTAATCGTATCCGGATTTGCCATATTAAACAGATATCCCATGGAGTGAATGAAAAAATCCCTTAGATTTTTTTCCTGGGAACCGGGGAAGAGAATCACACTTTCCGGGTACAATTTTTGTGCGGCAAGCATAGCCCCAATGGCATCAAAATCAGAATTTACATGGCTGGTTATGACTGTTTTGGGAGAATTTTCCTGTTTTTTTGGGGGCACTGAATAACTCCTGTTGAAATGCACTTTGCAAATTTATATAGTATATTTTTATTGAATTTACAATGTTCCGACAAACCCCAGGATTTACATCTTAAAAATATGAAGGAATGATCATGGCAGTCACTTACGAATGGAAGGGCAAGAACCCCAAAGGTAGAAAAATCAAAGGGGAGATGGAAGCTGAAACGCCGGAACAGGTGAGAACCAGCCTGGAACGTCGCAAAATAACCCCGACAAGAGTCAGGAAAAAGCCCAAAGACCTGTTTGAGAATATCTCCTTTCTTCAGCCTAAAGTAAAAGAGAGCGACGTCATCATTTTTGCACGACAGTTTTCCACCATGATTGATGCGGGTCTGCCTCTTCTGCAGTGCTTGGAGATTCTGTATTCTCAGCAGGAAAATCCCACATTTAAAAAGCAGCTTAAGCATATTAAAGAATCCGTTGAATCCGGTGAGACCTTTGCCGATGCACTGAAAAAATATCCCAAAACGTTTAACGAACTTTTTGTCAACATGATTTCCGCCGGGGAGGCCGGTGGTATTCTTGATGTCATTTTACAGCGGTTATCAGCCTATGCCGAAAAAATGGCAAAACTCAAAAAGCAGGTCAAGGGGGCCATGACATATCCGGCCATTACCCTGGCGGTAGCAGTTGTTGTGGTCGGTGTTATCCTTGTCTTTGTAATACCGGTATTTGAAAAAATGTTTGCCGACATGGGATCGGCCTTGCCTGCCCCTACCCTGCTGGTTGTGGGGCTAAGCAATTTTGTGGTGGGGCATATCGGGTGGATGATCCTGGGATTGATTGGTGCCGTTTTTCTTTTCAGACAAACATATAAATCAAAAAAGGGCCGGATTTTTCTTGATGACATGTTTCTACGTCTGCCGGTCATCGGTATTTTGATCCGAAAGGTGGCTGTGGCAAAATTTACCCGCACCACAGCGACCATGATTTCATCCGGGGTATCTATTCTTGAGGCCCTGGATATTGTGGGTAAAACCGCTGGTAATAAAATTGTTGAATTTGCCATATCAGATGTCAAGGTCGGCATTTCCGAAGGCCGGTCCATGGCAGATCCTTTGCTGGAAAGCGGGGTGTTTCCATCCATGGTCTGCTCAATGATCGCCGTGGGTGAATCCACAGGTGCCCTGGATGTCATGATGACCAAAATAGCGGATTTTTATGATGATGAAGTGGACCAGGCCGTAAAAAATCTGACGGATATGATCGAGCCGTTCATGCTTGTATTTTTAGGTGTTGTGGTCGGCGGTCTTGTTATTGCCATGTACCTGCCGATTTTTTCAATGGCCGGCGCAGTTGGATAGCCCTGATTTTTTATTCCGGCGCACCCGGGAACTGTATATTCAGATCAAGTGGCTTGTTCTGGCCCGGGCTGTATTTGCCCTGGTACTGATATTTTCCACCCTGTTTTTTTCCGATACCGACCTGACCGGGCAAAGGGACCAATCCTTTCTGTCCCTTTACAAGATTTCCGGCACCATCCTTGGTCTGTCTCTAATTTATTTTGCCTGGCTTTGCCAAAAGAAATATCTGCATATCCTTGCCTATACCCAGGTTGTTATTGATACGTTTATCGTCACGGCCATTGTTTTTGTCACCGGGTGTTACCATAGTATTTTTACATTTTTATATCTTTTGGTGATCATTTATGCTGCCATGCTGCTGTTTGCCCAGGGCAGTTTTTCCGTGGCGTTGGCATCAAGTTTTCAATATGGTTTTCTTATTCAGTTTGAGTATCTTAAAATCATTACCCCTTTGTCGGAAAACCAGGCCCTTGCCCTGGTGGTGGATCAGCAACAGATCCTGTACCGGGTTGTGATTACCATTTCAGCTTTTTTTGCCACAGCAGCATTAAGCGGTATTCTCTCTTTACAGCTTAAAACAGCTAAAAAAGATCTTAAAATTGCCCAGGAACATTTAAAGCGTGTGGAAAAAATGGCGGCTGTGGATGAAATTGTATCAGGCATTGCCCATGAGATTAAAAACCCTCTGGCCTCCTTGTCAGGCTCCATACAAATGTTAAGAGAAGACATGACACCAACAGGGGAAAATGACAAACTGATGCAGATTATTTTAAGGGAAACCGATCGCCTCAGACAGATCGTGACCGATATTCGACTGATTTCAAAACCGGGCCGGACCAATGCCGAATTGATTGATTTTTCCAAGGCAATTGATGATGTAAAAACCCTGTTCGACAATACACCGGACTGGCATGACAGAATCAATATTGTTACCCGGCTTGAAAGGGATCTGTATGTGTTCATGGATACGGTGCATCTGCAGCAGATTTTATGGAATCTGATTAAAAACGCAGCTGAATCCATTGAAGGGAAAGGCAAAATTACAATTTCATTGTATTCGCCCAGACACAAACGCATTTATCTGACCATTCAGGATACCGGTTTGGGCATTGACAAAAAAAAGGCCCCCCATATTTTTGATCCGTTTTTCACCACTAAAAGTGATGGGACGGGACTTGGACTTTCAATTATTCACCGGATTGTTGACACCTATGACGGCATGATTGATTTTGAATCCATTCCCGGGAAAGGTACCGTTTTTACACTGATTTTTCAAAACCCGCATTCCAGTTCAAGCATGCCCTGATATATTGTAATTTCGGTGGCTGACTGTATATTTTAGAATTCCTATAAAAAATAGGTTTGACATATCGGATTAATTACAATAAAAAAAAACTTTTTTGGTTTTGCATTTTGACAATTTTAGATTGGATTGGAACAGTGCTTTATACCTGGAGTCTTTTTATTGCGTCGACAGTATTCCTCATCGGAATCATTTACAGGATCATTGGATTTTTCCGGCTGAACATCGGACCGGACCGGGCCGAATTTACCACAGCAGACCGAGTAAAGGCTTTTTTATTGGGCCTCTTGGACATACTGATTTCACCTGTCCGGATGTTTCATCTTTTTAAGACGATTATTCTGGATGTTGTGCTTCAATTGCCGCTGATGCGTCAGGATTCCCTGAAGTGGTTTATGCACATCTGTATCTACTGGGGATTTTTTGGGTTATTGTTTTTCCATGCCCTTGAAGGCTATGTCAGTGAAGTGATTTTCTCAAATTACATGTCCACCCTGAATCCATTCATGGCCCTTCGGAATATGGCCGGGGTCATGGTGATGGGCGGCATAGCCATTGCTATATATCGCAGGAAAACTCATTTTCGTTTGAAACAGATCAGCAAGCGCCCCGATTACCTGGCAATCGTCCTGATTGCAGTTATCATGATATCCGGTTTTGGTTTGGAAGCCGCTAAAATCATCTCTTCCGGTGTGTTTGATGAGATGGTGGCGGAATACGGCTTCATGGATTATGATGAGGAACTCCCGGCACTTAAAGCCGTATGGCAGGAAGAATTTAATGTCTATTTCCCCGGGGAACCCATCCCGGTCACCCCGGAACTTATGGAACTTGGATGGATGGTCAATGAAGACAATTGTGCGGCCTGCCATGCCAACCCAAGATGGGCCTTTGTATCCTATCCTGTCTCCATTGCCATGAAACCTGTTGCCGGTTTTTTCAACAGAAACCGTCTGGATCTATTATTACTGAACATCCATTTTTTAAGCTGTTTTTTCGCTTTGGCCTATCTGCCTTTCAGTAAATTCCGGCATATTCTGACAACCCCGATAAGCCTTATTGTTTCGGGGCTTGCAGGACAACAAATAAAACGCAATGAGAACAAGGCCACCCGCCGGGTCTTTGACCTTTCCGCCTGCATCCAGTGCGGCACCTGCACCAGCCATTGTGCCGTGGGCCCTTTATATGAAATTTTTGACAACCCATGGGTGTTTCCCTCGGAACGTGTAATCCGCATCCGGGAGTCGGCATGGGGCCGGCCAATGGATAAGGAATCAAGGGATGCCTTTTCCCAGGGCAGTTTTCTTTGCACCATGTGCAACAAATGTTCCCAGGTCTGTAGTGCCGGAATGAACCTGCAGGATATCTGGAAGGAAACCAGAGACCAATTGGCGGAGGAATTTCTTCCGGATCCCGTTATCCGGATAAGGGAACTTTGCAGAAAAAAGCAGTCTCAAAAAGTTGGATCCAAAGCCCCAGTGGTACTCAAGGCCGGTAAAAACCCGGTGGTTGAGTCCTTGAAAAAATCCCTCCAGGCAGGTGCATTTTCACAATGCTATACCTGTCTGACCTGTACCAGTACATGTCCGGTAGTCGGTATTACAGACGAAATACGGGAATTCGGATCAGCACCTCATCAGGTTATCCATGCCCTTATTCTGG
This sequence comes from Desulfobacter latus, assembly GCF_013389365.1. Classification (GTDB taxonomy): domain Bacteria; phylum Desulfobacterota; class Desulfobacteria; order Desulfobacterales; family Desulfobacteraceae; genus Desulfobacter; species Desulfobacter latus. The sequence continues at coordinate 7,723 of NZ_JACADJ010000063.1, forward strand.
GGCAAACCGATATTGCAAAGGATGCCTCCATTATCTGGAACTGCCTGACCTGTTATAAATGCCAGGAAAATTGTCCCCAGGGCGTCAGGATTACGGATATTTTTTATCAACTTAGAAATATGGTACATCAACAGGAATTTGGAATATGAAATACGCGCTATTTTCAGGATGCAGAACCGGATTTGACATTCCTCAGCACGCCAAGTCGGCCAAAGCGGTTTTATCCAGGCTCAATGTTAAGGTGGAAGAACTTGAGTTTGGCTGTTGCGGATACCCGGCTAAGGAAAAAAATCCGGATGCCTTTCTTTTGCTGTCCATACGGAACCTGGCCATTGCCCAGGCCCGTTACCTGCCTGTACTGACCCTGTGCAAGTGCTGTTTCGGCGCCCTTAAACAGGCAGAATATTATTTTCAAAATAATTCTGAAAAACGCGTCATGATCAACCGGATACTGGAGAAGGAAGGGCTTCACTATGGCGGGGGCGTCAAGGTTCATCATATGCTGACCCTCCTGGATCGGGAAGTGGATACGGGCATTATCCAGCGAAGCATGGCCCATCCCCTTAACGGGATAAAAGTGGCGGCAAGTTATGGCTGTCATGCGCTGCGCCCCTCAACCACCACCGGGTTCGATGAGCACCCCAATGCACCGACCATATTTGAACGGATTATTACACTGACCGGGGCAGAAACCGTAAACTGGTCCAAACGTCTGGAATGCTGCGGCAACCCCCTGTTGGACAAAAACAGCACGCTTGCCCGGGGGTTTATCCTGAATAAATATGAAACAGCAGAACAGGAAGGGGCCGATATCATCTGCACGGCGTGTAATTATTGCCACATGCAATATGAATACGGCCGGGACCTTATCCTCAAATCCGGATCAACACCCCCCATTCCCGCCATACTTCTTACTCAATTGCTGGGCCGGGCCATGGGGCTTGAAAAAGATTTGGCAGGGGAGGAAACAGCAGCCTGATATCGGCATGATAACCCCTTACTTTCCGGAGTCCGGTCAGATCCATGTGTTTTACACCCGGGCAGCCCGGATATCTGATCCCTGCCTTTTGAAACAATACAGGGCCTGTCTTGCTCCTGCTGAGCTCCGGAAGTCGGATCGCTACCTGAAACAATCAGATCGGCACCTCAGTCTGGTGTCCAGGGCCCTGGTGCGGTATTTGATCGCCGAGGTGACCCGACAGGAACCGCAATCCCTTTGTTTTTCAACCAATGAACACGGCAAACCCTTTCTTGTTGGATTCCCGAAAATTCATTTCAATCTTTCCCACAGCCATGGTGCGGCAGTCTGCGCCCTGTGCCGTAATGCTGCCGTGGGCGTGGATGTGGAGGATCTGGGTCGACACACAGATCTTTCCATTGCCGATCGATTTTTTTCTTCTTTTGAAGCAGCACTTGTTTCAAAGGCACCAGGCGCTGAAAAAAGAAAGCTGTTTTTTGATATCTGGACCCTGAAAGAGGCCTATATCAAGGCGGTTGGCAAGGGCTTAAGCATACCGTTAAACAGTTTTTCCTTTAATGCAAATGAAACTGAAATTCAAATTACGTTCAGTGATACCGGCCAGGCCGATCCCATGTGGCAGTTTTCCCAATGGCGGCCCGAGCCCGGTAAAATTGTTGCTGTTGCTGTTCGTTCAGCGTCGCCTGTTGTTTTTAAACACTTTTGGTGTGTTCCGTTTGTGGGCATAAGCCCTAATCCATGTCCCTAAAACACAAATCTAATCAAATCTTAAAGATAATCTATCCAAAATTTTACATAAAACTAAACAAAACTTAACGATTTTTTGTTTTATTTCCTGGTGTGCCAATAGTGCATTGGTACAAAAAGGAATACTGCCTTTGGCAGTTTTATTAATTTGCACAGGTAAAATTAAAAGAAGTACCTGTGACGTAAATTTTGGAGAAAAAAAGATGAAAAAATTGGTAATTGGTGTGGTTCTGGCAGCATTTCTTGCTGTGGCAGGTTCTGCGCAAGCGGCAACAGTTTTTAAAAAGGACAACTTTACTTACAAAATTGGAGGGGATTGGCAAATTCAGTTCCGCAAAGAGATCGGCGACGATGAGGATTTTGATGTGGAATATGATGACCTTGAGATTAAGAACTATGCCGCCTATAAAATCAATGACAACCTGACCGCATTTGGTGAATTGGATTTTGGGTTTAAAAATGCTGCTGACAAGTCTGACGAAGACGATGGACCGCATCTGGAAGAAGCCTACCTCGGCATTAAATTCAATGATTTTAAATTAATGGTGGGTGAGACCACCTCCGCAGGCGACGAATTCGGTGTTCAGGGAACCAAGGAAACCGTTGTTGCCGACGACTGCTTTGATGAATATGGTGCCGTCGATGGCGATGACTTGATCAAAATTGAGACCGAATTTGCAGATATGGTTACTGTCGTGGCGGCCTATGAACTCGAGGCGGACAGTGAAAAAAGTCATGATAACGGTGAGTTCTTTGATATTTTTGTGGCGTTGGATATTGAAAATTTTTCTGCGGGTGTCGCTTTCCAGAATATGGAACCTTATGGTTCAGACGAAGATTATAACATCTGGGGTATTCAGGCTGGTTATGACGCAGGATTTGCCTCCTTTGGGGTAGACTACAGTGCAACAGATGCAGAGGATGTTTTCGGTGAAGATGGAGATGTCGGCATTTTTAATGTTGCCGTTGCCGTTCCCGTTGAAGCAGTTACCTTTGGTGCCGGTTATGTTCTGGAAACCTTTGACGACGACGACGTTGATGATATAAACGGCTGGTATTTTAATGCAATCTATAAGTTCCCCGCCGCCAAAAATGTCAGACTTTTTGCTGAAATCGGTGATACTGACGAAGATGATTCCGAGATCGGATATTTGGTCGGTATGCGGATTAAATTCTAGATGAAGTTTTAAAGATTAGAAAAAGTTGGTTTTATTTTGGGCCCTTTCTGTTTGGAAAGGGCCCTTATTGTTCCTGGTTTATTTTTTGTTGATCCGCTGTTTAAAGCGTGCCTTGGTTTCCTCATCCGCCTGCTGGTACCAGTATTCCAGCATATCTTCGGCCATGTCGGTTTTGCCCTGGGGCTGGGATCGATGCTTCGGGCTTACGGCGGGTACCGGTACAGTGTTTGGAACGTAATCTCCGGATACAGTAGATAACGTATTAAGCGCTGCTGGAGAATCGGTTTTATTGAAGGCTTCAAGTTCTGTTTCGTAATTTCTAAAAATCTGAAACCCATCTATTTTCAGCCGAGCAATTTGGATATCAAGCTCCCTGCCGGCCGAATCAAGTATGCGGATGTCCGGTTTTTTGTTCCATTTTTCCAGCTCAAGCAGACGTTTGATCCGGGGAATGACCATTCTTAACGCTTGGTTTGAAGCGTTGAATCGAATCACAAAGGCATCCGAGTTTTCAAAATCGGCATCTTCATCTGCATGTTTCCGGCTTAGCTCGCCCTGAAACTGGATTACGATCTGATTGTCTCCATCAGGCAGAGCAATTTTTTTATTAATTTTTGTGTTTTTGCCGTTTTCAGCGACAATGGCTATTTTTTCCGGAAGATTCATCGTGACATCCGCCCATGCCGGCGGACCGGATGTACATATAAAACAGGATGTCCCGCCTATAATACAATATCTTATCAATTTTTTTGCAATTTTCCTCATTGGTGTATGTCCTCTTTTTTAAGGTTAATACTCGATGATCGAGTAACAGGGATTAAACTTTTAGTTTAACTATTGTGATGTTCGTAATATATGAGAATTAAGTTACAAACTGGTTAGAAGCAGTTCATTCAGTTTTTTGTCCTTTTCCTGCCAGATTTGATTAAGCCAGTCACGGAATTGTTGTTTATATCCATCATTATTAAAATAATCACCGATCATCTGTTCTCCCACAGGGAATACATCCACGTCTACAATGATTTTTTGGGTGTTGCCTGAAATGTAATCCCAGAAGGTCGGCACCCCGCCCGGATAGGCAATGGTGACATTAACAATATTGTGGAGGTATTCGCCCATGGAGTCCAGCACAAAGGCAATACCGCCGGCCCTGGGTAAAAGAAGCCAATCAAAGGGTGAGTTTTGGTGTTCATGTTTTTCCGGGGTAAACCGGGTGCCCTCCACAAAATTCATCACCGACACCGGGGTCTGCTTGAATTTTTCACACGCCTTGTGGGTACGTTCAAGATCCTTTCCCTTCAGGTGGGGATTGGCTTCCAGAAATTTTTTTGAATACCGTTTCATAAATGGAAAATCCAGCGCCCACCAGGCAAGCCCCAGAAAAGGAACCCAGATCAATTCTTTTTTCAAGAAAAACTTCAGCATGGGGATTTTGCGGTTAAATATTTTTTGCAATACCAGGATGTCTACCCAAGACTGGTGATTGGATATAACAAGATACCAGCCCTTTTTTTTCAGCCGGCTTAATCCGTTTACCTGCCAGTCTATCCTGTTGAACAGGTCGGAATTCATGCCGTTGATGCTGATCCACAGGGTTGCAATGCCAATAAGTATTTTGTCCAGTAATACAACGCCCTTTTTAAACGGTATCACAAATTTTAACATGGCGGTTAAAACCAGAGGCACACTCAAACAAAGCGTATTTATTAAATATCCAATAAATGAAAGCACTCCCTTGATCGGGGAGGGAAGAAAATCCAGCATACGGATACCCCCTTTTTTATAAAATTTTTATGGCATAAATAATGTTTTTCTGCATATAAGGTCAATAACTTAATTAAAATTAAAGGGGACGTTATGAGTGAAAATTCCCATCATCTGATTCTAGGTGAACTTGTTGATTTTTTAAGTGGCAAAACCATTCCGGACACCCATGATGAAAGGTACCGCCAGCAAATTGCCCGGCATCTCATGACCGATCTGGGATTTGATAAATCAGATATTGAGGCAGGGCGGGAGATAACCATCAACACCACTGGGCGCAGTGCGGTTGTAAAGGCTGATTTTATCGTTTACCGCAATCAACGTGCTGTCATGATGATCAATTATGCCCCGGGCTCCCTTGTGACCCGGCGTCTGCCGACCCTGGCATTGTCCCGGCTGATTTTTGATTACCAGATCCCTTTTGTGGTGATCACCAATGGCCAGGATGCTGAACTGATTTCAGGAAAAACCGGAAAGGTGGAAGGGGAAGGGCTCTCTGCCATTCCCGGGCCTGATCATCCGTTTATACAATCTTTACCTGATTGTGAAATGGTATCCGCCAAACGGCGCAGTCAGGCGGAAAAAATCGCTTTTGCCTGCTTGGTGGACGGATCCTGTATGGTGGAGAACGCTTGTGACGCATGTTAAATAGATCCATCAAGCACATAAAAGACTTGATCATCTGCCATTGCGATTGCCATACTTTTTTTGATTCACCGCCTGGGCCGCCGCCATTTTAATGGCCTCTTTCATGCTTGTGGGATCTGCTTTCCCGGTCCAGGCAATGTCATAGGCGGTACCATGATCCACGGATGTGCGTATAATGGGAAGCCCGATGGTGGTGTTTACGCCGTCCCTGAAATGTACGAGCTTGAACGGAATCAGCCCCTGGTCGTGGTACATGCAGATGACGGCGTCAAAGCGCCCTTCAAGCGCATTAAAAAAAACGGTATCCGGGGGTAAAGGATCTGTGATGTGTACCCCTTGTTCCCGGGCCTTGATTACTGCCGGTAAAATGATATCCGTTTCCTCGTTACCGAACATGCCCTGTTCGCCTGCATGGGGATTCAAGCCTGCCACGGCAAGCCTGGGACGGACAATGCCGAATCTTGTGATCAGGGTGTCCCGGGTCAGGTTGATGATTCTTGCTATTTCCCGGCTGCTTAGTTGTTCCGGCACCTGGGATAAGGGGATATGAATGGTCGTTAAAACCACTTTCAGGCGCGGTCCCGCCATCATCATGGCAAAATTGGCGGTGCCGGTTTTATGTGCAATCAACTCGGTATGACCATGAAAGGAAGACCCGGCCAGTTTCAGACCTGTTTTGGTAATGGGGGCTGTGACCAAGGCATCAATGGCGCCGGACAGCGCAAGATCCACCCCGGTATTGATATAAGTTTCCATGGCGTTTCCGGTCTCCGGGGTGGGATGCCCAAGCTTAGTAACATCCGGGTTCAGATTGGAAAGCCGGAGTACAAACCCCTTGGAAAAATTAGAAAAGTCGCAATTTAAATCGTCTGTTGCCACTAATTCTGAAAGGACTTGCGAATCAATATCAGCTTTCTTAAGAATTTCTAAATCACCTAAAACAACAGGGGTGCAAATATTTGTAATTTCAGGGTCAGCAAGGCTTTTGACCACTATTTCAGGGCCGATACCTGAAGGATCTCCCATGGTTATGCCAAGAACAGGCCGGTCTGTCATAATTATACGTTGCCCTTATTTATATGTTAAATTCAAAATATACTATTGACTCAACAAGGTGTAAATAGTTGATGATCAAGAAATACAATTTAAGGGCGTATTTGTGAAACCCTTATAAGTTTTAGGGTTGATCATTTTTTTTGATTTTTGTTTAATTTAGAGAAATTCAAAGGAAATCGTTAAAAATCGAAGGAAAAAAAATATGTATTCTTTATGAATAATTCATTTTTTAGAAAATATCTTTAGAAAATAGGGATTTGTCGAACCCATTGTAATTAGAACGAATTTTATTTGTTTCACGAAAAATATACAATAAAAACAGGTTTTTGAAAAAATATACCAAACATTTTTCTAACGGAGACCTAACCATCTTTATTTCATTTGACCAATAAATCAAATTCGCATAAAAAGTAGCTCAACATACTACATTCACTATAACCACTGTTAATGTCAAACTCCTTGAGCCGCTTTGCTTTGTATTAGCGGCTTTACTTTGTATTGTTTGGAAGGCTGTATAATTTTTAATGGATTCGTTGTTAAAAGAAGTCAAATTACATATTAAAGAATTAGTTCCAGACCATTGTTACCGCATGTGGATTGAACCGGTGATGTTGTCCGCTTATGATGCTGAAACTATTGTCCTGTCTGTTCCCAATGACTTCTATGTCAAACGGCTCAAAGAAAATTATCTGGGGTATTTCGAAGAAGGGTTTCTGCGTTTAGGCCAAAAAGTCCGCATTGAATTCAAGGTAGGCCCCAAAAAAATAAAATCCGGGCAAATAAATTCGGATCCGGGCCGGACTCAAAAAAGCCGAACACAAAAAACAACCGGAGTGTTGCCTTCGGCACTCGGTGTTCCATCGAAATTTCATCCACAACTGCCCGGTATGACACCCGATAATTGCGGGCGTATGCTTAAAAAAAACTTTACATTTGATGATTTTGTTGTCGGGGACAATTCCAGTTTTGCATATACAGCCTCTTTGTATCTGGCCCAGGGGAAGCTTAACGGGACCGGCGTGCTTTTTCTTCTGGGCAAGACAGGTCTTGGCAAAAGCCATCTGTCCCAGGCCGTGGGCCATCATATGCTGACCCACGACGGGGGGCAGCAGGTTTTTTATGTCACGGCTGAAGATTTTACCAATGAAATGATTTATGCCTTGAGAAATAATAGTATTGACCGGTTTAAGGAAAAATACCGTCTTAAATGTGATGTGCTGATCCTGGAAGATGTCCATTTTCTGACCGGAAAGTCCGCCACCCAGAAAGAGCTTGCCATGACCCTGGACTATCTGATTGATGCGGATAAGAAAATTATTTTTTCAGGCTGCGAACGGCCTGACGAGATTCCCAAATTAAATGAAAATCTGAAATCCAGGCTGAATATGGGGGTCGTTACGGAGATCAAGGCCCCCGATTTCGGCACCCGGGTAAAGATTTTAAATAAGAAATCCAAGGCCATTCAGTGTGTTTTACCCACCCCTGTCACCGAATATATTGCCCAGGAAGCGTGTGATGATGTCCGCCAGCTTGAAAGTGCGCTTTTGAGCGTTGTTACCAGGGGACAGCTGATGAAACGGAACATCGACATTGAGCTTGCCAGGCATGTGCTTGAAAAGATGACCGGGACGCGAAAACACATAACCATTGACCTGATCAAAAAACTGGTCTGTGAAGCATTTGATGTTTCCGAACAGGAGCTTGAGTCTAAATCCAGAAAACACCGTATTGTCAAACCCCGCCAAGTGGCAATGTTTCTATCAAATAAATATACGGACCAGCCCATTAAGAAAATTGGTGCCAGTTTTAAACGTTACCATGCAACCGCGCTCTATTCCGTCAATGCGGTTGAAAAGGAAATAAAACAAAAAGGTCAACGTTACGAGCAGATCAGGTATCTGATCAAAAAATTGGAATCAGGTAAGTTTTAAGTAAAAAAAAACAATCAATTGGGTTTTGCGGTGTAATTATTGTAGATTAATAGTTTTTCCAGGATATCAATTTTAGGGTGACGGGACTGCATAATGCAGCATTTTATGGATATTGCGCAATAATCAAAACAGAGCCGGCAGTTTTTATCAAATTCCCCAAAGCAGTCCGGAATGTCCATTGAGTCTTCTTTAATATTAATATTTTCTTCTTCCATTAACCGGTCTAATTGTATTTCCATATGAAATTCCAAGGTAAGTGGTTTTTACTCAATGATCAAGTTTTATATTGACTTTACACCATGGCTTCAAGTTTTTCAACCAAAGGGGTAAGACTTGATTTTTTATGTGCTGAAATCAAAATTCCCTGGTTTAAAAGCCAGGGGGAATCAAAATTGTCCAAATCAACCCGGTCCATTTTATTGAATACATAAAGCATGGGGATTTTATCCAGGTTCAAAGATTTGAGCAACTGGTCCACGGTCTCTTTTTGCTGCATGTACCTGGGGTTTGAAATGTCAATAACATGGAGAATAACATCTGCCTGCTCAAGTTCCTCCAACGTGGCGTGAAATGCTTCTAAAAGCTCCTTGGGCAGGTTCTGGATAAAGCCCACGGTATCTGTAATGATAACTTCCTTATCCCGGGGGAACCTCAGCCTGCGTGAGGAGGGGTCCAGGGTGGCAAACAGCCGGTTTGCGGCGATAATGCGGCTCTGGGTCAAGGTATTGAGCAATGTTGATTTACCGGCATTGGTATACCCCACAATGGAGATGACCGGCAAGGCCCTTCTTTTTCGCCTTGCTTTTTGCTGGGTGCGCTGTTTGCGGATTTTCTTAATTTCTTTTTTCAATCGGGTGATACGCTCCCGGGCCCGACGGCGGTTCACCTCAAGCTTGGTTTCCCCGGGGCCCCTGCCGCCGATTCCACCTGTCAGCCTGGACATGGCCGTATTTTTTGTGATCAGGCGGGGCAGCATATATTCAAGCTGGGCCAGTTCCACCTGATATTTCCCTTCACTGGATTTGGCCTGCTTGGCAAAAATATCCAGTATCAGCTGGGTGCGGTCAATGACCTTCATTTCCACAAAATCAGTAATGGAGCGTATCTGGGAGGGACTCAGTTCCCGGTCAAATACAAGCATTGTGGCATAATTCTGAATGGCCTTGATAATCAGTTCAGATAATTTGCCTTTGCCCACCACAAATTTAGGGTCAATTTTTTTCCTTTGCTGGATGGCCGTGCCCACCACGTTGATCCGGCTTGTCTTGCACAATTCCTTGAGTTCATCCATTGAAATGTGTGCAGAACTGATATCCTGGGTTGCCGCATTGATCAAAAAGGCATTCTCCCGCCCGGTTTCCGGTCTGTGCCGGCGGTTGTGCCGGGAAAGTTCCGATTCAAGTTCAAGAATTTGCGCCTGGCAGTCTATATCCAGATGGTCAATGGATGTGCCGGGAAGGACGCTGTAAGGCTCTGCTTCGGGATCGGGCAGAATATGCGCGGAGTATACAGGGCCGGGCGTTCCATCGGCATTCAGGCAGATGGCCGTGATATAATCCAGGCGTAAAAGGGCAAGGTCGGTGAGATCATCCCGTGTCAAGCTCTCGTGGGAAAGATGCGTATGGATGCAGCGCAACCCCTTAAGCCGGCCCGGGCCGGGCTGGAAATCCGGTGTGACCGGAATGACGATGCGGTGGGGTTCGCCTGCAATCACACAGATGACTTTTCCGTTTCGATCCAGAAGAAGACCGACCTGGCGGCGGATGTCCCGGCTGATGCCGGCAATCTCCATGGCGGCCTCCCGGGAAAGGATATATTCCGGCGGTGATTTGACGTTGTAAAGATTTTCGATCCGGTTGATCTGGGCTTTGCTCAGCCCGTCAAGGGTGCCGTAGACAATTCGTTTCATTTAAAACCCTGATACGCTTCGGGGGCCAGTTCCTCGAACCGGGTGTACTGGCCGTTGAATACCATATGTGCGGTACCAACGCTGCCGTTCCGATTCTTGGCAACAATGATTTCCGCCGTCCCTTTTTTGGGATTGTCCGGCTCTTTATTGTAGACTTCGTCCCGGTAAATAAATGAGATAATATCCGCGTCCTGTTCAATGGCGCCTGATTCGCGCAAATCAGACATCATGGGCCGTTTGTCCGAACGCTGTTCAAGGGCACGGTTGAGCTGGGATAATGCGAGAACCGGAATCTTAAGTTCTTTGGCAAGGGATTTTAAAGCCCTTGAAATATCGGCAATCTCAAGATCCCTTCGGTCGGAATGGATGGATGATTTCATTAACTGCAGGTAATCAATGACCACCAATCCAATGTCTTTGTTTTTCTGGAACAGTTTCCTGGCTTTGGCCCGAAGGTCCATAACCGATATGGACGGCGTATCATCAATGAAAATGGGGATTTCATTGAGAATACCCGCAGCATCCGTAAAATTCTGCCAGTCTTCGGGGCTGAAGACCCCACTGCGCAACCGGTTGGCATCCACCCGGGCTTCGGATGTTAACAGCCGCATGGATAATTGTTCTTTGGACATTTCCAGGGAAAATACCGCCACGGGTTTACGGTAGTGAAACGCGACATTTCTGGCAATATTCAGGGCAAAAGCGGTTTTTCCCATGGAGGGGCGGGCAGCCAGGATAATAAGATCCGACCGCTGGAGCCCGGATGTAATTCTGTCAAGCCTTGGATATCCGGTTGAAAGTCCTGCAAGTCCGCCTTCTTTGCCCTGGAGTTCTTCTAACTGATCAATATTCAGGTTGATGAGCTCTGACAGGGGCCTAAAAGAACTGCCGGACTGACGATCGGCAATTTTCAAAACGGATGCCTGGGACTCATCAAGTATGTCTTTAAAATCGCCTTTGTCTTCAAGACAGCGCTCAATGGTTGCCGAACATGTATTGATAAGCTCACGCAGCGTGGCTTTTTCACGCACGATCCCGGCATAATGCACGGCATTGACCGCCACCGGTGCGGCATCGGATATAGCCGCAAGAAAAGCCGGTCCGCCAACCCCTTCCAGTTCATCTGTTTCATTCAGTTGATTGGCAACGGTCACAAGGTCGGCAGGTTCCTCTTTTCCGGCAAGTTCAGTAATGGCCCTGAAAATTTTTTTATGCGCCCCTTTATAAAAATCATCGGGTTTGAGGATTTCAATAATATCAAGCAAGGTGTCATTATTGATAAAGATGGCAGATAACAGTGAGGCCTCGGCATCGGTATCATGGGGTGGGGTGCGGTTAAGCAGATGATCTGATTTAACGGATTCTTTTTTTGCCATCACTGACCTTTAAAAAATGCCTGCAGGCATTTGGATTATATAGGTCTGCAGGCATTTGTCGAAACTATTTTTCCTGTTTGTCTTCTGCTGCAACCGTCACAGTGATTTCCGGCTCAACATCCTTATATAAACGGATGGGAACCTTGTATTCACCGGTCTCCTTGATCGGTTCAGCAAGCAAAATGGATCGGCGTTCAACGTCAACATTCTGCGCATCCAGCGCCTCTTTGATGTCATGGGAGGTTACAGACCCGTAAAGATGAACTTCTTCGCGGACTTTGGCCTTGATTGTGATCGCAACTTCTTTGACTTTTGCTGCCATCTCTTCGGCAATCTTCTTTTCTTTGGCAATCTGAAGTTCAAGCTTAGCCCGGGCCTGTTCCATAACCTTGCGATTGGCGGGAGTGGCAAGAACCGCTTTGCCCTGGGGCAGCAGATAATTGCGTCCATAGCCTTCCGCCACCTTGCACTCGGTACCTGCAATACCCAACGTGTCGATGGTTTCCTTTAATATTACTTTCATTGTAAACCTCCAATCCGGCCGCTGTTTTACGGTCCGGCATATATTTTATTTTCGTGATGCAGAAAGTTTCCTGAAATCAATCCAGTTGTCAAAAAAACCAAGACCAATAACAAGGATTAAAACGTACACCTGTACGGCAATAAGAAAATAACAAAATCCTTTCAGCGCCATGGGCGTGTTTTTTTGCTGAAAAAAAAAGGAGACAACTGCAATTCCTTGAAAAAAATAAACAAGCATTAAAACAATCAGGCAGTTGATGCCAAAGATTTTCACAGGATCAGAGGGAATCATCAACGCCGTTGCACATCCGATAACTGCCCAGACCAGCATCTCCGGCGCCTTATAAAGATTTAAGTGTTCAATGCTTTTAATCGTGATGCCCTTAAGTTTTAAAAGCTTTTTGATAATCAGAATGTTTAACCATAGGGTTGTCATAAAAGAAATCATGAACATGCTCGGCATGACAATCATCATGGATGATATCAGCGTCTGGATCATATCCTGATCCATTCCGATTTCAGGATAAAGCTGCCTGGCAATACTTACAGACTGATTCATGTAATCCGTCATTAGGGCGGATAATGTCCGTTCCTGGCCGATGGTGTAAACCATCAGCGCTGTAAACACAACGCCTGCCCCGATCAAAGAGGCCAGTCCCATGGTTTTTTGAATACTCATATGCCGCTCAAGACATTCTCCTAAAACCATACCGGTCGCCAGAAGCAGTCCAAAGTAAAGTGTGTCCAAAGCCACGCCTTTGGCCATGAGTACGAGTATAAAAAAGCTTACCCCGGCAATCAGCAGCCCGCTGTTTCTGCCGATTTTAAGCCGGTAAAAAAGAACCGGCAAGGGCAGAAACAGAAGAACAAATACGCCAAGCAGGGGGAATGCAAACACCACACCATAAATTAACAGACAGAAAATAATGCCTGTCAACGTTTCCCTGATAAAAACCGGGTGTGTGATGGATAACGGCATATCCCAGAAACCTGTGAAACCCTTTTTTGTTTTACTCGACTATCAAGTTTTAATTTAAGGGGCGACCCACAAATGGCAGAAGTGCAATCTGTCGGGCCTGCTTGATGGCCACTGTCAGTTTGCGCTGGTGTTTGGCACAGGTCCCTGTGATACGGCGGGGAATAATTTTGCCCCGTTCAGTAATGAACTGCTTTAGTGCTTTGGGATTTTTATAGTCAATTTCCATGGAGCTGTCCACGCAGAACCTGCAGATTTTGCGGCGCTGATAGAATCTGTTTTTTCCGCCGCCTCTATGACCTTTATACATACTTGATCTCCTTTGTACTTGAATTATTCCTTGGATTCTTCGGCAGGTTCAGATGTCGGTTCAGCTTCAGTCTCTTGTGCATCTTCTTCAGCCGTATCATTTTTTTCTTCCGTGGATGCTTCCTCTGCTTCCTGGGACGCCGCTTCTTCTTCCTGAGCTGCTTCTTCCTGGGTGGCTGCTTTGGCCTCTTCCGCTTCTTGTTTAAGAGATTCTTCAGTCACGTGTTCCGTGATAAGGATGGTCATAAACTTCATGATAAAATCACTTAAGCGGAAATTTCTTTCAAGCTCTGTGACAAGCGCTCCGGTTCCGCCGTAAGTCAGGCATACATAGTACCCGCGCAGTTTCTTTTTGATCTCATAGGACAATTTCTTTAAGCCCCATTCATCAATGTCCAGAAGAATACCTTTTTCCCTGTCAATGATACTTTTGACTCGTTCGAGCAACTCTTCACGCGCCTGATCCGACATATCCGGATCAGAAATAAATACGGTTTCGTACTTCCTCATTTTTCCTCCTTGTGGCTATAAAGCCCCGGAGCAACCTTAATATGACCCGGAGCAAGGATAAAATAGTTATGCTTATTGTCCAGCTTAAGACAAAAAACCATTTTCTATATCATTTCATATAGATGTGGTCAATCTAAATCTGATTATGGGCCTTAGATCGAAGCGTCTTTGATTCCCATTGTTTTGGCACGTTCGATCCATCGTTTTCTTGCCAGGATGCGCATATCTTCCACATAGTCTGTTTCATCAACGATCTCCATGCCGATAATGCTTTCAATCAAATCTTCCAGGGTCACCAGACCTTCGGTGCTGCCATGCTCATTTACAACAATGGTAATATGGTGGCGATTTTTTAAGGATTGTTCAAAAAGAGAGGTCATGGATATGGATTCCGGCACAACGAGTATCTCTCGTTTTAAAACGTTCAGGGGGTCTTCGGTTGAAAATAATGGATTGTCGTTTTCAAAATCTTTTGCAGATATTGATGTTTGGGTATCCTTGCTCTCTTTTTCCCCTTGATTTTGTTGGGGGACTACGTAATTTTGTGTCGAGCGGATTGATACGTCGTTTTTGAGAATAAATCCGGTAATGCAGTCCACGCTATCTGAATAAATGGGAATTCGTGAAAAGGGCTTTTGACTGATAATGGGCCATGCCTCTTTGATTTTCATATCTTCAGGCAGCGCAAAAATTACGGTTCTCGGGGTCATGATATCCGATGGCTTCAGTGATTCGAATCGAAGTAGACTTCTAATAATTATAGATTCTTTACTGTGAATTTGTCCGGTTTTTACCCCCAGGGAGGCCATGGCGATCAGCTCATCACGGCTGGAATTATTGATAATTTTTTTACGGGATATGAAGGCCGTCAGTTTTTCGGAAATCCAGACCACGGGATAGAGGATCACAATCAGGGATTGAATAAACCGCGCGGTTGGAACCTCAAGGATGGACCAGTAAACCGCGCCAATGGTTTTGGGAACGATTTCAGAAAGAAAGAGAATCATCAGTGTCATGATCGCTGAAAAGAGACCGAACCAGGCGTCACCGAACACTACGGTGGCTTTGGCGCCTGCGCCGATGGCGCCCATTGTATGGGCAATGGTGTTCAAGGTCAGAATGGCGGAAAGGGATTGATCCACTTTATCCTTTTTCAGTTTGCGTAAACGTGCCGCATGTTTTGGGTTTCGCTCCTCCAATCCTTCGATGTAAGAAGGCGTGATGCTTAACAATACCGCCTCGGCAACGGAACACAGGAACGAACACACCAGCGCAAATAGAACGTATGCGGCCAGCATTATAAGATCTTCAGGGGTATATGGGATATCAGTCACGTTCAACCTTTTGTTTGCTCTTGAATTGGGCAAGATTCTTATTTACAATCAGATAAAAAATTGCAACAGTCTCCCATCTTTAAAGAACAATAGCGTCTCATTACCGAACTGCATGCTGCCAAATGGTTTACCGCAACATTTCTTGCACCGGCATCAGCAGTCCATGCCACCGTCCGTCAGTTGGAAATTGATCCCCAAAAACTCTACTGCCCTCAACCGAAGGCATGTTGCTCAATTCATCCCCGAAGCTAAAGATTTAGGGGTTTTCTTGTTGGTTTTTATAAAACTATAAAAAGCAGAAGCTACTAATCGACATTTTGCCAAATTTAACAAGCAAATAATGATCAAGAGCACTTTCACAAATAAATTCTTTTATGACATCTTCTCTATCGTCCTCTGTTTGATCATTGAAATCGTCATAGTCTATCTCTTTTAACCTCGTTATTAAAGTTTCCTTGTTAGTCAAATTGTGCAAATCATATATAAAGCTATTAATAATTTCTTCACAATCCTCTCTCACAGTATCCCAAAATAGCCCGCAGCCGCTAAGATAGGAAGCTCTGCTATTTCCATTGTAAAGAGGATATAACTCACAAATTTTCGTAAAAACATTAAGATCAATCAAATAGTTGCTTTCGATCACACGCCCTGAGTTATCAAAGGGCGGATCAAACGAGTGGTCAAGTTGCAGCAAAGGCTTATGTTGCAATGACAATACATAATTTTTAACTTTTCTTTCTAAAAAATCAAAATTATAATAATCTACTATAAAAGCGTACTCGTCAAAAAGACAATTTTCTGGATTTCTTTCGCAGGAGAACTCTTCAAAATCAAAAGAGCCACCATAATCTATTTCAGAATCTGAAATAATATCCAAAGAAGGAAGAAGAACACTTTCCTCCGGCATAATAGCTATTTGACTTTTTACTAATTTTTTAAGCCTACTTTGAGTTTGCTTCTCTAAAAAACCTTGAAGTCTATCAAGATTACCATTTTGAGCGTTTTCTAATCTTTCTTTTACGGTTTTTCCTACTTGTTCATTGGCTATTTCTATAGCTCGATCTTCTTCTAATCCATCTTTGACTACTCTTCGAAAAACGATTTCTTCCCACAAAAGCTCGATTTGATTCTTTAGAAGATTTTTAAAAAATTCTTCTTTTCGCAAGGAAAGTTCTTTATAATTCATAAAATGCGGCAAGGAATTGCCGCCCTCCTTATAATAATTTAGTAGCCATGCACCGGACCTTAGCACGTCGTATTGTAGGAATAACCATCAGATGCATGAAGCAGCCTGCAATATGAGGAAGTTGGAATCTTCCCAAAACAACACCCTCAACAGTCAAGACTTCATCTAATTCTTCCCAACGAAGCGCATAGCCGTTAACCTCAATGCTCACCTTTTTAATTCCGCCTCTGAAGCTTCTTTAAGAATCTTAAAACGATCCGCTGGAAAGCCAGCGATACGACCATCTGTTAATTCAAGGTAAATCATTCTACCTTCAGCCCAAGCACGAATGGCGCATGGCTCATTTTCAATTTTTGTGGAATTCATTATATTTCTGTTCCTTTCTTCTTACTCATTCTTACCCATTGAGTATGAATGATGAGAAATTCCTGCTTCATAGAGTGTGCCCGAACAAACTGCTTAGGTCTCATTTCCTCTCCACAGGCTTAAAATCCCGTAG
>NZ_JACADJ010000064.1 GCF_013389365.1 Desulfobacter latus
GTATGAAATCCCTGGAAAAATTTGAAAAGTATAAATTTAATCATCTTGACTTTTTTGATTCAGACCCAAATTTATGATAGATTTTTTAAATCAACAAGGCTAGTTATTAACAAGGGAGTCGCTATTTATGCCAGGCGTATATGACATTTGTGTCCAGGATCATTTTGCAGCCGCCCATTCCCTGAGAGGCTATGACGGCAACTGCTCAAATCTGCACGGCCATAACTGGGTTGTTGAAGCGCACATCCGCTGCACCAAGCTCAACCAGTTGGGCATGGGCATAGATTTCAGGGATGTCAAACGTGTGGTCAAGGATGTTTTAAGCAAACTGGATCACACCAATCTTAATGAGGTTGCCGAATTTGGATCAATCAACCCCACGGCTGAAAATCTGGCCAAATTTCTCTACTCGGAAATATCCAGGCGTCTGAACACCAAATTCATCAAGGTCCAAAAAATCATGGTATTTGAAAGTCCGGGCTGCGGATCATCCTACCAGGAGATATAAGTGCCTCTGGACATCTGCGAAATTTTTTACAGCCTGCAGGGGGAATCCACCCGGGTGGGCCTTGCCTGTGTGTTTGTCCGGCTGTCCGGGTGCAACCTATCCTGTGCCTGGTGCGATACCACCTATGCGGCCTCACAATCCGTTTCCATGACCATAAATCAGATTGTGGACCAGGTGTCTGCCTTTGAATGTCCCCTGGTTGAAATTACCGGTGGAGAGCCCTTGATTCAACCCCGGACACCTGCATTGATATCCGCACTTCTGCAAAAAGGATTTCAGGTGCTGCTGGAAACCAATGGAAGTTTAAGCATTGCACCTGTTGATCCCGCCTGTATCCGCATCATGGATGTCAAGTGTCCCCTGTCCGGTGAGGCCGGGTCATTTCTTTTGGACAACTTCAATCATATGACCGCCCGGGATGAGATTAAATTCGTGGTGGGATCAAGGCAGGACTATGACTATGCCGCATCCGTCATTGAGACATACCTTATGCACCATCCCAGGGAGAAGATCCACATCTGCCCGGTTTTCGGCCGAATTGCGCTTTCGGATCTGGCAGCATGGATACTTAAAGACAGGCTGGGTGCAAGACTGTCCCTTCAACAACACAAAATCATCTGGGATCCGGATTTAAGAGGAGTATAACCCATGACAAAAAAAGCCGTTATTCTTTCATCCGGCGGTATTGATTCCACCACTGCCATGGCAATTGCCGGGGACCGGGGGTTCAATATTTACAGTTTAAGTTTCAGATACGGCCAGCGCCACAGCGTAGAGTTGGAATGCGCAAAGAAAGTCGCCCGCTACCTGGGCGCCATTGATCATAAAATCGTGGACATTGACCTGCGCCGGTTCGGCGGTTCTGCGCTCACCGATGACATTGCCGTGCCCAAACATGAAAGCGTGACGCAGATTGATCAAACCCGGATTCCCGTCACCTATGTACCGGCCAGGAACACCATTTTTTTATCTTATGCCATGGCCTGGGCCGAGGTGCTTAAAGCCGAAGCCATTTTCATTGGTGTCACAGCCGTGGATTATTCAGGATACCCGGACTGCAGGCCCCAGTTCATTGAAGCCTTCCAGACCATGGCTAACCTGGCCACAAAAACCGGGGTAACAAAACAAACGATTTTGACCATTGAAACCCCTTTGATCCAAATGTCAAAATCCGAAATAATTAGAATCGGACACGGTTTAGGCGTAGACTACAGTCTAACTATCTCATGTTATGATCCGGACAGCCAGGGACGCTCCTGCGGCAGATGCGACTCTTGCCTGCACCGCAAAAAAGGATTTAGCCAAGCCGGAATCCCTGATCCGACCCCCTACATCAAAGAGCCACAAATATGAATGTTAAAAATATCTGGAAGGTTATTAAAAATAGATACCGGCTTTCTACAAAAGTTCAAATGAACTTTGAACTGAGTTTCCCTAAATATTTGATAGCTAAATGCTGGTTCACTACAGATAATACCTATCAAGTTAGAAAACAAAAAGTTTCCCCTTCCCTGAAAGGAATTATTTTTTCAGACACAATACCACTAAGTTGGTTTACATCTTCTGTATTAATTCCTTGGGGAAAAGTGCTGAAACTTGCTATCTCAAATACAGTGCCTTCCATTGAAGGCTCGGTGAACATGCCGTTGTCATCAAATTTAAATAAAAAATCATTAGATTTTGAGTATCGTACAATACGACTTAATGATCCGATAGAAATGACAATTGATTTACCTTGGTCAAAAGAGTTTACTGAATACGTGCAAGAAAACAACCTGTTTGATATTTAACTGCTGCTACCCGGATCAGGAATCTCACGTTCATGGATTCCCAGCAGGAACAAAAGGCCATCCAGCCCCATGGTGGAAATGGTATTGGCCGCTTTTTCCCGGACAATGGGCTTGGCGTTAAAGGCCACACCAAGGCCGGCAATGGAAATCATGGGCAGGTCATTGGCTCCGTCCCCCACGGCAATGGTCTGCTGGATGGACAGGTTCTCTTTTTTTGCAAGCTCACGTAAAAGTTCGGCCTTTTTCCGGCCATCTACAATTTCACCGGAAACCCGGCCTGTGACTTGGCCGTTCTCTATTTCAAGGGTGTTGGCAAATACATAATCAAATCCCAGAGTCTCTTTAAGATATTTGCCCACAAAGGTAAAACCGCCGGAAAGGATGGCAAGCTTGTAACCCAACCCCTTCAGGGTCCGGGTAACAAGATCGGCCCCGTCGGTCAGCGGTAACGTCCGGGCAAGGCCCTTGATATCCTCTTCTTTTAATCCTTTGAGCAGGGCCACACGCCGCCTGAAACTCTCTTTGAAATCAATTTCCCCGCGCATGGCGGATTCGGTGATTCGGGCCACCTGATCGCCGACCCCGGCCAGTTTGGCCAGTTCATCAATCACCTCGGCCTGGATCAATGTGGAATCCATATCAAACACAACAAGCTTACGATTTTTACGGTAGATATTATCCTCATGAAAGGAGATATCAATGCCCAGATCCTGGGAGATGTGAATAAACCGGCCCTTCATCTCGGGAATGCTTCGGGGGGTGCCGGATACGGCGAACTGGATACAAGCCATAGGAGGTTCCAACGGTCTTTTCAGAGATCTGCGGCCGGACATACGGGTAATGGAATCAATGTTAAGATCATGATCGGTAATCACGGAGGAGACAGCCGAAATCTGGGCTGTGGTAATGGCCCGTCCCATGACTGTAATAATTCTGCGCTCCTTGTCCTGGGTCCGGACCCAGGTTTCATATTCATTACTATCCACAGGTTCCACATCCACGGCCAGGCCCATCTTATGTCCTTCAAAAATCAAATCCTTGAACATCAAAGAAAAATCCTGGGAGCATGGAATATCCACCAGCATGCCAAGGGAGATATGTTCATGAATGACAGCCTGACCAATATCCAGAATGCTTACCCGATACTGGGCAAGGATGGTTGAAATCCGGGCGGTAAGACCTTTTTGATCCTTACCCGTAATGCTGATCAGAACAATATCTCCCATAATATATCCCCTATGAATTTGGTAATTGATTTTTAAAATATCCCGCATTCAGTACTGTAGCATGCGCTGCCGGGTCTATTTTATAACTTTGCGATCCGAATCTGTAAAGTGATTTTGAGGCATCTGCCGGACCATTTCTTCCAGGATCTCTTTTTGATTAAGGGATGGATCTTCCAGTACCTGCTCAAATAAAAACGCTTTGACCTTTCCAATGGCGGGCCCCTGGGGCAGGCCCAGAATCTGCTGTATATCTTTGCCTGAAATGTCAAGGTCATTCATATTAAACGGCGTCTGCTCATTAAGGGCATCCAGGATTTTGCCCAAACGCAGGCGGATGTCCCCAAGGGTATATGGTTTCTTCAGTGGATTGAGATTGCCTTTTTTATCGGCAATGCGCATGCGTAAAAAATCCTGGTAAGACAGATTGAGATCATCCAGCATGGCCAGAAGCCTGCGTACCGCTTTCGGGGTGGTATCTGCTTTTAAAGGACGCATGTGCCCCCGGACCAGGGCATAGATATAGTCCATGTCCTTTCTGGAAAACCGGAGACGCCCAAGGTCGGCCATCATGGCCCGGGTGCATTTTTGATGTCCCGGAAAAGTGTTCCGGCCGTCCTTGATTTCCAATGCATCTACTTTCCCGGTATCATGAAGAAAGCCTGACAGCCGGAGAATGGGCATGGATGCCGGCAGGGCATCCCCCACCAGAAGATTGTGCTCAAATACGGTTTCGGCGTGGTGGGGACCGCCGTCCAGGCCATAGCACCGCTCAAGGCTTGGTAAAATACCGCCCAGAAGGCCTGTATCATGCAGCAGATTAAAAAATTTCGAAGGCTTGTCCATGGCCATGGCCTTGACAACTTCCCGTTGAATCCGGTCTGCGGTCCCTTGGGCGGTAATTTCATGGGCATGGGTACGGATGGCATCAAAGGCGTCCGGCGCAATGTTGAACCCGAAACGGGCGGCAAACCGGCAGGCCCGGACCATGCGCACCGGATCTTCTTCAATCCGGTCAAAGGCATTCCGGGTGAATCGAATCGTCCTGTTTTCAATGTCATCCTGCCCGCCAAAGGGGTCTGCCAGAGTCCGGGTTTCCGGATCCCAGGCCATGCTGTTGATGGTGAGATCCCGGCGCCCAAGGTCTGTGGCCGGAAAGACGAGGCCTGCCGCCACAGCCTTTTTATCTGCGGGCCTGCAGGTCGCCACCTCCACCTGATTAACCAGGGTTACGGCAAAGGATTTTCCCACATATCTAGAATTCTGATCGGCAAACAGCCGGGACAGATCTTCGGGCAACGCATTGGTCAGGATATCCACATCCGCGGGGGATAGACCCAGAAGGGCGTCCCGGACAACCCCACCGGCCAGAAAAGCTTGGAAACCGGCGGTCCAAAGCGTTTCAAGGATGGTAAAAACAGGACTGCGGGCCTGGATGGTGTCCAGGATATCGACAACTGAATTCATGAAAAAATGTCTATATTAATAGATTCCGAACACAGGCGCCCCGCATCCGGGACATGTATTGGTCTGGGTTAAAAGGTTTTCCACGGAATAGCCAAATCGTTTGACCACAATCTGACCGCATTCCGGACAGTAGGTATTTTCCCTGGCACCCGGTACATTGCCGGTGTACACATGAACAAGCCCGGCTGAACGTGCAATGTCGCAGGCTTTTTCAAGGGTTTCCACAGGTGTGGGCTCAATCCGGCTGAGTTTGTATGCCGGGTGAAACCGGGACAGGTGCCAGGGGGTCGAAGGCCCCAATTCCCCGGCAATGAAGGCGGCCATGTGCTTAAGTTCGTTGGGGTCGTCATTAAGCCCCGGGATTATCAAGGTGGTGACTTCCACCATGATACCTAAATCCACCATGCTCTTCAATGTCTGTTTAACCGGTTCCAGGCGACCGTTACAGTACCGGGTATAAAAATCATCAGAGAACGATTTAAGATCCACGTTAGCTGCATCCAGCACGGCAGCAGAGGCCTGCAGCAGTTTAGGACTCATAAATCCGTTGGTAACAAAAATATTGGCAAGCCCTGCATCCTTTGCCAGCATGGCTGTATCCAAAGCCAGTTCAAAAAAAACCGTGGGCTCGGTATAGGTATAGGCAATACTTTGGCATCCTTGCGCCACAGCTTCTGCAACAATCGCTTCGGGCGTCATGGCTTTGCCGGCAAGACGACCTGAAAAAGGATCAGTCCCCTGGTCACGAACCTGGGAGATATCGGCATTCTGGCAGAACCGGCACTTAAAATTGCACCCGGGCGTGCCAATGGAAAAAGAGAGCGAGCCCGGTTTAAAATGAAAAATAGGTTTTTTTTCAATGGGGTCCACATGGGCTGCGACGACCCTGTCATACACCAGGGAAAAAAGCTGACCATCCCGGTTCTCCCGGACACCACACACGCCGGTATGTCCCGGTGCAATCGTACAATAATGGTTGCAGGCCAGACACTTGACCTTACCATCGGACAGAGGTTCATAAAGACGAGCACGTATCATTCTTCTTTCCTGAATCCTAACGCCAGGCCTGTGGCCGGCTCATTGATTTTACAATTTCGGGTTTTCAAGACCAGAGGCCGGGTGCGAAACTTCGGTACGGGCTTGATGCGCATACCAATAAAACTGCCCCAGCAGGACCACTGAATCATGCGAATACTTTCCACCTTAGAGATCAGACGCCCGGACAAAAATGGAAACTGTACGGTTGTCCGCCATTTTACAGGCACTGTCCCCAATATAGAGGTTATCATCGTTTTCAATTCCCACACACTGAAAAGATGGGCATGGCTGTACATATCCGGAAAAAAGAATCCCTTGACCCGCCGGATCATATTCCGGGGGGCATACCGGTTATGAACGCCGATAACCACCTGCTCCCGGGCCACCCGGCAGGCCTCTTCAATGGCCTTGGCCGGGCGGTTTGAAAATTCAAGACTGAAAAACATCAATGCCGTATCAAAGCAATTATCGTCAAAGGGCAGATCCTCGGCTGAACCCCGGTGCAGGTCAACGCGACATCCAAGCCGCTCGGCAGCCTTATCCAGCATATATGCGGACGGATCAATACCGGTCAGGTTCATCCCCAGATCCACAAACGGTTCAAGACTTAACCCGGTGCCGCAGCCAATGTCCAGCATACGCTTGCCCGACATGGGGCGAATCAGGGCGCTGATCAGTTTAATTTCAAGGTCAAAGCAGTGTTTGGCCCGGCCTTTTGCAAAAAAAGCATCATAGTCCTGGGCCGCCTTGAAATCAAATTCATATGCCATACTCAGGCCTCTTGCTATTTACATCTCCGAATTTTTTTATAATGTCCTGGGCATCAGATGTGGCCGTTAAAAAATCAACTGTGATGCGCCAGGAACACTCTTACGAATTAATTACAGTTGCAGGATCCGCAGCAGCCGGAATCGCAGTCCCCGCCTTTGGTCCCACAGCTACTTGCCGGGGGTTCCAGCCCGGTTTCTGCAATGGTGATATCAAAAATAAGGGTTTTACCGGCCAGGAAATGGTTTACGTCCATGGTGACACTTGTCTCGTTTATACTTGCCACCCGTGCAGGCACCGGCTGTCCTGCCGGATTCTGAAGTTGAAGTTCAAGGCCTTGTTTCAGGTCCATCTCCGGGGGAAACTGCTCCCTTGGGATGTCCACCATGGCACTTTCGTCTCTTGGACCGTATCCCATTTCAGGCGGAACAGTCACGGTTTTTGATTCCCCTTTTTTCATTCCGATGACGGCCTGATCAAATCCTTTGATCAGCATACCGGTATCAACGGTGAAGGTCAACGGCTGTCTGCCTTCGGAAGAGTCAAATACGTCTCCGCTTTCAAATTTTCCCGTATAATCCACGGCAATGGTATCCCCTGATTTAATTGCTTCTGTCATAAACATTTTCCTTCCAGCCGGTGGCGGTTCCGACTGTTATGGTGGGTTTTTCGGAACGTTTGCCCGAAAAAATTCAACCATCCTTATTTTAAGGATGGTTTAAACAAATCTGCTGAAATCATAGGGGAAAAATGGGAAAATGTCCAAAAGTATTTTAACATTTGATATTTTCTGTTGAACAAATTCCCTAAAAACTTGATGATTAAATCAGCGCCCTTTGGGCGGACTGTTAGGTGCTGGGTGCTGGGTGCTGGGTACTGGGTGCTGGGTACTGGGTGCTGGGAAATGGAATTTCCTATACTCTTGAGTTACAGCTTAAACTTGCCGACCATCTCGGTAAGACTTTCCGCCAGCCTGGATAATTCCAGGGCACGCTCATTTATCTGTTTGGTGCCGGCCGTGATTTCATCTGCGGCCTGGCTGACCTGGTGGACATCTTCAGTGACCTCATTTGCTACGGTGGACGTCTGATTGACATTCTCATTAACTTCCTGCACACCGGCGGCTGCCTGGCTGACATTATCGGAGATTTCCTGGGTTGTGGCAGACTGCTCTTCAATGGCAGAGGCAACCGATGTGACAATCGAATTGATATCATCAATGATTTCCACAATTGCCTTTATGGATTCCACCGACTCCGTGGTTGTTGTCTGAACCTCGCCGATTTTCAAACCGATTTCGTCCGTTGCCTGGGCCGTCTGCCGTGCAAGCTCCTTAATTTCACCGGCCACAACAGCAAAGCCTTTACCGGCTTCTCCAGCTCTGGCGGCCTCTATGGTTGCATTCAGCGCCAAAAGATTGGTCTGTTCGGAAATATCGGATATCGTTTCAGTCACCTTGCTGATCTCGGTTGCTGCCCGGCCTAACGCATCCACTTTGCCGGAAATGTGTTCGGCTTTTTCAACGGCCTGGGTCGTTGTCCGGCTTCCCTTGGCGGTATTGGTTGAAATTTCATTGATCGTTGCAGACATCTGTTCTGCAGCGGCGACAATCATCTGCAGGTTGGCACTTGTCTGCTCTGTGGCGGCCGCCACACTGTTCATCGCGGTTGCCATCTCTTCTGCGGCCGAAGAGACATTATTAGCTCTATGGGAGGACTGTTCCGCACCGGATGTCATCTGTTGAGACACTGCCGACAGTTCCGTGGAAGAAGAGGTCAAGGTCTGAACCCCTTGTGAAATGTCCGCAAACATATTTTTCAAATTCTCGGTCATTTGTTTCATGCCGGCATACACCCCACAGAGCGATTTTCCGTTGGTTTTGAATTCATATGTAAGATCCCCGGCCGCAATCCGGTCGGCCACTTTCGCGATTTCAGACGGGTCATTTCCCAGAACGGTCATGATGCGCCGAACAAACCACAGGACCGCCACGATTGTCAGGACCAGAAATATGCAGCCCACGGTCAGCATCATATTGCGAATCGAAACCACAGGCGCTAAAAACTCCGATTCATTCTGGGTGACCACAACGCTCCAGCCTGTGGCCGGCACAGGTGCGAACCCGGCAATCTTATCAATCCCCTTAAAGCGATACCCCTCAACACCGGTTTCTTGGGCCAGTGATTTTTCGGCAATCTCCTCCATCCCTTCAAGGGTCGAAATATTCAAGTTGAAAATATACGCTTTCACAGGATGATAGATAAAACGGCCGTCAACACCTACCATAAACGGATAACCTGTCTCACCGACTGTCGACTTCGCAATTTTTTCAGTTACAACCGTCAATTTTACACCTGATCCCAAAATACCGGCAAAGGCCCCGGAACTGTCCCGTAAAGGAACGGCGATGACAAAAACAGCATCTCCGCTGATTTTTGAAGTAACCGGTTCACTGATGATGATCTTGCCGGATTTGGCAGACTGAAAATAGTTTCTTTTAGCCACACTTATTTTTTTCTTTTCGGCCCCTTGGCCGGATTCGTCAGCAAGAACAACGATAAGGCCGGATGAATTCGTTACAAAAATACAATCGTAATGTTGTGGCGCCTTTTGATATACAGTTGACAGATATGCATCAACATCAGACGCCTCAAAAAAACTATTTTCGAAATCTTTAATCCCGCCGTTATGAAACATTTTTTGGATCAAGGGCGCCGACGCGATTGTCTGGGTTCTTTCGATTTCCTGTTCCATGAAAAGGTTTGTCATGGTTGCAAGATTTTGTGCGGTGAGCTTTGCCTGTCCCTCTGCAATGCTAAGCAGTGCAGAGGCGGATTTATTTATTGAAAATAGTCCCACAACAACCAGTGGAAGGATTGCGGCAAGCAACCCACCAATGATTAATTTTGATTTTAAAGTTAATTTTCTCATCATCCTGTATTCTCCTCTCCTCTCCTCTCCTCTCATTTAAGTTGAGGTATTATACAGTTTATGCATATCAATGGGAAGTCTGATCAGTCATATCAATGAAAAATCTGATCAATTTTAATTGCTTGGAAAACCTGACAGCTAAGGCGGCTGAGCCGCAGGAAATAGAGACGGGAAACAAGAAAAAAAAGGCGCTTGGTCAGAACATCAGCTACAGCGTAGGTTGGGTTGAACGAAGTGAAACCCAACAACTTATCGGCGTTGGGTTTCGTTCCTCAACCCAACCTACCGGAAATTCGTGTGGCCGAAAATATGACCAAGGCCGAGAAAAGAAAAAAAGGAATTTAACAAGTTCTTGTTTTTTGTTGCAGAAACTGAGGCGTAAGGCACTAATATCTCTTGACAGAATGCAGGCCCATCCTGTAAAGAAGAACCACTTACGCCAACATTAAGGCGTTTTTTGAATATCTGCTGTTCTCATTGTCTTTTCTGTCGGCAGCGACACGCTTTTGAAATTATATCGCAAGGCTTATATACCGGGCCCGGCCTATGCCGCAGCCCTCTGTGAACAATATTGAAGACGGGTGGGACACTCTAATGAGCAATAAACGTATAGTAGAAAAAGACAATAATTTTAAACATCTTTCCCATTTGGGCTGGACGTCGTATTTCCAGAATCAGCTTGAAAATATTGACAATAAATCTCTTATTCCGGCCCGGGTGACCGGGGTCAGGAAAAAATATTTTTTTATCAATGACGGTAATGAAGAGTTGCTGGCAACCCCGGCCGGAAAACTTCAACAGGAAACCAGCAGCACATACCCGGTGGTCGGCGACTGGGTTATGGTCAGACAAACAGCTATAGAACAGATATTGCCGCGAAAAAACACCCTGACCCGGGGTGCCGCAGGCATGCGCAACCAAAAATCAGGCGAGTACAGGGAACAGACAATCGCGGCCAATCTTGACAGCGTATTTATCGTCACCGGCCTTGACCGGGATTTTAATCTGCGCCGCATTGAGCGTTACCTGACCCTGGTCTATAATTGCGGGCTGGCCCCGGTCATCATCCTGACAAAGGCGGACCTTCAGCAGCACCCCGAACATTTTGCAAATGAAGCGGAAACCATTGCCTTCGGTGTTCCCGTACATCTGGTCTCTGCGTTTAATGATACAGGGCTGTCCGATCTGACACCCTATCTGATGCATGGCCGGACCTGCGTCATGGTGGGGTCATCCGGCACAGGCAAATCCACGCTGATTAACCGCCTGTACGGTGAATCCGTCCAGGCCACCGGAGAGGTCAGTGCCCATGTAGGAAAGGGGACACACACCACCACGTCCCGGGATCTGATCATGATGCCCCAGGGCGGCATGATCATTGACAATCCCGGCATCCGTGAAATCAGCTTCTGGGATATTGACCAGGGTGTTGGATCTACCTTTCCGGACATAGAAGCCCTGGCGGCTGAATGCCGTTTTTCAAACTGCACCCACACCCACGAACCCGGGTGCCGTGTGCTTAAAGCCGTCCAGGACGGAGAATTGACCGAAGCCAGGCTGGAAAACTATCTGAAGATGAAACGAGAGCTGGAATATATCTCCGCCCGGAAAAACAAAAGTGCAGATCGTGTGGAAAAAGAGCGGTGGCAAGGGGTGTCCAAAAAAATTAAGACCATCAATAAAAAGAAGGCCTTTTAATTTTATTCAGTGCAAATTTGCATTTTTCTGTGGCCTTATTTTCCAGGTAGGGCAGGGTTGTTCAGGCGGTCAAAATTTGCAAATATTTTATTGATGGTTGCCCGGCAGCGGGTCATTTCATCCGGGTCAATTCCCTGTTCCGCCTCTTTTAACATCTCTTCCACAAAACCAACAAGATGGGGTTTTAATTCCTTGGCTTTGTTTGTAAGGTATACAAGATTACTGCGTTTGTCATTTTGGTCAGGAATCCTGAGTACAATATTTTTTTTTTCAAGTCCATTTAAAAGCCGGGTAATGGCGGCTTTGTCTTTGACGGCAGTCCGGGCAAGGGCCTGCTGGGTCTGACCGTCCTGACGGTAAAGATGAACGAGGATGCTCCACTGCTCGTAACTGACATCAACGCCGGCATCTTGGAATTTTTTTGACAGCCGCTTTATGATTGCCCGGGATAACCGCCCCACAAGATAGCCAATGGATTGGTCAATGATCTTGCTGTATTTGTCCACGGATTACTTTTTAAACATATCTTTTATATAAGAGACCCAGATCCCGCTGAGAAACCACGAATAGGCCCAGGTACCAAGTGTAATGGCAATAAAAGCCTTGATAATGTCCATGGGGCTGCCGTCAAGGGAAAATCCGGGCACATATCCGAAAAGAAGAGGGCCCAGGTACAAAAATTTGGCAAATTTAAAAGCGGCCAGGGCCGTGCGCCACATGTTTGCCTTGGCAATGGTCGCGCCTGCAAAGGCGGCAATACAGACAGGCGGCGTTATATTTGAATCCTGGGACAGCCAGTAAACAATCATATGCGCCGCAATCTGATTGACCCCAAGATGGGTCAGGGCCGGTACTGCAACAACGGCAGTGATCAGATAAGCAGCGGTGACGGGAACGCCCATACCTAATACCAGGGAGGCCAGGGCCACAAGCATGATGGTCAAAAGCAGGGAACCGCCGGCAAGCTCGATCATGATGTCTGCAAAGGTTAAGACCAGGCCGGAAAAGGTTAAAACACCGATAATAATTCCGATGACACCGACCGTCGCACCGATTTTAAGGCTGTTTTCCGTACCGGAGCGGGCAGCCTCAAGAAACTTGACCAACCCGGGTTTCACTTTTTCAGGTTTTTTTATGTATACAAGAACAGCCGCGGCAAAACCGATCAGAAAGCCGACCCACTGAGGGATGACGATGCTGCCGGCGCTTCCCACAAAACCGTTGAGCAAAGATATTAAAAATACCCCGGTTACGATCAGGGCCATGGTCAGATCCATGGATGTATCTGATCTTACCCGACTGATAAAAAGACAGGAAACAAGGCCCAGTATGGCTGAAAATCCCGGAGAATACCCCGTGAGCATCAAAATGGTGATGGCGATCAGGGGAATGGTATAAAACCATTCGGTTTTAAAAATATGACCGGCAGACTGCTCGCTTTTTTCTCCGACAACATTATCTTTTTTGGCCTCATAGTGAACCATGCAAAATACACTGAAAAAATACATGAATGCAGGAAAAATGGCCACCAGCATGATTTTTGAATAGGGAACCCCGGTCAACTCCGCCATGATAAAACCGCCGGCACCCATGATCGGGGGCATGAACATCCCGCCAATAGAGGCTGCCGGCTCAATACCACCGGCCACATGGGGTCTGAAGCCTGCTTTTTTCATCATGGGAATGGTGAACATGCCGGTGGAAACGGTATTGGCGATGGCTGAGCCGGAGATTGAGCCGAAAAGTCCGGAGGCGATGACGGAAACCTTACCCGGGCCGCCGATCTTATGGCCCACAGCCGCCAGGGGCCAGTCAATAAAAAATTTCTGGGCCCCACATTTTTCAAGGAACGCCCCGAACAGAACAAATAAAATAACATACGTGGCCAGAACATTGGCCATGATGCCGAAAACACCGTCACTTTTGTAGAATATACTGATGCACAACTCCGTAAATGGTGCGCCGGCATGGGAAAGCAAATCCGGGGCCATATATCCGTATACCCCGTAAATCAACATTAAAGCGCCCATGATAACAAACACACTACCGACAACGCGGCGGGCCAGCTCTATGCCGATAAGCACGCCGATGACGGCAAAAACCATATCGACCGTTGTTTCAGCACCGGTCCGGTAGTTGATGGCTTCAAAAAGGAAAATCCAGTATCCGATTGACACAATGGATAAAAGGATCAGCACATAATCAATAACCCTGCCCGCAATGGATTTTGATTTATACAGCAGGAAGACAAGAATATAGGTGATGATCACATATATCCCCCGGTGATACTGCGTTGCCATGGGCTGCACAATGGCAGACCAGGAATAAAACAGCACCAGACATATTGAAAGGATATCGAATATAATTTGTTCCAGTCGATTCAGTTTTTCGTACACGGGTTTCTTCCTGCCTATTATTTATATTATTCAAAAACACGGGCTTGATTCTATTGTCGGCCATTTTTCGTAGGGGCAATCCCCCTGTGGTTGCCCTCGTCAGGGCAGGCACGGGGGCAGGGCAGGCACGGGGGCCTGCCCCTACAGCGGCTGACGTTAGAACCAATCCCCAAAATACAATTCGGACATAAAGTCTTATTTAAGCCTTTATGTCCGGTTATAATGAAGCCTGTTCAGGATCTCTATAGGACCCCTTTTTCCTTCCAGAATTTTTCAGCACCTGGATGAAAGGGGGTGACGATACCGTCAGCGCCACGTTCAACAGCCATATCTTTAAATGTGTTTTTCTGGGCTTTCATGTGGGCAAGCCCTTCATCGGAAAAAATCAAGGAAAGCATTTTGTAAACCGTCTCATCAGACACTTCGGCATTTGCCACCCAGATGGCGGAATCCTGGAATGACGGCGTGTCGGAATCTACGCCTTTATAGGTGTTTGCAGGGATAGCCTGTTTTGTAAAATAGGGATACTTATCATAAAAACCTGTTGATTTTGCATCGGTATCAAGATCGACCATGGCAATATCATTGGTTTGGGCCGCCATCATGACAGCGCCGGTGGGGTACCCAACGAACAACCAGAATGCGTCAAGCTGATTGTTGCCGAAGGCCTGGGCGGCATCATTGTATCCCATGGCGTTTCTTTCTATTTTATCCCATACGCCCATGTGTTTAAAAAAAAGTTCGCAATTGGCAAATGCGCCGGAACCGGCATTGCCGACACCGACTTTTTTACCCACAAGGTCTTTGGTGCTTTTAATGCCCGAATCTTTGCGCACAACAAGCTGTGCCGGTGCCCCGTAAAGCCATGCCACGGCCAGTACGTTCTCATATGTTCTGGTATCGTTTGACAGCAGACCATTACGCCCCTGGTAGACATGCCCGGAGTAAAGAACGCTCATCTGTTGTCTGCCGGCATTTGTTTTTCTTAAATTTTCAGTTGAGCCGCCAGAAGACTGGGCCTGAACCCTGAATGCCTTGACTTTTTTCATTGGTTTATAGACTTGAATGCTGTTGGCCACGACCTGAAACGTTCCGCCGGCAGGGCCGCCGCCAAATACAATTCTTTCCCTGGCAAGGCCGGGTTGGCAAAATACCACGGAAACGACCCCGATAAAGCCTATAATCAATAAATGCCTACTCTTCATAATATCCTCCTGTCTGCTCTTAATATTTTTAAAAATCAATTCTGTTAAACCGCGCAGCCTACAATATCAACAAGCCTTAAAAAGATCAATGAGAGGATTGCTGTCGGGGGGCTTGGTCATAACATCGGCCACAGCGTAGGTTGGGTTGGGTTGACCGAAGTGAAACCCAACAACTTATTGGCGTTGGGTTTCGTTCCTCAACCCAACCTGCCGGAAATCCGTATGGCCTAAAATATGACCAAGGCCCTGTCGGGTTTGTATCTGTGTACCGGCCTGTGGGCGGGTTTCAGCGTTGGTTATGCACTATTTATTTTCCGTACAGATCCGGGCCGCCACATTGACCGCTTCAACACCGTCGGAAGAATATTCCGCACCAATGGATTCGGCCCAATCCCGGGTCACCACGGCACCGCCCACCATGACCTTGCATGTCAGCCCGTTCGCCTTTGCCAGGGCAATAACCTCGGGCATACGTACCATGGTAGTGGTCATCAGGGCGGACAGCCCGATAAGATCGGCCTTGTGGGTCCGGGCCGCTGCAATGATATCTTCGGCCGTAACATCCTTGCCCAGATCAATCACATCAAACCCGAAATTTCTGAGCATCAGCACCACGATGTTTTTTCCAATATCATGGATATCTCCCTGGACCGTGGCAAAAACCAGAGTGCCCTTCTTTTCAGTGGACCCGGCAGCATGAAGGGCGGGTTCAAGCACGGCAAACCCATTTTGCATGGTCTCGGCACTGGCAATGAGCTGGGGAAGAAAATACTTTCGTTCATCATAGTATTCCCCCACGGTCATGATGGCCGGGATCATCTTTTTTTCCAGCAGTTCAGACGGGGCGATCCCCTGCTCAAGGGCTTGATGACAAAGCCGTTCAATATCCTCCCTGCGGCCCTCGATCACCGCCGCCATAATCTGGTCTTCCACGGGCAGATCCGCCGCTTTTTGGGCGGGTGCCTCCTTTTTCTTTTCCGCGTTTTTATCCTTGGCAAAACGCCGGATGTATGACAACGCATCCCGGTCCCGGCCGGTTAAAACATCCGAGGCCGCTTTGGTATGCATCAAGAGTTCATGGGAGGGATTGGCAATGGCCCAGGAGAGCCCGGCGCCGGCAGCCATGGCAAAAAAGGAGGCATTCACCCATCCGCGTTCGGGCAGACCAAAAGAGATGTTTGACAACCCGAGAACCGTACCGAACCCCTGTTCCGAGGCCCATTTAACGGTTGCCAGGGTCTCTTTGGCGGCCTGGGGATTACTGGATACGGTCATGACCAGCCCGTCCACAACCAGATCTTTGTTTTTGTACCCATAGGCGGCGGCCCGTTCGGCAATTTCATTGACCAGCTCTTTTCTGCACTCCGCCTTGTCCGGCAACTCATTGTCGGCCAGGGGCAATACAATGAGCATGGACCCATACTTGGCCGCCACCGGCAGCAGCTTTTCAAGTTTCTCTTTTTCGGCTGAAATGGAGTTGATCAACGCCCGGCCCGGGTAGTACCGGACAGCCGCTTCCACCACATCCGGGTCCGAGGAGTCAATAACCAAGGGCAGATTGACCACCGGCACCACACTTGAAATGATATCTAAAAGGGTCTGTTTTTCATCAATTCCGGGCATGCCCGCGTTGATGTCCAGCAGGTCGGCCCCGGCCGCGGCCTGGTCCCGGGCCAGTTTGCGCACATAGGCCATGTTCCCCGCTTTCAGTTCCCCTTGCAGGATCTTTTTCCCGGTGGGGTTGATGCGTTCCCCGATAATGCGGATCGGGCTGTTTGAATCCGTAATCAGCGCCTGGGTAGCCGAGGAGAGCATGGCCGTTTCCACCGGCTTTCTTTCCAGGGGAGAAAGCCCTTCCATGCCCCGGGCCAGTTTGGCGATATGCTCGGGGTTGGTACCGCAGCAGCCCCCCATGATATTGACCCCGGCTTCGGCAAAGGGTCGGGCAAAACTGCTGAACTCATCGGCATCCATGGGAAATACGGTTTCGTTGTCTTTAATGACGGGCATGCCCGCATTGGGTTTGGCCATCACCGGAATTTGTACCATCTTCCGGATACGCCGGATAACATCAAGCATCTCTTTGGGACCGGTGGAGCAGTTGACGCCCACCACATCGGCCCCTAAACTTTCAAGGGTGACGGCCATGGCCTCGGGCGTGGTGCCGTTCAAGCTGTGCCCGGTTTCATCAAAGGTCATGGAGACCATGGTAAAGCCGCGGCAAAGCTCCTTGATGGCAAGCAGGGCGGCCCGGCTCTCCTGGATGTCAATCTGGGTCTCGATGACAAAAAGATCCACGCCGGCGTCAATCAACCCCGTTACCTGGCGTTTGAATCCCTGGATGGCCTGTTCAAACTCAAGATCGCCAAAAGGCTTGATAAACCGGCCGCAGGGGCCGATATCCCCGACGATCAGCGGACGGATACCTTCCCGGGCCGCCAGCTCATCCGCTGTTTTCACCGCATTTTCTGCAATCCTGCAGTTGATTTGCTCTGTTTTATCGGCAGCACCGAACTCGTCAAGTTTCCAGGGGGTGCCGCCAAAGGTGCAGGTGTAAAGCATATCCGAACCTGCCCGGGCATAGGCGCGGTATATGTCGGCGGATACCTCGGGATTCTCCATGGACCACAGTTCCGGGCTGACCCCCGGCGGCAGGCCGCGTTTCTGCATCTCGGTGCCGGTGGCGCCGTCCAGGATAAGAATGCGTTTATTAAGAATGTCCAGTATGCTTTTGCCTTTTTCCGCCATGTTGTTTTTACTCCCCTGTCACTTTTGAGATACCGCAAAAGGCGGTAACGCTTTTTTCCGGCATCAGGATACAGGTGTCCGTTATGGCCACCCCAAGCGTTTCCATTTTAAGAATATGATATATATCTGCCTGAAACCGGATGTCAAAATCCCCATAACCGGCAGAAAATCGCTTTAATTTTAATGTTTTTCTTTCCCTGACCAGCTCTTTGTTGAACAATGCCATCAGCCAGTCAAATCCTTCATCTACAATTTCAGATGCCGCGGCATCCACAATGACTGCCCCGGTCATTCGCTTGTCTTTCTGGAGTTGTTTAATCTCATCAGCAACCGCCTGACCGCCGGTAATGCCCATAATGAGCAACTGATCGGCCTTTCCCAGAAATCGGGTAAATTTTGCACTTTCAAACACCGTATTGGATTGCTTTAACGCAACGGTTCCCTTCCCATGGTCAATATGTATATCCCCGATGCGGGCCGTGGCTTTGAGATGGATATGGTCCGCCGCATAGGTGATCCAGCTGTCCACCTCGGCCATCATCCGCTGTGATATCTCGTTCTGGCGGCGTTGATATCCCAGGCGTTTAAGGATCTTATGCCGCGGCACTTTTAAGGGAATATATGGAAAGGTTCTAAGCGGCTGCATCGGGTTAATATATCAGGTTTTTTTTTTTATGAAAGTTTTTTCACCTGATTTTGCCGATTGTGCGCTTATAACTTGCAGCAATTTTATGATGATACGTAAGGGCCATGGAACTTTTAAAAGTTCCATGGCCCTTACCTAGCGTTTTTGTCTACCCTACCTGATTTTTTAAGGGGTTCAGGGGCGTGTTTGGATCTTTACAGCTTAAACTTGCCGACCATTTGGTTAAGACTTTCCGCCAGCTTGGATAATTCCAGCGCACTCTTATTTATATGTTTCGTGCCGGTCGTAATCTCGTCTGCGGCCTGACTGACCTGATGGACATCCTCAGTGACCCCGCTTGCCACGGTGGATGTCTGGTTGACATTTTCATTGACCTCCTGCACACCGGTGGCTGCCTGGCTGACATTATTGGAAATCTCCTGGGTTGTGGCAGACTGTTGTTCAATGGCAGAGGCAACCGATGTGACAATCGAATTGATATCATCAATGATTTCAACGATTGACTTTATGGCTTCTACAGACTCCGTGGTTGTTGTCTGTACTTCGCCGATTTTCATACCGATTTCGTCCGTCGCCCGGGCCGTCTGCCGTGCAAGTTCCTTAATTTCACCGGCCACAACGGCAAACCCCTTGCCGGCGTCTCCGGCTCTGGCGGCCTCTATGGTTGCATTCAGCGCCAAAAGATTGGTCTGTTCGGAAATATCCGATATGGTTTCAGTCACCTTGCTGATCTCGGTTGCTGCCCGGCCTAACGCATCCACTTTTTCGGAAATATGTTCGGCTTTTTCAACAGCCTGGGTCGTTGTCCGGCTTCCTTTGGCCGTATTGGTTGAAATTTCATCAATTGTTGCAGACATCTCTTCTGCGGCGGCGACAATCATTTGCAGGTTGGCACTTGTCTGCTCTGTGGCGGCTGCCACACTGTTCATCGCGGTTGCCATCTCTTCTGAGGCCGAAGAGACATGATTGGCTTTCTGGGAGGAGTGTGCTGCGCCGGATGTCATCTGTTGGGACACTGCCGACAGTTCCGTGGAAGAGGAGGTCAAGGTCTGAACCCCTTGTGAAATATCCGCAAACATATTTTTCAAATTGTCGGTCATTTGTTTCATGCCGGCATACACCCCACAGAGCGGTTTTCCGTTGGTTTTGAATTCATATGTAAGATCCCCGGCCGCAATCCGGTCGGCCACTTTGGCGATTTCAGACGGGTCATTTCCCAGAACGGTCATGATGCGCCGAACAAACCACAGGACCGCCACGATTGTCAGGGCCAGAAAAATACAGCCCACGGTCAGCACCATATTGCGAATCGAAACTACAGGCG
The DNA here is from genome assembly GCF_013389365.1 of Desulfobacter latus. Taxonomy (GTDB): domain Bacteria; phylum Desulfobacterota; class Desulfobacteria; order Desulfobacterales; family Desulfobacteraceae; genus Desulfobacter; species Desulfobacter latus. The sequence continues at coordinate 19,743 of NZ_JACADJ010000064.1, forward strand.
CTAAAAACTCTGATTCATTCTGAGCGACCACAAGGCTCCAGCCTGTGGCCGGTACCGGTGCGAAACCGGCAATCTTATCAACCCCTTTAAACTGATATTCCTCAACACCGGTCTCCTGGGCCATCAATCTTCTGGCAATCTCCTCCGTCCCTTCAAGGGTCGTGATATTCAGCTTGAAAATATACTCGGTCACAGGATGATAGATAAAACGCCCGTCATTACCCACCATAAATGGGTAACCGGTCTCGCCGATGGTTGACTGCGCAATTTTTTTGTTTAAAGCCGCCAGTTTTACAGCTGATCCCAATACACCGGCAAACGCGCCGGAACGGTCCTGCAAAGGAACGGCAATGACAAAAATAGAAACCCCGCTGACCTTTGAAATAATCGGTTCACTGATGCTGATCTTGCCGGATTTGGCAGACTGAAAATATTTCCTTTCAGCTACATTTATTTTTTTTTGTCCGGCTCCCCGGCCGGAGTCGTCAGCCAGAACAATAAAAAGGCCGGATGAATTGGTAACAAAAAGACAATCGTAATTTTTTTGCGTCTTTTGATATAAGGTTAAAAGATATGCTTCAGCAGCCGATACCTCGGAAAAGCTAATGTCAGAACCTGCAGCCCCGGCATTATCAAACATTTTCCGGATCACGGCCTCCGACGTCATGCGCCGGGCTTTTTCAATCTCCTGTTCCATGTAGAGGTTTGTCATGGCTGCAAGATTTTGTGCGGTGAGCTTTGCCTGTCCCTCTGCAAGTTTAACCAGCGCGGAAGAGGATTGGTTTATGGAAAATAATCCCACGACAATCAGTGGCAGCATTGCCGCCGCCACGCCACCAATGATTAATTTTGACCTTAACGTTAATTTTTTCATCATCGCCCCTCATTTAAATTCAACATCAATAACTATAAACGGATTCATCAAGTTCAGTAACTGCTTCGCTGACATCATTGGCTATCTGCAGGATGAGCATGAACAGTCAGGTTAGGCCGCTGATTTTGCCGAGCTGGATTCATGACTTACCGGGTCAGACGCATGACTTGCCGGGTCCGATTCACCAATGGTGAAGTGACTTACAATTTCATGAAGTTCTCCCGCCAGCCGGGACAATGATTCAGCACTGGTCCGTATATCATGGCTGCCCGATTCCACGGATTCCGTGGCCTGGTTCACATCTGTAATATTCTGTGTGACTTCCTTGGAGGCAACCGATACCTGTTTAATATTGCTGTTGACCTCATCAAGTTCGATAGCCGCGTCACTGACGTTCTTGGATATCTGGCGGGTTGTGGCGGTCTGCTCTTCAATGGCCGAGGCAATTGTGGTGACAATTTGATTGATCTCATTGATAACGTTCACGATGGTGTTAATGGCCCCGGCGGATTCTGTTGCGGTGGTCTGGATCGCGCTGATTCTACCATTGATGTCCTGGGTGGCATGGGCGGTCTGCCGGGCAAGTTCCTTGATTTCAGCGGCGACCACGGCAAACCCCTTGCCGGATTCGCCTGCCCGGGATGCTTCAATGGTTGCGTTTAAGGCCAGCAAGTTTGTCTGCTCTGAAATTTCTGCAATGGTCTCTGTAACCTTACTAATCTCTTCAGCTGCCCGGTCAAGTTCATTGACTTTAGCGGACACCTCTTTGGCTGTGGCAACGGCTTTGGATGTGGTCTCATTGCCTTTTTCCGTATTATGCGCAACCTCCTGGGTGGTCGCGGCCATCTCTTCAATGGCTGTGGCAATCATTTGCAGGTTCATGGTCGCCTGCTCCGAGGCCGAAGCAACACTGTTCATGTTGTCACTCATTGTTTCGGCGGATGTGGAGACATGACCTGTTTTCAGCGACGTTTGGCCGGCGTTTTCCGCAATTTGCCGGGAAACATCCGACAATTGGATGGAAGACGATGTTAATGTGCCGACCCCGGCCACAATATCTGAAAATATCAGTTGTAGATTTTCAGACATGTTGTTCAGTGCCGATGCCAGAAGACCGACCTCGTCGGTCTGATTGATATCTAACCGTTTGGTTAAATCTTTGCCGGCAATGGTTTCGGCAAAGGCAACGCCCTGGATAACAGGGCGGCTGATACTTCTGGAGATAATAAATGTCAACCCGATGCCGATAAGAATGGCTGCAATTCCCATAACGAGCACACGGTTCCTGACTGTCCAGGCATGGCTTAGCATCTGTTCATCCGTCAGGACAGCCTGCCGGATCTCTTTTTGTATATCAGCCATTGTGCTTTTTATCTGCCCTACGGCGGGTATGGTACGGGTGGTGAATATTTTCTGGGCCTTAACCCTGCTCTGGGTCAATTGGGTCTCGGCATTGATTGCCTGTTGGAACAAATTGTGTACCTCAGCCAGAGATGACCGGATTTTATTGACCAGCACATTCATGGCCCAGGTCATATTCATGTCGTTAATGGCCGTTTCAATTTCCCAGGCATTCCGGAACAGCTTTTTGTGGGCGTCAGCCAGTTGTGGCAAGATAGACTCAAGTTCCGGAAACGAAGACATAATCGCGCTGGTTTCAGGTGCAGATAAAAACTTGCCGAAATTGGACTGGTCGGCATTAAGCTCGATATTCAGTTTAAATGGTTTTCCCTGTGACACATCGTTTGCCCGGTCCATCAGTTTTTGATTGCCCGCATCCACATGAAGGCAGGCACAGATCACCCAATCCCAATAGGAATACTTTGTGGCAAAGACCAGCATGGGCGCCGGCCTGAGACCATCAAAAAGGCTATGGTCAAAGCTCACAAACCCCTCCCCGTCGTTAAACGGTGCCTGGCGCATGGCATCAAAGGGTTTGCGGCCGTTTTTATCTTCCGTATCGCTCAGCTTTTTCCCTACCAGGGACGGTTCTAACGGATGCATGACAACAACACCGTTGGCATCAAGCACAAAAAAATAATCTTCTTCTATGCTGCCGAAACGCATATGTTTTAAGCTGTTGAGAACCGCTTGCTTTTGATTCAGGTCAGGCATATCAATGCTGCGTATGGATTGTATCAGGTCCGTGGCTTTTCCGGATGCGGCCTTGAGCAGGTTCTGATAGGTGTACATCCCGCCGGCTTCCTCGGCCACAGCCTTGTTGAGTTCCACCACCCAGTTAATAATGCCTGCAAGGTGGTTTGATAAAACCTGGGCCAGATCCCCGTGATCTTTTTTTAATGTATTTTTTATGGCACTGACGGACTCGTGCAGTTCCCTGTGAGGTGCTTCAATGGCCTTGAATAACGGTGCCAGCCCAGGAATCAAGGCCTGGGCTTTTTTTCGGTCGTCGCTGTACAACCACTTGCCAAGGCCGCAAGATCGGCCATCGGTTTTCACATCCAGGCTTGTGAGGCTTTCATCGGTAAAAAAGCGGCTGACATCAGCAACCCAGTTGAGATGTTCCACCTCTTTTTGCGCAAGGGTACCGTACAGCTTGTTGCCGGAAATAACCTCCCGGGCATCCACGACAATCCCTTCCACGCCAAAATAACTGATGATGCTCATTATGCCTAACAGAAAAACAACGGTGCCGATACCGATGCCGATTTTGTTTTTAATTTTGATATTTTTCCAGTTCAATGCGCTCTCCCAAATAAATGATGCTTTAAATTTTAGACAGATATATAAAACGCATTTGTCGTTTACAAAAACGTCGTTTACATATAGACAACAATTGTTAGAATTTTATTTAATAATAATTAATTAACCGGAAAAAAATGAAAGAAAAAACAACCCAATTAAAAGATATCTATGATGCCTTTGATGCGGATACCCGTGACCTGGTAAAAGGGCGTGCCTGCACCCGGGGCTGTAGTTTCTGCTGCAGGGAAGCCGGCAGCATTGACATTACCACCCTGGAGGGGATGATTATTCGAAAGGCCATGGAAAAAATGCCGAAAAGTAGACAGAAAACCCTGACCAAGGCATTTAGAAGCGAAATAAAGCAACGGGAAGCAGGCAACGCGGTGCCCTGTCCATTTCTTATGAAAAATAACGCCTGCATGATCTATGAAGAGCGGCCCTTTTCCTGCCGCAGGATTTACTCCGCCCATGTCTGTGACCGGGATGCACCGCCGGCGGTAAACCGTCAGGTCATGGAACGGGCGCATCAGGCCATAGCAGCGCTTCAACAACTGGACAACACCGGCTATTCCGGGCATCTTTCCTACATTTTGTATATGCTGTCGGTTCCGGCGTTTCTAAAAACTTACACGGCCGGGGAATTTAAGCCTGAGGAGATTATGGAATTTGGAAAGGCCCACAGGATTGTCATTAACCGGACCCGTTCCTAAAAAGAAAAAACAAAAAAAGCCCTGACCATTTGCAATAAATGATCAGGGCTTTTTAAAAAAGAACCGGCGGCGTTCTACTCTCCCACACAGTCTCCCATGCAGTACCATCGACGCTAAAGAGCTTAACTTCCGTGTTCGAGATGGGTACGG
>NZ_JACADJ010000065.1 GCF_013389365.1 Desulfobacter latus
ACAGTCTTCGGCTTTCTTCATTTCCATTATATTTGCTCCTCAGATAGTATTGTTTCGAGAGTTCATATCATGCTTTTTTCATAAAAAGATAGGCTTTTTTAAAACCGGGAAAATGGGAATGCGCCCTATAAGACATTGTTTCTTATAATCTCATTTTCTTTAGGTGCCAGTATAGGTGTTTACACACTTGGATTGCTATCCGGTTCGGTTTTCATATTTTTAGCTGTAGTTGTCGTTATGTCAGTTTTTTACTCTTCAAAGATAACTGTAATATACATGATTTTACTTATGATTTTTTATTCTCTCATTGCTTTTAAATTCTGTTCAGGAGAATATCAGCCTTCTTTATCTAATGATTTGGTTCGTAATTATGCTCATTGGTTCGTTTATCTTGCTTGTATGGGGTTTTTTCTTGCTATTATGTATGTAACAATTTATAGCTATCAAAAAATGGTAAAAATTATGATCGAAAAAATAAACCTTCAATATGAGGAACTAAAACAAAAAAATGAGGAACTTCGTAATGCTTCAGAAAATATAAAAGTTTTAAAAGGTTTGTTACCAATATGCTCTTCATGTAAAAAAATTCGTGATGACAAAGGTTATTGGAATCAGATTGAAGAATATATAGATAAAAATTCTGAAGCAAGTTTTAGTCATGGAATATGCCCAGATTGTCTTAAAAAGCTGTATCCTGAATTTGTATCTGATGATTAAAAAAGAAAAAGTGCCTTCCAAATATAAATGGAAACACTCTTTTTGCTGACAATTTTCATCGGCCTGGTGGGCGCTCTTTGTCGAAAAAACCTGATGCTGAAAGCCCTTTCCATGGATGTCATGGGAACAGGCGTGATCGGCTATTTTCTCTTCATTGCGTCCCGCAGCGGGATGGTCACGCCCATTGTCGGCAACGCCCCGGAAACAGTCGCCTATGCGGACCCGGTTCCCCAGGCGGTGATCCTGACAGCGATTGTCATCGGCTTTTCCATTATCGCGCTGTTGCTCGTCTGCCTGATGATCCTGTCAAAGGAATATCCGACCCTTGATATTGACGACATTGAACGTGTCGAAGCCGGGAAGCGCACCGGAAAACCCCGCCCATGACCCATCCCCTGACAATCATCCTGATACCGCTGTTGTTGTGCATTTTCAGCATGATGCAGCCCCGGCTGGCGGGTCTCTTGAGCCTGCTGAGCTGTTTGCCGACTGCGGCGTATGCCGCCTGGCTCTTCCACCGGGATTCGACAACCGCATGGGTCTTGGTCGATGCATTCGGGGTGATGCTGCAAACCGATACACGCACCGCATGGCTGCTGTTGACCAACGCGCTCGTCTGCGTTGCCGTGGTTCTTGATTTCCGTCGTCGAAATGATACTGCGCCGTTTTTGCACACCCTTGTCATCACGCTCCACGCCGGGATCAACGCCGCATTCATCTGCGCAGATCTCTTCAGCCTTTACGTGGCTTTAGAGCTGACCACCATCACCGCAAGCCTGCTCATCGGCCATCCCCTGACATCGGGAAGCGTCTGGAACGCATTCCGGTACCTCTTTGTCAGCAACATCGCCATGCTCTTCTATCTGATCGGCGTTGTGTTGGTCTATGAATCGACGCTCTCGTTCGCCATGGACGGGGTTTCACACAGCCCGCCGGTCGCCTCGGCACTGCTGATCAGCGGACTGCTGGTCAAGGGCGGCGTTTTTATTCCCGGGCTGTGGCTGCCCTTTGCCCATTCCGAGGCGGAAGCCCCGGTCTCGGCCCTGCTGTCCGGCGTATTGGTAAAGATTGCAATTTTTCCCCTGATGACCATCGCCCTGGGCGCCCCGGAAGCCGGTGTAATCCTTCGATGGATCGGCGTTGCCAGTGCGTTGTTCGGGGTCGGTTTCGCGCTTTTCGAGACCGACGTAAAGCGGCTTCTGGCCTTCAGCACCATTTCCCAAGTGGGCGTAATGCTTGCCGCGCCGGTTGCCGGTGCGTTTTATGCGTTTACCCACGGCATCGCGAAATCATGTCTCTTTTTATCCGCCGGAAAGCTTCCGGCGCGGGAGATCGGGGCGTTAAGAACCACCGGCGTTGACAGACGTCTCCGGGCTGTAATGACCGTCGCTGTTTTATCCCTTTCCGGAGCGCCGTTTCTGGCCGGATATGTGGCAAAGAGCGCGCTCTTCCCCCACCTGACGCACTTGCATGCCCCCTGGATGACGGCAGGGGCTGTCGGCACTGCGCTGATCCTGGCAAAATTGATATTTTTGCCCGGCCCGGCGGCATCCCCGTCAACACCTGCGCCGGTAATGCCCGTGTTACCGCTCTTGGCCGGCATGCTCTTTTTCGGCATTGCGCCGGATGCCGTCACCATGAAAGAACTCGGAAAAGCCCTGCTCATCCTGCTCACCGGCTGGGGGCTTTACGGCCTGATTTTCCGGCGGGTCGGCATACGGCTCTCCCGCCGGCCCGAGGACCTGCGCCATTTGATCGGCGCGATGGTCATTCTGTTATGGGTACTCATGATCTTACAGGAGGCGGCATAATGGGTTTTGTATTGATACGGCTCTGTTTCTGGCTCTTACTGACAGCGGATATAAGTCCGGCCAATATCTGCATCGGATCAGCGGCGGCAGTGCTGATTCCGAAAGTCCCCGGTAAACCGATCTCTGGAAAAATTTTTACGGCGGTGCTGTTTCAGTGCCTTCGCGCTGTTCCGGTCGCCTACCTCCAGGCTGCGGACATGGTGATTCGCCGCCACCGGTTTGAACATATACAGACGCACCCTGTCCGATTCGGCTTCAACCCCCTAGTTGTTTTTATGGAAATTTTCCTGGTGACCTTTACGCCCAAGACCCTGGTGCTCGATTTTGATGAACACGGACACATCACCGTTCACCACATTCATCCAAAGGAGAAAGAATGACCCAACTGCTTTTAACGATACTATTTATGATGACGCTGGTGATCGGTGTGCAGATTCTCGCGCTTTTCCGGGAGCGGCGTGTGTGGGAACGAATCCTCGCGTTTTCCAGCATCTCTTCCAAAGCAGCAGTACTCGCCCTGGCGGTCTCCGTGATGCGGGAAGACTGGATGATCGCAGTCGTGGCGGTGATTGTCTTAAGCGCCGGAAACGCGGGCATCATGCTCTTGTCTCACCTTCTGAACAGACTCAATGTGCAATGAGTAACATGTTCAGCCTTGTTTTGATGGGAATCGGCCTCTTTTTCTGGATATGGGGCGTTTTCGGCATGTTCGGCAGGAGATCAACCGTCTGGAAACTCCACATCATTGGTGTGGCTGATACCCTGGGATCGATCCTGATCATCGCAGGCCTCTGGGTGCAATATCCGCGTGAATGGCCCCTGCTTCTGCTCGCCATCCTCTCTCTGGCCGTGTGGAACACCATGCTTGGATATGTGATGGCCCATTGCTCGACCCGGGAGACCGCCAAATGACCGAAACCCCCATTCTTTTCAGCATCGCCCTGCTCCTTCCCCTGAGCGCGCTTCTCACGGTGCTCCAGCCCAATCCCTACAATGCGCTGATTTCGCGGGGCGTCCTCGGTGCTGTGTCGGCTCTGGCGTATACGTCGCTCGGTGCGGCGGACGTGGCCGTCACAGAGGCGCTCATGGGCAGCCTGCTCATCATCGTTCTTTACACCATCGCTGTACGTGCCACGATGGTGATCCGTCTCGGTGTGGTGCGGCTGCAAGAGACGCCGTCCGCATCCGTTGAAACAGTAAGCGCAGCAATCAAGGCTGCGTGTCGTAAAACGCATCTCCGGTTCGAAACGACAGCGTACGACACGGTTGAAGATGCGGTCAATGCGTTAAAAAACGGGGATTCGGATATCCTGCTCGGAACATCGGACGCGATGGTGGTTTTTACAGATAGGGGCCCGGAACACCCCGCCGGCGACACCCCGGTACTCGTCTACCGGCCCGCTGGGCTTGAACGCTTTGCCCGCCGGATATCCGTGGCCACCGGTGTCACCGCTTTCCGGTGGCCGGACACGGATATTTCGAAAGGTGATCACTGATATGACCGTCATTTACCTGATCATCATCGCAGCGGTTTTCGTGAAACTCTCTGTTTTTGTCCACGGGGTTCCGGAAGTCTGTGTTGACATCGTGGGAACAATTGTCTCGGAAACCGGCGTCCCCAATGCCGTGGCCGGCATATTGCTGCGGAACCGAGTTTACGACACCGTGTTCGAGGTCATGGTCTTCAGCATTGCGGTTCAGGGTGTCCACGTCTTTCTTTCCAGACACGCCCCGGTCAAATTTGTTACCTATGTACGCGAAGAGACATCCGTCATCCTCGCCCGGCTGGGGGCTTCTGTGTCAGCCATGCTTTGCGTGGAGCTTGCCCTACGAGGCCACTTGAGTCCCGGCGGCGGATTTGCGGCCGGTGTGGCCGGCGGCACAGCCATCGGATTGGTGGCGATCACATCGCCGCCGGAGGAGATGCAGCGGCATTACGAACGGTGGCGGGCAAAGACAGCGGAAAAAAGCGTCCTTCTATTGTTCCTGGTGCTGACGGGAATTTTTCTGCATCGGCCCGATTGGTTCCGGGGTGACATGGCAGCCTTGTTCAGTGCCCTCGCCATCCCGTTCTTCAACCTGCTGATCGCGTTAAAAGTGACCATCGGTACCTGGACCGTGACGCATTTGTTCATCCGGTATCGGGGGCTGTTGTAGGCCACGGCAACAGCATCTGCAGGCATCATAAACAAATTCAAAAGGAGACAATCCCATGCGCAACAAATTCCTGAACACCGGACAAGCCGGGTTTCGGCCCCTCCGAAAATTGAAGATCTGTATGTCCGGCCTGCGCTACGCGGTGTTGACCGATTTCAGCGTTGCCTACAAAATTTTGCTTTCTGCGATCCTGCTTGCTGTTTGCCTGGCCCTGCACAAGTGGTTCGACCTCCTTTTGCTCGTCGTCGCCACCGGTGTGATGGTCATCTCTGAAATATTCAATACCGCCATCGAAGCAATCTGCGATATGATTCAGCCTGACGAGGACCCGCGTATCGGCATCATCAAGGACATCGCTGCTGCGGCAGCCGGCATCAGCATCCTGATCTGGGTAATTGTCTTTGTGTTTGAAGTCGCTTCCCTGCTGTAACGCCGCTACACCGTATCCATCCTGCTGACCGTTCTTACCGTTCAAAAGAACGCCAACCGCCGCCCAGTGCCTTGTAAAGTCGGACGGCGTTCCGGCTTACCGTGCCTTCGCTGACGGCGAGCTTTTCCTGGAAGCTTAGCAGCGAACGCTGTGCATCAAGCACATTATTGAAGTCGGCAAGCCCATTGCGGTATTGATCCTGGGCCAGCTTTTCTGCGGCACAGGCAGCTTGGACAGCGCACCTGAGCGAAATGCGACGTTCTTTTTCCTTGTGGTAATCCATCAACGCATCATGCACCTCCTGCACGGCTTTCAGTATCGTTGATTCATAGGCGTACAGGTATTGTTCCTGGACTGCTTCCTGAATCTTGATATTATTACGGATAGAACCGGAGTAAAAAATCGGCCAGCGAATACCGGGGATAATGCTGTATTTCCCACTGGCTGACTCGAAAAGCGTAGACGACGCCAAAGACTCCAGCCCGATGGAGCCGGTCAGTGTGAATTTGGGATACAGATCGGCCACGGCCACACCGATGCGCGCCGTCTGGGCGGCCAGCTCGCGTTCAGCGCGCCGGACATCCGGCCGGCGGCGTAACAGGTCCGCCGGAATGCCTTTAATCGCCAAATCAGATTGCGGTATCCGGTTGATATCAGTAAGTTTCAGACTGCCCGGCATGTCGCCTGTTAATACCGATAGGACATTGCGGGCGCTTTCCAGCCCGGCCTCAAGGGTGGGGATCACGGCCCGCGTGCTTTCAAGGTTGTAACGCGCTTGTTGCACGGCCAGTCCATTGCCCAAGCCGATCTTAAACCTGTCGGCAAGGATCTCATAAGTATCCTGTTGGATCTTCAGGTTGGTTCGCGATACGGTCAGGCGGTGCTGGTAGGTGCGGACGCTGAGATAGGCCATTGCGGTCTCCGCGGCCACACTGACCCGGACATCATCCAGCCCGACCTCAATTGCCTGCCAGTCCGCAACCGCTGCTTCAACGGTCCGTCGGGTCCCGCCAAAAATATCGATTTCCCAGGCAGCATCGAATCCGGTGCTGTAGAGGGTGGTGGAACCGCTGCCCATCAAGCCGTTTGTCGAGGAATCGGAGTGATTGACATGACCGGTTAAATCAACCGTCGGCCCATAGGCGGCCCTGGTTTGGGCCAGTTGGGCGCGGGCCTGACGCACCCGGGCCACGGCTGTCTTGAGGTCATGGTTGTTGGTCAGCGCCCGTTGGACCATATCGGTCAGTACCGGATCGTTGAATTGGTTCCACCATTCAGCCACATCCACCTCGACCGTCCGCGCATCAGGAATGTCCGGCAGACCGGGACGCTGGTAGTCCGGCCCCACCGGCGCGCAACCGACCATCAGCATCGGCACTAAGAACAGCAACATGGACAAATGCGTCGGCGCTGGTCGCGGACGGATGATGGTGTGGATTTTTTCACGGATCCTCTGGAACAGAACAAACAGCGCCGGGACCAGCACAATCCCAAATAAGGTGGCCGCCAGCATCCCGGAGAATACGGTGGTGCCGATGGCCCGTCGGCTGGCGGAACCGGCGCCGTGGGCGAACACCATCGGCAGCACGCCGAGAATAAAAGTAAAGGCGGTCATCAACACCGCACGGAACCGCTGCCCGGCCCCGTCGGCGGCCGCGTCAATGATGGACAAGCCCTCTTCCCGCCGGGTTTTGGAAAATTCGACGATAAGGATCGCGTTTTTACTGGCCAGACCTACCAGCAGAATGACGCCGAGCTGGGCATAGATACTCAGCGGCAGTTTGATCGCCATCAGTCCGGCCAGGGCGCCAAGCACGGCCACTGACGTTGAAAGGATAACCGGCATCGGCGTGGTCCAGCTTTCATACTGGCCCACGAGAAAAAGGTAGGCAAATATTATGGCCATCATGAAGATCAGGGCGGTGGATCCCGCGGTGGTGGCTTCCTGATAGCTGAGTCCCGACCAGTCAAAGGCATAGCCGTCCGGCAGGGCTGTTTTCGCAATTTCGGAAACCTTGGCCATTCCATCGCCGCTGCTGACAAACGGCGCTGTAAAAGCGGTAATGCCGGCGGCTGAGAACTTATTGTAACGTTCGATCATCCGCGGCGCGAGGGTCGTTTCCGTCGTTACCAGGCTGCCCAGCGGCACCATTGCGCCGGTCCGGCTCTTTACATGGATATTGTTGAGGGCTTCGGGATTCTTCCGGTGGGGCCAGTCAGCCTGGACAATGGCCCTGTTCACCTGTCCGTCAAAATTGACATCATTCACATAGAGCGAGCCCAGATAGTTCTGCAGCGCGCTGAAAATAGTGCTGACCTCGACCTGCATCAACGCGGCCTTGGTGCGGTCGACATCCAGGTAGAGATGGGGCGTTGCAGCGGAATAGGAACTGAAGCCGAACATGATTTCCGGCGCCATATTGATCTGCATCAGAAAGTTGTTCATGACGGACTGAAGCTGCTGGGGATCATTGTCGGCGGTGGCCTGCAGGCGAATATCCAGCCCGCCGCTGTTGCCCAGCCCCATGATGGCGGGGGGCACAAACAGGTTGAGCTGCGCGCCCGGCTCAGATGCCAGCCGCGCCTGCAGCTTTTGCTGGATGGCCGTAATACTCAGTCCGGGAGACTCACGCCGGCTCCAATGGTCGAGACCGAACAGAAAAAAGGCCACGTTTTCGGAAGAACCGCCCATCATGCTGAAACCGGTGACCTGAATGGTGTAACCAACCCCCGGCTCATCCTGCAGCGGCGTCAACACATGCGCCAGCAGTGCCTCGGTGCGGGCGCGCGTGGCCCCTTCGGGCAGCTGCGCCATTCCGAAAATAACGCCTTGGTCTTCATTGGGCAGGAAGGCTGTGGGACTCATGTTGAACAGGACATACACACCGCCGAACACACCAAGCAAAATCAGGATCGTGAATACCACTTTGCGGGCAATCCAGGTGCTAAAGGAAACATAGCCGCCTCGTAAGCGGTTGAGTACGCTATTGAACCAGAGCTTCGGACCCTGTTTTTTCGGTTTAACCGCCTGAAGAAGGGTTGCACAGAGCGCAGGGCTCAGCGTGAGGGCGTTGAGCGTGGAAAAGAAGACCGCTGCCGAGATCGCCACCGCAAACTGCTGATAAATTTTGCCGGTGATACCGCCCATAAATCCGATGGGAACAAAGATGGACAGCAAGACGAGGGTCGTGGCAATAATCGCACCGCTGACCTGCTGCATCGCCTTGAGGGTTGCGCGCTTTTGATCGAGGCCTTCGCTTTCCATCAGCTCCTGAACCCGTTCAACCACCACGATGGCGTCATCCACCACCAGGCCGATGGCCAGCACGAGGCCGAAAAGGGTCAGCGTGTTGATGCTGTAGCCAAGGGCGGCCAACACCATGAAGGTGGCGCAGAGCGAGACCGGGATGGTGATTGATGGTATCAGCGTGGCGCGCCAGTTCTGCAAAAAGATATAGCAGACGATGACCACGAGCAGGAAGGTCAACCCAAGGGTTGACACGATTTCCCGGATGCTGGTACGGACAAATTCCGAGGCATCGTAGGGCAGTCTGGTTTCAAGGCCCTCGGGATAATTCTTTTCAAGCCGCTTCAATTCCGCCTGCAGGGCATCCATGGTGTCTAGCGCGTTGGAGCCCGGCGTACGGCTCAACCCCATCGCCACACAGGGTGTGCCGTTGTATTTGGCGGAAAAAAGATAGTTATCCGATCCTTTCTCGATGCGTGCAACGTCCTTGAGATAGACCACCGCACCGTCCTCGCCGGTGCGCACCACGATATTGCCGAAGGCGTCGGTATCGTTCAGCCGTCCTTCCGCGGTCAGGGTGAAGACGACCTGGCCGGAGCCGTCATCCGGGGTGGCGCCGATGGCGCCGATGGAGGCCTGCAGGTTCTGGTTGCGGATGGCCGATATTATCTCATCGGCGCCGATGCCGAGGGCGGAGATGCGGTCGGAATCCAGCCAGACGCGCATGCTGTATTTGGGGCCGTAAACCTGTGCGCGGCTGACGCCGGGGATGCGTTCAAGGCTCGGCTGGATGATTTTATAGGTGTAGTCACTCATTACCTGTTCATCAAGACTGTGGTCAGGCGAACGGACAATCACGAAACCGAGCATGTCGGCGGATTCGGTTTCAACGGTCACGCCCTGCTGCACCACTTCGGAGGGCAGCATCGGTTCGGCCTGGGACACACGATTCTGGATCTTTACCTGGGCCATATCCGGATCGGTGCCCACGGCAAAGGTTACGGTGAGCGAGTAGCTGCCTGAATTGTCGGAGGTCGAGGACATATAGATCATATCCTGCACGCCGTTCACCGCATCTTCAATGGGCCCGGCCACGATGTCGGCCATGACTTCGGCGCTCGCCCCGGGGTAGCTTGCGCGCACCACAATCTGCGGCGGTGTGACCTGGGGATACTGGGTAATCGGCAGGGAGGTGATTGAAAGAATCCCCGCCAGAATCAGGACAATGGACACCACACCCGCCAGACGCGGGCGCTCAATGAATACCCGAGAAATCATTTTCCAGCCTCCTGTAGCGTTACCACGGCATTCATGCCCGGCTGCACTTTCTGCACACCGTCAACCACGATACGGTCGCCGGCCTTCAGTCCGGAAAGCACCACAAAGTCACCCTCAACCGCTTTGCCGATTTCAACGCGGGCGGTACCGACCTGTCCCTCCCCGTTGATCGTCAGCACATAGTATCCCTGTGGATCAAGCAGTACCGCCCGCTGGGGAATACGGATGCCCACGGGGCGTTGGCGCAATCCAAGCAGAATATTGACATAGCCGCCGGGGACCAGTTGCCCGTCGGGATTATCGAACAGGTAGCGGACCGCCATGGTGCCGGTTTCCGCATTCATAACGTTGTCGTCGAACTCCTTTTTGCCGACCAGCGGAAGCTGGATTCCGTTGGGCAGACGAATGCGGGCAACCAGCCCCTCGGCGGTGCCGGCCAGTTCCCGGGCACGGAGGTCCAGGTAAGCGCGGTCGGTCATCGAAAAGACCACTCGGATCGGACTGGTCTGCACGATGCGGGCAAGTTCGCCGGAGGCGGAAGTGACATAATTGCCCTTGGTTGCCTTGGCCATGCCGATGCGGCCGCTGATCGGCGCACGCACGTCCGCATAACCCAAGTCAATCCTGGCCAGGTTCAGATTGGCTGCTGCCTGTTTCAGGTTGGCCACGGCCTGCAATTGGTCGCTTTCCGCAGTGTCGAGATCCGATTGTGCAACGCTGCGTTTATTCGCCCCGCGCATCCGCTTGAGGAATTTTTCGGCGCGGGCCAGTTCGGCTTTGGCACGGGCCAGCTCGGCCTCGCGTACATCAACCATGGCCTGATATTGTTTCCGGTCAATGGTGAAGAGCAGGTCACCCGCGTTCACCAAAGCGCCTTCCGTGAAATGAACATTGTCAATGTAGCCGGAAATTTCCGAGCGGACCATGACTTCCTGCACCGGCTCGACCATTGCAATGTGGTCGTCAAGCACATCCAGCGGGCGTTCTTTCAGTTCAACAGCAATCACTGCGGGCGGCGGCATTTCGCCCATGCCCATCATGCCCGGCGGCGGTCCGCCGGACGGAACAAACTGACGAATAAAATACCCCACACCGATCAAAATGATCGCAATAACCACGTTTCCAATTGCCTTTACCATTCGCTTTTTTCCTTATTTGAAGTTCTCCGGCTTAGTTGGAAAGACTGCTGAACAGCAAGTCAAAACTCTCCAGGATCACTTCCACAAATTTATTCCGGTCATATTCACCGTACATCGCCAAATGCATTGCACCGATCCAAGAAGACGCAAAACAGAGCGCAAGGGTCCGCGCCTCCTTTTTTTTACTCAACGCACCGTTTTCCTGCAGCCGCACAAGTTTTTCTTCAAAATCCTTCATCGGATCGACGCGCAGTTCCGCCAGTTTTTCATGTACTTGTGCCATCAGCTCGGTTGACCACTCAATCTGGAAACCGCAAAAAAACTCAAACTTCCAGGCCGCCGCATCACTCACAAATGTATTGACAAACCCGACTAACCCTGCGCGCAGATCCGCCACGCTTTCCGGCGCCATATCTTTAAAGCGCTTACACTTTTTTTCTTTGCCGTATGAGATCATAGCAGCCAAAAGTTCAGGTTTTGTTTTGAAATGCCAATACACCGCCCCCTTTGTCAACCCGATCTCATCGGCAATATCCACAAAGGTGGTTTTTGAATAGCCCTTTTCCGAAAAAACCTTCAGCGCGGCATCCAGAATCTGTTGCCGTGTCTTTTCCGCCTCTTTTTTCGTTTTTCTCGCCATAAATTTTCCTCAATTTAATGGCAGACAATATACATACCTTCGGGTAGGTATGCAATAAAAATAATCCAATTAACCCTATACAATCCCAGATATCCTTTGCTATCTTTAAAGGTGGCTTCATTCCAACGACATCTGATAACAGAAATAAAGGAGTATGCAAATGACAACCTTTCAAGCAGCCTATATTGAGACCAAAAAGAAAGGGCTGCTCCGGGATAAAATCAATAAAGCGCGGCATCTGTTAAAATCCTGTGAGATTTGTCCCAGAGCGTGCAAGGTCGACCGTCTTTCCGGGGAGTTAGGTTATTGCTCGACCGGTGAAGAAGCGGTTGTTTCGAGCTTTAACGCCCACTTTGGAGAAGAACCGCCACTGGTCGGGACTTTTGGCTCCGGTACCATTTTTTTTACCCACTGCAACCTGAAATGTAATTTTTGCCAGAATTACGATGTCAGTCACGAGGGGGCCGGAGAGGCGTGCGGACTCGGACAGTTGGCCGGCATGATGTTGATCCTGCAGAATAACGGTTGCCATAACATTAATTTTGTGACCCCTACCCATGTGGTGCCTCAGATTTTGTCTGCCCTTGATATGGCCATTGACGGGGGATTAAGAATACCCTTGGTATACAACTGCGGCGGATACGACAAGGTGGAGACGTTAAAACTGCTGGAAGGCGTGATCGATATCTATATGCCGGATTTTAAATTTTGGGATCCGGCTATTGCCGAAATGACCTGCAATGCGCCGGATTATCCCGACGTCGCCGCAAACGCCATTGTTGAAATGCATCGACAGGTGGGTGATCTGCAGCTTGATGAAAACGGTATTGCCACACGGGGATTGCTGCTCAGACATTTGGTCATGCCTTCCGGAATTGCCGGAACCGGGGCGGTGATGTCATTTATTGCCAACCATGTCTCAAAAAACACCTATGTTAACATCATGGATCAATATCGACCTTGTGGGAAGGCGCTTCATGTGAAAGAATTGGCAAGACCTGTTTCTCGGGCTGAGTTCAACAAAGCTGTCGAAGCGGCAAAAGACGCGGGGATCAGCCGATTTGCCGCTCTGTAGAACGGCCATAACCTGACGGACACAACAAACAATGAAAAACATTTTAACCACAGAATACACAGAAATCACAGAATTCTATCTTCAGTGTCTTCCGTGATTTCCGTGGTTAAACTTTTTCATATAAAATATGCGAATGACTTTTACGCAATGATCACGTTTTACGATAATATATGGAGCGCTGCATGACTTTGGAAAAAGAAAGAAAGGCGATTGTTCGTTTCGGCCTTAAAATGGTTGAATCCGGTCTGACCACCGGGACCGGCGGAAATCTGAGCATGCTTGACAGGGCGTCCGGCCAGGTGGCTATCAGTCCCAGCGGGATTGAATACGGGGCATTACAGCCCGAGGAGGTGGTCCTCACCGACCTGGACGGAAATATTATAGACGGCGCGTGCAAGCCCTCAAGCGAGCTGGGGTTCCATCTCTCCCTATACAATCAGCGCAGTGATGTCCGGGCCGTGGTCCATACCCATTCACCGTATGCCACCACCATCGCCTGTCTGGGATGGGAAATCCCTGCGGTTCATTATCTTGTGGGGTTTGCCGGCAAAAAAGTGCCCATCGCCCCTTATGCCACGTTTGGAACCCCTGAACTGGCCCAAAAGGTGGCAGACACCATTGGGGCGTACAATGCAATCCTGCTGGCCAACCACGGAATGCTGGCCGTGGGATCGACCATGGATGCGGCCTTTGCCGCTGCCGAAGAGATCGAATTTGTGGCCCGGATTTATTACCAGACCAAGAGTATCGGCACGCCGGTAATTCTGCCGGAAGAAGAGATGGCGACAGTGCTTGAAAAATTCAGGACCTATGGCCAAAAAAAAATGGGCTGAATCTGCCCGGGCGCTTCATGTCCTTAAAATCAATCTCATACGACAAGCCCTTCCCTCAATTCCCCAAACAAACGCTCGGGAGTAATGGGCGCAAAATAGAAGGGCTTTTCATATCCGGCGGCCATCTTTATGGCAAAAAAAGCCCCGATTCCATACATGAAGGGTGGCTCCCCCACGGCCTTGGAACCCTTAACGGCTTTATCGTTATATACATCTTCCAAAAATTGAACTTTCATATCCAAAGAGGCAAAAGATATATCAGGTATTTTATAAGTTCCCGCAGTGGCCGTAAGGGGTCTGCCCGTCTCGTCGTAACGCATCTCTTCCATGGTCAACCATCCAATGCCCTGAACCATGCCGCCTTCAACCTGGCCAAGATCAATGAGGGGATTTATGGATCGCCCAAGGTCATGCACCACATAGGCCTTTTTTATACTGTAAGTCCCCAGTAAGCGGTCCACTTCGGCCTCAAAATAGGCCGTTCCGTAGGTATGATAGGCAAAGGGACGGCCCTTCTCGACAGATTTATCAAAGTAGAGGTCCGGCGTGGCATAATGGGCTTCGGCGCTCAACTGCACCCGGGAACAATAGGCTTGATTCACCAAATCCGCCCAACAAACCTCACAGGCGTTACCCTCTCTATATAAACGGCCTTGCCTAATTGAGAAATCCTTTGATGCACATTGATATTCATCGGCCTTAAATTTAAAAAGGCGCTCTTTTATCATCTCACAGGCCATCCGGGCGGCCGCTCCATTCAGGTCAGATCCGCTGCTGGCAGCGGTGGGACTGGTATTGGACACACGGGTGGTATTGGTGGATTCGAGCTTAACCCGTCCAGGAGCGATCCCCAGGCTGTCGGCAACGAGTTCGCGAATTTTGTGGTTTACCCCCTGCCCCATTTCCACAGCCCCCGTGCTTACGCCCACGCTACCGTCTGTGTAAACGTGGACATGCGCCCGGGCCTGGTTTAAAAATATGGTGGTAAAGCTGATGCCGAAACATACGGGCATCAGGGCATACCCTCTGCCGTAGCGGGCGACTTGACCGGAACACGTCTCTTTTTTTTGGGCATCGTCAATGGCACGCATCCGTTTCTGCAGGTCATAATGCGCATATGCCCGGTCCCAACAGCGTTGGGCCTGGGCATTCTCTGCCTTCATACCATAGGCAAAACAATCCCCCGTTTTAATCAAATTTTTCCTCTGCAATGTTTCTGCGCAGATCCCGCTTATTCGGGAGGCCTCCCGGATGGCCGCTTCAAACACGAACATGGCCTGGGGCCCCCCGAATCCCCGGAAAGCGGTGTTCGGGGTGATGTTGGTGCGGCAGGCGGCTGCCGTGGCATGTACGTTGGGGACATAATAGGATGCGGTGGCATGGAACAGAGTTCTTTCCAAAACAGACGTGGACAAGTCGGCCGCCGCGCCGGCATTTTGGTAATACATCACCTTGAAGGCCAGAAACTTTCCTTGCCCATCCAGGGCCAGGGTAAAATCCGAGCTATAAGGATGCCGCTTGCCCGTAGCCGACATATCGTCGGAACGTCTTAAAACCATACGGCAGGGAACGCCTGCTTTTTGAGCCCCCAGGGCGGCAAAACAGGCCCAGGTATTGGCTTGGACCTCCTTGCCCCCAAAGGCGCCTCCCAGTCGTCGAACATCCACTTCAACCCGATTCATGGCCAATCCGCAAACCTTGGCAACGCATCGCTGCACCGAAGTGGGCGCCTGGGTACCGGAAGAGAGATGGAGATTGCCCTCCTCCGAGGGCGTTGCTACGGTGACCTGGCCCTCCAGGTAAAAGTGCTCCTGGGCGCCCGATTCGGCCTGTCCCTTGACCACATAAGCTGCAGACGCAATGGCCTCTTCCGCATCACCCAGGGTAAAGGTTCGTACCGGGGCAATCAATTCATTCCGATTGTAGGCTTCCCGGGGGTCCAGAATAGGGATTTCTTCGGCAATATCAATTTTAATGCGCCCCACCGCCTGCCGGGCAGCCTCCTCGGTCCAGGCATAAACGGCGGCCACCGGCATACCCACAAAATTAACCTTATCCTCAGCCAGGAGAACTTCGTCCTGAATGATGCCGCCGATCTGATTTTCCCCGGGAATATCCTTTGCGGTAAGGATGAACGCCACTCCCGGAACGTTTCGGGCGGCGGACGTATCCAAATCCCGGATTTTTCCCTTGGCCAAGGGAGAAAAAAAGACAACACAATGTAATCCACGGGCGGGAAAATCCCTGTCATCCACATAGCGGGTAAGTCCCATCACATGATAGGTGGTATCGGGATTGATCATAGCGCCCCTCCTTTTACAAAATCGTCGTAGGAACAGATATCGGAAAAACAGTGCAGATAGTGATCCGCCATAAGGGCGGAAGCCAATCGTCTTTTATATTCGGCACTCCCCCGGACATCGTCTATGGGACTGATCTCTTCCTGCAGGACTTCCATGGAACCCAGGAATGTTTGTTTGCTCAGGGGTTTTCCCCTAAGCCACTTCATGGTTCGGCGGGCCGTAAAGGGGATGGGCGCCACACCACCCAAGGCTAAACCAACAGACGCGAATGCCCCCTTATTAACGGTAAAAACCGCCGCAGAGTTGCAGCCGGCGATATCCAATCGCTCCCGCTTACTCACCTTGGCGTAGTTCCATAATTGGGCTTCATCCCGTTTAGTCACCAAAAGGAATTCCACAAGCTCATCGCATTTTAGATCCAGCTCTTTATAACCCAGAAAGAACGCCCTTAGCGGAAATCGACGCCGGGAGTCTTTGGACGAAACCAATTGAATTTGGGCATCCAGGGCGAGTAGAAGAACAGCACAGTCCGCAATGGGTGAGGCATTGACCAGATTGCCTCCCAGAGTGGCCCGATGCCGTAAAATATGGGAGGCTATGACCAGCAGTTTTTCACGCCACCCGGGAAATTGATCAATGAAGTGGGGATCTTGCCGCAGCTGCTCCATGGTGGCTGATGCGAGGATTTCTATCATCCCTTCCTCTACCCGGATCGGCTCGGCTTCGGGTATAAGGAACCGTGGATCCGACTTATTCAGGGCGTCTCCCCGTTGAACGTACAAATCGGTGCCCCCCGCAATAAGGGGACAATTTTTTTCAACCCGTTCTAAGGTCACGTCCGGTGAATCGGACTGAGGCTTACGTCTCAGATTCTCCAGTCTCTGGGGGATGGTAGCAAAATAGTCAGGGAGCAGATCCAATTCAATCAGCCCCTGAAGTGAAGGCACCTTACCCAACAAAGGTTCAACGGTCTCCTCCACGGCCCGGCGAATGGCACCGTAGCCGGTGCATCGGCAGAGATTGCCGCCCAGGGCATCGATAGCGCCCTGGACGGTAACGGTCCTCCCCTCCAGAAGATAACCGGTGAGGGACAGGATGAATCCGGGAGTACAAAATCCACATTGGGTCGCGCCCTGATTGATAAAGGCTTGCTGAAGCCGATTGGGCCTTTCTCCCTGAAGTCCCTTTATGGTCACAAGATGGGTATTGTTGAGCTGTCCTGCCGGCATAAGACAGGCCGGCATGGATCGGTAAGTAACCAAAGGCGTTCGTCCCAGTATCACCGTACAGGCACCGCATTCACCTTCCCGGCAACCTTCTTTAGTTCCGTACAGTCCCAGATCTTTTCTCAGAAGATCCAGAACCGACCGGCCCTGCAACAGGGAAAGTTCCATCTCTTTGTTGTTTAAAATAAATCCACAGCGTTTTTTCATAATACCTTACCTGCCAGAATCCATGTTTTAATATGTCTGTCGTCCCCGGTGTAGAGAAACCGCTCCAGTTGATTGAGTGGAGACATCTCCACCGCTTCAGGGAATCGCATATCAATGGAAAGGGCGTCAAAACTCATGCCCGGCTCAAAGGCACCACAAGGCCCCCATCCCTGACGGGTGAAAAATTTACCATTTCCCATGGTAGCCAGATAAAAGGCTTCCGAAAGGGTTACCGCTCTGTGGTCCTCTTCGGGCCGCAAAACCCGGAGCAGCTTGGAGGCCTGTACCGCTTGAATAACCGACCGATACATGCCAAGGGTGTGCCCGGCACCCACATCAGAGCCCAATCCCAGGTTGACGCCCTTATCCAAATAGCGTCCCAGAGGCATGATGCCGCTGCTCAAATTGATATTGGCGCTGGGACAGTGCACCACGGTAGCGTCCCGTTGCATGATCAGATCGATTTCCGCATCACTTAAAAAAATAGCGTGGGCCATCAAGCTAGCCGGTCCCAAGAGGCCGAAATCATTATAGACATCGGTATAGCTGCGGCGTTCTGGGAAAAGCTGAGAAACCCATTGAACTTCGGAAAGGGTTTCGGCAAGGTGGGATTGGACCGGTAGCGCCAACCGTTGAGCGAGCTGGCCCAGGTCTTTCATGAGCGTTTCCGTGCAGTTTGGCGCAAAACGGGGGGTCACTATGGGTCGGACCCTGTCTATATCCGCCAATCTCCGGCAGAACGCGTCACTGCCTTTAAAGGAGGCTTCGGGGGTCTCCTTAAGATCATCCGGCGCATTCCGATCCATGTTGACCTTGCCCACAAAGGCCATCAGTCCGGCCTTTTCCAGGGCTTGCGCCAGAATCAGGGTCGATTCCAAATGAACCGTACCGTACACCACAGACCGGAGGCTGCCCTGTCGCAGCAGTTCGGCGGCAAACAAAGGATAAAGCGCCTGGGCATAATCTTCATCGGCAAAGCGGGACTCTCCGGGATAGGTATAATTTTCCAACCAATCGAGCAACCCCAGATCCAGGCCCGCTCCCATCTGCATATGCTGGGGGGCGTGGACATGGAGATCAATAAAAGAAGGAATGACCACCCCCTCTCCCAAGTCCTTTACAGGAAGAGATGAAAACCGGGCCGGTACACTCCTCTCCAGGGAGAGGAGCTTTCCCGCCTCGACGATGGCGATAGCGTCTTTTCTTACCCTGAATTCGTCGGGTGTGGGCGTATCGATAAAATGGCCTTTGTATAATGCTGTCAAATTCACCGGTCTCTCATATGACGAATTTCATTTTTTCCGTATTTAAAGGCGCTTATCTCTGCAGCAACGGACAACGCGATCTCTTCGGGAGACGCGCCGCCGATGTCCAATCCCACCGGGCTGTAAAGATGGGAGAGGTCCACATCCTTTCCATACTCTTTTTCAATGCGGCTGAGAAAATCGGCTTTTTTAGCAGACGAAGCGAGCAGGCCAAGATAGCAGGGACGCACGCCCCTGTTCAATAAGGCCCGCACGACGTTATAATCATTTGCATGGGAAGGGGTGCAGATAATAACATAGCTTGATTCATCAATGGGTGCTCCGGCGGCATAGGCGTGGAAAGATTCGTGAATACACTGGCCGGCCTCGGGCAAATCCGAAAAAATACTCTCCCTGTCATCCACAAGAATGGTGTAATAACCAAGCAGCCCCAACTGACGGGTCAGGGCACGACCCACATGACCGCCACCGAAAATATAGACGAATTCGCCACCGGAAAGATATTCGTAAAACAGCGTGGCTGTCCCGCCGCAGACCATCGGGACGGTTTTGAGGCCTTCTTTAACGGCACCCTCTTGGAGAAGATAGGATACAAGCCGGCTTTGACGATCTTTAAAGATCTGTTTTGACACCTTGACGGCTTCATATTCCAAAGCGCCCCCGCCCACGGTCCCCAGCGCGGAACCATCGTCCTGAACGAGCATCTTTTTCCCCACCGTCATGGGACCGCTGCCTTGTGTTTCCGCCACGGTGACCAAAACACAGGCTTTTCCCTGGGAAATAATTTCGGAAATTTTCCGGAATAGATCAATTGTCATGTATCAGTCCTTGCAATAGAGTTGCCGGCATAATAGTGGGATTCAGCCAAAATTACCCTGCCCTCTGCTACCGATTTCACAGCGGTTCCCGCAGGTGCCCTGAAATCCACTCCCCGGTGGGGATTTTTGGCTTTGCCGTTCAGCACGCGCCGCAGAGCATAAACACTGGTGTATTTTCCCGCCACCGGCCGGTGAAAGGGCAGTCGCCACAACCGCTGGTCTGACCAGCCGGGTCCGAATCCTTTCCGCTAATTAGACGATTTTGAGGGTAGGTCTCTTTCCCTGATTCTATAGTTACCAACTCCATAGAGAAATATAGATATTGGTCTTAAACAGGTTGATTGACTGTCAGCGGCGAACCACCTATCTCTCGAAGCGTATAGCTCAGTTCTAACCTGTCGGATGCACTACGAGCATCCGGAAACCGCTTAAAACAAAAACGGTTTCATTTTGCGAAAATCTGTTAAGTCCTTTAGCTCAACATTTCCAAAACGTTTGGCTATGTTTTTGCTGGCATTAACATTCGCATTATCGGTGTAATAGGCGTGTTTTACTCTATTGTCAACTATTTTATGTTATATTTTATATGGAACTTCACGATACCCATCCATGGCTGACCACGGCACGGATCAAATCCTGCGGCCAATCGTTTTCCTTTAAAATTTCTTCGGTCTTTTTACCGTGCTGATCAGGAAACTGCTCATAATCAAGGTCGAATAATTGTTTCAGGTCATTTTTCCATGTCCCCTGAATTATAATTTTAGAAACTTGAAAAAAATATATGGACAGACAGGGAAAATCTATGGTTTCATCCGCCTGAAAAACTGAGATTATCATGAGATTATCAAATGGATAATAATCAAAAACCCATTCTTTCTTATGAAAGGCTTGAATTAATATAAAACATGCAAAATACTTTTTGTTTATTGAAATCAGAATCTTATATTTTTGGTAAAGATACGGTTATTAAACAAAGAATTAGCGAGAGCGGATTAAAGATTACCGGAAGATGGAAGGTTCGCCTCAAATTCAGTGATATTTTCAAATTGTATAACGGTTGGATACCCCGAATCGCTTCCATAATGCGCTTTCCTCCACTTTTCAAACTTGATATGTATATTCTTGAAGGTCATGATGCTGTGAATCGTATGTATAACCTTAAACATGAAATCCGGTATGAAATCTGGAGGTTTGGTTTCAGAAAAGGCGGATTTTTACATACACCGGATTCCATAGAGGAAGCCCGGATTCACAAAGCAATAATATCAAAACGGATTATAAAGGTGTTTACAGTGTGAGCCGTCGCGCCGGTGAGCTTGTGTTACTCGATCATCAAGTTTAAACAGACAGACAAGGAGACGCCAATGGAAAAAAATCTTACCAATCCATACGCGGCCCTGGATCAGCCCCAGGTGCTTCAATTTTTGTTTCACCCAAGACAGACATGAGCCAGGACAAATTGTCATACTTAACACTGAAAATCCAGTACTTTATCTATTTCGGCGTACTGGGGATTTTTCTGCCTTATTTTAATCTTTATTGCCATCATCTGGGTTTCACCAGTTTTGAAATCGGTTCCCTGTCTGCCCTGAGAACCGCCATTACCATTGTCTTCTCAATAGGATGGAGTATTGTTGCCGACCGGTATGCATGGAGAAAACCGATTTACGTTTTATTCAATTTCCTCAGTGCCGCAATCTGGGTTTTCTTTCTGTATATCAATAATTTTTGGGGCATGGTCATTGTGACCATTTTTCACACGATTTTCTTTGCTCCCCTCATTGCATTTATAGAAGCCTTTGCAATGGATGAACTGGGTAGCGGGGGCGGTGACAAGAACAGATATGGCCGGATTCGGGCCTGGGGATCGGTGAGTTTTATCCTTGTTGTATTCACTCTGGGCAAGATTTCCGATCTTTTCAGCATCAATATTATTATTCCTCTCATTCTGGCCGGTTACACGCTTCAGGCGCTCTTCTCGATTCCCATGCCCAAGGCAAAAGCAAGGAAAAAACAATTTCATGCCGGGGTTAAAGAACTTCTCAATGCCCGGACCCTGGCCTTTCTCACCTGTTCGTTTCTAATGCTCTTGAGCCATGGAACCTATTATGGATTTTATTCCATCTATCTGGAGGAATTGGGGTACAGCCCCTTTTTTATCGGGTCGACCTGGGCGGTGGCCTCCATCGCTGAGATCGTTCTCATGATCAACTCCGGCAGGATTTTAAAATATATCTCCCTTGAAAATGTGATCTTCTTTTCCTGTTTGGTTGCGGCACTCCGGTGGTGCCTTTTATGGCGTGCGGTCACAGTGACTGAAATCATGATCGCCCAGATGCTTCATGCCTTTACCTACGGGACATTTCATGTGGCCTCCATCCTGTATATGGATCGGCTTTCAACCGGGGAGACGCGTACCCTGGGACAGGCGGCCAACAATGCCGTCTCTTACGGCCTGGGCATGATGGCCGGTTTTCTGCTGAACGGCTATTGGTATGAGGCATATGGTGCCCGTCTCTTTTTGATGAGCGCATGTGTGTCACTTGCCGGTGCGGTTGTATTTAGATTTTTGGGCCGCTGATTTGAAGCGTATTGTGCTGGGGGATTAAAATCGTAGACATAGTCAGCACCTTACTCCTTTCATACATAAGGCCTCTCTTTCAATTTCAATGGATTTTTTCAGCGATTCGCAAACCACACCCGATAATCTTGGATAAGTTGAGCGTTGGCTGATTGCTTGTCAATTACCGCTAAGTCACAGAGTGGGAAATCATATTTTCTGCGACCTAACCGCAGTGCCACAATAACACCATAGAAGTCATCAACTAATGAAATTTTTTTGACACTCACCCGATCTCCTGAACGCAATGGTCCCCGTTCCTGCCATTCATCAACCTCAGCGTCAAAAGGAAAGTTCAAATGTGCTTCAAGATAGGCCCCCCATCGTTTCATCACCGCCATCTCGTTTTCATGATCAACTCCGAATAAGATCTGCTGAATCCGTTTACCTGCGTCACCTAACCACCTATAGCTTTTGTACGAAACCTGCTCAATCTGTTTTTGGGCATGCTTCACGTCTTCTTCTGTATCTCTTGCTGTTGTCACCTCAACGTCATGAGAATACAATCCCATTTCTGTCCAGTCCAAGCCCTCTTCTTCACAGGCTTCAATGGATGATGCCGGCATCTCTCGAAGCGTGATACTATCCCACTCAATATCGATGATCGTTACCCCATCTTCCTGGGATCTGATGTCAAGAATTCTCCCTTGCCATCCTTCAAGGCTGAATGCTTCGGTATCAGGATCAAGTACATCCGGTTTCACCCTAACCGAATCACCAATTTTCAATGAGGTTTCGCTGTTATTCATACTTATTCTTCTCCAATAATTGGGGTCAGAGTAAAATTAAATCTTTGGCTTTCGCCACCCAACCGGCCGGCCTCTTTTCTTTTCCTTAACCCGCCGGCCGGTTAAGGCTTCGATTTCTTCACGGAATCGATCATTGCCGACAATCATGCCCTTGTTGGTTGCCTTTCGGATTTGTTCTAATACAGTGTCGCTTAACTGATGTTTGAACAGTTCACGATAGTTCTTCCGGCGTTTGTCTGAATCCCTTCCAAGGTTCAAATATTCAGGGTGGGGCGTACATAAATCAGAAACATTGCCTAGGGCATTGATCCCATAGCTCGACCAGTGATAATCTTTAGGATTTGTAACAATTCCGGCTCGGACAGGGTTGAGTTCAATATACCTGTAAATTTCAAGTAAATACCTGTCGGATTGTATCAGACAGGATTTATAACGCCCCTCCCAAAGGGTTCCGGTACGCTTGTATTCATAATTAAAATATCGAACGTAACGACGCCCCAGATCCTGCATCATTTGACTGATACCATTTTCTTTGCGGGGTGTACACAGCAAATGAACATGGTTGGTCATCATCACCCATGCATGCACATCAACATGGTACTTTTGTGAATATTCTTTCAACCATTCGGCAAAAGCGGCATGATTGGCATCCGATCCAAAACAAACTTGCCGGTTGTTGCCCCTCTGGATAATATGGATGGGGATGTCTTTGGGTGCTATGCGTTGTAATCGAGCCATGGATCATGGTTTAGCATCATTCCTGAGTGAATTCAATGCTTAATTTTACTCTGACCCCAATTATCGCTATTTTACTCTGACCCCAATTATCTAATTTTACTCTGACCCCAATTATCGGACCCCAATTATCGCTCTCTGACCCCAATTATCGCCAATTATCGTTAATTTAGAATTGCTGATCGATCTTGTTTTTGATTGACAAAAACCGGTTTTCCCATCATCTTGAGAGACAGTTCTTTGACAAGGTATCGGGCCATGCCTAAAAATCATTGCATGTAAAACTTGGTCAACTACCCCTCGGCTAAAGACCGAGGGGCTTGAAAAAGCCCCAAAGTTGACCAGTCTAAGTGCTTCGAGCACTACGTTAGATCGGAAATAGGTACCCTGGGGTACTCGCCAGCTCCAGGTTCTACGGTAAGTGGTTAAACAGGTTTAAGGGGTTAAGCCGGTGCTGCTTGCGCCAAACCCGGTCATAACATTGACGAGGCAAACATTACCTTGGAAACAAGAGGATTTTTA
>NZ_JACADJ010000066.1 GCF_013389365.1 Desulfobacter latus
TAATTATTTCAAATGGTTACTTATAAATATTTGAAATAATTATCTATTTGATTTTATCAATAAAATCAAATAGATAACCTTAAATAGACTTGATCTGAATCTGGCATTTGTTTTCAAAATTTACACCCAAATTAATAAGTAATTGAATTTGTTTAATAAAAAACTATCGAACCGAGGGGAATAAACAATGTATCCGTTCAATATCCTCCAGATGTTTAATCAGCCCTGGTGGTAATTTTGATAAATTAGCTTCTTTGGGCAAGGCAATTTGAAGCTCGGCTTCTTGGTTGTATGTAAAACGATGTATCAATAACTGGCCGATAGCTGTTTGTAATTGATGATGAGTTATATGAACTTTTACTTCTGTAATATATTGCTTACCATTTAGCGTAGAAATAATATCTGCTTCTTGGTTAACACCTTCTTTTGATGTTCGAACATATTGCAGAATACCTGAATATCCAATTTCAAACATATAAGGGACGACTCTTTCTTCTTGAAATTGCTTTTCAGACCTTGCACCTCTCGGGGTATATTTCCCTTGCAATCGAGTATGAACCCAATAAACACTTTTCGATTCATTTTTGAGGCTATTTGTTCATAGGTTAAACCTTCAGCCCTTAGACCTTTAATTTGCGATATCTCTTCAGATAAGTTCTCGTCATTAATATCTAATTCATTCAATTGCCCTATATCATCAGCTGTATGCCTTAATCTCTTTGGCTCATAGTTCTTATTTAGCCTTGCATTAACCCAATAGATACTTTTCCCGTATTTATGGGCAATTTCCTGCAAAGTCATTCCTTCTTCATGACGAAGTTTGTGAATTTCTTTTTTTATATCAGCTAAATTCATAATTTTCTTGGCCATTGACAGTTGCCATCGGGTTCCTTTTTGAAAAAAAAAAACGTTTAGTTAAGCGGAAAAAACACAACCAAAAATTTTCTACAACCAAGGCGTTTTCGTGTTTTTTTCCGCTTGAACGTCTTGTTACATTAACCGGGTCGAAGCCTCGCCGGTGCTTGCTTGGGTAAACGCAGGAGAATCCTTATTCTCAAACTTGGATTTAACAGCTCCGGTTATACAATTTAACTGGTAGAGTCCAGTGTCCATTGGGATTAAACCTCCTGGTTCATCCGATTCGACTTGAAAAAGGATCGAAAAACCCGGGAACCGGTGCTGATTGCCAATACCAGTCCCTGACAAGACTTTGCCTGTTTTTGATATCGGTAATTGTTTCCAAAGTAAAGCCTTTTATGGTTCCCTGGATATTTGCTATAAGGATGACGGTTTTTCTCAAAATCAAGGCCGGAGTTATTACTATTACCAACCGACCTAATCTATTCATAATCTACGCATTGTAAGAACGGGTCTTAAATAGCTTGCCCACTTTGCTATATCCGGGAGCGCGGGCGTCCCGGCCGCATGTCTGCAAGTATTTTAAAGATGCGGGCGAGATGCCCTCCCTCATAGGTTTTACTTCGGACTCATTCCTTCAACTAATGAAACGATAGCTGATCAGGCTATCGGCTGCCTTATTTTTTTTTAAAAAGTGATTTTTTTTAAGGGAACAAAAAAATGGCGGCCCCGACCATTTTTTTAAAAGCCCTTCAAAACCCCCTGTAGGAAGCCTTTACGGGTCATTTAAACGACATTTAAAAGGTGACGTATACCCCCTCTCACGCCTATCATTAAAAATGAGCCAAAACCACGATATGGTAATCAATATATATTGTTATTTCAATTAGTTATCAATGAGTAGCATTTGACTTCCCTATGTTTTTTTGCTAACCCATAACCCTATGAGTTTAACCCAAAATGCATCAAAAAATATAGCAGACCGCTTGGCCTGGCATACAGCAAACAGGGACCAGGCAGGCATCGCCAAAGATCTTGCCGAGGGTAAAGATATCCCCGAAGTATATGGCCTTGGTGAAGCTGGATTATTCGATGAGTTTTTTTACTTTCTTGATCATTTCGGATTTACCAACCTGTTCATGGAACTTGAACCAAAATCAAAACAAAGAAACAGTCCGGTCCCATTCATGCGTATCATTTTTATTTATATGATGCGTATTGTAGCCGGCCTTCAATTTTTCTGGCACACAGACTCTGTTCTTCTTCGAAGTCAGGCGTTAATGCGTCTTGTCGGATTTAACGGTAGGGAAATAAAAGAAGGGACGTGCAATCGGGGTAAGAAAAAATCCTCTTG
Source organism: Desulfobacter latus (assembly GCF_013389365.1). Taxonomy (GTDB): domain Bacteria; phylum Desulfobacterota; class Desulfobacteria; order Desulfobacterales; family Desulfobacteraceae; genus Desulfobacter; species Desulfobacter latus. The sequence goes on from NZ_JACADJ010000066.1 coordinate 2,213, forward strand.
CGATGAAAAAGACCCAATTCCAATCCGAGGACCGGTATCTTGTGATTTCATAAAAAATACGATGGCATCAATTGCTGCACCAACCCTGGAAAAAATGTTTAACAGGGGAATATCGATTTTAGCGTCACATAAGTTTTTCCCAAAAAAAATTAATGCTCTGCTTGATGCTTCCGAGATTGAATCAACAGAAAAATGTAAAGGGTGTGGGAAGGTAACCAAAGAAAAACCGCCCGAACTTAAACTTCGTAAAAAGCGTATTCGAAAAATTCTGGAAACTGTTTTTGGATTTAAAATATGGGTGGTTTGGGATCCAAACAGCCGCCTTCCTTTAGCCATGCGTTTCGCTACAATTGAGGTTCATGACATAAATTTGGCTCAGGAAGTGGTTCAGCAGGCAATTGACAATCTGGGGGAACATGCCAAAATCACTTCCCTTGCCATTGACCGTGGGTTCACGGACGGCATTTTTTTATGGTGGCTCAACAGTAAAAACATCACCTTTTTTATTCCTGCTAAATCCAACTTGGATGTTTATGACGATGCCTTGTCTTTAATTGGTACAGGCCATTCGGAAGTTAGAGACCAAATACGCACTGTGGGTGCCGGTAAAAATAAGACAACGGTTACAGATCATTGGGATGTTGAAGGTCTGGAAGAGTTAACGTCAGCAGAATTCTACGGACCGCGGGGCAGCGGCAGCCATCAAAACTCCAAAAGTTTTGTAGCCAATCCCATCAATGCTGTTGTGGTTAAGGATGATCCTTTTAAGGCTAATAATCCCGATTCCAAAACCCTGATTATTCTTACAAATGGACCTGTTGACAACCCCTTGGTGGTTTATGACGCATATGATGCCCGCAGTGAAATTGAAAACGCCTTATTTAGAGAGGCCAAGCAAGCCTGGTTCATAGAACGACCACCTATAAATACGAAGGCCGGTTTTATTGTTCATGTGTATCTCACCATTTTTGTCATGGCGCTGACAACAGCTTTCAGGGATTGGATGGACCAACAGGACAAATTGGATAAAAAAGGTCAAGACACCGGAATCAGGAAGTTCAGACAAAAAGTTAAAGAAGAAAATGGAAACAAACTGATTATATTTGATAAGGACCGGTATGCAATATTTGATGCGTATGAAGTTTTCATTCTTTGTGGCAGGAATGTACTCCGGCCAACCGGCACACCAGAAACGATCACCTCCCAAGACATATTAATAAAATATGGTGTACAACTGGAATAACCCTCAAAGACTCCACCTTCTTCTATGGAACAGGGATGAAATAACTTGGATATTTCATTTTACGACACCGTTGAATAACGATGCTGTCCAGCTATCAAATGGGGAAGTTATTTCGTCCCCATTCCTATCAAAATTTGGGCCATACGGATTTCCGGTAGGTTGGGTTGAGGAACGAAACCCAACGCCGATAAGTTGTTGGGTTTCACTTTGTTCAACCCAACCTACGCTGTGGCCGATGTTATGACCAAGCCCAAAATTTGGGTTACCGACGTAAGCCGGGACAGTTTGACCCGTTTGATCAAAGTCTTCCAGGGCGTCAGCCTTAAAGTAGGGCATCTCATAAGTGGCTTATTTTACGGGGTGTCCCGGCTTAAAACGATAGCCAAAATCTGTTGTCCGCTAAATTCGATTCCCCGTATGACCGCAATAAAGACGGCACTACTGAGCTGTCATCTTATGTTCGCTAAATCTCAGATTTTATTCCTCTTAGGTACTCACTTCTCAGTTTCTGTCACAAAAAAAAATGAGGTCGACCACATGAGTTGTGGTTTTCAGGTGTTAGACTTATGGTTCCGGGATCGTGCTTTGAATGGCAACCTACTTAGGAACAGGGATGAAATAACTTGGATATTTCATTTTACGACACCGTTGAATAACGATGCTGTCCAGCTATCAAATGGGGAAGTTATTTCGTCCCCATTCCTTATCATTTGTGGCCACTGATTTTTCACCGTTCAGGAATGATGGACAGTAGGTGGCCATCCGGGGTCCATTATTTGAAAGTTCCTTATGGCAAATATCCAGTGGTTCCCTTGCTTTCGCCGGAATTTGTTTGATCTCTATTTTGGGTAAGTCTTCTTTCACCACGTTGCCATGACCGTCCAACACCAGGACCGTGATCATCTTTCCCTTGCCGCAGGCCGGACATCAAGGTTGCTGTTCTTTCAGAGGGGCAGGATCAGGTGTGGCCTGGTCATTCAAAGCCTGACGTATTGCCGGTATATGTCTTCCGGCCTGCCCGTTGGGCAGAAACCCATAATATCTGATCCGGTGAAAATGTTTGGGCAGAACATGCCAGAGGAAACGGTCAATGAAGTCCATCACCGGCAAAGCGCTTGTTTCCCACCTGGATTTATTCCGGGTGTTTTTGAACCAGAATTCAACGCTATCATCCTTAACGGATATAATCCTGTTGTTGCTGATGGCTGTTGAATGGGTGTATCTATCGATGTATTTAACAACTTCGGCCGGCCCTGAGAACGGTGGTTTGGAGTATACCACCCAGGCTTTTGGAACGGTATGGAACAGCCATTGCCTGAAGGCGCAGAGACGGGAAAATTGAGCCAGTTCATCGGGCAGTTTTAACTCTCCCCGACTGTGGGCTGCAATCAGGCCGCTCAGGAATTTGGCCCTGAATACATTGGAAAGCGCTTTGACCGGAAACAGGAAGGTTGAACTGTATCGAGGCTCCACTTTCAAGATGGCCGCATGTGTCGCAGATCTCCCAGTGGGTGCCGAACTCCCCACACCGGCAATGTTCGATATCGTACATCACCTTGTGCTGACGAGGATGCAGCCTGTTTGAGGCTCTGAAGGCAGGACCGTATTCTCTGAAGATGTCGCCTACGGTTGGACTGGTTTCGGGTTTTTCTGGGAGCTTGCTATGGCTGCAAAGTGTTTTCATTGGTTGTCGAAGCCCGCAGCAGAGGAGAACGGGGGGAGACCCCCGTTCTCCGGCCAAGCTTGGGCCATCGGTTGGTAATCCTCATTTTATAGGCGTTTCTATTTTTATAAATGGTTTCAAGGTGTTGCATTTACCGTCCAGGTTTAATGTAACAGTTAGGTAGACGCCTTTTCCAAAATACTCAACCCGACGACTTTGTGTCCGGGATGCCGCCCTTGTTCAGGATCTGAAATATGGCGAATTTCCACCCTGTATACTTCCAAAGAAATGCCGGTTCCCTCCCGCCGAAGGGTCACTGGAAAGACCTGACCCTCCTGGATATAATCCAATATCTTGGAATCCTGTCTTGCCAGGATACCCAAACCGGTGTGACTCCAGTCCCTTAAGGGAAACTGGTAAACAATCATTGAACCTGGGAACGCAAATTCAACACTGGCACCTTCGGCAGCCGCGGTTCGCATCTGGGCGCGAAGGTCTTCGCTTTCTGAATAATTATCTGTTTTCATAATCAGCCCGATCGTTAGATTAGAATCAACATATATATTAAGCCTTTTTACCGAATCAAATCAACAAATTGTTTAAGGCCCATGATCGGAATAAAATCTTCCAAAATATGATTTAGAATTTTCATTCGTATTCAAGGCGTAACAATGGGAGCATATTAAATTAGCGCCCTTTGGGCGGGCTGTTAGGTGCTGGGTGCTGGGTGCTGGGAAATGGAAATTCCTATACTCTTGAAATATGTACTCATTGTCACAACGAAGAAGACGGATGAAAAGGCAAACCATATGGGAGCGTTTATTTTGATTATGGGTCTAAAGCCATGGCCTTCACAAAGCCATTGTATAACTTCCGGTTTTTCTATGAAAATATTGACAGAAAATCATCCTAAGCTATAGTAATATTTTAAGAGTATAGGAATTTCCAGTACCCAGTACCCAGTACCCAGCACCCAGTACCCAGTACCTAACACCCCGCCCAAAGGGCGCTAATTTAACATCATCAAGGAGGTATCCGTGAAAGACAAGCATGTGTTGTCTGAAACACAACAAAAAAAATCAGGCGTTACCAGGCGGTGCTTTCTGAAGGCCGTTACCGGTGCCGCAGCCGGCATTGGTGTATCCCAAGTCGTGAACCCTGCACTGGTTAAAGCCCTTGAAAAAGGACTGAAACGGCATCCGGTTCTCTGGATTCAGGGACAAAGCTGCACCGGCTGCTCGGTCAGCCTGTTAAACAGTGTTGATCCCCCAATTGCAGATGTGCTTTTGAAAGTCATCAGCCTGCAATACCATCCCACACTAATGGCCGGCGAAGGCGAAACTACCCTGGAAAATCTGTTTGGTATTGCCAAGGAATATGAGGGGAAATTTTCTCTTGTTGTGGAGGGTGCTATTCCTACGGCAGCAGAAGGCAAGTACTGTGTTATTGGTGAATACGAACATAAAGAGTACACCATGGTTGATCTGGTCAAAGCAGTGGCGCCCATGGCCGGATCGTGTCTTGCTGTGGGCACCTGTGCCGCGTATGGCGGTATTCCGGCAGCCGAAGGCAATGTCACCGGTGCCGCCGGTTGCAGGGAATTTTTTACAGATAACGGCATTAAAACCCCGCTTGTCAATATCCCGGGCTGTCCACCCCATCCGGACTGGATTGTCCTTTCGGTTGTACATCTGTTGGAAAAGGGTATTCCTGAACTGGATGACGAAGGACGCCCCATGCTGTTCTTTGGAGAAAATATCCATGACAACTGCCCCAGACTGGAAATGTATGAGGCAAATAAACTGTCCCGGACCCTGTCAGATCCTAAGGGTTGCCGTATGGAGCTGGGCTGCAAGGGCCCATACACCTATGCGGATTGCTACAAGAGAAAATGGAACAGCGGTCTGAACTGGTGTATAGATAACGCCGTCTGTACCGGTTGTGTTGAACCCGGTTTCCCGGATGAATCATCGCCTTTTTATGAACCGGCTTAAGTCACCGGAACAGATTTACACAAGGAGGAATTTTTATGTCAGGCAGCAAACCAGCCGCCGCACCAGCCGGCAGCACCAAAAAAATTAAAATCAGTATTGATCCGATCACAAGAATTGAAGGCCATCTGAGAGCCGAGGTAGAAGTAAAAAATGGTTTTGTGATTGATGCCCGCATGTCAGGCGGCATGTACCGCGGATTTGAACAGATTCTTGTGGGCAGAGACCCCAGGGATGCCGTCCAGATTACCCAGAGAATCTGCGGGGTATGCCCCACAGCCCATGCCACAGCATCATCACTGGCCCTGGATGATGCCTTTGGCGTAACACTTACGGACAACGGACGGATTGCCAGAAATCTGATCCTGGGCGCCAACTTCATCCAGTCTCATATCCTGCATTTTTATCATCTGGCAGCACTGGACTATGTGAACGGCCCGGACACGGCACCTTTTATTCCCAGGTATAAAAACAATGATATCCGGGTAACCAAGGAGATCAATGACGAAGGTGTTGCCCAGTATCTTGAAGCCCTTGAGATACGCAAAATCTGCCATGAAATGGTGGCGCTCCTGGGCGGCAAAATGCCCCATGTCCAGGGCATTGTCGTAGGCGGGACAACGGAAATTCCCACCCGGGAAGCCCTGAATGCCTATGCGGAACGATTCAAAAAAGTTAAAAAATTTATCATGGAAAAATATATCCCGGAAATATACACCTTAGCAGGGCCTTACGGCGATCTGCTCAAGACGGGTGTGGGCCATAAAAACCTGGTCTCCTGGGGCGTATTCCCCATGGACAGTAAGGGCAACACCTTGTTGAAACCAGGCGTTTATACAGACGGAAAAGACTATGACGTGGATCCCGCCCAGATCAAAGAATATGTTAAATATTCCTGGTTTGAAGACGGCACCACAGGCCTGAATCCCACCAAAGGCCGGACCCGGCCGGAACCGGGTAAAACCGGTGCATACTCATTTATCAAGGCGCCCAGATACAATGGCAAACCCCATGAAGGCGGTCCGTTGGCCAGAATGTGGGCCACCAATCCGGAACTGTCCCAAACCGGCCAAAAAGCCCTGGGCGTTAAAAAACTGCGTGATATCGGCGATGCCTGCTTCTCAATTTTAGGTCGCCATGTGGCCAGGGCTGAAGAAACCGCCCTGGTTGCCGACGCAGTTGAACAATGGCTTGCCGAAGCCACCCCGGGCCAGGAGACCTTTGTCCCGGCGGCCATACCCGAAAGCGCACAAGGCCTTGGCATGACAGAAGCCCCCAGGGGTGCCCTGCTCCACTATGTGGACATCAAGGACGCCGTGATCTCCAATTACCAGATCACCTCTGCCACCATCTGGAACGCCAACCCCAGGGATGACATGGGCCAAAGAGGCCCCATTGAAGAGGCCCTGATCGGCGTCCCCGTACCTGATGTGGACAATCCGGTGAATGTCGGACGCCTGATACGCGCTTACGACCCCTGACTGGGCTGCGCCGTCCACGTGCTGGACGCAGATACCGGCAAGGAAATCAAAGTGGAAGTTCCTTTGTAAATGAAAAAATTACTGGTGCTTGGTGTGGGAAATATCCTGATGCAGGACGAAGGCATCGGCGTCCACGCCATCAATGAATTCTGGAAGGAAAAAGAAGATTGGAAAGACGCGGACGTGGATTTCATCGACGGCGGCACCTTTACCCAGGATATCTTTTACCTGTTTGAAGCATATGACAATATTCTGGTGCTGGATATTGTCCGGGCCAACCAGACACCCGGCACCATTTTTTGCCTGGAAGAAGACCAGTTGAGAAAAGATAAAAAGCAGACGCTCTCGTTACACGATATTGATCTTTTAGACTCTTTAAGTATGGCTGAGATTCGTGGACACCGGCCGTATCTCAGGGTGGTGGGCATTGAACCGGCCATCATTGACTGGGGAACGGAACTTACACCGGATCTGGCAGCCGCCCTCCCCGATTATTTAAAAATTGTTCGAAAACACATTAATGACATCCTTGGGTCATCCAAAATGGCCTGATATAGCCGCTCACCTCTATATACAATTTAAATTAGCGCCCTTTGGGCGGGCTGGTAGGTACTGGGTACTGGGTACTGGGTACTGGGTACTGGGTGCTGGGAAATGGAAATTCCTATACTCTTTAAATAGACGACCACCAAAAGCGCCTTTCCTGACCGTAAATCAAGAATGAAATAGTAAAGTTGGCCTGTACAGTTCAGAAGGAAAATGATAATAGAAAGGAAGAAACAAAAATAATCCAAATCCAAATTTCTTGATTTCCTAGGATAATTTTTATAATGGACAACATACTGAGTCTCCCCAGTGATTCTGATATCAAAAAAGTCCTGAAAAGAGATGACAAGGAAGTGCCGGGGTTTGCCCAAGTTATGGCTAAAATGCTCACCGTATGTAATGACCCGAACACCTCCATTGAAGATGTAGCCAAACTGGTCGAAACAGACCCGGGGATCACCGCAAAGGTGCTGGGTATTGTAAACTCTTCTTTTTTTAGTCTACGATCCAAGGTCTCGGCCATTTCAGAGGCGGTGCTGTTTCTGGGAATTGATGAAATTAAAAAAATTTGCCTTGGCGCGACTTTTTTTCAAAAAATGGTCAAGTCCGGCCAAGAAAACCAATTTGACCGGACGTTCTTCTGGCGTCACTGCCTGTGCGTAGCAAGTCTCAGTCAGGCCATTGCAGATGAGATAGGATACTCCCGCCCTGAGGATGCTTATACAGCAGGCCTGTTGCATGATTTTGGAAAAATTGTTCTGGACCGGTCCGGCCGTGTGAACTATGCTGATTTTTGTAAAAAAGCCGATACCTGCACCGGCCCCCTGGTTGACGCAGAAAGGGATATTATAGGGATCAGGCATGATGACCTCGGGGCTTATTATGGAGATCGCTGGGGATTTCCCCCAAAGCTTTGCCTGGCCATACAATACCATCACCGTCGGTTTAGCCATCTGGATCTTTGCAAAGAAGACATGCAGTTTATTTGTATTGTCTGCCTGGCTGATTTCCTGGCCTGGACCCAGGGCATGGGCTCTATGGATGTAATTTCTCACTTAGCACTCCAGCCCGAGGTTGAAAAAAATATCAGGCTTGACCGCATAAACTTTGAAGCCGTGATCCAAAAAATGGATGAAGAAATTAAAAATACAGCCGAATTTTATGAATTCAAATTCCCTTCTTCAGATCAGTATCGCGCCAACCTCCTCAAGGCCAATTTAAGATTAAGTTCCATCAACTCGCGTTGTTTTGCCCCAAGAGAAAAAGAAGTCCATGGCGAAAAGCGATCTGTAACGACAAGCATCACCGCGCCCCACAGCAGCCTGGAGCCCCCAAAAATTTTATCAGCGACCCTGAAAGCCATTTGTCAGGATTTTGGGTTTGACCGGGTTTACATATTAAGGGCAGCTTCCCCGCTGCGCCGTCTTCAGGTCACAAAATGTCTGAAACAGGACAGTTTCTCAGACCAGTTGGCATCTTATTATATTTCCATAGATACGGCGGATAACGGTTTTCTCCAATGCCTGAGAAATAAAGAGCCGGTTGTCATCAACGGTTCCCTGCCGGGCGAAAAAGAGGTGCTGGAAAGGTTTTCAGTCTCCCAGATGCTTGTAGTTCCTTTTTTCAGCCATGATAAGGTGATTGGGCTTTTGGGGATGGATCATGCCGTATCCGGTAAAAAAATTGAGCCGGGCCTGTTTTCATCTATTGCTGTCGTGGCCAATGAGCTTGGGCTTGCCCTGGAAAATGCCTCGACCTATAAAAAGGCAAAGGCTGCATCTTTGCATGACGCGCTGACCGGGCTGCTGAACAGAATAGCCGTTGATAGGCTTTTAAAAAGATCTTTTTTAAAAGCTGTCAACAAAAACATTGCCCTTTGCATTGCTATGATTGATGTAGATCATTTTAAAAAATTTAATGATATGTTCGGCCACCAGGAAGGAGACAATGTCCTCAGACTGATCGCAAACACCTTAAAAAAAATGTCGCGTCCCACTGACCATGTCGGCCGATATGGTGGAGAGGAGTTTATCGTTGTCCTGAATGATACAGTTCCAGCCCAAGCAGTTGTTTATGCCGAACGAATTCGAAAAGAGATTGAGCATCTGGGCCATCTGCTTTCTGATCGTTTCCCAGGGCTTGGCCTGACCGTGAGTATCGGCATCAGCTGTTTTAAAAGTGATATCAAAAACTATGACACCCTGGTGTCAAAGGCGGATAAGGCCCTGTACAAAGCAAAGGACGCCGGCCGGAATCGGGTGGTTTCAGCATGAGTACAGCTATTCGGTAATTGGATTCAAAAACCCATCACACCTTAGGGGCATGGAAATTTTTAAATTTATAGTATAGGAATTTCCAGCACCCAGCACCCATCTTATCTCTTCATCACATATCTCCTTTTTCTTGGTCATATAAATGTAAACCTTTATAAACTTAAGCATATCTGCATTGACGAATAAATAAGGTGTACTCTGTAATTTTTTGTAAATGGCTCTGAGCAGCAGGGAGAAGCTACAGGAAAAAACCCCATCAGTTTGCAGTAAACCAGATATGGTAAATCCTGATTTCATAATCTACATAATCCAAGGGGACCGGAATGCATAAAAGCATCTATTTGAATATAAGCCCAATTATGATGGAGTAAGGCATTAAAGAACCTTTTTTCCAATTTTACAGGAGACCCATATGAAAATCTGTATGTTCACCAACACCTACCTGCCGCATGTCGGCGGCGTGGCCAGATCAATCCACACGTTTGTTTCAGACCTTAGAGCTGCCGGTCACAGCGTGCTGATCGTGGCACCGGTTTTTCCGGACTGCGAATCCCACGACACCTCAGAAGAAGATATTATCCGGGTACCCGCCATTACGGAAATGAGCGGCAGTGATTTTTCCTTGAGGCTGCCGATTCCGTTCTATGTGTCTGAAACCATAGAAAAATTCAAACCGGACATCATTCACAGCCACCACCCCTACCTGATGGGAGACAGTGCGTTTCGTGCCGCCCGGCAGCGCTTACTGCCGTTGGTATTCACCCACCATACACTGTATGAAGAATACACTCACCATCTGAACATGGATGTTCAAGCCATACAACAGTTTGCCGCCAATATTTCAACCCAATATGCCGGCCTGTGCGATCATATCATTGCCCCCAGCAAAAGTCTCTCAGACCTTCTCAGGACGCGGGGCGTGGACAAGCCGATCTCTGTCATTCCCACCGGTGTGGACATACCGTTTTTTTCCAGCGGAAACGGCAATGAATTCAGAAATGCTCACAATATTTCAAAAAAGCCTTTTGTGATCGGACATTTGGGCCGCCTGGCGGCCGAAAAAAACCTTGATTTTCTGGCGCAGGCTGCGGCGGGTGTTATAAAAAGCAGACCGGACAGTGTTTTTCTGGTGGTTGGAGAGGGTCCGATTCGTGAAAAGATCCAAAGCATTTTTAATACCTATCATGTAGAAGACCGCCTGGTTTTTACCGGCAATCTCAAAGGAAAATCCCTTGCCGACGCTTTGAAAATAAAAATAACAAAAGGTTTCGAGGATTTTTCAAACTGCTTTCCCGTAACCATTGGTTTTCCCGTCTTTTAAATTTGCCTGTCTGCATGGGAAGCCCCGGGGATACGGGACTTATACTGATCCAGATCGACGGCCTTTCATACCGTCAGTTCCAGACTGCGCTGGGCAAAAACCGTATGCCCTATTTAAAACACCTGCTGAATAAAAACTATAAAAATATCCGGTCTTTTTTTCTTAAAAAGCAGAAGGCGCAGAATAGGGACGAATCCAGCAGAACGATCAGTGCAGATGAAATCAGAATCACCACCATGGGTCCTTTGGGGCACATCTACCTGCCCCGGCAGATTTTAAAAAAAGATCTGAAAGCAGCCGCATGGGAACTGGTCGTTTCAGCCGCCATTCCCCTGGTTTTTTTTCAGGACAGACAGGAGATCTATGCATGTGATCAATACGGGCTTTTCAGGTTATCAGACGGCGTGGAACGAATTCCGGGCAAACAGCATCCCCACCGGGACCGGGTTATTTCGGACCTAAAACGCATCTGCAGTCACCAGAACGCCGGAGATCTGGTCATATCCGGATGGCAGCAGCATAAAAGGCCGCTTTCCTTCAGCACCGAATGCGGTGCCCACGGCGGCCCCGGCAAAAATGAAACCCATCCGTTTCTGTTGATTCCTTCCAACATGCTGACGGATGAAAAAGTGATTTTTCGGGCAGAAGATCTCAGGCAGGTCGTACAGACCCATTTCCATTTTAAAGTTGAATCCGTGGTCGTGCCGGATTCATACCAAGCCCGCCGGGTTTCCGACCATCTGCCTGTTCTTTCAAGGCTTTCTTTGAAAGAAGAGCCGGTTCAAAACAAAAAGGAAGCCACAATATGAACCGAAACATGACGGACAACAAACTGATCTTTGTAAAAATAATTGCTGCCGTGGTATTGCTTATGTTGATATTGTCAGTTGGTCTGTACCACGAGCAGGTTACCCTGTACTGGCAGAAGCTTCAGCAGGGACAGACCCATCCGGCCGGTTTAATTGCTGCATATGTAATTCTTCCTATAATCGGATTTCCCATTATGCCACTGCTGATATTATTGGGCATTCGCTTTAACGCCCTGTACGGCATCATCATCATGACATTGACCATGCCATTTCACCTGGCTGTGTCCTACTGGCTGGTCCACACCCATATTCAGGCCTGGATACGCCGACAGGCCGAATCCCGCGCCATCCGTATCCCTAAAATCCCCGAAAAACATCGGTTTCGCTTTGCTTTTTTATTCATGGCGCTACCCGGTTTATCCTATAGCCTCAAAAATTATCTTTTGCCCATGTCCGGACTTTCTTTTTTTCCTTTTCTGGTCTGCGGGTGGCTGCCCCAGGCGTTACTGAGCGTACCTTTTGTGATCATGGGCGCTGCAGCCACACAATACAGCCTCATAATGATAGGCATCCTGGCACTTGTTTATGCGGCATTGATGTTTTGCGGTAAATGGATAAAAAAAAGGTACCGCCAAACGATAGACACAATCTACAACCGAAAAACAACAGGAGAATTTTAAAATGAACCCAACCAAATGGCTGCCATGGAATTTCATATTGAAATGGGCTGCCAGACGGTATGATATTCTCGATCCGGTCACCTTACTGGCGAGAATCAGACAGTTTGGCCGGCCTTCGGAGGTGATGGAACCCATAGAGCTGCTCAGGGCAGGTATTTTATTTCACGCCCGAGGCGTTATCAATACCCGGGCAATTCAATACAACCTTGACTGGATATGGCCTTTCTGGGTTGAAAAACAATTTTCGCCCACAGATCCATCTTTTATTCCCAGAGGTTTCTCGTTCAGCCATATCAATATCACCCACAGGAACTGGACCATGGTGGGTCAACCGGATCTTGGGATATACCCGCTGGTAGATCCAAGAGGGCTTGTCACACCGATCTTTGATGCCTGGTCCATAGACGCCTGGCTTTTGACCGAATCAGGAAAACTGATTGTCCCATCCCAGGTCAAAGACGCCGAACAGACAATGGAATTGGAAAAAGATCTGCAGGTCATCACTTCCATACGGGATGACGGCGCCAAACTTCGTTCCACTACATGTGTGACCTACGATCGACATCGAAACAGCAATTCTAAATTTGGAACAACCCAAAAACTCTCAATTTTTTCAAGCAGATATGATAGAATTTTTTTTGACAATAAAAAACTAAAATTTGAATTTCAAAGCAAATCGATGAAAAAATGAGAAAACATGACTTTGGTTAAAATCAACCAAATGGGTTAACGATTTGATATGTAAAGATAAAATCCAAATTGAGAATTGCTGACATCGAAAAGCATATCTTGACATCAACCTGGAAGGCTGTCTTAAAAATGAAAACGGATGGTTGATTGCGGCCATAAGGCCTTACAATCCCGAAGGGATTTCATTTATTGACCACTTTGACTTTCATGAGATTGAAAACCGGCTGGAAATAAACCGGAAAACGGATCTTTTTTTCAGCACATCACCCGCCAAAGTTCTGTTCAATGCATACGAAGATGGGGATATTGCCCACGATCTGCATCGCAGCCCCGAAGCGAACCAGGTCCACTGCCCTATTGGCATGGCAACGGGTGCCGTTTTATTCCCGGTAAAAAAGAAAGAAGCAACCCATATCTTATGCCGGATTCAACTGGTTCCGGAAAAGAAAGCGACGTTACCGGCAGTTTCAACAGATCCCCATCCGCTGCAGCAGATGCGTTCCCAGGCAGCCCGCCTCGAAATTCCGGATAAAAAACTGTCTTTTCTATACGATGCCGCCGTAAGCACCCTGCTCCTGTTGACGGCGGATGAAGCCTATCCCGGGCCTTATACCTATCGCAGATTCTGGTTCCGGGACGCCTGTTTCATGATTAATGCCCTGCTGGGACTTGGGCTGGCAGAAAGAAGCCGGCACCACATCATGCAGTTCCCGGGACGTCAGACGCTCAGCGGCTATTTTCGATCCCAGGAAGGCGAATGGGACTCCAACGGCCAGGTTCTCTGGCTGGCTGACCGCTATTTTCAATTAACCGGTGAAACGCCCGATCCGGGTCTTATATCCAGTCTTGAAAAAGGGGCGCGGTGGATCCGGGATAAAATACGACACAAAAATGATGGAAAGCGCCATGACGGCCTTCTGCCGGCCGGTTTCAGTGCAGAACACCTTGGCCCCAATGATTATTATTACTGGGATGATTTCTGGTCCCTTGCCGGTTTGCGGGCCGCTGTATCCATGGCGATCCGTCAGGACAAGGCCGCACATCAAGATGATTTGGAAAATACGGCAGACAAGCTTGAAAACCGTATTTTTGAAACCATCCGGGAATCACCGGGATACCAGAAACACGGAACCCTACCGGCGTCCTGTTACCGCAGAATGGATGCCGGCGCTGTGGGGTCGCTTGTGGCGGATTATCCGCTGCAAATCACCGGGTCAAGCGATACAACTATCATGGACACGGTGAATTACCTGATTGAAAACTGTTTTTTGGACCATGCTTTTTTTCAGGATATGATTCATTCCGGCATGAACGCGTATCTGACGCTGAGTATCGCCCAAACCCTTCTCCGCAGCGGTGATAACCGCTACCGAAGCCTGATCAGGGCTGTTGCCGATCTGGCCTCTCCCACCGGTCAGTGGCCTGAAGCGATTAATCCGATTACAAAAGGGGGGTGCATGGGAGATGGACAGCATGGATGGGCCGCAGCAGAATGGATCATGATGATGCGGCATCTGTTTATCCGGGAAGAAGGACATACGCTGGTAATCGGGGAGGGCATATTCCCGGAATGGATAAAGCAAGGAACACGGCTTTCATTCGGCCCGACACTGGTGCCGGGCGGCCGATTAAAAGTGAGCCTCAGCGGACCACCGGAGCAACCGGCCTTATCTCTGGAATCAAAATTTCACGGGTCCCCACTGCCCTGCAGGATTGCCGTGCCGGGATATAAAGCATTACAATCGAACACATCCGTCCCCAACCATATTCTTGAACCAATCTCCAACGGGAAAAATGCGAACTGACAATCATACAGGACAAGGCCATCATCAAGTCCCCTGTCCTTGTGCATTGTTTCCATGGCCCTATCACTTTTTATGTCCGGGGTACCCCTGTGTTTTTATAATTTTCCTTGAACAGGGAGTGCTTTTTCATCAGTTTATGGAGCTGGCGGGTCGTGATACCGGCGGCGGCAGCGGTGGCATTTACTTTCCCATTGCATTTTGTTAAGAGCAGGTCCAGGTATTTATGTTCAATCTTGCCAAGTTCCTGCTTCCTGACTTCGGAAAGGGTTAAGTTCCGGTTAATATTACCGGGCATCGGCTTAATAGGCGGGTATGTAAACAACTCCACCGGGAAATTTTGCGGCCTGAGAATGGATGTTTTTTCTAAAATATAGGCCCGTTCCAGAATGTTTTCCAATTCCCTGATATTACCCGGCCATGAATAAGCTAAAAAAGCTTCAAGCACCTTGGGGTGAACCTCTGTAATATTCTTGGAGTGAAAGGTGTTGAGTTTTGCCAGAAAAAGCGCCGCCAATTGGGGGATGTCCTCTTTTCTTTGCTTGAGAGGCGGTAGTTCCACGGGAAAGACATTCAGGCGGTAATACAGATCCGAACGAAAAAGCTTGTCATCGCATAACTGCTTTAAATCAATATTGGTGGCGGCAATGATACGCACATCAGCCCGGATGTCCTCTTCACTGCCCACCCGGTGAAAGACACCATCCTGGATGACCTGGAGCAGCTTGATCTGTGCCGGCGGGGTAATGGTGCCGATTTCATCCAGAAAAATGGTGCCGTTCCCGGCAATTTCAAATTTACCCAGTTTACGTTTGATGGCGCCTGTGAACGCGCCCTTTTCATGGCCGAACATTTCACTTTCTACCAGGGTATCCGGAATCGCTCCGCAATGAACCTCGATAAATCGCTCATTTTTTCTTGAAGAAAGCCTGTGAATGAGTCGGGCGGTAAACCCTTTGCCGCTGCCGGTTTCCCCGGTTAAAAGCACGGTACTTTTAGTGCCGGCCACCGCATGAATGTTCTCAAATACGGCTTTCATGGCCGGACTTTTGGTATGGAGCAATTCAAACTCATCCTCCTGCCAGACCTGCTCCCTGAGATAGTCCAGTTCCGATTCCGCCCGGGTCTGTTCAATGATGCTGTTGATCACCAGCCGGAGTTCATCAGGCACCAGGGGATAGGTCAGATAGGATGCCGCACCGTCGTGAACAATACTCACAGCCTCCGGCAACAATTCGGGGGGAGCCATGACAATAATACTGATATTGGGGCAAACCAGGCTGATGGTTTGAAAAACCGCCTTATAGCTGCTTTCGGCAGCAGCCTGCTGAAGAATTTCAATATCCACAAATACAAACTCGGGCTTACTGCGGCGCAAGATCTGAAGGGCCGTACTTAATTGCCGGCCGGCAGCAATCCGGTAAACAGATGACAGACTGTCCTGGATGCCTTTTAAAGCATCCATCTGCCTGAGAATAAAGTGAAGTTTTTTCAATATGCTGTTATGCCTTGTATTTTATCACACCATTCCGGCCAATATGATGGTCCAAGAAAGGAATTTAAAATTCCTATTTAAAGAATCCCAGAGGGAAATGCAATGCTTTTGTTCTTTGGAAAACTTCCACAGACCCTTCGACTTTAAAAAAAGAACTAAAGATTCTTTTTTATTCCATCCCAAAACATTTATTATCTTACAACCCACGTTCAATTTGCTTCTACCGTTGGCGCAGGCACAAAAGAATCGCATGTAAAAAAAAGGTAAATTAACCTTTTTTCCGTCACTGGCGCGCTTTATGAATCACAAAAAGTACCCAGGCTGTACTGTACCTGGAAACAAAAGGCAAGATGATCCAAACAGATGCAGGAAAAACGAATATAATGGACAATATTTATAGACCCAGGGCAAAAAGGATACAAGGATATGACCTGGCAAGGGGTGTGGCTATATTTGCCATGGTAATCATTGATTTTAAAACATTTTTCTGTATTGATGAAACCTTTCCGGAATGGCTTTATACGTTTATTGAATACATGGATCGGAGGGCGGCTGTTGCCTTGGTAATGATTGCTGGTGCCGGCATGACACTCATGTTACGCAAAGCCGAATTGACAAAAACCCGGAATACGCTTTTTAAAAGAGCTGTTTTCCTTATGCTTTGCGGCATTCTGATCGCCAGGATATGGCCGGCGGATATTCTGCATTTTTACGGTTTTTTTATTTTAATCGGGCTGACAATGGCTCAGCTTTCCGGTCCGGGTCTTTTGATCGGGGCTGCCGTCTTCTGGCTGGTCGGTTTTCTGGGGCTTTCCGATAGTGCTTACGGGTACCTGGAAAGTTTTACCGCCGGCAGCCTTCCAAGCCGGTTCGCAAACCTTTTTTTCACAGGCTATTACCCGGTTTTTCCATGGGCAGCACTCTATCTCTTAGGCATGTGGATAGGACGGCGGAATTTAAAAAATCGCCATGTCACAATAACGCTTTTGAGTTCTGGACTTTTAGTGGCAGTATTATCAGAGTGTGCAGGATATTTTATTCCCGGCATGGCCATAAAAACAGTTCTGGCCCATGGCGCCTCTGATGAAACCGCCGCATACATTTTTATTCTGCTGTCCAAGCTGACCGTTATAGACCTGACTCTGCCAAGTCCGGTTTCC
Organism: Desulfobacter latus; assembly: GCF_013389365.1. Classification (GTDB taxonomy): domain Bacteria; phylum Desulfobacterota; class Desulfobacteria; order Desulfobacterales; family Desulfobacteraceae; genus Desulfobacter; species Desulfobacter latus. The sequence continues at coordinate 19,367 of NZ_JACADJ010000066.1, forward strand.
ATTGTTTCCGGGGCGGGTACCGGGCTTTGCGTTATCATGCTGAGTTTTCTGTGTGCCACCAGTCTGAAACAGAGACCACTGCAATATTTCCTGATTGCGGGAAAAAACACCTTATCTCTATATGTACTGCATATTCTTTTTATCAAAGGATTTGAGACTCTTCCGGGTATCGGGGAGGATTATCCTATCCTTTGGTGCACTGCCGGGGCAATACTTTTTATTACGACCTATACGTTATTAATGCGCCAATGGCTGAAAAAATTTGCAATGGGTCCCCTTGAAAGCGCCATGCGGTATTTCCCCTTTGTTAAGGCCCCACGGATCATGAAAAAAGATCCTGGTACTAGTACAGGTTAACAGCCCGGATATCAATCGGAATATCGGAATAAGAAATTCTTACAAAAAGGCAAAAAAAGAATCAATTCTTCTTTTTTTGTCGGATCAAATACCGACAAAACAGGCCAACTAACCGTAAAAACAAAGACATAAAAAATAGCACAGATGTGGCACAAGCATTGCTAAGATGCTGTCCAATGATTAACGGCTGGTTTATTCCGGCAGAACAATATCCAAAAAAAATTATATACCCAAAAATACATGGAGAACCAATTGAATAAGACAGCCGCGATGACAATGAAACATACCGTGATGGCTCATCCGGTGTCCGGTTCAGGCAAGATGTTGACCGGAACCGCTGCCATCAACAGTATTTTATACAACTCATTCTTAATCACTTTAGGGTCCATCCTTTGTGCCTGGACCATCAACACGATCCTTGTTCCCCATCAGTTCCTGAGCGGTGGACTGGCCGGGGTTGCCTTGATTATGCACTATCTTTGGCCCCAGGCATCGGTGGGCAGCCTTAACTTCCTGTTGAATATACCGATTCTTATAGTGGGCTGGTTTTATGTGGGCCGGCGCTTTATGCTTTACAGCATTTTCGGGATGATCGTTTTTTCCATGGCCATGGAGTGGATTCCCGCAACCAGCCCTATTGAAGATCCCATGCTGGCGACCCTGCTTTGCGGCATTGTTTCAGGTGTGGGCTGTGCGCTGATATTAAAATCCGTGGGATCGGCCGGGGGAATTGATATTATATCGGTTATCCTGCTCAAACAATTCTCCATCCAGCTGGGAGCCTCAACGCTTTTTGTAAATGCCGCAATCCTTTTAGTGTCCATGCTTTTATTCTCCATGGAGTCAATTCTTTATACATTGATTCATATATTTGTGGCCTCCCGGGTGATCGATCTGGTCATAACAGGCATGAGTAAACGCAAAGCTGTTTTCATTGTCTCTAAACAATGGAAAGATATCCAGCAACAAATCTTCAAACAGTTAAACCGGGGCGTGACCATTATTAACGGGTGCGGCGGATATACGGGAGAAGAGGAAAACCTGCTTTATACGGTTGTCACCTTTGGTGAACTGAGTCACTTAAAGGCCCTTGTGAAAAAGACGGATCCAAACACATTTCTGGTGGTTTCCGATACCTTTGAAGTTATGGGCTATGGTATTGGGAACCAGCCCCATTGGTGATTATAGATTAGATCAGCCCATGGCTGTTAAATTGACGCTTACTGCTTACACCAATTATCCCCCGTCCCTAAAAAGAGTACAAACCAAACCCTTTCGTGCTCTTTTTATTTTTTTTCGTAATCTGGGAATGACAAGTGTCAGATACCATTTCATGCGTTACAGATGAGTTATCTGGTATTATTTTTGATTTTTAATTTTGTTTTTTCCGGGTTGGTTTCAAGGTGTTTGTAACGCTTCAGTGAAATATCAGCAAATGTTCCTAAAATCCTTTTGATATCGGAATTATTCCAGATATTTTGAAAACGTTCCTGTTTCAGCAGGCTATCTTCAATCAAATAGCTCTTTTTTCCATCTGTTTTAAGGCGGATATCCTCAGAATCAATTTTCACACTATCTTTAAAGATATCATTTAACAACTTAATCACGGTATAATTAAAAAACTTCTTAACATCTTCAGTTGATTCAGCGGTGTTCATTTTATTCCTGAATCCATGAAGGACTTCATTCTCATGTTTGCTGAACGAGATCTGTTTCGTCATAAGCTTCTCCTAATTAATGGAATGCCGTTTTACACCTGATTAGCTATTTATTGTGAGCTACCCAAACCTAAAGGCGTTGGGCTTCCTGCTTCATAGAGGTTAGCCCAACACCCAAAAAGGTAGTGGGTCTTACATCCTCTCCACAGGCTTGGAGTTCCGTGGCTCCCACGGTATTGAAATTGCGTATGTTTATTGCAGCATTAATATCCCTATCGTGCTCTGCTGAGCACTCAGGGCAAGTCCAGAACCTATGCTGCAATTTTAAATCATTATTAACGTACCCGCAAACATTGCAGGTTTTACTGGAAGGGAAAAATCTATCAACTGACTTAATACTGGAGCCGTATTGACATGCTTTATATTCGCACTGCAATTTAAAGCTACTCCAACCACTGTCACTGATTGATTTGGCTAAATTATGACACTTCACTATACCGGCAACATTGAGATTTTCAAGACGAATTGTCCCATGGCTACGTACCAGTCGATTGCTGAGCTTATGGAGAAAATCAGAACGTTGATTTGCTATTTTCTCGTGAAGTACAGCAACACGGCGACGAGCCTTGGCTCTATTGGCGCTTCCCTTTTTGGTTCGGTTAAGCGCTTTCTGGAGACGTTTAAGTTTTTTCTCAGCTGCTCTCAAGCAGGCAGGATGTTCGATCTTTTCACCTGTGGACAATACGGCAAAGTGATGCAGTCCCAGGTCAACCCCAACAGGTGTCAAATTATTAGAAAATTCAAATATTTCAAGCTCACACAGTACCGAAACAAAATACTTACCGCTCTTGGTTTTCGAGACGGTGATGTTTTTCATTTTGCCCTCAGTGGGTCGGTGCAACACCAATGCTACCCATCCAACTTTAGGCAGGTATATATGGGAATCTGTGAGCTTAAAACGTTGTGGAAATCTAACTGCCTGATGGTCGTCCTTATTCTTAAAAACGGGATAGCCCGTACGGCCCTGAAAGAAGTTTACAGAGGCAGTATCCAGGTCTTTGAGTTTCTGCTGCAGTACCTGAGAATCAGCCTCTTTAAGCCACGGCAACTCCTGCTTGAGCTTAGGCAGCAAAAGAGCTGTAGCTGTGTAGGTCAGACCTTTGCCGGTTTCTTTGTATGCCTGTTTCCGGGCATTAAGTCCATAGTTGAAAATAAACCGTGCATGTCCGAACTGCACAGCCAAATGCTGTTGCTGCTGCTTATTCGGGTACATACGGTACTTATATGCGCGATGTATTTTCATAAAATGCGGCAAGGAAACCCCTGAGTCTTTAGCTCAGGGGAGGAATTGGCGCCCTCCTTATAATAATTTAGTAGCCATGCACCGGACCTTAGCACGTCGTATTGTAGGAATAACCGTCAGATGCATGAAGCAGCCTGCAATATTTCCAGCTAATGCCCTGTACTGTTTTGTCCACT
>NZ_JACADJ010000067.1 GCF_013389365.1 Desulfobacter latus
TTTAAAATCCTCTTGTTTCCAAGGTAATGTTTGCCGCGTCAATGTTATGATCGGGTTTGGCGCAAGCAGCACCGGCTTAACCCCTTAAACCTGTTTAACCACTTACCGTAGAACCTGGAGCTGGCGAGTACCCCAGGGTACCTATTTCCGATCTAACGTAGTGCTCGAAGCACTTGGACTGGTCAACTTTGGGGCTTTTTCAAGCCCCTCGGTCTTTAGCCGAGGGGTAGTTGACTATTTCAAATATCTCGGTCGATAGAACGCATGCAAGCATCTTTAACACCTCTTGCTCAGGATGTCCGTCGGCAATCAGTCTGTCGTATGTTTCCTTCACCTCTGGAGGGTCGTCAATGGCTATCTGTTCCCTGACTCCCTCAATAATCTTCTCTCCTACATAGGGATTCGTTTCTTCCATGATGATTTCTGATTCCTATTTTTGCAACCAAGTGCTTATTTGAATATTATCCAACCGTCAGCTTTATTGGAGAGTATCCTGACTGCCACCTGGATGGCAAGGACGAATTTAACAGCCCGGATTTTGATTTTTACAGGGCGTTATTTTGATTTGTTATTGGGTGGTTGATATATACAAAGTGGCAAATCAAGGTCCTTATAAAATAAAAGCGGCGGATATGAAGCCGGGTTTAGATACTTGTTATGCCGTTACAAAAAGGCAAAACCCCATAAAAAGGGCGCAGCCACTATAATTATCCATTATCCATTCTATTTTCATGGATATAATGTGATTTTAATTATATTGTTCCTTAGAAAAATGTGACAATATACACATTATCCATTTCAAAAAACGGAATAATAAATTATGAAACGATTTGGTATAGAATACCTCAAAGAATGGAAAGTCTCCCCAGACCGCAAGCCACTGGTTGTAAAAGGAATACGTCAGGTAGGAAAGACATGGCTTCTTAAATCGTTTGGAGAGCGCTGTTTTAAGGATACCGCCTACTTCAATTTCGAGGAAAACAGGTCTCTGGACAGCTATTTTGCCGGAGATATCAATCCCGACAGAATTGTTGACGGCCTTTCAATTTTGCACGGCAAAAGGATCATTCCAAATGAGACACTGCTTGTTTTCGATGAAATTCAAGAATCCAATGCCGCACTGAACAGTCTGAAATATTTCCATGAAAAACTGCCGGAGCAACACATTGCCTGTGCAGGCTCCCTTCTTGGTATCACGCTTTCCAAACCCGGTTCTTTTCCTGTGGGGAAGGTTAATTTTTTTGAATTAAAACCATTCTCTTTTCTGGAGTTCCTTTACAATTTCGGAGAAGAAATGCTGGTTGAATATTTTCAAAATATTGAACTGACAGAGTCGGTTCCTTTGCCCATATTCAATAAATGCATTGAGTTGTTAAAAACATATTTTCTTGTGGGGGGAATGCCGGAACCCCTTGCCACATGGATCGACACCAGAGATATAGATCGGACGGAAAGAAGGCAAAAAGAAATTCTCCAGGCATATGAGCTTGATTTTTCAAAACATGCACCCCACTCGGATATTCCAAAACTGCATCAGATATGGCGTGCCGTTCCATCTCTGTTATCAAGGGAAAACCGTAAATTTGTTTATAGTGTCGTAAGGAAGGGGGCAAGAGCCAGGGAGTATGAGAATGCCATTTCATGGCTTGAAAGTGCCGGGTTGATATATAAAATTCACAGAGTCTCCAAACCGGCGCTTCCTTTGATTTCCTATACGGATAGTCAAGCGTTTAAACTCTTTTTTCCCGATGTGGGGCTTTTACGGGTGATGTCTCAACTGCACCCCGGTGCATTTGTTGAAGGCAACCGTCTTTTTACGGAGTTTAAAGGGGCTTTGGCTGAAAATTATATCCTTCAGGAATTGGTTTCCGGCAATGAGGCCTCTGATCCTCACTATTGGACCTCCAAGGCAACAGCAGAAGTTGAATTTATTATTCAGGTGGATAACAGCATGATCCCCATTGAAGTCAAATCCGGCGTCAATGTCAGGTCAAAAAGTTTAAAGATTTATAGAGATAAATACAACCCCGACCTTGCAATCAGAAGCTCGCTACTCAACTTGAAACAAGAAAACAAACTCCTTAATATCCCGTTGTTTCTTGCTTTTAGAATACCTGATTTTTGCAGAACCCTACTTGTAAATCGCGGGTTTGAAAATGGATAATTTAGGATAATTGATTTACAAGTCCGGGTACAAGGCCCGGGCATTTTCTCCGAGTACCATCCGTTTTTGATCTAAAGTCAGCTGTGACCGATTAATGTCGCTATAATACCTGTCCGGAGTAAGCAGGGGATAATCCGTGCCGAACAGCACTTTTTCCAGTACCCCGGCCTTGAGGGCCATATCGTAGATTGCCGGGTCATAAAGAAAAATAGACGCGGCCGTATCATACCAGATGTTTTTAAGCCGTTCTTTCATCTGTTTTTTCATGATGTGATAAAAAAAGATGCCGCCGCCCCAATGGGCCAGAATGATTTTGTTGTTTGAAAACGCCCGGGCCAGATTATCAATCTGCTCAAGGGTAACAGGGGTTTTTCCCGGATAGGAATGGCCCAGAGGTTCATTGGTATGGATCATACAGGGTAAATTGCCCTTGCGCTTGAGTACATCCATCACAGGTTCCAGACGTCGGATAGCCCGATCATCAATACCGGACAGATAAAAGGCCAGTTCCCCCACACCGGAAAGCCCTGCATCAATACAGCGTTCAGCCTCTTTTGCCGCATCTTTCCAGGATACATCAAAACAGGCCAGACCCCGCAACCGTTTCGGGTGGGCGGCGACCGCCTCAAGTACCGCATCATTGTTTCGTTTTGTGTATTCGGGATTGCGCCATGGAAATCCCGAAAGAATGGAGATATCAACGTCATGACGGTCCATGGCGTCTATCAGTTGAGACACCGTTGCAATCTTTGCTTTTGGGGAATCATATAAAAGCTTGAATTCAGGTTCGTTGTCAAAGAACGGGGTCCTGTCATCTGCAACGGCCTTGAAAAAAAGATGGGTATGTGAATCAATAATCACAGCATTGCCTTTAAAATGATAAACATTGAAAAAAACTAACAGGCAATATATATTAAACCCCCTGCTCAAACAAGGGCGAATAAGGGATGAGGTGATGGATTACTATCCGATTTTTTTAGATGTTAAAGACCGATGCTGCCTTGTGGCTGGCGGCGGGGCCGTGGGAACAAGAAAGGCGTTTGGCCTTGCCCGGGCAGGTGCCCGGGTCACCGTGGTCAGCCCTGACTTTTCAGATGAATTGTCAAATATGCCGGTTTCCGCCATTACGTTAAAGAAAAAAAATTTTGAGGATTCGGATCTGGACGGCATGAGTCTGGCGTTTGCCGCCACCGATAATATGCAGTTAAATGCCGGAATACGGCAGGCTGCCCAAAAAAAGAATATATTATGCAATATTGCTGACGGTCGGGACAAAGGGGATTTTATCCTGCCGGCAGTGGTGGAGAGAGGCGATCTTATATTTGCCGTCTCTACCTGCGGGGCCAGTCCGGCCCTTTCAAAGCACCTGCGCTTGGCGCTTGAGGCACGTTTCGGTCCTGAATACGGTATTCTTGCAGCCCTTTTAGGCCGCATCAGAGCCATTTTGCTGGAACGGGGACATGATCCCAAGGGGCACCGTAAAACATTTTGTGCCCTGCTTGATGCTGATTTGCCTGAAAAGATTGCCGCAGGACAAACCCGGCAGATTGATACCGTGCTTGCCGGGATTTTAGGTGAAGGCTTCAGCCTGGAAAGGCTTATGCCCGATTTCGGTACCAGGGAGTTGTAATCTCTATGAATATTCCTTTTATCCTTTTGCAGTGTGCAACCTTTTTTTACCTGGTCAGTACAGCCGGGTATTTTTGCTATCTGTTTTATCAGAAAGACCGGATCCAGCAGACCGCCTTAGGCGCTGTGGGTATCGGCGCCGTGGTTCATCTGCTTGCCATTGTTCTGCAAAGCGCGGCACTTGGCGGGCTGCCCATCTATACCCTTGGTCAGAGCCTGTCCATGGCAGGCCTGTCCCTTGCTGCCATGTTTCTCTATGTGCAGTACCGGTTCCACCTGAAAATTCTTGGGGTCTATGCCACGGCCATGATCACTGTCCTTATGCTTGCGTCCATTTTTCTGCCCGAGGCAACCCAAGCCCCGGACAAGATCTACAAGGGCATTTTCTTTTTCGGGCACATTGTTCTTATTTTTACCGGAGAGTCCATGCTGGCCCTGGCCTGCGGTGCCGGTATTCTTTATCTGCTCCAGGAGCAGGGCATCAAAGGCAAAAGTCCGGGTTTTTTTTTCAAACGCCTGCCGTCTTTGGATTTTCTGGATGCCGTGTCCTATACCTGTATTACCACGGGATTTGCATTGCTTACCTTTGGGCTTGTCACCGGCTTTATTTATGCCAGGTCCGTGTGGGGCAGTTTCTGGCGCTGGGACGTAAAAGAGGTGTTTTCAGTCGGTGCCTGGATGGTGTATGCGGTACTTTTGCATCTACGGCTTTATTCGGGGTGGCGGGGGCGCAATTCCGCAATTATGTCCGTGATTGGCTTTATCATACTAATTTTTACCTTCCTGGGGGTGAATTCCTTCCTTGGCGGGCATCACCAGGGATTTACCCAATAAGAACAGGACGCAGATTAACCCATTATGGCAAAGATAATTCTGATTGGTGCCAGTCATAAGACCGCGCCTGTGGAGCTCAGGGAAAAACTGGCTTTTTCCCACGCACAAATTGAAACGGCCCTGGAATTTATAAAACAGGATTCGGGTATCAAGGAAGGCCTGGTTTTTTCCACCTGCAACCGTCTTGAATTTCTCTATATACCCGGAAACCGGGTCTTGGAAGACAAAGATAGAATTGATGCGGTTATGCAATTTGTCTCTAAACTGAAACAAATATCTGTTTCTGAATTCAAATCATCCCTGTATATCCATACGGATGATGATGCTATCCGCCATCTTTTCTGCGTGGCGGCAAGTCTTGATTCCATGGTGGTGGGGGAACCCCAGATTCTAGGGCAGGTGAAAAAGGCCTATAAAACCGCCGTGAGTGCCGGTACCACCGGGGTTGTGCTTAATCGCCTGATGCACAAATCCTTTTCCGTGGCAAAGCGGGTGAGAAAACATACCGGCATTGGTGATAACGCGGTTTCCATTTCCTATGCCGCCATTGAACTTGCCCATAAAATTTTTGCCGACCTTGCCACCAAAAGCGTCATGCTCATCGGGGCCGGAGAGATGGCGGAACTGGCTGTTGAACACCTTATGACCCACCAGGTTAAAAATATTGTGGTGGTCAACCGCACATTTAAAAACGCCCTGGAACTGGCCCGCAAGTTCAATGGTCAGGCGGTTCAGTATGAGGAACGGGAATCTGCATTGGCGGATGTGGATATCATTATCAGTTCCACCGGGGCCACGGATTATGTGTTAACCCGTGACCAAGTCAAAGGCATTATGAAAAAAAGGCAGAACAATACCCTGTTTTTTATTGATATTGCGGTGCCCAGGGATATTGATCCCCGGATCAATAAAATATCCAATGCCTATGTCTATGATATTGACGATTTGAGAAATATTGTTGAAACAAATATGACCCGGCGGGAACAGGAGACCGTCAGGGCGCAACGGTTTGTGGAAGAAGCCTTGCTGGCGTTCCGCCGGTGGCTGGATGAACTGGCCGTGGTGCCCACGATCAAGGCCATCAATCGCAAAATGACTGACATTGTGAATCTGGAATGCGAGAAAACCCTGGCCGGCCTGCCCCATCTGTCAAAGGATGATGCGGAATCCATCCGCAGGATGACAAAGGCCATTGCGTCCCGTGCCATCCATGATCCCATTTTATTTCTGCGCAACACCGGTGATCACCGGGATGATTCTTTCTATTTGAATGTGGCCCGGCAGCTGTTTAATCTGGACATCCCGGATCACAATTATTAATTGAAGATAAGATAATTCAATGAAAATATTAAGACGGTTGGTCATTGTTTTAGTCTTATGTGTCTGCATGGCCTTTGGGGGCTATGCTTACCGGATCAACCATCAGGTGGCCGAGCGGTTCAAGGAACGGTTGTGGGATGTGCCGGCCAACGTATATGCACGTCCCATGACCCTTTATCCGGGGATGCAGCTGTCCGCCAAATCCCTTGGACAGGAACTGGATCTGCTGGGATACCGAAGGGTTGGAGCCCAGAAACAGCTGACGGTGCCGGGCACTTACACCCGGTACCATGGCCGGTTTGTTCTTAATTGTCGGCCGTTTGATTTTGGCGTGCAGCAACGTCCCCTGCGGCGCATGGAACTGACCATATCCGGCGGCCGCATTACGCAACTTAAAACCGAGGGGCGTAACATAGACATGGAACAGCTTGATCCGGTGGTGATCGGGCAGTTTTACCCCTCTTCCATGGAAGACCGTATCCTTCTGGACTCTGAGGATATTCCGGCATTACTTAAAAAGACCATTGTTGCCGTGGAGGATAAAAATTTTTATTCCCATTACGGCGTTGATTTTAAATCCATTTTCCGGGCCATGGTGATCAATATCCGCCAGGGCCGGTTTACCCAGGGTGCCAGTACCCTGACCCAGCAACTGGCAAAAAATTTTTTTCTTTCCCCTGAAAAAACGTTTAAACGAAAGATTAGTGAAGCCTTTGTCGCGGCAGCCATTGAGCGTCAATTTACCAAAGAAGAAATTCTTGAAGCCTATATTAACGAAGTTTATCTAGGACAGGACGGTGCCAGGGCTATACACGGGTTTGGATTAGGGGCTCAGTTTTACTTTGGCAAGTCTTTGGGGCTGCTTTCCCCAGGGGAAACCGCTCTTTTGGTGGGCATGCTTAAAGGCCCATCCTTTTACAATCCAAGGGTGCATCCGGACCGGGCCCTGGCCCGGCGAAACATTGTACTTGGCCTGATGGCAGACCAGGACCTGCTTTCATCCGCGCAACTGACAAAATCACTTGGCCGTCCCCTTGGCATTATTCCGGTTTCCCGGCAATGGCGGTTCCCCTTTTACCTGGATCTGGTTAAGCGCAGATTGCTTGACGCGTATCGTGAAAAAGATTTAAAAACCATGGGGCTGCGGATTTTTACCCCGTTGGATCCGTTGGTGCAGCTGGCTGCGGAAAAGGGGGTGGCGGATTTTATGGCGGGCAGAAATGCAAAGCTCCAGGCCGGTGTGGTGGTCGCGTCTGGTGCCACAAATGAAATCCAGGCTGTGGTGGGCGGAAAGCAACCTGAATATAAAGGATTTAACCGCGCCCTGGATGCAAAACGTCCCATCGGTTCTCTGGTGAAGCCTGCGGTATACCTTTCGGCCCTGGAGCGGCCTGAAAATTATACCCTGGTGACCCGGATCAATGACGGGCCTGTGTCATTGACGAGTGGCGGCCGTCTTTGGAAGCCCATGAATTTTGACAAAAAATTTCATGGGGAACTGCCTTTGTATCAGGCCCTGGTTCACTCCTATAATACATCTACGGTCAAGCTCGGCATGGATATTGGTCTGGAAACTGTTTTTGCAACCATGGCGCAGTTGGGATTCAAACCCGCTGCCCCGCTTGTGCCGGCAATGCTTCTGGGCAGTTTTGAAATGACGCCGGTCCAGGTTGCCCAGGTCTACCATACCCTGGCCTCGGGAGGATTCTACACCCCCTCACGGGTCATAAACGCCGTTTATACCCCTGACGGGGAAACGCTCCAGCGCTATCCGTTACACATTGAACAACACCTGGATCCGGGCGCCGTATTTCTGGTGGCCAAAACACTGCAGGCTGTGGTCCGCGAAGGTACCGGGAAATCTTTATCCAGGTGGCTTTCCCCGGATCTGGGCATTGCCGGAAAGACGGGTACCACCAACGATCTGCGGGACACCTGGTTTGCCGGATTTTCCGGCAATCGCCTGGCCGTGGTCTGGGTGGGCAGGGATGATAACAAGTCTACCGGGCTCACCGGGGCTTCCGGTGCCCTGCAGGTTTTTGGCCGGATCATGTCCCGGATCCCCAATACGCCCCTGGTCCTGACGCCACCGGAAAATATCGAATGGGCGGTCATCAATCCCAAGACCGGGCGTCGTACGAATGGCAATGCCCCCGGTGCCCTTGCTGTACCTTTTATCCGCGGGTCTGCCCCTGTTGTTTTTGATCCTGTTCCTGACCCTCCTGCTGAAGTCAAAACCCCAATCCCGGCAAGCCCCGGACCCGACAAGCAACCGGCCCAGAAAAAAAAGCCGCGATATCTTATTGACTGGCTCAAGGATGTCTTCAAATGAAACCCTATTGTTTTTGTCTTACTGTCATGGCCCTCATCGTTTTATCCGCCTGTGCGCCCAAAAGCCCTATCTCTATGCCCCAGTCCCATTTGCCCCCTGAATCGGTACCTGAGATCGGCGGGCCTGTAACGGATCAACGCACTGTGGCCGATGATTCGGCAATTGCGGATAGGGAAGAGGCCCAAAATCCGCTTTTGTCTGCTGTGCGCCCTGTTCAGCGTCCCCGGCCCAAGGCATTGACCCGGATGATCCGCAATGCCGAAAAGCAACTTAAAAATAAGCAGCCCCAGCTTGCCTTTTCCACCCTGGAGCAGGCATTGTATATTGATGGCCAGGACCCGCTGGTCTGGCATCTGATGGCAAGGGCCCGGCTTGACCAGGGAAATGTTGTCCAGGCGGTTTCCCTGGCCAAAAAATCCAACAGCCTGGCGGCTGCGTATCCGGACGTAAAGGAAAAAAACGCCTCGCTGCTTCGCCAAGCCCAGGGGCGTGCTGATTAGATTCATATCAGGTCTGTGTCGAATTAATATTGGAGTCCCAAAAAATATAGGCAATTTTAGTATTGCAATACCAAGATTGTGCTGTATATTAGTATCGAAATACTAATATGGAGATTGCCTATGCTTGATCAATTGTTTATCCTGCACAGGAACATCCTGGATATGACAGACCGGCCCTTTCACCGGTACTTTATAAAAAAATACGGTCTTGAAAACAGATTTTCCATTATTACCGGGCAGCGGGGTGTGGGCAAGACCACCGCAATTATACAATATATCCTGGAATTTACCCATAAGGATGTACTCAACAAAAAAGCGCTTTATGTGCCTGTGGATCATTTCAAAGTGGCGGGCCATGCCATTTATGATATTGCCGAGACCTTTGTCAATCACGGTGGTAAGCTCTTATGTCTGGACGAGATCCATAAATATCCGGGATGGTCAGTGGAGCTGAAAAGCATTTATGATTCATTTCCTGACCTCAAGCTGATTGTTTCCGGCAGTTCCGCGCTTGAAATCCATAAAGGGAGCCATGATCTGAGCCGGAGGGCCATCATCCATAAAATGACAGGTCTGTCTTTCAGGGAGTTTATTGAGATGAGACACGGGGTCAAATTGCCGGTATACGATCTTGAATCACTGCTGTCCGACCACGAAGCTTATTCCCGTGACATCACAAAGGAACTTGAAAAAAAAGATATGAAAGTGCTTCCCCTTTTCAACACCTATCTGCGTCACGGCTATTTTCCCTATTTTATGGAGTTTACCGATGAAAGAGCATATTTTACCATCCTGGAACAGGGGCTGCGTACAACCATCGAAAGTGACCTGCTTTCCATTTATCCCAAGCTTTCCGGGGTCAGCGTAAAAAAAATAAAACTGCTCCTTTCCGCCATTGCGTCTTCAGCGCCCTTTACCCCTGACATGAAACGGCTGAAGAACATGGTGGAAATCGGTGATGAAAGAACGCTGAAAACTTATCTGAAATATCTGGAAGATGCCGGGGTGATTACCTGTCTGCCTAAAACCGGCAGAAGTATCAGGAAATTGGAAAAGCCTGAAAAAATATATTTGAACAATACAAACCAGGCCTTTGCCATCAGTAACAGGACTGAAATCGGAAGCATCAGAGAATTATTTTTTGCCCGGATGCTCATGGAATCGAACACCGTGGAAATTCCCCCCAAAGGGGATTTTCAGGTTAACGGCAGGGTTATTTTTGAAATCGGGGGAAAAGGCAAAACCTTCAGGCAGATTAAAGACCAGCCCGATTCATACCTTGCCCTGGACAATATAGAACAGGGGATGAATGCTAAAATACCCCTGTGGCTGTTCGGCTTTCTATATTGACAAGCGGGTTTGTAATTGCACCTTCTGGACGACTTAGCAACGACCTGGACATGGAAATTTTATTATCTTCAATAGCGTTTACGGCGGACCTGGTGTTTCGAATGGGTTCGGTCATGTTTATCAGCCTTTTCGGGGTGGAACTGTTCATGCAGATGGGGCTGATGCGCCATCTGAAACCTTTTGGGAAACCTGTGGCAAGGGTCGCCCGGCTGCCGGCTGAAACGGCGGTTTGTTTTCTGGCCGCAGTCGGTTCCATGATCGCGGCCCACACCATGGCGGCTCAATTCTATACAGACGGACGCTTTGACGATCGTGAACTGCGGCTGACCGGCATTCTCAATACGGTGCCCTTTCATTTCAAGGAGACCCTGACCTTTCAGCTTCCCATTGTCCTGCCGCTGCTCGGCGCTCGCCTGGCCATGATTTACATTGCGGCTTTCTGGCTTAACGGTGCATTGAAACTTGGCTATGTAGTGGTCCGTGGGAGGGCCTGGGGCAATGGCAGGGAACCTTTGGAAATCGGGGATGATCCGTTTTCTGCCTACGAATGCACACCGGAGGATGCGGACTGCCTTAACCGCAGTTTTATCCGGCTTTTGAGAGACGCCTGGCATGCAAGAAAAAAACTGTTTTTCAAAATGACGAGTGTGCTGGCTGTTGTGACTTTGCTGGTTCAGGTATTGACTGAGTCGGGAATGTTGTCCTGGGTTGAGGCAGGCATTGCCCCGTTGACATCCGCTCTTGATTTGTCTCCGGCTGTCATTGGTCCGCTCACCACCTATATATTCAATCCGGTTGCCGGGATCAGCTACATGTCAACCCTGTTGACCCAAAACAGCATCAGCGGCTATGAGGCGATCACGGCCCTGATGGCCGGCGGTCTTATCATGATACCCGTTACCCGCCTGCGCCGGACCCTGCCTCGATATATAGCTATTTACGGGGCACGCAATGGTGCTGCCATCTGTTTTCTGACCATGGTATTTGGTCTTTTGTCCAGAATACTGGTTCTGGCCTGGATTCTCTTGTTTTATTAATTTTTAGACAGACGCTTAAATGATGGCCATAGAAACATCAGGCCATAAACGATTTGACCCAGTCGTTGACCGGATGATGGATAAGATTATCGGGGCTGCCTTGCTGGACAATTTCGCCCTGGTTCATCAGGATGATCTGTGATCCGGCGGCAAAGGCTTCTTTGTGGTCATGGGTGACAAAGATGGTGGTGATCTCCAGCCGTGAGAAAATCTGTGTGAGTTGAGTTAACAGATATTTTCGCAAGACCCGGTCCAGTGCGCTTAAGGGCTCGTCGAGCATCAGCAGTCTGGGGTCCGGGGCAAGGGTCCTTGCCAGGGCCACCCGCTGGCGTTCGCCCCCGGACAGTTCATCCACTTTTCTGCGTTCAAATCCTTCAAGATTGGTCAGCGCTAACATTTCCGCCACAATCGGGGCCTGTTCCCGTCTGGAAATGCCCTTCATTTTCAGGCCGAATGCAATGTTGGCAAATACATCCAGGTGGGGAAACAGGGCATAATCCTGGAACATCATGCCGAAATTGCGCTTGTGCGGGGGCAGGTTCAGGATGGACGCGCCGTTGAACAGGATATCGCCTGCGTCCGGCGTATCAAGCCCTGCAATCATACGTAACAGCGTGGTTTTTCCGCAGCCCGAAGGACCAAGCACAGACAACCGGCTGCCCCGGGGCAAATCAAGGTTAATGTTGTTTAGGACATAGCTGCCTGTTGCACTGATTTTGCTTACGTTGTGTATGATGAGCTCATGTTCCATTAAAATTGCTGTATTCCTTTTGAACCGATTTTTTCAATGAGAATAAACCCGGCTGCCGTGACCGCCATGAGAAGGGTGGAAATGGCCATGGCCTGGCCGTAATTCATGGCGCCAGGCTGGCCTAAAAATCGGTAAATGGCCAGGGGGATGGTGGGCGTGTGTGGGCTTGCCGTAAAAATGGTGGCGCCGAATTCCCCCATGCTGATGGTAAAGGCAAACACGGCACCTGCCGTCAGTGCGCCGGATATCAGCGGCAGGTCAATGCATCTGAATATTTTTCCCGGAGATGCCCCTAACGTGGCAGCCGTCTCCCTGATGTTATCGGGAATGTTTTTCAGGGCAGGCAGCACCGCCCGGAGTACAAAGGGAAATCCCACCAGGGCATGGACCATGGGGACAAGCAGTGGTGATGTGCGCAGGTTAAGCGGTGGCCGGTCCAGGGTGATGATAATGCCGAATCCTAAAGTTACCGCCGATGTGGACAGGGGCAGCATAAACAACGGGTCAAAAAAGGCTGCAAGCCCTTTTGCTTTTGTCCGGTCCAGGTGATTCAGGCAAAGGGCGGCACACAGACCGGTCACAAGGGCGATCCCAAGGGCTGTTCCCGCAAAGATAAAGGAGAATTTAATCGCGGTAAAAGGCGGGACATGGAAAATCGAGCCGGCTGGATTGTCAAAAATGGCCCGGTAATACATCAGGGATAATTGCCCCTCATGGACCAGGGACTTGCCCGCAAGCGCGGTTAAGGGGAAAAGGCATAACAGGATAATAAAACCGGTATTTCCTGCGACTGCGGCTTTTTCCCAGGCTTTTTCCGGTTGTTTAAAATGGGTATGATTGCTTTTGGGTGCAAAGCGGACCGCCTTTCGGGAAAAGGCGGTGTAAAAACCCATGAGTACCAGGGTAAACCCGATTTGAACCAGGGAGAGAAAAGATGCCACCGGCAGGTTGAACATATGGGCGGCCTGGCGGTAAATCTCTGCCTCGATGGTGGAATAGGCCGGTCCCCCAAGAATCAAAATAATGCCAAAGCTTGAAAAGCAGAAGATAAACACCAGAAAGGATGCCGCCCATACCGCAGGCATGAGAAGGGGCAGGGTAATATGGATAAATGTCTGAAACGGTCCTGCGCCGAGCATGGCGGCCGCTTCCTGGACATTTGCCCGCAACCCAGCCCAGAAGCTGGTCAAAATTCTGAGCATGACCGAAAAATTGTAAAATACATGGGCGATGAAAATCAGAACCAAAGGATGGCGTATATTTAACATGCCCAGCCATCCATTCCTGCCGAAACTTGCGTCAAGGGCGGCCGCCACCACCACGGCAGGCAGAACAAAGGGGATGGAGGCGGACAGGGTTAAAAACTGTTTACCTTTAAATTCGTAATGGGACATGACAAAGGCGCACGGAAAAGCAACGGCCAAGGTCAGGCCCGTGGATACGGCCGCCTGCCAGAAGGTAAACCGAATGATGTGATGAAGACGTTGCGATCCGACAACCTGATCTATAAAAGACAGGTCAATGTGAAGGTGTGCGGGGAAGTCCGGTACAAAACTTCGAAGAAAGATCCCGGCCAAGGGATAAAAATAAAACACAAGGAAAAAGACAAGGGGCACCAGCCCTGCCAGCACATAGGGGTGTGTATAACGCCTTGTTTTCACCGCAACAGGTTTTCCGTCCATTCCCGGAGCCATTTATCCCGGTTCCGGTTGATCTTCTCTGGGGGCAAAGAGGCCGGCGCATTCGTAATTTTTGCATGTTTTAAAAACACGTCCGGCAGCTTGGCCTTTGTACTGGCCGGAAACACAAACATCTGCAACGGGATGTCTTCCTGGAATGTTTTACTTAAAAAAAAGTCCATGGCCTTTTTTGCAAGATCCGTATTGGCACTGTTTTTCAGGATGCCTGCAAATTCAATCTGGCGAAAGGCGGATCTATTCTTAATGACGATACCGGTGGGGGCTGTGTCCGGTTTTTCTTGAGCATAAAAGACTTCTGCCGCAGGACTTGAGGCGTAAGAAACCACAATGGGACGATCGCCTTGGGAAGCGGCGGTGAACTGCCCCCAGTAGGCTTCCTGCCAGCCGTTTACCACCATGACCCCGTTGGCTTTGAGTTTCTGCCAGAAAGAGATGTATTCCTTTTCCCCGAAACGGCTGATGGTCGCCAGAAGAAAGGCAAGCCCCGGGGATGATGTGGCCGGGTTCTGGACAACGGTGAGATCTTTGTATGCCGGGCGGATCAGGTCTTCAAGGCCGGCCGGAGGCGCAAGATGGTTTGTCGTGAACCATTTGATGTCATAGTTGAGGCATACATCACCGAAATCCACGGGTATCAGACGGTTTTTGTCATCCAGTAAGAGGGATGTGTCAATATCTTCAAAGCCTTTGGGGGTGTAGGGAATAAATATATCATTGTCTATCGCGCGCCCAATGAAGGTGTTGTCCACCCCGAAAAACAGGTCCGCCATGGGATTGTTTTTGGACAGAATCGCCTTATTTAATGCCTGGCCGGCATCGCCGGAACGTAAGATCGTGATGTCCGCACCTACGGCCTTTTTAAAATCTTCAAGCACGGACTCCGACATACTGAAACTGTCATGGGTCATGATGGTCAACTCCCGGCACAGGGCTCGGCCGGTGAGCATGGGCAGGGTTGAAATCAAGCAGACAATGATAGTGGCAACAGCGGCAGATATTCGCATTTCTTATTTTTTTTTATTTTAGAGTCTGTTTGGTTTTGTTGCAGGAACCTTCCATAAAACGTGTAGGGGCAGGCCCCCGTGCCTGCCCTCTTTGGGATTGAAAACATGGGGCAATCACAGGGGGTTGCCCCTACATAACCGGATAGGCATGGAATAAAATATGCCATATTAAATTTTATAACATTGGGGATCAGCGTCTTTCCGGCCATATCTCTTCCGACATCTCCGTCAATTTATATTTCTGGATCTTGCCCGAGGCCGTCATGGGATATTGATCAATAAAATGAACATACCTGGGAATTTTATACCGGCTGATTTTTCCCCGGCAGAAATCCTGGATATCGCTGGGTTCAATGTTTGCCCCCTCTTTCAGAATGACAAAGGCGCCAACCTCTTCACCGTATTTTTTGCTGGGCACCGCCGCCACCTGGACATCCCGGATTTCATCCATGCGGTATAAAAACTCCTCGATCTCCCTGGGATAGATATTTTCCCCGCCCCGGATGATCATGTCCTTGTGCCGGCCTGTGATGGACAGGTTGCCTGCTTCGTCCATGACCCCGAGATCACCTGAGTGCAGCCAGCCCTCCGCATCAATGGCCTCGGCTGTGGCTTCGGGATTGTTGTAGTATCCTTTCATGACGTTATATCCCCTGCAGCACACTTCACCTTGTTTGCCCGGGGGCAGTTCTTTTCCTGTGTCAAGGTCAATGACTTTGACTTCAAGGTGGGGCAGGGCGCGCCCTACGGTTTCCGTCCGCACCCGGATGTCGTCGTGGCTCCGGGTTTGGGTCAAGCCCGGAGAGCCCTCGGTCAGACCGTAGACGATGGTGATTTCGGTCATGTTCATCTTGTCGATCACCTGTTCCATGACATGGATGGGGCAATTAGAGCCTGCCATGATGCCGGTGCGAAGGGATGAAAAATCAAATTTGTTAAAAAGGGCGTGTTCCAGTACGGCAATGAACATGGTGGGCACCCCGTAAAGGGCGGTACACTTTTCCTGCTCCACCGAGGCCATGATCAAAAGGGGATCAAACCCTTCAAGGATCACCATACAGGTACCGTGGTTTACGGCGGCAAGCACCCCGAGCACACAGCCAAAGCAGTGGAACAAGGGCACGGGCAGGCAGAGCCGGTCATCCGGGCCGAAGTTCTGGTTGGCACCGAGCCAGTAACCGTTGTTGCCGATATTGTAGTGACTGAGCATAACACCTTTGGGAAACCCCGTGGTCCCCGATGTATATTGCATATTCACCACATCATGGGGATCCAGGCTGTCCTGGCGGGCCTGGTATTCCGCTTCGGAAGTCATTACAGACAGGGCCCGGATTTCGGGAATGGTATACATGCCCCTGTGTTTTTCAGGGCCAAGAAAGGCCACCCGTTCAAGATGGGGGAATTTTTTAGATTTCAGGTGGCCGCGCTGACAGGTTTTCAACTCCGGCACCAGTTCATATATGGTGGATATGTAATCCGTGTCCTGATATCCGTCAATGAGAAAGAGATTTTCACATTCGGATTGGGTGAGCAGATATTCAAGTTCCGCTGTTTTATAGTTGGTGTTCACCGTGAGCAGCACAGCTCCGATCTTAGCTGTGGCAAACTGCAAGACAACCCAGTACGGTATATTTGTGGCCCATATGCCTACCTTTTCCCCTTTCTTAACGCCCAGGGCCATCAAACCCTTGGCGGTTTCATCTACATAGGTGGCAAACTGGCTGTAGGTCAGGCGAAAATCCCTGTCTACATATATAACGGCGGGATTGTCCGGATATTTTTCAACTGTTTTGTCAAGGATCTGCCCTAAAGTCAGGGATTGCAATGGCAATGTTTCGTCCATATGATGCTCTATTCCTCTTTGGCTGATTGTTGATGTCTTTAGTCCTATTTCCCTTTTGTTGTGGGTTGGTCTGGGGCTCAATAGACCAACTCTGCCCATGGCTGTTATTCCGGAATATAAACCACTGCGTAAATTTCGGCCTTTTCTTCCCCGATACAGGAAACATAATGGGGAACCACGGAGTTGTAATAGATGGAGTCGCCGGGCTTCAGTTCATAGGTCTTATTGCCGTAGATCACTTCCACAAGACCTGAAACAACAACAATAAACTCTTCACCTTCATGGGAAGACAGTGTTTTTTTCTTTGCGGATTCAGGCATGATTTCAACAAAAAAGGGTTCCATGTGCCGGTCTGATTTCCCTTTGCCCAAAGCATAAAAATTTAAGGTCGGGGCTTTGTTGGTGCCGTCAAGAACGGAAAAACTGTCCGCCCGCTCCGCCTTGCGGGCAATATAGGGATCACTGCTGTCCTGATCATCCAGAAACGTGCCTAACCGTACACCCAGGGCCCGGGCAATTTTCATCAGCGGACCCAGGGGGGGGTATATATCTTCTTCAAGCATGGTCTTGATAAATTGGGGATCAAGGCCGGCTGCTTCGGACAATGCCGTGGTATCCATGTCCCGTTTCTCCATGAATGATAAAATCCGCTGGTTGACTTTTCCTGTATCCATCCATCCTCCCTAAATATATTTTTTAAGATTATAAGAAATATATTGATATAATATATCACAAAATTTTTGTCAAAAAATTCATAAAATTCAGGACAGTGGACAAGATATGGGTTTTTTTGTTATAAAGCGTGTCCATGGATACTGCACAATCCACATTACCTTCTTTTGAAGGCAACAAAAAAATCCAGGCGGCCCGGGCCTTTGTCGGGGAAACCCTGTGTCATATCTATTTGACCGGCAGGGCCGGCACCGGTAAAACCACGTTCCTGAAATCTTTATCTGATTTCTGCCCCAAGCAGTTTATTGTTGCGGCGCCTACAGGCGTTGCCGCCGTAAATGCCGGGGGCGTGACCCTGCACTCTTTTTTTCAGATTCCGCTGGGGCCTTTTCTGCCCGGACAAAGTGATCGACCCCAGGACAACCGGCGGTTTTTCAGGTTCTCAAAGGTTAAAAAACAGATTATCAACGGCCTTGATCTGCTGGTGATTGATGAAATTTCCATGGTCCGGGCCGATCTGCTGGATGCCCTGGATGCGGTGTTACGGCGGCTGCGCCGGGATGAGCGGCCCTTTGGCGGGGTGCAACTGCTGCTTATCGGCGATTTGTTTCAGCTTCCGCCGGTGACCAAAGCCGATGAATGGAACCTGTTGTCCAATTATTATGCGTCTCCCTATTTTTTTTCAAGCCAGGCCTTAAGTCGTTCCGAGCTGGTGACCATAGAGCTTGAGACCGTTTACCGTCAAAGCGATCCCGATTTTATCCGCCTGCTCAATGCCGTACGTGAAAACCGCATGGACCGTCACTGTACCGATATCCTCAACCAGCGGGTTCAGCCCGATCCTCCGGACCAGGGTTACATCACCCTGACCACGCACAATCGACGGGCCGAATCCATCAATGATTTGAAACTTGCCCGGCTTGGGGAGACGGCACACACCCTCACTGCAGATGTATCCGGAGATTTCCCGTCCCATGCGTTTCCCACAGGAGAACAGCTTACCCTGAAACCCGGGGCTCAGGTGATGTTTCTGCGCAATGACGCCTCCCCTGATAAGGTCTATTTCAACGGCACCATCGGGCAGGTCACCCATGTGGGCACCGACACCGTAACCGTGGCCTGCCGGGGCAGTGCCGGAAGGGCGGCCGGGGAAAGTGCATCCGATCAGACGGACGGCCCGGTTGTGGAGGTCAAGCCGGTGGATTGGGAAAATGTGACATATAAGGTAAACGAGGAAGATAACACCATTCAACAGGAGGTGGTGGGGAGATTCAAGCAGTTTCCCTTAAAACTTGCCTGGGCCGTCACCATTCACAAAAGCCAGGGGTTAACCTTTGACCGGGCCATTGTGGATGCAAAAAATGCCTTTGCCCACGGCCAGGTTTATGTGGCCTTAAGCCGCTGTACCGGCCTTGACGGGTTGGTACTCACCGCGTCTATACCGCCCCACGCCCTGGGCACCGATCCGGTGGTGGTGGATTTCATGAACCGGACGGCTCCGCCGGATCAGGACCTTGCCGGGATTTTCAGGTCTGCCCGGGCCGCCTGCCAGCAGAACCTGGTACTTAAATGCTTTGACTGCGCAAGTTTCAGGCGATTGTTTTTTTATTTTATGCGGTTGGTTAGGGACAACCGCAATGTGCTGCGCATCCCCGGGCTTGGTGAGCCGGCGGAACTGGAAGCCGGCGCCCGGGACCAGCTGTTCCAGGTGAGCGATAAATTTCAGATTCAATTGAAAGGGTTGATGGCACAAGATCCTTTGCCGGAAACAAGTGCCGTTATCCAGGCGCGGGTGCAAAAAGCCAGTGCCTGGTTTGGCAATACCCTGGAGCAGGTGTTTGGGCGTCTGCTTGAAAAAGGCGCCGTGGATACCGATAATGCGGCCCTGGGCAAACAGGTGCAAAATGCCCTGGACAATTTAAAGCGGGAAGTTCGTGTTAAACGGGCCGGCATTTTATCCTGTCAGGACGGATTTTCCACAACCACATACCTTCGGGCTGTGTCATCCCAAGCCATGGCAGATGCGCCGGGAAGTCAGTCTAAAAAAAGTTCCGGTTCATCTACTACGGATTACACCGAACTTGACATTGCCCACCCTGAAATGTTTAAGACCTTAAAGGAATGGCGGACCCGGACCGCAGCCGCTCAAAACGTCAAGGCGTTCCAGGTGGCCCACCAGAAAGTCCTGGTTCAGATCGCAGTCTGCCTGCCCCGGTCGAAAAAAAGTCTGAAAGCCTTGAGAGGTGTTGGTCCGGCCACCGTGGAAAGCTATGGTGAGGAACTGCTGGCCATGGTGGAGACGTACTGCAATGAAAAAAATATCCCGGGCGATGAATCCCCTGCGCCGCGTCCTGCAGAACAGGCCTCAAAGAAAGCGCCGGGACCCCCCGGTAACAAACCCGCGGGCACGGATAAGGCTGCAGCACCCCAGGCCAACACCCGGGACATCAGCCTGATGCTGTTTAAAGACGGCCTGTCCGTGGACAAGATTGCCGAAGAACGAGGCTTGGCCCCGACCACCATCCAGGGGCATTTATGTTCCTTTATTGCCAAAGGCGAACTGGCTGTGGATCAGTTGGTGCAAGACAAAGAAAAACAGGCAGCCATCGCGGCAGTCGTATCGCCGGATAAAAATTTGACCCAGATGAAAGAAGAACTGGGTGACGATTATTCCTACGGTGAAATCCGGGCTGTCGTGGCTCACCTGCAACATCTTGAATCCGGGGACGGATAGTCATGATCGATGATCATTTTTTATTTTTTATGCGGCGTTAACCGATTTCACCACAAAATCTACGTCAACTACCCCTCGGCTAAAGACCGAGGGGCTTGAAAAAGCCCTAAAGTTGACCAGTCTAAGTGCTTCGAACACTACGTTAGATCGGAAACAGGTACCCTGGGGTGCTCGCCAGCTCCAGGTTCTACGGTAAGTGGTTAAACAGGTTTAAGGGGTTAAGCCGGTGCTGCTTGCGCTAAACCCGGTCATAACATTGACGCGGCAAACATTACCTTGGAAACAAGAGGACTTTAAAATTGAGCGTATTTGTTCTGGATACAAACAAAAAACCGCAGAATCCGGTACATCCGGCAAAAGCAAGACTGCTTTTAACAGAAGGGAAAGCCGCAGTTTTCAGACAGTTCCCCTTCACAATCATTTTGAAAGAGACCGTCTTGGACGTGGCATCAAACCCATTGCGGATCAAGATTGATCCGGGCAGTAGAGAGAGCGGAATTGCCGTGATTAACGACGATTCCGGAGAGATTGTTTTTGCCATGGAACTGAGACATCGAGGCCAACAGATCAAAAATAATCTGGAATCAAGACGAGCCATCAGAAGATCCCGGAGAAACCGGAAAACACGATACCGAAAACCGCGCTTTGATAACCGGACCAGGGCGGAAGGATGGTTGCCGCCTTCATTAAAAAGCCGGGTTCACAATATCGAAACCTGGGTCAACCGGTTATGCCGGTTTTGCAATATTCAGGCAATTTCAATGGAGTTAGTTCGGTTTGACATGCAGAAAATACAGAATCCTGAAATATCCGGTGTCGCGTATCAGCAGGGGGAACTCATGGGGTATGAGGTACGGGAATACCTTCTGGAAAAATGGGACAGAACGTGTGCCTACTGCGGAAAAACAGATATCCCATTGGAGATTGAACATATCGTGCCGAAATCGAAAGGCGGTTCCAACAGAGTCAGTAATCTGACACTGGCCTGTACGGCGTGCAACAGGAAGAAGGGGAACAAGCCCCTAGAACAGTTCCTTTCAAGGAAACCGGGACTGTTGAAGCGAATTCAAAAGCAGTCCAAAGTGCCGCTCAAGGATGCGGGCGCCGTCAACACGACCCGATGGGACTTGTTCCGTACCTTGAAAAAAACCGGACTGCCGGTTGAAACAGGCTCCGGCGGTTTGACAAAATTCAACCGGACGACCAGGGGACTTCACAAAACGCATTGGCTCGATGCCGCCTGTGTCGGGAAAAGCACACCTGAAAAGATGTTTCAGATCGATAAGGCCGTGTTGATTGTAAAGGCAGACGGTCATGGCTCAAGACAGATGTGCAGGGTAAACAAGTTCGGATTCCCCCGGACAACAGCAAAGTCAACTGAGAAAAAAGTCAAAGGGTTTCAGACGGGCGACATCGTCAAGGCGGTTGTCACTTCCGGCAAAAAGGTTGGAACGTACACCGGGCGTGTCGCTGTAAGAAAAAGCGGTTCGTTTAACATTAAAACAGTGGACAAAACAGTACAGGGCATTAACTGGAAATACTGCAGGCTGCTTCACGCATCTGACGGCTATTCCTACAATACGACGTGCTAAGGTCCGGTGCCTGGGCTAATATCTTAATTATAAGGAGGGCGGCAATTCCTCCCCTGAGCTAAAGACTCAGGGGTTTCCTTGCCGCATTTTATGAAAAAAGTATGATTATAGACGCGATTCAAAAATCGAAAAAAACATTTCTGATACTTGGACTATTTTTAGCCATAGCAATTACAATTAATTTTTTTGTCTTGAATTTTTTTGATCAGAAAAGTTCATATCGAGCCGCACATAGCTTGGTTGGAATTCTCACTTTAATGGGATTTGTATTCACGTTCTCAAACTCAGTTAGTTCGAAAATCAGATTAGTATTTATGTTTTTTATCTCACTTATCCCATGTTATTTCGGAACAGTCTTTCCAGATCTGGACATTACTTTGATAGGAATTGGGGGACATCGGAATCCAATCTTTCACAGTGGATTATTGTTTTTTTTAATTTTATTTTTTGCAAGACGTTTCAAATCGGTCTTCCTAACCTTGATTATTGCGGGCTTTGGCGTCGGTATAGGTTCTCATCTGATCTGGGACTTATTCGATCAGGCAGATGTACGATGGATTCCTGGTGGTTTCCTTGATAGTTTCTGGCTTGGCCTTAACGGATTATTTTGTTTAATTTTTGCCAGAATTTTTTTATTGTCTCGGTTGGATATTTCCTGATTATAGATAGACGGGAAAAAATTTTTCCAAAATTTCCGTTTTTATAAAGCTTGTGAACATCTTATTTTTATTTTATATCCCTCAATCGTTTTTGAATAATTGGATCGCCGGTAATGCTTGGGGGGTCGGGGATTTTTAATTCATTCATGAACGCTAATCCCGCTTCATCAACACCGATAGCCACTTTCAAGTTTTTTAAGTACAACGTAAAATAAACAAGGGTGGTCTTAACCGCCACCTTCGTGGAAAGGACGGGGTACTCTTTGATAGATCTTAAAAGATCCAGATTGAATCCAACCTGGTGTCCTTTAAGAACCCTTTCTTTGAAGTTTGGAACCAGCCAGAGTACATTTTGTTTTTCGTCATAGGCCAGTCTGCGAGCCTTGAAGTGTTTCGTGATAAAATAAAGTTGCATTTTTTTATGCTCCACCGCGCAATCGTTTTTAAAATATGCTGTCATTTACCACAATTTTCAGGTTCTGTCATTTTAGGGGTGGTCCCGTATTTTATATATAGAGAACAAAGTATAATTTTATAAAAAAAGTATATATATTTTTTATTTATTTATATTTTCAGA
>NZ_JACADJ010000068.1 GCF_013389365.1 Desulfobacter latus
CTTATAAGGATAAGGAATAGAGGCTGTGGGTTTCAGCCATTTAAAGTGCTTGCATTTTAATAAAAAAATTCTATTTGAGTCGTAAGTTTAATTCTTTAAATTACTATTTGATATAATTTTGTAACCTTACTAAACATAAGCGCATAGGATTAAATTTACAAAAAACCCAATAAAGGAGCGTATCTAAAAATAACAGATGGAATTAAGCCAATTGTTAAAAATATTAAACAAGTCGATTTAGTGTTTCATCAAAAAACTATGGCAATGATGTAAAAATGGAATACGAACGAAAGAATCATTTGAAACGGTTAGGGACGTATATTGAATCACAAGGTTAAACAAACACCACGCGGTGATTCATCCCCGAAGCTGAAGACTTCGGAGCTTTCTCACCGCAATGACTATAAACGATACGTGGTAGGAATTGATCTGGGGACTACCAATTCGGCGGTATCATACGCTGACCTGACTCACATAGACACACAGAGTGCTGGAGCAGGCATCGGCAATGAAATAAAAGTCTTCAAGGTGCCTCAATTAACCGGGCCGGGTGAATTTTCACTTGTTCCGGTGCTGCCTTCTTTTTTATATATTCCCGGAAAGTACGATGTTGCCGGCAACGCACTGAAGCATCCATGGAAAAAGGAAAATGATCTGTTTGCAGGCGTGTTTGCCAGGGAGCACGGCGCACAAGTCCCATCCCGGCTGGTTTCATCTGCAAAAAGCTGGCTGTGCCATTCCCGGGCCGACCGTGAAGCCCCGATCCTGCCATGGGGATCTCAGAATGTGGATAAAATCTCCCCGGTTAAAGCAACCAGTGAATATTTGAGACATATTCGAAAGGCATGGAATCACTTTATTAAAGATGAGGATTTGTTTCTTGAAAATCAATTTACAGTCATCACCGTGCCGGCGTCATTTGATGAAGCGGCTCGTGAATATACGCTGAAGGCCGCACGAGAGGCCGGATTCAGTAAAAATATCACGCTGCTGGAAGAACCGCTTGCTGCGTTTTATGCATGGGTGACACGTCATGAGCATGACTGGCAGTCCCATGTCAAAGCAGATGACCTGATCCTTGTCTGCGATGTGGGCGGGGGAACAACCGACTTTACCTTGATCTCATTGAAAGAGGCGGAAGGCAGTCCGCGGTTTGAGCGGGTGGCTGTCGGAGATCACCTTATCCTGGGCGGAGACAATATTGATCTTACCCTGGCACGGTATGTCGCGTCAAAATTCACCCAAAAAGCACACCTGACCCCGGATCAATGGAAAACACTGAGCTATAAATGCCGGGCTGCAAAAGAAAAGCTTCTTCTGGACAGCGATGAAAACGGTGATGAAAACCGGGTTAGAATTGTATTAAGAGGCGAGGGACGCTCCCTTATAGCCAATACATTGTCAGCTGATCTGGAAAAAGAGGAGCTGGAAGATATCTTGTGCCAAGGCTTTTTTCCAGAAGTTGAGCCCAGCCTTGTTAATTGTGAAAAATCCGGAAAGGCAATCGCCGAATTTGGTCTTCCGTATGAGCAGGAACCTGCGATAACCCGCCATATCGGATGGTTTTTGGAGCGCCATCGCGAAAGTGTTAAAGCGACCTTGGGTAAAGAACCCATACCGGATCATATTCTGTTTAATGGCGGCTCGTTAAAACCGTCTGTGTTTCAAAATAAAATCAGGGCAGCAATTGGAAAATGGTTTTCCTGTGAGAATCAGGCGCTGCCGACGGTGCTGGACAATCGTGATCCAGACCTTTCGGTTGCCCTGGGGGCCTCTTACTATGGTCTTGTCAAACAAGGCATTGGTGTGCGTGTCGGCAGCGGCAGCCCCAGAAGTTATTACATCGGCATTGCTTCGGATAATGCCCGGAATAAAACCTGTGACGCAACCTGCGAAAAAATAATGTGCGTTGTGGAGCGTGGATTGGATGAAGGCTCTTTGATCGCGCTACCGGAGATGGAATTTGACGTCGTAACCAACCAGCCGGTTCTTTTTTCAATGTTCAGCTCCAGTTTCAGATCCGGTGATAAAAGTGGCGATATTTTAGAGGTTGATGACTCTCTGACACCGCTGCCCCCCCTGAAAACCATTATTAAATTTGGAAAAAAAGGGGAGTCAAAACGGATTCCGGTTAAAATTGAAGCGGAATATACCGAGATGGGAACCCTTGCAATGTGGTGCCGCTCAAACGTGTCATCCCATCGTTGGACGCTTCAGTTTCAATTGCGGGAACCCCAAGTTGGTGAAGCCGGCGAGAGTGAAATTTATGATGATGATACCGTAAATAATGTTCGTAATCTGTTAACGGACGCTTTTTCCGGATCTGCCGACAATGCCCGATTGTCTTCTGTTGTAAAAAATATAGAAAAACTGGTGGAGACAAAAAGAAATAAATGGCCTTTATCCTTTCTTAGATCTGTGGCAGACCATCTGATTGAAAATGTCGGATGGCGGCAGAATAGCCCGGAGCACGAAATTCGATGGTTAAACTTGACCGGATTTTGCGTTCGACCGGGATTTGGCGATGCCTTTGATGAATCTCGGATGCCCAAACTATGGAAGGTTTATTTACAAAGAAGTTTATTTCCGAAAGCCAAGCAAAATGCCGTTGAATGGTGGATATTCTGCCGTCGCATTGCAGGGGGATTGACTGCCGGTCAACAGCGGCAGTTTTTTCAGGATGTTTCCAGCTATTTATTGGCGAATAACGGTGCTGGAAAAAAAGTGCCTAAACAAGAGATGACTGAAGTGTGGATGGCCGCGGCAAATATGGAGCGCCTGTTGATAAAAGATAAGATTGCGTTGTCAAAAAAACTGATCCCCCAGTTGAAACCGGGCAAAACACCGCATCAAATGTTTTGGGCGTTGTCCAGAATTGGTGCCAGAGAGCTTCTTTATGGTTCTGTGGATAGAGTTGTTCCGGCACAAGAGGTGGAGCGGTGGACAAAAAGATTGATGAAGATCAGTTGGACACCCAAGGATCAGGTTGCGACGGCATTGGCTCAAATTCTCAGGAAAACCGGGGATCGAACGCGTGATGTTTCCCAGGGTATGATTCAAATCATTGTTCCGTGGTTTGAACAGAGACAGGCACCTAAAAAGTCATTGGATATGATTCAAACGGTGGTTCCCATTGAATCCGCCGATGAAGCGTCCATTTTTGGGGAAAGCCTGCCCCAGGGCCTTATACTCAGACATCCCCCCAAGCTCTTAGGCCCATAATCAAAATTTTGGAAGATTTTATTCCGATCATGGGCCTAAAAAAAAGGGCCGGCAGTATAAATCCGACTGCCGGCCCTGTATCTGCTCAAACAAAATCGTACTACATAGCGGTTTCAGGATGGAAGACGGCTACTTCTTTAAGGTCATCTCCCAGGTATTCTCTTTCATTGGGTCCGAGAATGCCCAATGACAGACAGAGCAAGGTCCATAAATGAACAACGCCGTAATGCCCTTCGTAATGTTCGCTAAGTTCATGAATCTGCGCATGACAGTTATGGCAGGCGGCAATGCAGTAATCCGCACCGGTGGCCTTTATCTGCTGGTCTTTCACCCGCCCGTAGGTCAAACGTTCCTCCTTGAAACCAGACTGGAGAAATCCCCCGCCACCACCGCAGCAGTAATTGTTGGAATGGTTAGGCTGCATGTCAACAAAGTTTTCTTCACCCACCATGGATTTCACAACAAAACGCAGGTCGTCGGCAATGGGATCGCCATAGCTTTTTCTGACAATCTGGCAGGGATCCTGTACCGTGAATTTAATTTTCAGGTCTTTGTTCCAGTCGGAACTGGGTTTCAGCCGACCTTCACGGATCCATTTTGCATAGTATTCATAAATATTTTTAATTTCTAAATCATCACTCTCAAGATTAAATTTTTTCGCTCCGGCCCGGACCGAGTAAGTAACGTGCCCTCACTCGGTATTGAGGAACGTTTTGCACCCCAACTTCCTGGCCTGATTAATGCTGGTCGATGTCAGATGTTTCCAGGCATCATCATCTGCCAGAAACATACAATAGTTTTCACCACCCCATCCCTTGGAGCCGTAGGTCCAATTGATTCCGGCGGTATGAAGAATTTTCCATAAGGGCACCATCTCGTCAGGTTCGGTGACCGGCTCCCTGGAGTTCTGGTTAAGGAAAAATTCTGCCCCTTCTTTGTCAATGGGGGCTTCCATATCTTCAAATTCCGGTTGAGCTTCCTGATACTCTTCCAGGACATCCTCAACCACAAATTCAAAATCTTCCTCTGACGTGCCCATGGCTGAACCGGTATCGTGCATCAAGGCCGCGTCACAGGAACCCAGGATGCCCACTGGGCGATCTTCTCTGGGGCGTAATGCCCTGGCGTTGTAAACAAGCTGGGGAATATCAATTTTCATGGGGCAGACATGGATGCAGCGCATGCACATGGTACACATCCAGGGCCAGTCTGATGCAGCAATTTCTTCATCCATGCCCAGAGCAGCCATGCGCAGAAATTTTCTGGGATCCATGTCTGCCAGCCCGGTGGCCGGGCAGCCTGATGCGCAGACGCCACATGTCAGGCAGGCATTAAGATTTCCGCCCTCGGGCAGAATCTCTTTAACCTTGTCGATAAAAGTTGAGGCCTTTTTCTTTCGGCCCAGTTTGATGACAGTTTCTGCCATGTCGTTTCCTTTCTTAAATACAGTTAAAGGTGAACAATCAGCATATTAATGGTCGTTATTGGTTCCCATGATCACCTGGATATCTGTTTTTCCCTTGATAATGTCAGACAGTTTCCTCATGGTTTACGCCTTATTTCTTTATGGGGAATATTTATATAACATCTCTATTATATTAACAATAATATTTGTTAAAGAAAATACCCCCTTTATGGGTGAAAAACTATAGCAAATAATAATAGCGAATTCAAATAAATGATCAAAAATTGGTGGCCTGATTTTTAAAAGCAAGAGCAAGATGGCGTACCGACTCAAATTTAGAATTGCTGTTTTCTTGTTTTTATATGAAAATTCCAATAAATTGTTATTTTACTTTTAACCCTAATAAAAAGGAAAAAATGGCAATGTTGATCAACATTCTAATTTTAAGCGTTGCGGTATTTCTGGTAGCCAATTTTTTACCCGGTATCCGGGTTAAGCATTTTGGAACGGCCATTATGGTGGCTATTGTCTACAGTCTGGTCAATTTTTTGTTTGGCTGGCTGCTGATTCTTTTATCTCTTCCTTTTATCATTATTACATTCGGGCTGTTCAAACTGGTGATCAATGCCGTACTCCTGTGGCTTACCGATAAAATGCTCAATGACTTTCAAATTAAAGATTTTTTTACAACATTTATAGCTGCCCTGTGCATCACCATTGTTGATTCTGTTATAAAATGGGGCATGGCATCTATGTGATGGCGTAAAATTTATTTTTGCCAACCCCCAAACAGATGAAGATGCAGGTGGAAGATTTCCTGGCCTCCGCCTTTTTCCACATTAAAGAGCAGCTTATATCCGGATTTGTTCACCCCCTCTTTCAGGGCCATTTTTGCCGCCAGGGTGAACAGTCCTCCCACAAGTTCGCTATGCGCCGGTTCAATGTCGTTGACGCTGCGGATATGGGTTTTGGGTACGATCAACAGGTGGACAGGGGCTTGGGGGTGGATATCCCGGAATACCACATAGTCGCTGTCTTCATACAGCATATCACTGGGAAGTTCATGGTTTGCAATTTTACAAAAAAGACAGTCGTCAGGCATGTTTTTCTCCTTTTCTTGCTCTTAATCGTACTCGTGAACGATGAGATTTATATGAAAAAGTTTAACCACGGAAATCACGGAATACACTGAAGATAGACGTCTGTGGCTTCTGTGTATTCTGTGGTTAAAATGTTTTTCACAGTTTGTTGTGTTCGTTAGAACATGGGAGTTAGCTATATGGATAAGCAAGGCGTTATCTTAAACAAGCTCATCAATAGCTTCCATGAGATGTTCCATGGCCCTTGTGGCGTTATCCTGGATGAATATATCCGTTACCTGGTCGGTATATTCCGACGGGTCCGGGTTGATTTCTATAATGGTAGTACCGCGTGCCTTGGCCCGGAAAGGGAGCGTGTTGGCCGGGGCCACCGTGCCTGTGGTGCCGATAAGTATCATACAGTCCGCTCTCTGGGACGCATCAATGGACTTGGACGCCGCATATTCGGGAATGGCTTCACCGAAAAACACCACATCAGGTTTCATCATACCACCACAGGTCAGGCAGGTAGGGGGCAGATGATTCATGTCCACCTGGGCCACATTCATTTTTTGCCCGCAGTGCAGACAGATGATCTGTTTTAATGACCCGTGGAATTCGTAAACTGCAATGTTTCCGGCATCCTTGTGCAGGTTGTCAATATTCTGGGTGATCACTGATTTTAACAGGCCCCGATGTTCCATCTCTGCCAGGGCATAGTGGGCGGTATTCGGCAGGACATGACCAAACAGATCATAAAAAATTTCCCTGATGATCTCCCAGGACCTGGCCGTGTTCTCAAGAAAATAATTAATTTCAAAGGTCATCGGATCATATTTATTCCACAGCCCGTCTCTCCCTCTGAACGGCGGGATGCCGCTTTCAACGGAAATGCCGGCACCGGTAAAGGCGACACAATAGCGCGAATCAATAACTTTTCTGGCAGCTTCTTGATAAATATTCATAACATATCATTACCTTCCGGGTTTACACTTGACCAGGGGATTGTTATTTTAGTCTTTTACGGTTAAAGATAACTAAATTTTGATATGGCGTAAAGGTAAATCAAAACACAGATGAATGCAGACAAAGGACGATCCCCCGAAATGCAAAATAACCCGGCAGGCACCCTTACCGTGGAACAGACGGCCGAAAACCTTTCAGCCTTTGCCATTGACAGGGCTGACATTAAATCACTTTTAGGTACAATCCCCGAAGGGCACCCCATAGACCTGAACCGTCTGGAATATGAACTGGCCATTCTTAAGATCCTGAGTGTGGGGTGGGGGCTTGCCTTTTACATGACGGTCACAGATGTTAACAAGACACCTTTGACCCAATCATTCTGGGAACAGATCCGCGAGATTTCAAACAATGTGTCAACCCTGACGGAAACCACCACAGGCACCCGGATTGATTATTTTGCCATACTCAAGGAACGTCTGGATACCTTTGTCAAGCAGATGCAGGAAAACCAGACCGAAGACGCCGATCCCACCGGTGTTATGGGGCCTGTGTTTGCCGATGCCTGCGGCACCCCGGATGATCCCATGGTTATCCTTGCAGGCACCAAGATGTTTGCCTTAACGTTGGGGGCGGTTAAAGAGTACCTGGCTGCCGTGACAATAGAAGATATTACCATTCACTGATCCCCAAAAAAACAGGCCTCTTTTTCACTATGATAGATGACCGGACAAAATTCACGATAAAAACCATAATCTGGATCAACGTGATCATGTATGCCGTGTCCCTGCTCTTCTCCCGGGGACTTCATTTTACCCTGAATCCCTTGACGGCCCTGTCACCATCCATTGATGCCCTGATTTTTCTTGGTGCCTCCGGGACCATGGCTTTGGCCCATACCCAAGACTGGGGCAGCATCTTCACCGCAAACTGGTTGCACGGCAGTCTGTTGCACATTCTTTTCAACATGATGGCGCTTCACACCCTTGCCCCGCTCACAATAAAGGAATTCGGGCGCGACCGGATGCTGTCCATCTATATCCTTTCCGGTGCCGGTGGTTTTTTTATCTCCTGCCTGGGCGGTGTCCCTGTGACCATTGGCGCTTCCGCCGGTCTTTGCGGACTGATCGGTGCCCTGTTTTATTTTGGCTGGTCCCGGGGTGGCAGCTGGGGAAAGATGGTATTTGACCAGACCAAATCCTGGATTTTCAGCCTGGTACTGATTGGACTGATCCTGCCGAATATCAACAACTGGGGCCATGGCGGCGGGTTTGCCGCAGGCTTTATCCTGGCATGTCTCTTTGGGTATGAGGAGCGCCGCAGCTCAGGAAAAATAGATATGCTGGTTTGCGCAGGACTATCTGTATTTACCTGTTTTCTTCTGTTTCGTTCAATTTTCCAGGGCATGATACTGATCCTGCAATAAATGAGCGCCAAAGGCGCTTCGCCCCCCTTGTCTCTTGTTTCATGTCTCTTGAAATTAACGCGTATAAGTTAATGACCTTGCAGGTATTTTACACAAATTTTACAAAGCTGTCTTGCAATCTTTTTCCGGGTCAATTATATGGGGCTCCATGAATTTGAAACGCGTAGATATTGCCGTGGTCGGCATGTCCGGTATTTTTCCCGGCGCCTGTGATACCCAGCAGTTCATTGCCAATGTCATGGCAAAAAAATCCAGCGTCATCCCGGTCCCCCAGGACCGCTGGGGAGTACCGCCGGAGATTATGGTGGACAACCACGCCGGCACCCCGCTGCCGGACCGGGCCTGCAGCCGGTTTGCAGGACTGATTTCCCAATCCGTATTCAATCCTTCCAATTTGGACTTTTGCCAGGCAGACATGGCCGGGCATGGTCTGGATAGTGAATTTTTCCACGCCCTGGACCCGGTACACCATTTAACCCTTGCCGCCGGCATTGAACTGATGACCCATGCCCGGCTTTCCGAAGAACACCGGGCACGCACAGGGGTTGTACTTGCTGCCATTGCCCTGCCTACGCCGGGGGCATCGCAGATGACCCGCAATCTTTTTCTGGCATCTAACCCTGCCATGCCCTCCCGGCAACAGGCCTGGGGTGCGGGCATGCTGTCGGCCCCGGCATCAATTCTGGCAAGGGTATTGGGGTTGACCGGCGGCAGTTTCACCCTGGATGCCGCCTGTGCCTCTTCCCTGTTTTCCATAAAGCTTGCCTGCGAACAACTGCTGTCAGGCCAGGTGGACGCCATGGTCGCCGGCGGGGTATCCCGGCCCCAGTCCCTTTACACCCAGGTGGGCTTTACCCAGCTCCAGGCCCTGTCACCCACAGGCCGGTGCGCCCCCTTTGACCGGGATGCCGATGGTCTGGTGGTGGGGGAAGGTGCCGGCCTGGTGCTGCTCAAACGCCTGGACGATGCCCTGGCCGGCCGGGACACCATCCATGCGGTGATTAAAGGATGGGGGGTGAGCAACGACATTGAAGGCAACCTGGTGGCCCCGGCCAGTGAAGGCCAGGTCCGGGCCATGACCGGTGCCTTTGACATGGCCGGCTGGTCTTTTGAGGATATCCAGTACATGGAATGCCACGGTTCCGGAACCCCCAAGGGGGATCAGGTGGAAGTCCACAGTATCATGCAGATGCTCGAAAAATATCAATGCATGGACACGGCCTTGTCCATTGGTTCGGTAAAGTCCAACATCGGCCATCTGCTGACCGGTGCCGGTGCGGCCGGATTCATTAAAACGGTCATGGCCATGAACCAGGGGCTGCTGCCCCCATCCAACAATTTCAATGCCCTGCCCGATGACTCCCCGTTTAAGCATACCGGTGTCAGGGTCCAGGACGCGCCCGCTACCTGGGCGCCTACCATTGAGGGCCGGCCTTTGCGGGCCGCAGTCTCCGCCTTTGGGTTTGGCGGCATCAATGCCCAGATCCTTGTGGAATCTTTTAAGGCCGAGTCCGGCAGCCACGCAGTGCGTGCTGTACCGACGCCGGCCGAAAAAAGTCTACCCTGTGCCATCGTGGGTATGGGTCTGATATCCGGCGGTGCTGACGGCCTTGGCGCGTTTGCCCAGCTTATTTTTGGGGAAAAATCCATTGTCGGCCGTTCGGGAGAAGCCCGGTGGCGACGGTTTGACCATCTTTCCCCTGAAATCCGCAGTGCTTTAACCTTATTCATGAATGATCTGAGTATTGATCTCAAAGATTTTAATATCCCCCCCAACCAGATGAACCGGATTCTGCCCCAGCATCTGATGATGCTCAAAGCCGCCATGGCGGCCCTGGCAGATGCGGGCATATCAGCCAAACCGGATGCGTCACAACCGCCCCGGGTGAACATGGGTTGTGCCGTGGGCATTGAATTTGATTTCGGGGCCACGGATTACCATTTAAGGTGGCAAATCCAGGGGCAGGACGCCAACGTCGCCCCGGATTTGCTGGACACCATCGGACCGTCATTAACTTTTGATTCAACATTGGGGGCCCTTGGCGGCATTGTGGCGTCCCGCCTGGCCCGGGCGTTTAAGCTGGGCGGCCCCTGCTTTACCCTGTCTGCGGATGAAGCGTCGGGGCAGACAGCCATTGATATTGCCGTTAAATCCCTGTCCGCAGGGGAGACCGACACCTTTTTATGTGCGGCCGTGGATCTTGCCGCCGACATCAGAAGCTTTACCCGGGATCTGGTCCTGACCGGCACAGACCCTATGGCCCTGCCTTCGGAAGGGGCTGCGGCCCTGGTACTCAAATCCCTGGACGCCGCGCAAAGGGACAATGACCGGATTTATGCCGTGGTCAATGGTGTGGGACGTGCCGGAGGGGCGGCCCTTGCCGGGGAAACCGGTGATCAGGCACACGTCTCACGGTCAACGGTTGTCCAAAATTCTTTACAAAAGGCCCTGGATCATGCCGGTATGAACGTCAATGATATCGGGCTTGGTGCCGTGACGCATAGTGCATCTCACTTTCTGGGAGCAGGGGAACTGTCTGGATTTGAACCCAACGCGTTGCCGGTTTTCTGCCCGGCGGCGCTGTCCGGCCACACCGGGGCGGCCGCAGGCCTGTTTACCGTTACGGCCGCCGCATTGTGTCTTTATACCCGAAAATTTCCAGGACCGTTGCACAAGTATCCCGGCGTCCCGAAAACCGCTGTTGCAGGGTGCCTGACCCGGGATGGTATTGCAGGGCATGTTCTATTGTCAGCCCACCATAATTCAGTGCAGGGCGAGGACGCCCCTAACATTCCGATGGACCGGGAGAAAGACAAGCACTCACCCACCTGCATCCGGATTCCTGTGACCCGGTCGCCTTTTCCTCGACAATTGATTACCCAAGGCGATTTTGAACCGGTCCGGCAGGAAGATTCTTTTGATTTCTACCCCGATTCGCCTGAGCCATCTATTTTTCCCGGCGACACAATCCCGGAACTGCTGGCCTATACCCAGGCGGTCACGGCCAGGACCCATGAACGTTTCCTGGAGTTATCCGCCCAAAATACCCAGGCCATGACCCAACAGCTTGCCGCCATTGCCGGCGCAGCGCCGGCGGGCCGGCATGCATCAACCGGTCTGAAACCAGTCTGCCCGCCCCAAACGCTTCCTAAAATTCCCAACGTATTCATGGATCGGGACCAATGCCTTGAATTTGCCGTGGGAAAAGCCGGAAATGTGCTGGGGCCGGATTTCAATATCATTGACACCTACCCGGTTCGGGTGCGGCTACCGGATGAACCGTTGATGCTGGTGGACCGGATTATTTCCGTACACGGGGAAAAACTGTCCTTAACGTCCGGGAAAGTGGTCACCCAGCATGATGTACATGAAAATGCCTGGTATCTGGACGGCGGCAAAGCCCCGGTTTCCATCTCCATTGAAGCGGGCCAGGCCGACCTGTTCCTTTGCGCCTGGCTGGGCATAGACCATGTGGTCCAGGGAAAACGCAAATACCGCCTGCTTGATGCCAAGGTGACATTTCACCGCAGCCTGCCCGTGCCCGGCGAAACCATTGAATACCACATTGAGATCGACCGCTTTTTAAAACAGGGAGATGTCTATCTCTTCTTTTTTCATTACCAGGGATACATCAATCAGCTGCCCTTTATCTCCATGCGCGACGGGTGCGCAGGTTTTTTCACCGAACAGGAGGTGGAAAATTCCGGGGGCATTATCCTGAAAAAAGAAGATCAGGAAATGAATGTACAAGGGCCGCCACCGGCCTGGTTTGCTCCGGTGAAGCGGCTAAGCCTGGATGATACCCAGGTGGATGCCCTTCGCACAGGGGATCTTGAAACAGCGTTCGGCGCAGACTTTCAAGGGAAACGCACCGGCAGAAATCAATGGCTGCCCGGCGGTCCCATGCGCCTGATCCACCGGGTTCTTGACCTGGACCCCACGGGCGGACGATTCGGCATGGGCCGGATCATTGCCCAGGCGGATATCCATCCAGATGACTGGTTTCTGACCTGCCATTTTATTGATGATATGGTGATGCCGGGCACCCTGATGTATGAATGCTGTGCCCATACCCTGCGGGTGTTTGTTCAGCGTATGGGCTGGGTGCTGCCCCATGACGACATCTGCTACGATGTGCTGGAAAAAAACGAAAGTGACCTGAAGTGCCGGGGACCTGTGACCCGCGCCACGAAAAAAGCCCTTTATGACATTGAGATAAAAACAATCGGATATGCGCCCCAACCTTTTGTGACGGCGGATGCCCATATGTTTTCAGATGACCTTGAGATTGTGTTTTACAAGGATATGGGAATGAAACTGACCGGGCTGACCCGCCAGGATCTTGAGGCGTACTGGAGGAAAACATGAAGTACGACAAGGTGTTTATTGAATCTTTTGGATATGAACTGGCACCCCACATCGTGACCAGCGGTGAAATTGATGAAAAGCTCGCCCCTTTTTTTGAGGCTGTGGGATTTGTGCCGGGCCAGCTGGAGGCATTGACCGGCATCCGGGAGCGCCGGTACTGGGATGAAGATCATACCCTGGCCGAACATGCGGCCGTGGCAGGGCAGCGGGCCCTGGATGAAGCCGGTATCAGCCCTGAAGAACTGGGTGCCGTCTGTTTTTGCGGGGTGTGCCAGGACGGGTTTGAACCGGCCACATCCTGTGCGGTGGCAGACAAGCTCGGGGTGGGGCCAAGGGCCCATGTATATGATGTAAAATCTGCCTGCCTGGGCATGATTACAGGCATGGTTCATGTGGCCAATGAGATCCAGCTCGGCCATATTAACGCCGGACTTGTGGTCTCCTGTGAGTCGGCCCGGCAGATTGTGGATGCGACCATTGAAGAGATCAACACCCACAAAAGCATTGATTTTTACAGAGAAGCCGTGGCCACCATGACCGGCGGCTCCGGCGCCGCGGCAATTCTGCTCACCGACGGAACCCTGGGCAAGGCTTCGACCCCGCGCCATAAAGTCAAAGGCGGGGTGGTGAATAATGCGATCCGTCACTGGGCGCTTTGTTCCTGGGGATTTGAACACAAGGGTATGCCCACGG
Organism: Desulfobacter latus; assembly: GCF_013389365.1. GTDB lineage: Bacteria > Desulfobacterota > Desulfobacteria > Desulfobacterales > Desulfobacteraceae > Desulfobacter > Desulfobacter latus. The sequence continues at coordinate 13,158 of NZ_JACADJ010000068.1, forward strand.
ATTCAAGGGTGATCATGCGCACCAATGCCCAGAAAGTGCTGGACCACGGCACGGAACTGGCCATGGAAACCTATGAATTATTTCGCAACGAATTGGCGCTGCCTGGGGATAAGCCGGACAAATTCGTTGCTCATCAGGTCGGGGAGGGTCATCACCATAAATTCTACTCTGCCATGAAGATTGACCGGAAAAAGGATTTTACCACCTTTCCTTTCCTGGGCAATGTGGGGTCCGTATCCCTGCCGATTTCCGCGGCCATTGCCGATGAACGCGGATTCTTTGTACCCGGCGATTTTGTGGCCTTTTTAGGGGTGGGGTCCGGACTGAACTGCTATTTTATGGGGGTGGAATGGTAACAAGAACAATAAACGGTCATCTGACGTCCACCGCAGGTTTTGAGGACCTTTACCCCTTTGACCCCCATTATGCCCGGATCAACGGAAATCAAATGCATTATGTGGATCAGGGCACGGGCAGGCCTGTACTCATGGTTCACGGCAATCCCACCTGGTCTTTTTATTTCCGTCATCTGATCACGGGGCTCTCAAACCGTTTCAGGACCATTGCACTGGACCACATCGGATGCGGTTTTTCAGATAAGCCGTCGGCTAAAGCGTATGATTACACCTTGGATCAACGGGTGGCGGACCTGGATGCCCTTATCCACCGGCTGGATATTCGTGAAAAAATGTCGCTGATCGTGCACGACTGGGGCGGGATGATCGGCCTTGCCTGGGCCCTGGACAACCTGGACCGGGTGGATAAAATAGTCATCACCAACACCTCGGGCTTTCTTCTGCCGGCATCCAAACGCTTTCCGGCAGCACTATGGGCCATTAAATATCTTGCGCCCTTTGCCGTGCCTGCTGTTTTAGGCGCCAATGTTTTTGCCCGGGGTGCCCTGTATCTTGGCGCAAACACCCGGTTGCCCCTATCCGTTAAAAAAGGCCTTGTTGCCCCATACAACAGTTGGGCAAATCGTATTGCCACCTTGAAATTTGTCCAGGATATCCCGATAACACCAAAAGACAGAAGTTATGTCAGGGTTCAAACGGTTGATCAGGGCCTTAGCGCCCTTGACCCGGCTCAGCTCATGTTTTTATGGGGAACCCGGGATTTTGTTTTTGACAGTCATTTTCTTGAAGAATTTAAAAACAGATTCCCCCAATCCCGAGCCCATGTATTTGAGGATGCCGGTCATTACCTGTTCGAAGATAAGCCCGGCCCGACCCTTGAATTGATTCAAAACTTTTTGTCCTGACATTTCTTTTGTATTTTGACTTTCAGAACGGTTCCGGATAATTTGGGATATTATGGGACTCTTAAAAAAGAAAAAAAAGGATGAATCCAAGGACCCGGCTGCCCAGGATAAGACCGCTGACGAATCCAAGGCAGTCAAATCCAAGAAGACATTTTGGTTTAAAAAGCTGATTATTGTTCTGGTTGTTCTGGGCATCCTTGGCGGGGGTGGTTTTTTTGCGTACACCAAATTTTTTTCAGGTTCCGGTACCGAAGACAGCCGGGGGTATCGATCCGTCCCCCTTGCCCATGTCACCCTGCCCGATGAGATGCTCGCCTTTTGTTTTGCCCGTATGCCCGAACTTTACGAGGCCCTGGTGGCCTTTAACCGGGAGATGGATTTGTTTGAGGCTGAAATCGCCCGTATTGATGCCGTGGCCACCAAGTATCCGGATCAAAAGAAGATTGCCGACGGCCAGAAAAAGGTATGGGACAAAGGTAGACAGTCTTTAAAAAAGGCTTTTGAAAAATTGGAAAAACCCATTCGAGAAACCTTTGTGCTGTTCCAGGTCAACGAGGCCCAAGGACAGGAACAGATTGATCAGACTGCTGAACAGATGATCCAGGACGCCAACGAAGCCCTTGAAGAATCCCAAGAACTGACAGCCCCGCTAAAAAAAGCCCTGCCCAAAGCGCCCGAAGGCATGGTCAAAGGAACCCTGTATAAAATAAAAAAGATGTTTTTATGACACATTATACCAATATTGCCCAGAGCCTGAAACAATCCGCCGACCTATATCCGTTTAAACGGGCTGTGGTCTACCCGGCCTCACGGGATAGGTCCGGGCGGGTCCTTTACAGTCAGCTGACCTTTCGCCAGCTTGACCAGCAATCCGACAACCTTGCGGCCGGACTTGACAGCATCGGCATTGGCCGGGGAACCCGCACCATTTTAATGGTGACCCCGGGCATAAATTTTTTTCTTACGGTGTTTGCCATGTTCAAAATCGGGGCTGTGCCCGTGGTGGTGGATCCCGGCATGGGTATTGACCGGATGCTGCAATGCCTTGCCCGAAGCCGGCCCACAGCCTTTATCGGCATTGAAAAGGCCCATGTGCTTCGCACCCTGCGCCCCGGTTTTTTTAAAACGGTAAAGCGATGGGTCACCGTGGGCAAAAAATGGTTCTGGGGCGGGCATACCCTGAACCAGCTGATGAACAGGTTCCCGGGTACACCTTTCAAATCGGTGCAGACCACGGAGAATGAAACGGCTGCCATTGTATTTACCACCGGCTCCACAGGGCCTGCCAAGGGCGTGATATACACCCATGGAAATTTTGATGCCCAGATCCGTCAAATCCAGTCCCATTTTAAGATTGCGCCCGATGAGGTGGACCTGCCCACCTTTCCGCTCTTTGCTCTGTTTGATCCTGCCCTGGGCATGACGGCGGTAATTCCGGACATGGACCCCACCAAACCGGCCCTGGTGAATCCCGTCAAAATTATCGAGGCCATCGAAAACCATGGCGTGACCAATATGTTTGCCTCCCCGGCCCTTTTGAACCGGGTGGGAAAATACGGCCGGGAAAACGAAATCAAACTGCCGTCATTGCGCCGTGTGGTCTCTGCAGGTGCCCCTGTCAGTCCCGCCAATATTGAACAGTTTTCATCCATGCTCTCCAGTGAGACCCAGATTCATACGCCGTACGGGGCCACGGAAGCGGTTCCCATCATATCCATCGGGTCCCATGAAATTTTGTCGGAAACCAGAAAACTCTCGGAACAGGGCTTTGGCATGTGCGTGGGCCGGCCCATTGAAAACACAAAAGTGAAATTAATCGAAATTTCCGACGAGCCCATCACCCAGATCCAGGAGATCCAGGAGGTGCCTGAAAACCAGGTGGGAGAAATAACGGTAAAAGCAGACCTGGTTACCGAACATTATTTTAACGATGCCAATGCCGATCTTCTGGCCAAAATACCGGATACGGATGGTAAGGTATGGCACCGCATGGGGGATCTGGGCTGGAAGGATTCCAAAGGCAGAATCTGGTTCTGCGGCAGAAAGGCCCACCGGGTTGAAACCGGAAAAGAGACGTTGTTTACCATCCCCGTGGAAGCCATATTCAACAATCATGAAAAGGTCTACCGCAGCGCGCTCACAGGTGTCGGCCCGAAAAACCGTCAGACTCCGGTGGTGTTTGTGGAGCCTTTTGAAAAAATTTCCGATGAAAAACAATTTCTTCTGGAACTGTCTGACCTGGCCGGCAAAAATCCTCTGACCGCCGGTATTGAATCCATTTTCATTGAGTACAAATTCCCCGTGGATATCCGGCACAACTCCAAAATTTTCAGGGAAAAACTGGCGATCAAGGCCCGGGAGTTAATCACAGAATAAAACTCAAACACTTAAGGAATGAGCCCGAAATAACTTAATTTAGGAGCGCGGGCGTCCCGCCCGCAGTAAATACGTCCGCGCTCCCGAATATAACAAAATGGGCAAGTCATTTACGACCCATTCCTAAGTGCCTCAACGGCTGCCATGCACACGGCCACGGATGATTGGGGATTTTCGGCTGAAAATGCCGCATCTTCCTTTAAAAATGTTGCACGCCAGTTGGTTTCGGTCATACTCTTGGGGCACATATCTTTTAACTGAAAGGTAAATCCTTCGGCTTCAAGCATCCCGGCAAGTTCCATGGCGGCATTAATGTTATAGACGGCCTGATCGGGAACGGAGTCGCCAAGAAGCGCTTTGAGTTGTTCTTCTAAAATTTCAATTGCTGATTCGGACATTATCATATTCTCCCATACAAGTGGTTTTATTTTCTCATCCGAAGTGTACGCCTAATCCGGTGATGATGAAAAGAAATTTCTAATCCTGGAATAAAAATTTAGAAATACTGCCACAGATACGGCAGATATTGATTACAGGCATTGGTTATGCTATTAGACTTCAGCCATGAAAATTGTACCTCAGCGCTGCAGGCATCGTAACGTTGGGGAGTAGCGTTAATATATCATAACATATTGCAATATTATAACATATTGCACAGTATGGGCGGAGACAATATAACACGATGACATCGCAACTTGATTTAGTTAAGGCCATTCATGATATCAGCCGTCCGCAACTGCTTATAAAAAATTTTGACGGGATACATATCAGCCGTCCATCACAAAGCAATATGGCGTCGCTGTCAGACCAGATCTATGTGCCGGCCATACGCCCGGAAAGCCTTGGGGATTCAGGATTTAAGCGTCGCCATGGTTTAAAATATGCCTATGTGGCCGGTGCCATGGCCAACGGCATCGCGTCCACAGCACTTGTCAAGACCATGGGCGAAAACGGGATGGTCGGTTTTTTTGGTGCCGGCGGATTAAGTCTTTCACAAATCAAAACAGCCATTCTTGAACTGAAGGAAGGGCTTGGGGATAAACCCTTTGGATTCAATCTGATTCACAGCCTGGCAGACCCTGACCATGAAATGGCAACGGTACAACTCTATCTTGACCATGGGGTAACCCTGATATCTGCGGCAGCCTTCATGCGTATCACCCTGCCTTTGGTCTATTATCGTGTCAAAGGCATCCATAAAAACAACCAGGGTGATATTGTCACCCCCAACCGCATTATTGCAAAAGTATCCCGCATTGAAGTGGCCCGGCAGTTTTTCGCACCACCGCCGGAAAAACTGCTCGACCAGTTGGTTGAGCAGCAGATGCTCACGTCAGATGAAGCCATGCTTGCCGCTCAAATTTCCATGGCCCAGGACATTACGGCCGAAGCCGATTCCGGAGGGCACACGGATAACCGCCCTGCCCTGGCGCTTTTACCTACATTCATTGCCCTGAAAAACGAAGCCATGGCAACATATAATTTTAAAACCCCGCTATGTGTCGGTCTTGGCGGCGGCATTGCCACGCCGGAATCCGCCTCTGCCGCTTTCAGCATGGGGGCCGCATATATCCTTACCGGCTCCATTAACCAGGCATGTGTGGAGGCCGGCATCTGCGAGGATGTTAAAAAACTGCTCAGCCAGGCTGAACAGGCGGACGTTGCCATGGCCCCTTCCGCAGACATGTTTGAAATCGGCGCGCGGGTTCAGGTGCTTAAACGGGGTACCTTGTTTCCTGTACGTGCGGAAAAACTGTATCAGTTTTACAAAAGCTATACCTGTTTTGCAGACCTTCCCCCGGCTGCTCAAAAAGAAATTGAAGATAAATATCTATTAACTTCGTTTGATGCCGCATGGCAATCCACCCGGGATTTTTTCCTGTCACGGGGAATTCAGCAGGAGGTGGATCGGGCAGAACAGAATCCGGCCCACAAAATGGCCCTGGTTTTCAGATCCTATCTTGGGCAGTCTTCCAGGTGGGCCATCCAGGGCAATCCCCAGCGTAAAATGGACTACCAGGTCTGGTGCGGCCCTGCCATGGGGGCATTCAACCAATGGGCCAAAGGCAGCTTTCTTGAGCCCCATACCAACCGGTTTGCAGCAGAAATCGCCATGAATCTGCTCACCGGCGCCTGTGTTGTCACCAGGGCCGCATTTGCAAGGGCCCAGGGACTTGAACTGCCCGCCGGCGCAGGACTTTTTTCTCCCATGCCGCTTGATGACATATTAAAAAAGTATTGAGTTTTGAGTGATGCGTCGTGAGTCGTGAGATTGAAAACAAGCTGTTTTCCCCACCACGCAATACTCAATACTCAATACTCAATACTCATAACCTTCATTTATGTAAAATTTTTGTCAATATCCTTTCCGGCAGGTGATCTGATCATATTTGCCATATATATAGTAAAATATATTTTAAACCAGCAACCATACTATAATTGTTTTCATATATGACACCCAAATCCCAAACACAGACGCCTTGTACCCCTAAAACGCCCATTGCCATCATCGGCATGGGCTGTATCTTCCCGGAATCCAGAAACCTTAAAGAATTCTGGAAATTAATATTCAACGGCATTGATGCCATAACACAAGTACCTGAAGATTCACACTGGCGTCTGAAAGACTATTTTAATGAAGACCCGGAATGCCCGGACCATGTCTATTGCAACCGGGGTGGTTTTTTACCGGACATTGCCTTTGACCCGTTAGCCTATGGCATGCCCCCCAAAAACATTGACGCCACAGATACCTCCCAGCTTCTCGGCCTGGAAGTGGTCCGCATGGCACTGGCCGATGCAGGCTACCCTGTGGGGCATGCCCATCTGAAAGAAAAACGGGTAAATGTCATCCTCGGGGTAACCGGCACCCAGGAACTGGTGATTCCCCTTGGCGCAAGACTGGGGCATCCGTTCTGGAACAACGCCCTGGATGCCGCCGGCATTGATCCTGATAAAAAGGAACGCGTATTAAAATGGATCAGCGATTCCTATGTCAGCTGGCAGGAAAATTCATTTCCGGGGCTTTTGGGCAATGTGGTGGCTGGAAGAATCGCCAACCGTCTGGACCTGTCCGGCACCAACACGGTGTGTGATGCGGCCTGTGCAAGCTCTCTTTCCGCCATTCATACGGCCATCATGGAACTTGAAACCGGACAGTGTGATATGTCCATCACCGGCGGGGTGGATACCCTTAATGACATTTTCATGCACATGTGCTTTGCCAAAACCGGTGTATTGTCCCATAGCAGTGACGCCCGGCCCTTTTCAGAAAACGCTGACGGGACGGTGCTTGGCGAAGGCGTCGGCCTGCTGGTGCTTAAACGGCTGGCGGATGCCCAACGTGATCAGGACCGGATTTATGCGGTTATTAAAGGCATGGGCACGTCCAGTGACGGCCGCACCTCGGCCGTATATGCCCCGGAGGCCAAAGGACAGATCAAGGCCCTGGAAAACGCCTATAGCAATGCCGGCATTTTGCCCGAATCCGTGGGGCTGATTGAAGCCCACGGCACAGGGACCCGGGTGGGTGACAAAGTTGAATTCACGGCACTGAAACAATTTTTCAAAGACAAAGCAACCGAATCCACAGCCATCGGGTCCGTGAAATCCATGATCGGGCACGCCAAAGCGGCCGCAGGTGCTGCAGGCATTATCAAGGCAGCCCTGGCGTTGCACCACAAGGTCATCCCTCCCACCCTGAAAGCCCAAACGCCTGACCCGGACCTGGATATACACAACTCCCCCTTTTATCTCAACCAGGTTGCAAGACCCTGGATCAGCCATGGGGCCGGCAACGGTACGAATAATGCTTTGCGATGCTCCGGTGTTTCCGCCTTTGGGTTCGGCGGATCAAATTTTCATGCCGTGCTTGAAGAGTACGCGCCTGAAAAAACAAACATCTCCTGGGATGGTACCGTGCAGATCCTGGCGCTTTCCGGGGAAACGAAAAAAGAGATAATTGAAAAACTTGATACGGTTACTGAAGCCATAAAAACCTATGATATCAGGGACAAGGCCGCCGTTACCCAGGCCATTGCCTGGCAGGCCGCCCAATCCAGAAAAGTATTCTCATCAAAACATGCCGTGCGGGTATTGATTCTGGTCTCTGACCAGGATGATGTGTTTGAACGGATGGCCCAGGCAAAAGGTGTGGTCACTGGTGATCAACCGGCCAAATCCCCTATATTCTTCGGTCAAGGGCCACCCTCAGGGAAACTGGGGTTTGTTTTTCCGGGCCAGGGAAGTCAGTACACCGGCATGGCCGGTCAGATTATGTCTGTCTTTCCGGAAAGCCTTCAGATGCTTGATATGGCTCAGGCCTGTGTCAGAAACACGGATGCAGAAGAAGATGGGCTGCTGTCCGCCTATATGTATCCGCCGCCGGAATATGCCATGGATAAAAAATCGGCCGAGGCAGCCCTGCGTCAGACCCGCATCGCCCAACCAGCCATTGGTGCGGTCTCTTTGTCCATGCTGAACATTCTTTCCCGGTTCAAGGTAACACCCCATATGACTTGCGGCCACAGTTACGGAGAGTTGTGCGCATTATATGCCGCCGGCTGGATGGATGTCCGGACCTGTCTTGAACTGTCGGCTGCCCGGGGCAACTTCATGGCCAAGGCCGGCCAACGTGCCGGTGATCCCGGCAGCATGCTCGCGATCCAGGCCCCCATTGAAAAAATCGAAGCCCTCCTTGAAGAAGAGAAACTTGACCTTGTCCTGGCCAATAAGAACAGCCCGGTCCAGGGTGTGTTATCCGGGGAAACCCAACACATTCTCAACGCTGAAAAAATCTGTAAAAAACGCAACATGCGGGCCGTCAAACTGCCGGTGGCCGCAGCCTTTCACAGCCGCCTGGTATCAGATGCCGCAAGACCGTTTAATGCGTTGACCAAGAACGCAACCATCACACCGACGCAAATCAAGGTATTATCCAATACGACCGGATCACCCTACCCCGAGGATTCCGCAAAAGCCCAGGATCTTTTAGGGCAGCAGTTGATGCACCCGGTGGATTTTATCGGCAACATCAAACAGATGCATGAACAAGGTGTTGACACCTTTGTGGAGATTGGCCCCAAGTCGGTTCTGTGCGGTCTGATTAATTCCATTTTAAAAAACCAGGGTATACAGACCATTGCCCTGGATAAATCAGCGGGAAAATCAGCCGGGAAAAATGCCGGTATCCAGGATTTGGGGATGGGCTTGTGTGCCCTTGCAGCAGCAGGCCACCCGGTGGATCTTTCTGCCTGGGAAGAGGATGTGCCTCCGCCTGAGTCTAAGAAACTTGTTATCATGATCAACGGTGCCAATTCAAAACCCCCGGTACCAGAAATGACTCAGCCGGAACAGGCACCCATACATGCCCCTGACCGGCCGGCACAACCCCAGCCAACAAAATCCCAGCCTTTAAAAGCCCGGACATCCCAAGAACAAAAAAATAAAAACAATGTACAGGATTCATCTGTTTATACAACGGGTTCAACTCAACAGACATCCACCACACAAGGAAATACCATGACATCTTTTCCGCACCCTGAATTTAATGCGTCCCAATCCATGATAACGTCAAATTCAACCGAACATGTGCCGGCAAACCCGGACATTCTTGTCCAGGGACTCAATGCCATGCAGCAACTCCAGGCCCAGACCGCCCGGGCCCATGAGAAGTTCTTGGAAACCCAGACCCAGGCCAGCCAGGCCTTAGCCGCACTGATGTCACAAACCCGTGGACAGGTATATGCCC
>NZ_JACADJ010000069.1 GCF_013389365.1 Desulfobacter latus
AATATTACCAGGGTGCCTATATATTCCTTTAGAACGAAAGCCCGAAGGCTCTCAAGGCTAATCAACAGGACTTGCAACCGAAGTCACAAGCCCACCGATCACCAAAGGTGTCGGTGGGTAGTTGACTCTCCAGTGTCTGCAATCCAATTCCAATAAAATGCTTTTACATGGCGATAACATCTTTGCGGGGCTATATCAAGACCGTTGATAATCCAGTTGTTTTGTTCATATGAAACGGAAAAACCCCTGGGAAAGTATATTTTCCAGGGGTTTTGCGCGTATTGTGCCAAAGGGCAAAGAGCCTCGGATCAGGAGAACTCGCCCTGCAGGTATTCTTTGGTTAATTGTTCCTGGGGATTTTCAAACAGTTCTTTGGTGGGGCCCATTTCAACAAGATAGCCGGTACGCCCGCCCTTGGAGATGTCTACGCCAAAGAAAGCGGTCTGGTCAGCCACACGCATGGCCTGCTGCATGTTGTGGGTTACGATGGCAACGGTAAACTGTTTTTTCAGTTCCACCATCAGCTCTTCAATCTGGCGGGTGGCAATGGGGTCCAGTGCGGAACAGGGCTCGTCCATGAGAATAACACGGGGTTCCGTGGCTATGGCTCTTGCAATGCACAGGCGCTGCTGCTGGCCGCCGGAAAGGGAGAGCCCGTTGTTTTTAAGTTTGTCTTTTACCTCTTTCCACAGGGCTGCACTTCTGAGAGCCTTTTCAACCTTTTCTTGCATGTTCCCTTTATACCGATTCAAGCGCAGGCCAAAGGCCACGTTCTCAAAGATGGACATTGAAAAGGGGTTGGGTTGCTGGAACACCATGCCGATGTTGCGACGAACCGACACAGGATCAATATTGCTGTCATAAATATCAATCCCGTGGAAATGGATATTCCCCACAAACCGGAACCCCCGGATCAGGTCATTCATGCGGTTGATACTTTTAAGCACCGTACTTTTACCACAGCCGGAAGGCCCGATAAAGCCGGTGATCTGGTTTTTTTTTATGGGTACGTGGCTGTCCCGGACAGCAAGAAAATCGCTGTAATAAATTTTCTCTGCTTTACAATCCAATGCAACATCTGCCGGCAGGTCGTTTTCATAGGTGTCGTTTGCATCTACTTCTTTTAATGCATCCATTTCTTTTAATGCTTCCATGAGCGTTTATACTCCCTTATTCATGAGCTAATATTACAGTTTGGTTTTACCACCGACGGCGCGACTGATAATGTTGAGGAAAAATACCAGTACAACAAGGATCAGCGATGCGGCCCAGGCCAGTTCAATAAGATTCTGATAGGGGCTGGATGACCAGTTGTAGATCAGTACGGCCAAAGATGCCGTGGGATTGTTGGGGGCAAGCCAGCTTTCGGAAAAAAGCGCTGTGAACAGCAACGGGGCCGTCTCTCCGGCTGCCCTGGCCACGGCAAGGACAACACCCGTTATGATGCTTGGCATGGCAACGGGTAAAATGATCTTAATCAGGCTTTGGGTCGGGGTGCATCCCATGCCGTAGGCTGCTTCCCGCATGGGGTTGGGTACCATTTTAATGGCTTCTTCGGCCGTGAGCATGACGGTTGGGATCATCAGCAGGGAGAGGGCAATGCCCCCGGCCCACGCAGAATAGTGACCCATGAGAAGAACAACCATGGCATAAGCAAAAACGCCGGCAATGATAGACGGCAGCCCGGTCATGGTTTTTGCGCAGAATCTGGCAATTTCGGAAACTTTGTGGTGGGGGCCAAGTTCTGCCAGATAAATCGCTGCCAGGATGCCAAAAGGGACACTGATCAAACCGGCAATCCCCACCATAAAAGCGGTGCCCAGGATGGCATGGCCGAAACCGCCGACACCCGGGGCATCAAATGCGCCCGGCGGCAGGGTGTAAAACAGTTGAAAGGTCAGTCGTTTGCCGCCACGGTACAACAGCATGATAAGAACTGAAAATAAGGGGATACATGCGGTGACCGCGCAGACAATGGTAATCGTGCTTAAAATGATGGATTTAAGCGCCCTTGGCTCCATGGGTTGACGTTCCAACTTCGGGTGTTGAAGGCTGTCCTCGTTCATTTTTTATTTCCTCCCGGTGTTGTTTTGGCAACAATGACAGCACCTGCAATATTAACGATCAGGGTAATCAGCAAAAGCACGCAGGCCGCATACATCAATGCGCTGGTTTCAAGCCCCGCGTCTGCTTCCGGAAAGGTGTTGGCCAGAAGCGCGGCAATGGTGTCCGCCGGGGAAAGGACGGACAGCGTAATTGTGGACATACTGCCCACAAGCATGGCAAGGGCCATGGTTTCACCAAGTGCCCGGCCAAATCCCAATACAAGTGCACCGAAAATACCACCGGATGCCGTGGGTACCATAACCCGCAAAATGGCTTCCCATCGGGTGGTGCCCATGCCGAAGGCGGCTTCCTTGGTTTTATGGGGTATGGCCTTGAGTGCATCCTGGGAAACGGCTGCAATCGTGGGCAGGATCATAATGGACAGAACCAGGGCCGCCGGAAGAAGGCCTAAGCCCGAAAGCCGTGTGGAAAAAAAAGGAATCCAGCCCAGGTATTCGTGCAGAAAATTGGCAAAGGGGCGGATCAGGGGAACCAGAACATAAATGCCCCATAGCCCGTAAACAACGCTTGGAATGGCGGCAAGCAGTTCAATAATATTTTTTAATATAATTTCAATTTGATATGGAAGAAAGTCCTGGGTGATGAATATTGCAATGGTGATGCCGAAAAATCCACCAAGAATAAGGGCCAGAAATGAACTGTAGAGTGTTCCCCAAATCTGGGGAAGAATGCCATATATATTTTGGCTTGAGTTCCAGTCAGAGGTGAACAAAAATTTGAATCCCAGTTCTGGAAGCGCCGTCAATGCATGTCCACCGATTTTATAGACGATAAACGCCAGCAGGAAAATGGTGGCCCAGGTAAACGTCCGGGTTAAAAACCTGAATGATTTGTCAAAAAAGATGTCGCCCGGGGTGGGCGGTTTGGATAATGTCCTGCCCGCGACATTATCCAGAAATTTATTGTCGGCCATTTTTGTAATCTCCGGAATAAGAAATAGGGCGCTTTCATTCTACATGAAAGAGCCCTCTGATCAAGAAGAAACTAAGATTATGTTACTGAATGTTTTTAGAAGCCGCTCTAACTTTCTCTACAACGCTTTCAGGAAGGGGAATATAACCGGCTTTATCGGCAATCTTCTGTCCTTCATCCAGGCAGTATTCAACCATTTTGCGAAGAGCTGCAGCCAATTCCGGGCTTTTGTTCTTTTTGTAGAACAGCATCCAGGTAAAGGTTGCAATGGGATAAGATGCATCGCCTGCAGGATCGTTGATGAATACGATCATGTTTTCGGGCAGGACAGCGTTGGCAAGTGCAGCCGCACCCGCTTCAGCTCCGGGGCATACAAAGTTGCCGGCTTTGTTTTGCAGGCATGCTGTGGGCAGTTGGCTCAGCTTGGCATAACCGTATTCAGTGTAACCGATGGAGCCGGGGGTCTGGCGGATGGCTGAAGACACACCATCGTTCTTTTTGCCTTTTACCATATTCATGGCGGGCCATTGAACCATTTTGCCCTGGCCGACAGTAGATTTGAAATCAGAAGAGATGGCGCTTAAATGGCCGGTGAAGCCAAAGGTCGTACCGGATTTGTCAGAACGGACAACAACGGTAATGGGCGTGTTCGGCAATTTCACGCCGGGGTTGGCAGCCGCGATCCTGGCGTCATTCCATTTGGTGATTTTGCCCAGAAAGATTTCAGGATATACGTCCCGGGGTAATCTGAGGTCGCTAATCCCGGGCAGGTTGTAGGCAATAACAATTGAACCTGCAGTCATGGGCAACAACTGAACACCTTCGGGAACCTGATCAATTTCGCTTTGTTTCATGGCGGCGTCACTGGCACCGAAATCAACCGTGTGGCCGATAAAGTTTTTAATGCCCGAACCTGAACCGATGGACTGATAGTCTACTTTGATTTCGCCATTGGTTTTTTCGGCAAGATCTTTGAACCATTCGCTGTAAATGGGTGCAGGAAAGCTGGCGCCGGCACCGACGATTTTTATTGAACCTGCAGTTGCGGAGCCCGCAATCATGAAGGATGCTGCAACGGCAGCGGATAAAGCAATACTAAATAAAGATTTGAGTTTCATCTGGCTTTCTCCTGTCCTGTGTTATTAATGTTTTAAACTAACCTCATGGTTAAAAATCCACATGGCGGTATTAGTACTATCGAAATGTTATGATTTTGTTAATATTCCATGAGGAGCATGTAAGTCGAAAAGGCAATATGGATAAAACTGCTTTGGGGGAGGACGCTTTTGTGAGTATTCGGGTTCAGGTATCATGACGCTTGGATCAGTAATTCCGGATTGGCTTGGGCTTCAAGGAACTTTGCAAAATTTTTTTTTATTTTTGGCAGTTTGTATAATTTACCCATTAGATCCTTTTTTGTGGCTTTGGCAAGGCTTGAAGGGTCAAAATATGCTTTGGCATTATCCACCGTCAAAACAAAAGGGGGCTTGCCGCCACGAACAAGAATAGAACTCATCAGCAGTGCGCCGGTGCGGTGGTTGCCTTCAAAAAAGAGCTGGGGTTGGCTGACATGGAGAATATACATGCCGGCGGCACGTTTCCAGGGTGTGACATGCTTATGAGCCTCTGCCCAGGAACGCAGGTGCTTGATGCAGAATTCCGCCTGATTGTAAAACCGCTCACTTGTGGCCAGAATGTGCTGCTGAAAATCCTTTCTTTTTTTTAAATCCTCCCCGCACAGGACAATGTGATTAAGCTCAAGGAAATGGTGCAGCCCGTCCTGCTCCACCAGGCTTAAATCCTGGCCAAGCAGATTGTTAATATACCGGTAGCCGGCAAGCATATTTTCGACAATTTCATCGCGCATGGGTTCCCGGCGCATATCCAGGCTGTCGTTAATATGTTCGAAGTTTTTTTGGACCGTTTTAAGATAATACGCCACTGCCTCAAGGTTGATCCTGAATTTAGCAGACATTTTTTCACCAACTTGTAACAGTCAAAAGATACCGGCAGGCAGGCAGAGTTATTTGGGCCCGCTTGCATTGATAGCCGTGAGTCAGGCATACATTAGAGCAGGCTCTCCGTTATTGTCAAGGCACAGACTAAATTCCTAACAATGCTTGACAAATCGCTAATAAAAGACAACCCATATGGTGAATTTTATTGTTTCCATGATTTTAAGATGTTGTTTGATGGATTTTGAGTTTCTACTTAGGTAGGAAGTGGTCGGGGCGAGAGGATTTGAACCTCCGACATCCTGCTCCCAAAGCAGGCGCGCTGCCAGACTGCGCTACGCCCCGATAATTGAAAAATTAAAAAAGATATTTACCATTCGAAATAAAAAAAATCAAGCTTAATCTTTCCGGTCAGCCCTCCCCATAATTTTAAAAGGGAATAAAAAGTTACAAGACCCAAGCGTTGCTCCTATCTTAGGGTGTGGCAATTTCCTTGACACCATTAGGAATACAGGGTAATTTAGTAAACTTTATGTAAAGTGTGTATGTGCCGTGTAATAAATTGAGTTAAGGTATAATTATTATTATTTTTTTGAAGATGCGTTAGAGTAACGCCAATTAACAGGATATAACAGGACAAAATCATGCAGGTAAAAATCGAAGATCAGAGCAGTATTAAAAAAGTGCTTTCTTTTGAAATTCCTAAGGAAACAATTTCCAAAGAGCTGAATAAAGCCTATGCCGAGTTGAAAAAGAAGGCAGATATTAAAGGTTTTCGAAAAGGAAAAATTCCCAGAAAGGTGCTTGAAAACCGGTTTTCCGCAGAGGTTCATGCCGAGGTTGCCCCGCGCCTGATCCAGGAGGCTTTTGCCGAAGCAGTTGAAAATCATAAGTTGGATATTGTGGGCGGGCCCCAACTTGAGCCTCCGGAACTCAAGCCGGACGCTGATTATGCATTTGATATCACTGTGGAAGTTAAACCTGAACTAGATGATATTGATTTACAAGGTCTTGAAATTAAAAAGAGGCTTTATGAAGTTGCCGAGGGCGAAATCGAAAGCCAGATCTATATGCTGCAAAAGAGCATGGCGACAAAGCGGAAAGTCGAAGAAGAACGTCCGGTAAAAGAAAATGACTTTGTTCTGATTGATTATGAAGGGTTTCTGAATGGCGAAGCCTTTGAGCATACCCCTAAAGTCGAAAATTATGTCACAGCGATTAATAAAGAGCCGTTGCCCAAGGAATTTTCCGAAAAACTGATCGGTGCCATTCCGGTTCAGGATCTGGAAATTGAAGTGGTTTACGATGATGATTATCATGATGAGAATTTGAAAGGAAAGACCATTCAATATAAGGTCAGGCTCAAGGAGGTCCAGGAAGAGGTATTGCCCGAAGCCAATGATGATCTGGTAAAAGATCTTGAACAATTTGAAACACTTGAGGATGTAAAAGCCTCCATCCGGGATAACCTTGAAAAGGGGATTGCCCAGCGGGTCAAGCATGAAATGAGTGAACAGATTTTTTCTCAAATTCTTGAAAAAATAGACTTTCAAGTCCCTCAAGCCCTGGTTCAAGGTGAACTTAACGGCATTATTGCTGAGACGGAACAGGCCTATGCCCAGAATAATACATCCCTTGAAGACGTCGGGTTAAGCCGGGAAATTATGCAGGAAAAATACAAAAATGTGGCTGAAAAACAGGCCCGCCGGCATCTGATTCTGGATAAAATTATTGCCCAGGAAAAAATGGAACTTAGTGATGAAGAACTTGACGCCGGCTTTGAAGAGATGGCTCAAGCCATGAGTGCGACAAAGGATGCTATCAAGAATTTTTTCAATATGGACCCGCGCCAACTTCAATATTACAAACATACCCAGCTTGAAAAAAAGGCAATTGACCTTATAATAGAAAAAAGTAACGTCATTGAAGTGACGCCGGATGCTTTGCAAGGCGCTGATCTACCAAGTGAAGAAGCAGGTGTGCAAGCATAAAAATAATCTGCAAGCTTATTTAAACGGTGCCATTTATTATTACGTGACCGATAAGGTTAAAAACATATATTTAGATTATGACAAGGAGTTAAATCGTGCCTCTTATTCCGATGGTTGTTGAGCAGAGCAACAGGGGAGAACGTGCCTATGATATCTATTCACGGCTTTTAAAAGACAGGATTATTTTTTTGGGATCTCCCATAGACAATGAAATTGCCAATCTCATTGTTGCACAGATGCTGTTTCTTGAATCCGAAGATCCTGAGAAAGATATCAACTTTTATATTAATTCTCCCGGCGGCGTTGTCACAGCAGGCATGGCCATTTATGATACCATCCAGTACATCAAGCCGGACGTGGCAACGGTGTGTATCGGCCAGGCAGCCAGTATGGGGGCATTACTTCTTACTGCCGGAACATCCGGCAAACGGTTTGCCCTGCCCAATGCCAGGATTATGATTCATCAGCCGCTGGGCGGTGCCCAGGGCCAGGCCACGGACATCAAGATTCAGGCGACTGAAATTTTAAGAATGAAAGATTCTTTGAATGAAATTATAGCAAAGCATACGGGGCAGGACATTGAAAGGGTTGCGGCTGATACGGAACGTGATTTTTTCATGTCCGGAGAGCAAGCTTTGGAATACGGCATTATTGACCGTGTGGTCAGTGACAGAAGCCAATTGGAACAGGCCTCTGAGCAGGAGGCGTCAAAGGAGTCATAAAATATGGCCAAAAAAGATGATACAAACGATCAGTTTTTCTGTTCATTCTGCGGTAAAAATCAAAGGGAAGTAAAAAAACTGATAGCCGGGCCTAGCGTCTATATCTGCAATGAATGTATTAAGCTGTGCAGTGAAATTATTGAAGATGAAGAAAAAGAATCGGCTGTTGAGCCGGAAAGCGCCAAGGCGTTCATGGTGCCCAAGCAGATCAAGGATCAACTTGATTCTTATGTGATAGAACAGGATCGTGCAAAAAAGGTTTTATCCGTGGCGGTTTATAATCATTATAAACGTCTGGCCTCAAATCTGACAAAAAACGGTGATGAGGTTGATATTCAGAAAAGCAATATTCTGATTATCGGGCCGACCGGATGTGGTAAAACCCTTCTGGCCCAAACCCTTGCCCGCTTTCTGGATGTCCCCTTTGCCATTGCCGATGCCACGGCTTTGACCGAGGCCGGTTATGTTGGCGAGGATGTGGAGAATATTGTTCTCTCCCTGGTTCAGAATGCTGACTATGACATTGAAAAGGCCCAAAAAGGTATCATCTATATTGATGAGATAGATAAAATTTCCCAGCGGGGGGACAACCCTTCAATTACCCGGGATGTCTCCGGAGAAGGGGTTCAGCAGGCCCTGCTCAAGATCATTGAAGGCACTATTGCTTCGGTACCCCCCAAAGGCGGAAGAAAGCATCCCCAACAGGACTATGTAAAGGTGGATACCTCTAATATCCTGTTTATCTGCGGCGGAACATTTACGGGGCTTGAAAAAGTGGTTGAGCGCCGTTTGACCCAGAAAACCATGGGATTTGGTGCCAAAATCGCAGATAAAAAAGATGTAAATATCGGAGAACTGCTCGAGCAGGTAAAGCCCGAAGACTTGATCAAGTTCGGCTTGATCCCCGAGTTCTTAGGACGCCTGCCCATTATAACTTCCATCGGGGAGCTTAATGAACGGTCTCTGGTCAAGATCCTGACCGAACCTAAGAATGCTTTGGTTCGGCAGTATCAGGAACTTTTTCGCATTGAAGGGGTGAGTCTTCAGTTTACGGATGAGGCCCTTGAGGCCATGGCCAAGGAAGCCGTTGCCAGAAAATCCGGAGCCAGGGGGTTGCGTGCCATTATGGAGGAAACCATGATGAACATCATGTATGAGATTCCTTCCAAAAAAGATGTGGTTGAGTGTGTGGTGGGCGAAGAGGTGGTGGTAAACAACGAGGACCCCATCTTGCTGTATGAACAGACCAAAAAGCAGGCTTAAGGCTTAATCATCCATGATCAGTATTTCCCGTTTTTTCAATCCCGAAGATGGGCCTGAAAAGGAGAGTAAAGCCCTTCCGCTGGTACCCCTGAGGGATATTGTCCTTTTTCCCTTTGTTACAACCTCTATTTTTGTGGGAAGGGAAAAATCCATCAGGGCGCTTTCCCAGGCCATGGGCGGTGATAAGAAAATTTTTCTTACAACCCAGAAAAATCCGGAAGTCCTGAAACCAACGATTGATGATATTTTCCAGGTGGGCACAGAAACCCGGATCACCCAGCTGTTGCGACTGCCTGATGGTACGGTAAAGGCACTGGTTGAAGGGGTTGCCCGCGGGTGTATCATTAAAATGGTTGACCAGGATGGTTTCCAGGTTGTTGATTATGTGGATGTCACTGAAAAGCCGTTGACCGATGTTAACACTGAGGCTGTCATTCGCACTGTTTATGAAGCGTTCCAGCATTATGCCGATTTGTCCGGCGTGGTTTCCAAAAGTTTTTTCAAGGGACTGGACGCCTTGGAACAGTATCCGTCAAGGTATGCCGATACCATTGCCGCCCAACTGCCCTTTAAGGTTCAGGATAAACAGAAGTTACTGGAGTGTGGTGATATTGAAGAACGTTTCTTTTTGCTTTTAAAGTTCATTCAAAAGGAAACGGAAGTTTTTTCCATGTCCCAGAAGATCAAGGGCAGGGTCAAAGAACAGATGGATAAACTTCAAAAGCGCCACTACCTTAACGAGCAGATGCGGGCCATTCAAAAAGAAATGGGTGAAGATGGCCAGGGTAGCGAGTTTGCTGATCTTGAAAAAAAGATCAAGGCCAAGCGCATGCCGAAAGAAGCTGCCGGGGTTGTGCGCAGGGAGTTGGAAAAGCTCAAGCTGATGCCTGCAACCTCTTCGGAAGCAACCGTGGTCAGAAATTACATTGACTGGCTGATTTCCCTGCCCTGGTACCGGAAAAAACGGGTAAAAAATGAGATTTCAAAGGCGGAGCAGATTCTGGACCAAGACCATTACGGCTTGAAAAAACCCAAGGAACGAATCCTTGAGTATCTGGCGGTACAGATTCTGGTTAAAAAAATAAAAGGTCCGATTCTTTGCCTGGTGGGGCCTCCGGGGGTCGGTAAGACATCCCTTGCCCGGTCTGTGGCTAGGGCGACCGGGCGTTCATTTGCCCGGATTTCACTGGGGGGAGTCCGTGATGAGGCGGAAATTCGCGGGCACCGAAGAACCTATGTGGGGGCCATGCCCGGAAAAATCATCCAGACATTGAAAAAAACGGGATTTAATAATCCGGTCTTTTGTCTGGATGAAATTGATAAAATGACCAGTGATTCCAGAGGAGATCCCTCTTCTGCGCTTCTGGAGGCACTGGACCCCGAACAGAACAAAAATTTTAACGATCATTATCTTGAGGTTGATTATGATCTGTCTGAAATTTTGTTTATTACCACAGCAAACACCCTGCATGAAATTCCGGCCCCCCTGCGTGACCGTATGGAGGTGATCCGGATACCCGGGTATACCAATTATGAAAAATACCAGATTGCCACCGGTTACCTGGTTCCCAAACAGATGCGGGAAAACGGACTGGATGAAGGAGAGGTCTCTTTTTCAAAACCCGCGGTTGAGATGATTATCAAGCAGTACACCAAGGAAGCCGGGGTGAGAAATCTTGAACGCGAGATTTCTTCTGTGATTAGAAAAATAGCCACGGAAATTGTGCGGACCAATACGCGAAAAAAGTATCAGGTTACAGCAAATACGGTTTCAAAATATCTGGGACAGTTTAAGTTTAGAAATTGCATTCTGGAACAGGAAGATAAAATTGGAATTGTTACCGGGCTGGCCTGGACCCAGGCAGGCGGTGAGCTTTTAACCATTGAGGCGGTGACCATGCCGGGAAAGGGCAAGGTCATGGTTACCGGAAAACTTGGGGACGTGATGAAGGAAAGCGCCCAGGCAGCTGTATCCTATGTTCGTTCAAGGAGTCTTGATCTTAACATCAGAGACGACTTTTATAAGGATACGGATATTCATATCCATGTGCCCGAAGGGGCCATTCCAAAGGATGGACCTTCAGCCGGCATTGCCATGTGTACGGCCGTTGTTTCCATTCTCACCGGTCGGGCCGTAAGCCGGACAGTGGCCATGACAGGAGAAATAACCCTTCGCGGACGGGTGCTGCCCATTGGCGGCCTGAAGGAAAAACTTCTGGCAGCCCATGCCAATGGGATTAAAAAGGTTATTCTCTGTGAGGAAAACAAAAAAGACATCATAGACGTTCCCCGGGCGATTCAAAAACAGCTTGATATTGTCTATGTGGAAAATATGGCGGAAGTGCTTGAGCATGCCCTGGTATAATATTTTTTAACGACTTGTTGGGCGTGTAAAAATAATAAATCGCTGCACGTGCAATGTTTTGGTGCCGTGATTTTTTATTTTTAAAGATACAGGAAAATGCTGTCTTTATTCGATCATGGACAAAAATTGTGACATGGCCGTGACTTCATCTAACGGCGCAATACTGCGTCGAATATTCACCATGTTCTCATACTCTTCAGGTGCCATGAGCAGATCTTCTTTCCGGGTCCCTGATTTATTGATATTAATAGCCGGCCAGATTCTTTGTTCAGCACACTCTCTGGACAGGTAAAGATCCATATTGCCGGTACCTTTGAATTCCTGGAAAATAACATCATCCATGCGGCTGCCGGTTTCGACTAGAATGGTGGCAATGATTGTAAGGGAACCGCCGGTCTCAAGTTTTCGGGCACCCCCGAAAATTTTTCTGGGAAACTCCATGGCATTGGCGCCAAGACCGCCACTCATGGTTTTGCCATAGGAATCGGTGTCAATATTAAACGCCCGGGTCATCCGGGTTAAAGAGTCAATGAAAACAACAGCATCCTGGCCGATTTCCGTACACCTGATGGCCGTGTGCATCGCAAGGCGGGTCATTCTCATGTGCTGTCCGATTTGTTGATCCGCAGAAGAATACAGCACATGGGCATCTTTAAGCCCTCTTTGGAAATCGGTAACTTCTTCAGGCCGTTCATCCACAAGAAGAACAAATACCTTGGCATCCGGGTGGTTGACGACCACGGAATTGGCCATGTGTTTTAAAATTGTTGTTTTTCCGGATTTTGGCGGGGCGATGATCAACCCCCGTTGTCCCATGCCGATGGGTACAATCAGATCTAACGCTTTTCCGGTTAGATCATCAGGTCCCTGGGCAAGATGGTACCTTTCAAAAGGGTTGACGCTGACCTGCTCCTGGAGCATTGGCGTTCTTATGAACTCGTCAAAGGGAAGGTTGTTAATGGTTTCAATACGTATGAGCGCTACGTTTACATTCTGCGGGCTCTTTTTTTCTCCATAGCCTTGAATAAAGCTGCCTTCTCTAAGATCCAGTTTGCGTATCAAGCTGTTGGGTACATAGGGATTTTCAGGCTTGGGATTGTAATTATCTTCAAGATTCCTTAGAAAACCAAATCCCTTGTCCATGATTTCCAGATATCCCTGAACAGGTTCCATTGTCGACTCCTAAATTATACTTTTGCTGCTGACATTATAAATCAGGGAGATCATACATGTGATATCCCGTGTTTTATTTTGATTGTTGTCAGGAAAAGAGGTGATAAGATTTTGCATTCAATTATTCTATACTGTTTATATATTAATGGAGAAGCATAGCAATGTTCTCATGATTTTGCAAGGATTTGATTAAATTCCCAACCGGATGCTGAAAGAAAAAAAAATAATAATTTTACTTGACACCCATATTTGTTCTTGGTATACCTAATGCCGTTTCGGGCGATTAACTCAGCTGGGAGAGTGCAAGCCTTACAAGCTTGAAGTCGCAGGTTCGATCCCTGCATCGCCCACCAGACGAAGTAACCTACGGGGGTGTAGTTCAGTTGGTTAGAACGCTAGCCTGTCACGCTAGAGGCCGCGAGTTCGAGTCTCGTCACTCCCGCCACAATAAAAATAAAGGGCTTTTGAGGATACTCAAAAGCCCTTTATTTTTTGGGGACAGAAAGAAATAAAAATAAAAAAACGGCCACGGAGAAACGACTCTCGATGGCCGGCGTGTACCGAAGTTTTGTTGCCCATGGGCCTTAGTTTGTCAGGGCATTGATGATCTCAGTTCCCATTTCTTCAGTATTAACGGCATTTTCTTTTTTATCTGTCAGGTCTGCAGTGAGAATTCCCCGATCAAGAACATCGGAAATGGCTGTCTCAATGGCATCCGCGGCCTGGGTTTGTCCAAAGGTGTATTTCAGCATCATGGCTGCGGACAGGATCTGGGCAATGGGATTGGCGATACCTTTACCCGCAATATCCGGTGCTGAGCCACCGGCCGGCTCATACAGGCCGAATTTTTTTTCATTCAGGCTTGCCGAGGAGAGCAATCCCATTGATCCGGTAATCATGGCGCATTCGTCCGATATAATATCTCCAAACATATTTCCGCATAAAAGCACATCAAACTGCTGGGGATTTCGAATAAGCTGCATGGCGGCATTATCAACATATATATGATTCAAGGTGACATCCGGATAGGATTTGGCGGTTTCTATGACCACTTCCCGCCACAGAACCATGGCGGTCAGCACATTGGCTTTGTCCACAGATGTAACCAGGCTGCGTCTTTTCCTGGCGGCCTCAAACGCCATTTTGGCAATCCGTTCAATTTCGAATCTGGAATAGACCATGGTATCAAATGCCGTTTCATCAGGGCCGCTGCCCCTTTTCCCTCTGGGTTGACCGAAATAGAGCCCGCCGGTCAGTTCTCTGACACATAAAATGTCAAATCCGTTTTTTATGATTTCCGGCTTCAGGGGAGAGGCGGATGCAAGGGAAGGGAACACTTTCGAGGGTCTCAGGTTGCAATATAAACCAAAATGTTTGCGCAACGTCAGAAGCGAAGCACGTTCCGGCTGTTCCTCGGGTGGCAGGTGTTCCCATTTAGGACCGCCCACGGAACCAAACAGAATGGCATCTTTTTGTTCGCACAATGCCAGGGTTGAGTCCGGCAGGGCTTTGCCATGGTTATCAATGCCGGCGCCACCCACATCTGCGTATTCAAAAGACAGTTCAAAATCAAAAATATCCGCCGTCTTGTCAAGTACTCTGATGGCCTGTTCCATGACCTCCGGGCCAATGCCGTCTCCGGCAAGTACAGCAATTTTGTTCAATTTTTTTACCTCCTGTAAGTTTATAAATAATTAATTTAATTAAACTATACTGGAATTTTTTTAATAAGGCAAGATGCAAGATAACAATCAGAATATATTTACGGGCAATTGCCCTGTCCGTGGATAAATTAAACGTTTTGGTTTGAAGCATTTTACGTTATGGTGTTCCCCCAATACTAAATTTACATTTAACAGACAAAGAGGTGTTGTTATGCCAATTGCAGACAAGATGGTCGGAATCGTAGAATCCGCATCCATGATCAGAAAAATGTTTGAGGAAGGCATCCGGATGAGAGAAGCGTTCGGGGCTGATAATGTATTTGACTTCTCTTTGGGGAATCCCGATGTCCCGCCACCGCCGGTGGTCAAGGAAACGGTTCTGGGTCTGATCAACGATGCCGCAACTTCCCACGGATATATGCCCAATGCAGGATACCCCTGGGTCCGCCAGGCCGTCGCCGATTATCTGAATACCCAGTGCGGCGTTGAAATGACTGCCGATCTGGTGGTTATGAGTGTGGGCGCGGCCGGTGCTTTGAATGATACCTTAAGGGCGTTGGTCAATCCCGGCGAAGAGATCCTGGTACCGGCGCCCTATTTTGTGGGGTACAACCAGTACGCGTTTATTTCCGGAGCCGGCCTTAAAACCGTCGCTACCAAGCCTGATTTTCATTTGGATCTCGGGGCCATTGATGAGGCGGTTAATAAAAATACCCGCGTCATGCTGATCAATTCTCCCAATAACCCCACGGGGATCGTTTACACCAAACAGGAGCTGGACGAATTGGGACTGCTTTTAGAAAAGAAAAGCAAAGCGTTTGGTCGACGCATCTACCTGATTTCGGATGAACCCTATCGCAAGATTGCCTATGATGTAGAAGTGCCCTGGATGTTCGGCGTATATGATCATACCATTGTCCTGACTTCCTATTCCAAGGAACTCTCCCTGGCCGGCGAGCGTGTGGGGTATCTTGCGGTTCATCCTGCAGCTGAAGATGCGGAATTGATTGCGGCCGCCGCGGGCGTGGCCAACACCATGATGTTTGTGAACGCCCCGGCCCTGTTCCAGCAGGTGGTGGGAAAATTGCAGGGCGTAAGTGTGGATATTGCCATCTATCGAAAACGCAGGGATATGATCTGTGACGGGCTTGCAGCAGCAGGGTATGATTTTAACTTACCTGATGGTGCCTTCTACTTATTCCCCAAAAGCCCTATTGAAAATGATGTGGAATTTGCGGGCCTGCTTAAACGAGAGAACATTCTGGTTGTGCCCGGCTCCGGATTTGGCGGACCCGGCCATATCCGGCTCTCCTATGCTGTGCCTGAACAGGCCATTGTAAATTCCATGGCCGGATTCAAGCGAGCCATGGAAAAGGCTCAAAAGCTCAAATAACGCGATTTTTAACCACGGAAGACACGGAATGCACGGAAAATTAGGGAACAAAGCTTTTTCCGTGCTTTCCGTGGTTAAGTCTAATTTTAAAACCACATCCGTAATGGTCCGGACCAGGATCAATGACAGACCCTGTGAGAGTTATCACCCCACTATGTGCAATGCGCCCCCACTATTTGTCCGGGACGATAATGCTTTTGCTTATTTAATGGCATTTATAGATGTGCCATTCATGAACATGGTGGGAATGTAAAGGAGTTATTGTGAAACGATTTATCCTCTCTATTGTATTGGGCATAGTGTTCTGTCAGCCCCTTTTTGCCGAATCTGAAAAAATCTTGTTTGAAAAAGGGGTGGCCTTGATGAAGAACGATCAGTACCAGGAAGCGGTAGCGGTTTTTACCCGTTTTATCGAGCTGGCCCCGGAAAACCCGGCCGCTTACAAAAACAGGGGGGTGGCCTACATGAAAATGGGGAAGTATGATCTTGCCATCCATGATTTTGAAAAGACCAGACAAATCAAACCGAATCTGAAGGGTCTTTATTCCAACCTGGGGGTGGCCTGGTATTATAAGGGTGATTTTGACCAGGCCATCAAGAATTACAATATGGAGATCGCCCTGACCCCGGACAACTACTATACCTTTTTCAACCGGGCCATCTGCAGGGCAGAGTTGGACCAACTGAGCGAAAGCCTTGCAGATGTGAACCGCACCTTGGCCCTTTTTCCCGAATTCTACCTGGCCCACTGCTTCAGAGGCGATATCCTGGCGAAAATGGGCAAAACCACCCTGGCCAGGGAGGCATACCAGCGTGCACTTGAGATAGATCCGGCCCACGGCTATGCCAAGGAAAAGATCGCAGGCCTTCCACCGGAAGAAGAGAAACAGGAAGAAAAGATAATGGCCGAGGCACCTGAAGAAACAGAGGCGGCTGTCGCAAAGGAAATCAGGGAACCCCCTGTGGAAAAGTCTTCCGCAGAAACCGAATCCGTTAGCAAAACCGTTCAGACCCTGGCCGGGGATTCGGAAACCACTCCTGCCTATGAATTGCAGGCAGGGGCATTCCAGTTGGAAAAAAATGCCCAGGCCCTGGCAAAGCGGCTGCAGGACAAGGGGATTGCTGTGAGGCGCTTCGAGCTGACCCGGCCCAGCGGAAAAATCTGGATTCTGGTCAGGACAGGGGCCTTTGAGACAAGGGCAGGGGCTGAGGCTGCCCGGGCCCGGGCCATGGAAAAAAGCGGCCTTGAATTTATCGTCAGGCCCTATGGTGCATTTTAAGCCCGGGACTTCTGCATACGCCATCTGCTTAAACTGGTGAAAGATCGAGAGCGCCTATTATACTGGCTTTTCCGGGCAAAAAAGAAATATGGGCGTTGCCTTGCTTTCCATTTTTAATATTCATAGACATCTGGAAAGTCTTCGCCCAGAAATTCTACGCTGGGCATTTCCCAATCCTGCACAATATTTTTGGCCAGTTCGATAGCCATATCAGCACGATCTGTTTTAATGATGGCGTTGTGCCGTATGCCGGAA
The DNA here is from genome assembly GCF_013389365.1 of Desulfobacter latus. Classification (GTDB taxonomy): domain Bacteria; phylum Desulfobacterota; class Desulfobacteria; order Desulfobacterales; family Desulfobacteraceae; genus Desulfobacter; species Desulfobacter latus. Next base: position 17,101 of record NZ_JACADJ010000069.1, read on the forward strand.
ACACACCAATAGCCCATGGTTCCGTTTTTTTCATGATTACGGATCATTCGTTTGTTTTTTTCTTCAGCTTCGATCATTTTTTCTCTAAACTCTTCAACAACATCGCTTTTGAGAAAATCACCCAAACTGTTCGGCTTATCTTCAGCTCTCCCTATATCCTCTATGGCGTCCAAAGCTTCTTTCCACAAAGACAAATTCCCAAGCTGTACAGCTTTATCTATGCCGACATTTTCCAACAATAACCCCAACAGGGTTATTCTGTCCTTTTCGTTCCAAAAGAGTTTGCCTTCATACGATTCTATTCTGGTGTTATCAGGAATGGTGTTGATCCTGTTCCGGATTTCATCACCGACCCATTCCCTACCCTTGCGTTGTATGTTCCATTCAATATCAGCCATGGGTTGTCCTTTTTTTGCCCGTTTTTTGAAGGTCAATTTATACTCGATGTTCAAGTTTTTGATGATAAATTGCCAAAGTTACTCAGCAAGAACAATTTTTGAACGTTAGAGAGGGCGTAGGCTCCAATCTACCCATAGTTCTTCCGCTCATATGTTTTTTAGATGGCATAAGTTGGAAAACATCTTTGGCCTTGATCATTGTTTCGGCCAATGCGTGGAAGGTAGGTTGTGCAGTTCGGGGGACACGATACAAAATTATCGTTGTTTCCTTTGAAAAAAATGTCTGCTGCCTGCGGTTACCCCGCTGTGTAATATGATGTGGATAACCTGGAGCCACTACTCTTGTTAATCTTGCCATACTGGTACTTATTGCAAATGATACTTGTATTGACAATATTTTTGTATCGTGTCCCCCGAATTTGCGAATTTATTGCATTTAAAATAAAAGTTGACACCTTAGAAGAGGTTGGGCATACTTTCTCAACGCAAATGGCTATATATTTTTTATATGAAAGTCTTTATAAAACCAATATTGACTTTCATTTCTCGTTGTGTGGCAAACCACAGCTTAAATACCAGATCTGCACATGGCAGTTCTTTGAAATCCGTCATCAGGTATCAGGAGGTTTTTATGGCAACCGTAAAAGAGCAATTGGTTAAAATTGTAGCCGAAATACTGGAAATGAAAATCGATAAGATTGAAGATCAGAGCCGTTTCGTGGAAGACCTGGACGCTGAGAGTATCCAAAGTATCGAGCTTATGGCGGCGTTTGAAGAGGAATTTGATATCGAGATGGACGAAGATGAAGCCATGGCCGTGAAAACGGTTGGTGATGCCGTCACCTTTATAACACAATGCATTGAGGAGCAAAGATAAAGGTACCAATTAATGAATGATTTATTTAACCGGCTTGAATCAAGGGCAAAACAGATTAATAAAACCATTGTCTTGCCTGAGGGCGAAGATGAACGCATCGTTGTAGCCGCTGCCCGGCTGCACGCTTCCGGTATTGCCCGTCCCGTGCTGTTGGGTATCCCGGATAAAATTTATGCAATTGCTGAATCCGCTGCTGTCGATGTTTCGGGTGTCTCGATATTCAACCCCTCAAAAGATGAACGCCTGGAAAAGATGGCCGCCCACTATTGCCAGGCCCGCGCCAGGGTCAAGGAAAAGGTCGCCCTGCGGTTGGTTAAAAAACCGTTGTTTTTCGGATGCATGCTAGTGGAGATGGGTGACGCGGACGGCGTTGTGGGAGGTGCGACATGCACCACGACAGCCGTTCTCCAGGCGGCTGGGCTTGTGATCGGTTACGAGCACGGGGTACCCAGCCCTTCCAGTCTAATGCTCATGCAGGTGCCTGATTTCCTAAACCAGGGCCCCAAGTGTTTTGGTTACGCAGACCCCGCGGTTACCGTAGACCCCACCGCTGAAGAACTCGGCGCCATTGCCGTGCAGAGTGGTCATAATTTTCGTCGTTTCATCGGGGAAAAACCCCGGGTGGCGTTTCTAAGTTTTTCTTCCAAGGGGTCGGGTTCTCATGCACGGGTTACCAAAATACAAGCGGCCCTGCAAGCAGCCCTTGCCCTCGAACCCGATTTCCCGATGGATGGGGAATTCCAGGCAGATGCTGCCATCGTTCCCCGGGTGGCCGCCCAAAAGATAAAAGTCGAAAGTAAAGTGGCCGGCCAGGCAAATGTATTGGTCTTCCCGGACCTTGATTCCGCCAACATCGCCTATAAACTCACCCAATACATGGCTGGCGCAGAAGCAATCGGCCCAGTACTCCAGGGCTTTCGCAAGCCGGTTAACGATCTGTCACGGGGGTGCATCGCAGATGACATCGTGAAAGTAGCGATCTTGACGGCACTTCAAGCCTAATGCCCTGTGATTGCTTACGTTGCCGGATTGTCCACGATGTTCAGACCGGGCAAACAGCCCGAGGTTCTCTTCAAAACTTCATTCACTATATCTGTCAACCATTGGGTGCCGGCATTTTTGTTTTCAGCATCCAGGTTTTGTATGGCACTCAGGTAGTCATTGGCCACTTGTGAGCGCACTTCGCTGATAGCAAAGAGAAAACGGTCCTGAAGGGCGCTGTCACCCTGGAAGGTGCTAAGATGCTGCAAGACGTCGGCAACCTGGTCCCAATTGGCTGCAAACTCCTGATTGGGACTGAGTTTTTTTGCCGGGGACGATGCCTTTTTGATACGTTTTTTTCCCAGGGAAATCAGCTTCCGGCTAAGTAAATCCAGCCGTTTGATCCGTTCGGCAACAGCCAGCTCCAGTTTGTCCAGCAGGGCTTCATGCAGGCTCTTTGGGAAGCGCGAGCCGATAAACTCTACGCGCACCTGGCGATACCATTGCCTTAAAGCGTAAAGATTGGCAATGTAATACATATTGTTGCGTATAATGCGGGACAGGTCACCATAGCGTCCCGGCACAAAGCGAATGTTGACCTTACGCCCTAAATTACCGTGGATCAGACGGTTAGGCCGCAATTCATCCTTAGTTAAAACCGTGCCCGCCGTCACCATCGTACCGTACGACAGTCGGCAAGGCCCCACCATTCCGCCCTGCCCCCCTAAAAAAATAGGTCGCTGGTCGAGCATAACCCCTTGTGGAACATCCCCTATCAATGACGGGGTCGCTTTGTCCTGGTTGGGTGTATAATTGAAATGGATGTAAGAGCTGCCGACTTCGCTGTGGTCTTTGCGGCTGGTACCGCCTGCCATGAAACAATCGCAAAAATTGATCAGGCTGCCCAAGGTGACAAAGGGAAAAAGGATGGTCTGCTTCAGGCCCACGGTATGGGCACCGTTGGCCTCTTCCTCAAAGATACAGCCCTCCCGTATCTGGGCCCCGGAACCCATGTTGGCTTTCTCAAGGAAAACGGCCGATTTGAAATAGCCACCTTTCAGGTCTACATCCGGCCCGATCTGGCAATCCTGAATCGTAACCGGGGCTTCATAGCCGAGCCGTGCCCCATCCAAAATAAGGGTGGTGGCGCCCAGGATCTTGCAGCCGGAATGGATGGTCACATTGCTGCCGGATATACGTTCCAAATCCACTTCTGCGCCGATTTCCACACTGTGGGGATTCATGATCCGGACACCTTTATCCAAGAGCCTTTGTATGCGCTGCTGATTATCCTGATGGTTCATGATTGATTTCCTTTCTTTGAAATAGTTCTTTCACATGTTAAGCTGCTGCAAGTTGAACATCACCGCTAACCGTTACTTTTTATCACTACAAAAATAGACAAATATGCTCATTTATACATTTAACGGATGCGCCTTCCAGTTTTTCATTTTAATAATAAAAGGGGCAACATTCAGACATTTTTTCCATCCGTTGAGCCATCCGTCTATCTTACTCAAAAATTCTCCAGCGGTAACAGCGGCGCTGGCAGATTCTGATATATAACCAAAACCTGTTGAACTTTTAAGCGAAATTTGAAAAAATTTTGCACGAAAAATTTTTTCTGGTTTTAAGTACCCTCCCCCAAATCCGTTATAACCAGGAAATGGGGTATATGCATCGGAAAGGTACTGCGGGATAAGGGGCCAGGCCCCTATGTAAAGATTAAAGACTGGGTAAGTTACTCGGATTTTACAAATTGCAGGTTCAACTTTCAATTTGCAAAATTTGATCAATTTGGCGGCTCATACCCCCTAAACCGGCTACCGGTATCACTGACCAATCAGACCGGGGCTGCGGGGTTGTACCTCCGTATAGCAGTATACCGCCCCGTACGCGGTTTTGGGCGATGCGCTTGAATTGATCCAGTCCTTTGAAAAACTGCTTGGAGACGGTCTGGCCTGATTTAATTTCCACCAGGGCCAAATCATTTCCCCTTTGAACCACCAGGTCAACTTCATTGCCTGTACTGTCCCGGAAAAAGCAAAGTCCTGGCCTATACCCTTGATGATAGTATTGTTTATATATATCCGCCACCACCATATTCTCAAACAGGTTGCCCCGCAATGGATCCCGGGATATGTGCCGTACCTCTTGAATCCCCAGAAGATAGGCGGCCAATCCCACATCCCAGAAATAAATTTTCGGGGTCTTAACAAGACGCTTGGATATATTGGCATGCCATGGCTGCAATAGAAAAATAATATGGTCAAGAAAAATATATCAAAAAAATTAAAAAAATAGTAGAATTATATCTCAAAAAACTTTATGAGTATTAATATGAAGTCAAATCAAGCACTTAAAATACTTAGAGTGTCGAAATCCACTTT
>NZ_JACADJ010000070.1 GCF_013389365.1 Desulfobacter latus
GGACGACCAGGGGACTTCACAAAACGCATTGGCTCGATGCCGCCTGTGTCGGGAAAAGCACACCTGAAAAGATTTTTCAGATCGATAAGGCCGTGTTGATTGTAAAGGCAGACGGTCATGGCTCAAGGCAGATGTGCAGGGTAAACAAGTTCGGATTCCCCCGGACAACAGCAAAGTCAACTGAAAAAAAAATCAAAGGATTTCAGACGGGCGACATTGTCAAGGCGGTTGTCACTTCCGGCAAAAAGGTTGGAACGTACATCGGACGTGTCGCTGTCAGAAAAAGCGGATCGTTTAACATTAAAACAGTGGACAAAACAGTACAGGGCATTAACTGGAAATACTGCAGACTGCTTCACGCATCTGACGGCTATTCCTACAATACGACGTGCTAAGGTCCGGTACCTGGACTACTAAATTATTATAAGGAGGGCGGCAATTCCTCCCCTGCGCTAAAGACTCAGGGGGTTCCTTGCCGCATTTTATGAAATATATAGGCGCCCATGTGAGTGCTGCAGGCGGCGTTGAAAACGCGCCGGTCAATGCCCAGAAAATCGGCGCATCCTGTTTTGCACTTTTTACAAAAAATCAGCGGCAGTGGCAGGCCAAGCCCTTATCAGACAAAAACATCAATGAGTTTAAAGCCAACTGCAGTGCTTTGGGTTTCGGGCCCGGTCAAATTCTTGCCCACGACTCCTACCTCATCAACCTGGGTCATCCGGAACAAGCCGCCTTGGAAAAATCCAGACTTGGGTTCATCGATGAAATGCAGCGATGTCATCAGCTTGGTATTGCCATGCTTAATTTCCATCCGGGGTCAACCTTAAAAAAGATCAGCATGGATGACTGCCTGGCAACCATTGCCGAATCCATTAACCTTGCCCTTCACAAGGTCCCGGACGTTATCGCCGTGATTGAAAATACCGCAGGCCAGGGAAGCAATGTGGGATTTGCCTTTGAACAGATAAAGGCCATTATCGATAAGGTGGCAGACCACTCCCGCATCGGGGTGTGTATCGACACCTGCCACGCCTTTGCTGCCGGTTATGACTTTGTCTCCCAGGAAGGGTATGAAAAAACCTGGGACCTGTTTGACGCAATGATCGGCTTTGAAAAATTAAAGGGCATGCACCTGAACGATACCAAAAAGCAGATTAACTCCAGGGTAGACCGGCATGAAAGCATTGGAAAGGGACAACTTGGCCTTGCCGCTTTCCGGCACATCATGGAAGACAAACGCCTGGACAATATTCCCATGATTCTGGAAACACCGGACAATAACATATGGGCCAAAGAAATCTCCCTGTTAAAATCGCTGATCAAGCCTTAAGTTCCATAATGCCCAGCAGATATGGCGTCAGCACAAATACGCCGTTATGGCCCGGAATGTGTCCTTGTACAAAAAAATCGGTGCAGATGTGGCCCGCATGAGCCCCCGGGATGATTTCAGCGGACTGGCCCGTTTTTTGGTGGAAACCTTGAGAACGCCGCCATCCCAGGACGGATTAAAAAATGCCCTGCAGCATATGTGGGGGTATGTGTCGGACAGATATGAAGCATCTCGGGTGCCTTTGCACGCATGGCCCCTCACCGATCTGCTGGCTCAAATTCAGGATCTGACATTCAAACACAGCCAGCCGTATTTGATGGAATCCGTTGCGCTAAGCGAGCTTGCAGTGTGGATAAAGGACAATCGCATGTAAGGCCAGCGTGAAAAATACTGTGACCCTGTATACTTGATTTGTTATTGCTGAGAGCCTGTTTGATAATTAGGGGATCGAAGCGAAATTTCATGGAATTGCAGCCGATTCATCAATTATCAAACAGGCTCAGAGAGGTTCTGAATTTTAAATAGTCTGATCAAATACCATAAGTACTTATTCAATCAACTATTTGGCAATTAAAAAAACTTTGCAAGCTTTTCCAGATGATGTTAATCATCCATGATTTATTTTTGAAACATTTATGCAGATCTGGTTATTCTTACTTTTCGGATGTTATCCCGTTAGATAAGTGAATACGGAAGATAAACAGAAACCACAGATCACTTTGTTGGCCGGATTGAATAATTTATGTTTGCCAAATATAATAATAATGATAGGGTTGAATAGTTATGACTTTAAAAATACCTGAAAATCTTGAAGAAATGATAGGAGCCGCAGTATCCCATTACTGGAACACAAGACTTTCACAACAAGAAAAACAAAAGGGGAGTGGGAAAGTCGATTATGGCCTTCGCGGCGCTGTAACCGGCGGTGCTCAAATGGTTGGTTTTATAGAGCTTTTTGCACGACTTATTCTTTCTACAGGCTTAGGTGCCGATTTTATTCAAAGAAAAGGCGCACTTGAACTGCCTGGATATTTCCGACCGACAAAGGAATGGGACCTTCTCGTTGTAAAGGATGGAAGACTTATTGCTGCAATTGAAGCAAAATCACAAGTAGGCCCTTCATTTGGTAACAACTTCAATAATCGGACTGAAGAGGCAATGGGCAGTGCTCTTGATTTATGGACTGCATATAGAGAGGGAGCATTTCATGCAAGTCCACAACCTTTTTTGGGATATTTCTTTATGCTTGAAGACTGTCAAGCATCAACAAAACCAGTTCGTGTCAGAGAACCTCATTTCCATGTATTCCCAGAATTTAAAGGTGCTTCGTATATGAAACGATATGAGATTTTCTGTAGAAAACTTGTATTAGAGAGACACTATACAGCGTCGGCTTTCATAACTTCAAATCGCACTGATGGCCCAGAAGGGATATCTACAACTCCTTCTGAAGAATTATCTGTTAAAAATTTTGCACAGGCAATAATAGCACATGTTGGAGGATTTATTTCATAGTGCAAAATACAACAATTCACAGATTAATCAATGGCGATGCAAGAGACCTTTCGTTTTTACCAGATGAATCTGTTCATCTTGTTCTTACGTCTCCGCCTTACTGGAATTTAAAAAAATACAACGACAATCCAAATCAATTAGGCCACATCGAGGATTATGAATTCTTTTTGAACGAAATAAAAAGGGTATGGGAACATGTGTTTCGGATTTTAGTTCCAGGCGGTAGGCTTGTTTGTGTGGTTGGGGATGTTTGTGTTTCCAGGCGAAAATTTGGTAGGCACCTTGTTTTTCCACTTCATTCAGACATTTGTGTACTTTGTAGAAAAATCGGTTTTGACAACCTAAATCCCATAATTTGGCATAAAATAGCGAATGCATCATATGAGGTTACCAATGGATCAAAGTTTCTTGGCAAACCCTATGAACCGAATGCAATAATAAAGAATGATATTGAATTTATTCTTATGCAAAGAAAACCAGGAGGGTATAGGAAACCTACGAAGAAACAACGTGAAAAAAGCATGATAAGCAAATCAGATTTTAATCGTTGGTTCCAGCAAATTTGGAACTTGCCAGGTACATCTCTTAAAAATCATCCAGCACCTTATCCATTGGAATTAGCAAATAGATTAATAAGAATGTTTTCTTTCGTTGAAGATACTGTCCTTGACCCTTTCTGTGGTTCTGGAACTAGCATGGTTGCTGCATTAAAATGTGGGCGTAACAGTATTGGCATTGAAATAGACTCTGATTATTGCCGTATGGCTGCGCGTTACCTTAAGGCTGAAAGCCAAAATTTGCTTAATAAGTCTGAATTAAAATTCGAAAAATTGATTCACACGGAAAAGCAACTCTGCGTCAGGGAAGAACAGGAACTTTATCAAGTACGCCCGGCAAAAAAAAAGCTTGAAGAAATTGGCCAACCAAGCGCTGCACCGGACGGCAATTCCGCTGCGCTCCATTGCCGCCGGTGAGTTTTTCGGTTCACCAGGACACCCAGCAAAATTTCTAAAAATACATGCCATCGAGTAAAAAATGAGGTATGTGGAATGGTTGAAGTATAACTTGGATCTGGGTTGTTAATGGATATGATTAAAATAGACTATTCTAAATTTCGGAAAACATATATCAATTGGGTCAAGTCTCAGCTAATCGGCCCCGCCTTTAATCAAGACGATCCTTTACATGGTATCCCCCCTCTTGATCGCTATACAACAGGGATACTTTTTCCAGTTATCAAAGGGGGGGAAGGCATTGATCCCGGCTATGAAGCCAATTTCTTATTGTCCAAAGAAGATGATGAGGCTGAAGAAGAAAAGAAAGGCGCTGCCAAGCCATCTGAAAAGCGTTATCGGTATATGCCGCCCTCTTCTGTCGGATTTTCATTTTTCGTTCACGGTGAACAGATCCGTTTTCAAATTCAATATTCTGCTGTCCGATATGAGAGAGAAAAGAAACAAGGAGAAAAGGGGCGCTATGTCACCCAGAGCTGGAACCGCATTCCACTTGCAGAAAAAGAAGGAAATTTACTTAACTTTGACTTGAACGCTATCGTGCTCTCTCAGGCCAAAAATGGAAACCTGCCTGATGAAAAGACTTTAAAATTCAGGCAGGCCGTTCTTGAAAATAATGCCGTGATTGACGTTCTCGGCCGCCCCTATGCAGACGGCTGGCTTGTCACCATTACGCTGTGTAATTCAGCCCTGGTTTCAATTGACGGAACTGCTGAAGAATGGATTGATGCCAAAAACCATTCCTCATTGTTCGAGGCCGCGCTCTCCTGTACTTTAGATAAAGGCGAAGTGGGAACTTATCCCAGGGTCGATCCGCAACTGCTCAGCGCCGAAGAGCAGGAGCTTGACCTGCAATACAGACATCATCACATTTACGCCATAGGCCATGGGGGGGCCGTGAACTGGACCCTCAAGGGAAAACGTGTAAATGAAATCAGGACCGAATTTATACCTTCAGTTGAAGTCCCTCATGTGACAGCCGATGTCAGTGAAACCGACGGGGATATCTTATGCCTTGAAGCTTTGGCCTGCTGCCGGAAAAATTTAAAAAACGTCACCAGAGAGCTAATCCATTTTGTCGACCAATACGGTAAATGGATAAAGGCCCGAGAACAGGAACTTTCAGATTTTTCTTTAAAGGAAAAAGATGCAGCCCAAAGGATCGTTCTGCGTATGGGCAAGGCATTGAAGCGTATGAAAACAGGGGTGGCCATGATCGCTAATAACTCCTGTATTGCACAAGCCTTTGAAATCGCGAACAGGGCCATGTTAAGCCAGATGATGCAACATGATAAAGTCTTAAAAAATGAAAAAGGAGCCGATTCCTATAAATGGCGGCCTTTTCAACTGGCTTTCATCCTGACGACTCTAGAATCTGCAGTAAATGAAGATTCCATGGACCGGGACAGGGTGGATCTGATCTGGTTTCCCACAGGTGGTGGAAAAACCGAGGCCTATTTAGGACTTACCGCCTTTGTTATTGCCTGGCGGCGTTTGACAAATCCTGCATCTGGCGGCGGTACCAGCGTGCTGATGAGGTATACCCTGCGCCTTTTGACATCCCAGCAGTACCAGCGCGCCACACGGTTGGTCTGTGCATTGGAACTGATCCGGCAAAATCATCCGGAACTTGGCAAAGAGCCTATCACCATAGGCATGTGGGTAGGCCAGGCCACAAGCCCGAACACTTATAAACAAGCCCACGAGCTGATAGTCAAAGCATCCCGGGGCAAAGGAGATCCACCCGGCAAACTGGTCTTGGATGCTTGCCCTTGGTGTCTCAAACCGTTCAAAGCCCCTGATAATTTTCACGCGTCCCCTTCGAAATTCCATTTCTTTTGCACCAACCCTGCCTGTGATTTTGGGGGTAATGAATCAGGAATAATTCCCTGCCAGGTAGTGGATGAAGCGCTTTATGCCCAGCCTCCGACATTTTTAATTGCAACCATTGACAAGTTTGCCAGGCTGGCCTGGGAAGAGCGGACAAACTCTTTTTTCGGGAAGGGGGTGAACCGTCCTCCGGAACTGGTGATTCAAGATGAACTCCACCTGATATCAGGTGCGTTGGGATCCATTGCCGGCCTTTATGAAGCAGGCTTGGACACCGTTTTGATTCATTTGGGGATACGTCCTAAATATATTGCGTCCACAGCAACCATCCGAATGGCTGAAGAGCAGGTGAAGCGGCTTTATGGTAAACCCGTTTCCGTATTCCCGCCTCCAGGGCTTGACTGCGATGACTCCTATTTTGCTCGCACCATCCCCCTTGATGTAAGGCCCGGCAGGCTTTATCTGGGGTATCTGGCGCCAGCGCTCAACCGGCGGCAGTGTATGGCTCCGTTAGCTTCAACCCTTATGGCCGCACCTGAGGTCCTGTTTGAAAACGGGCACATAGATCAGGATGCGCTGCTGGAGGCATGGTGGACATTAATGATATACCACGGCAGCCTGAAAGGAGTGGGAAACAGTCATAATCTTTTTAATGTAGATATTCCCCGTCATTTTAAACGGCTGAAAGATGAGGCGGCAGCCTTAGGATTCAAGATTGACCGGACACCGAAACAAATATCCCAGCTGACCAGTGTATCCACTGCCCAGGAGAATGCCGAAACCTTTGCACGGCTTGAACGCCCAAGAACTGACGAGCTATGCCTTGATGCAGCCTTGGCTACTAATATGATTTCAGTGGGGCTCGATGTTTCCAGGCTGGCACTGATGATCGTCAATGGTCAGCCCCTGACAACTGGTGAATATATCCAGGCCAGCAGTCGGGTCGGCAGAAGTCAGGTGCCGGGGATTGTTTTCACCAATTTTTACAGGGATCAGGCAAGAAGCCTGTCCCATTACGAGAATTTCAGAGCCTTCCATGAATCCTTCTATCGATTTGTGGAGCCGACCAGCATTACCCCCTTTACATTTCAGGCAAGAAGACGGGCACTCCATGCTGCTCTTGTCATTGCCGTGCGCCATGGCTGCCCGTCTTTGTTGAAAAACAATTGTGCTCAGGCGTTTGACCCGGAAAACCCGGCCATCTGCAAGATCATTGAAACGCTCAAACTAAGGTGTTCATTTGCGGACAAGGAGAGGGCAAATGAGATTAAACGCCACATCGACCGGCTTTCACAGGAATGGCAAAGTGAAGCAGCCCACTGCCGATCCGTAAAACGCCAGCTGGATTATTCCGCACCTCAAAATATTAACAACACAAACCGCTTGATTTATGCCCATGATGATAAAATCAAAGGGCTGTGGCCAACCCTTAATTCCATGCGCAATGTCGAGCACACGGCATTGCTCAAACCATTATAGCCATGCTTCATACCCATATTCCCATACGTTTGTCACATATACTGCGATATTGCACTGTAGGGTCAGTCATACGCGGTCCGGAATATCTGATGACCCCCAAAGATATCCGGTCTTGGACCGACCGCAACGGCCGGACTGCGGCCCGCCTGATACCTTATGTGGACCAAGTGCGCAGTGCCCTCGGCATTGCACAGGAACTGAGGGAGCCGCCAATCGCAAGTGAGCTTGAAAACGGGACTGCAGACGGCATCTGTATCCCTGCACTGCGTTTCCCGTCCTGGATGCGTTGCCCTAATCCCCGTTGCGGCAGGCTGTACTGCCGGCCCTGGCGAGACAACCCTCAAAGCAGTTGGCAATGCACCGGATGCGATAAACATACGGAACTTGAGCAGGTGCCGTGGGTTTTTGTCCATGCGGACGGGCATATGGCAGATGTTCCCTGGCATCGCCTGGCCCATGCCAATGCCGCCACCCAGGATCAGAAACAATGCCGGCCGGATTGGAATACGGCATATCTCAGGCTGGTTGAACTTCCGGGATCAAAATATGAGCTGATTTGCGAACGATGCGATGCCCGCGCGCCATTTCATACCGGCATCAGGAATATGTACGGGAAATTGCGACGGCAGCCCTGGCTTGCCGAAAGTGTAGGAGAACATTGCCAGGAGCTGGAACACCACAACGAGCCGGCCCAGGTGCTGACGGTCAACGACACCCGCGTTCACAGCCCGCAAACCATGACTGCTCTTATTATTCCGCCTGAATCCCGGATACGCAGAGGCAGCCTGGTAGACCGGTTATATACAAATTCCAGAATTCGCAAAGAAATTGATAGCCGTCTGAACCCGCTGCAAAAAAAAAGCATGTTATGGCGGCTGGCCGATGAATTTCGCTGCAAAACATCGGATGTTAAAAGGGCCATTGAGGATATTGATCGTGGATATCCTTCTTATGGCCAGCACCTGACTCCCGGCCTTCTTTTGGAAAAGGAATACCAGGCATTAATAGACACCATTCCGGATTTGTTTGATGATGAGGATTTTGTCACGCGTCACTATACAGACAGTCTGGAAAAAATGGACCTTGAAAAAGATTCACAACCCTGGCGGATTAGAGCTGTTCTGGACCAGGTCACTGCAGTCACCCGATTAAAGGAAATTCTTGTTTTAAAGGGGTTTCAACGGCTGGGCGGCACCCTTGTTCCACCGGACATCATTGGCGAGGCAGACTGGCTCCCGGCCCTGGAATTATACGGGGACGGTATTTTTTTCAGGCTTAACGAGGCGTTTTTAAACCGCTGGGAACAACTACCCCGGGTGGTCGCCAGAATTCAACCGTTGAAAAAACGCTTCGAAAGATCAGGCATCAAATTCGATCCTGACGTGATTGTTTCTCCCAGATTTATTCTGCTCCATACCATTTCCCATCTTTTGATACGGCAGCTTGAAGCCCAGGCAGGATATCCGGCAGCCTCCTTGAAAGAAAGGATATACAGCAAACCAGGGGAAAACGCCATGGCAGGTATCCTTATTTACGTTGCCGTCCCGGATGTGGAAGGTTCACTCGGCGGACTTTGTGAACTGGCTGAGCCCAAAAGATTTTTAAGGTTGATGTGCAAGGTATTTGATCATGCCCAATGGTGTTCACTTGATCCGGTCTGTTCCGAACATGAGGGACAAGGCCCCAATCTTTTGAACCGTGCAGCCTGCCATGCCTGTGTTCTGATCCCAGAGCCCAGTTGCGCTTATGGAAACACCCTTCTGGACAGAGGGCTGGTAAAGGGAGGAGACGATGGCCGGTCGTTTGTTTGAACTGCCCGGTATCCAGGACCTCAGTAAAGAACAGGAGGCTGCCAGAGCCCTGCCAAAAAAAGGGCAGCATCTTGTTATCGGAGGACCTGGTACCGGAAAATCCGTCCTTGCCCTCCTCAGGGCGAGGCGGCATGCCAAGGCCAAAGAGTCCCATGTCTTTCTGGTCTTTAACCGGTTGCTCCATGAGGCAAGCTGCCATCTTGGCGGAAGCGACATTCACTGCCAACAGTGGATGAGCTGGTTTTTCAAGATATTTAAGGAGATAACAAAAAACGAGGTTCCCCGAATACAGATTATACCAGGTTCATCTTGGCGGGATATTGATTGGGAAACAGTCCACGACATTATGCGAAACCTGGAAAAAGCCCCCTCGCCAAAAGATGATTATCTGATTATTGACGAAGGCCAGGATATGCCGCCAGACTTTTATAAGACTCTGGCAGGTCTTGGTTTCGAACATTTTTTTGTTGTGGCGGATCAAAATCAGCAGATCGTAGCCGGCAAGAACAGCAGTCGCAGGGACATTGAACTTCAACTGGCCATCGAGCCCCAAATGGTGGTTGAATTAAAACACAACTTTAGAAACACCACCGCCATCGCCAATCTTGCAGGAGAATTTTATACAGGGGAAACATCAAGCCCCAAAGTGATCTCCCCTTCAGGCACAGGCGCGAATTTACGCGTCCCAATTCTTTTTACTTACTATGATAACCAGTTCAGCCATATGATAAAACGGATCTTGAAACTTTCGGATAGAGAACCTTCAAAACTTATTGGTGTGATTGCACCCAATAATGAGGTTCGAAACCGTTTTTTCAATGCCCTGCAAACCCTTTCAGGCAGACTTGAACTGGACAATGATTCCATTGATATCAGGACCTATTGTTCGGAAAATCGTTCCGAGGTAAAATTTCATGAAGGCGGTATTATGGTGATCAATGCCCAGGCCTGCAAAGGCCTTGAGTTTGACCATGCATTCCTGGCCGATATTGACGCCCACCGGTGCTATCGTGAGGATACGGTTTCATTGAAACGCCTTTTTTATGTGATGACAGCCCGGGCCAGGGAGAACCTCACCTTGCTAAGGTCTGCCAAGGGATCTTCTCCTGTCGATGCAATTTTACCCCAAAATTTTAATCTGCTTAAACACTATCCATGAGGCGTATATGAACATAAGGCCTAATTTATTATCTGATTCAGTCATTGAGGATCCAACGCCGATTGACTGGTATTTTGTGACGAATCATCTGAACCTGTATTATATGATGGGCGCTGGTATGTTTCTACCTGATAACGGGTTCGGGAAAAAATACTATACAGACATTCTGTCCAAATTTCCGGGCAACCTGGTATTTTTCGCCAACAAGATCCCCGAAGGGGCCGTCGACATGAGTGTCCAGGAAGCTGCTCACCTGATTCCCTGTGTTGCCCAGGTCAGCATGAAAAGTTTAAAAGGCCCTGTCAATACAATTGACGGATTTGGAACCATCCGGCAGAATGTCACTTTCCCCTTTGAGCTTTCCGGCGATGAAGGAGCAGTCATCTTCCCTGCACCGATTCCGATCTCATGGTTGAAAACCATTCACTTCAACTCCAGATCAGATATGATGAAATTCAAGGAAGGGGCTCAAGATTTTAACAATATCGATCCCAGCCTGTTTATGACAAAGGTAAAAAAAGACATTTTTAAAAAAAACAAAAAGACAAAACCGGAAGACATTTTTAATGCATCTGATCCGTTTCCGTGGACAAAAGCCCAGAGTATTGTCCACAAGGTGCAGGCTGACATTGACACCGCCTTGGCTGCAGGCGGCGTTTTGGCCGCTCTCTACGCAATGGCAGACCGGGCTGAACTCCAGGCAGTCGCTTTCCGATCCGCTTTTGAACTGCCTACCCATTCGGCGGACGCCGAACTGGACTCCCTGATTTTCCCTCTCTGGTCATGGCCCGATGAGCTTCCCGGTCATGCCGCAGGCAATCGTCTGCCGCATAAGATGTTCTGGGGTACGGTAAACGCTATTGCAAAAGATGCATATCCCAAAAATTCAAAAGATGTTGTCCTGTCCTTTTTAAATCATGTTGTCGATACATGGCAGGAAGTAGCAGATAATGAAAAAGCCAAACAGGCGATTAAAAAACTTGTACAAGAGCTTTCTGATTTAGGCGGAAGCTCGGATTATACCATTTCCGAATTGCTTGACCTTCATTCCAAACCTTTTTCAAGAGCGGTGATTCTCTTTTTTTTGAGAAAAGACTTAAGGGAACTGCTGGAATTCAACCACGACAAATTGAACCATAACGATTTGATCAGCGCTGCAGTCCTATTTGGTGCCAGAGACGGGTGGATCTCCATAGAGGGGGATTTAAGGGGAACGCCGCAATTGCAGAATTCGATTGTTCACCGTATGGCGGCATTAGCCCACAAGACCTCCGGCACATCCCTGGATTTGGGTCTGCAACCTGAACCACCGGCTATATTTCGTGATCTGTTTAAGCCCCATGAGGATAAATGGACCGCAAAACAAAAAAAAGCCGCATTGATCCTGGCAAAATTTAAAAAATGGGACTGCATTCAAACTGTAATCAACTTAGGTCATGGAGACTATACCTTTACATCAAACAGAGCAGGTCTTCAAATCGTTCTGGATGGTATGGAAAAAGGGGTAACCCACAAGGTGGATCGTCCACTATTTTTAAAGCATCTTTATAAAGAATTATCCCAAAAGACCATCACCGGCCGAATCAATGATGAGGTCAGAAAGATTCTGGACAACACCAAATGAGAATGATCCCGGCATCTCCTCATGGAACCGGCAGCATGGCGGAAAAAAGGGTATTCGACCGCCTGAAGAACATCATTAACGATCCGGAAGATGGACCGATGACCGCCTATCACTCCTTGAACCTGACAGACCACAGGCGTAAACGGTTTGGAGAAATTGACTTTTTGATATGCGGTAGGCCGGGGCTCCTTGTTCTTGAGGTTAAAGGCGGCAAGATCAGCTGCCGGAAAGGTGTCTGGACGTACACAGACCGGTACGGGGTTGAAACTCGTTCGGTTGAAGGGCCTTTCAAACAGGCCCAGTCTGCCCTCCACGGGCTGATGACAAAATTAAAAACTCAATTCGAAACCAGTCGGTTATCCCGTTTGCCCATCGGATACGGCATCCTTTTCCCCGATTGTGAATGGCACCAAAATGGTGCGGAATGGGATAATTTTACCTTGCTGGACTCCCGGTCGTTCAACAATCTCGAAAATTGGTTGAACAATTTATTTTCACACTGGCGGAAGCGGCAGACTTCAGCCCGAGGTCCGGATAATGATTTTTTAAATGAATTGACTGAATATCTTAGACCGGAATTTGAAACTGTGGAAACCTTGTTCAGTCAAGTCGGCAATGTCGGTGAAAAGGTAACCAGATTAACACAAGACCAGATGATATTTGTTGATGTCATTGAAGCAAATAAAAAAGTTCTTTGCTCTGGTGGGGCAGGTACTGGAAAAACTTTTCTTGCTTTGGAACTGGCACGGCGGTGGACCTATACTGGGAAAAAGGTAGCAATGCCTTGTGGTTCCAAGTGGTTGAAACGATATCTTGAAACCAGATTTACCATCCCAGGGTTGACATTGACAACTGTTTCGTCACTTGAACTTGAAGCCGGGCGATCTGGGCTCAATCAGTTTGATGCCATGATTGTGGACGAGGGCCAAGACATTTTCCACCAATCGGACCTAAAAAAATTGGATTGTTTTCTTAAGGGCGGCTTGAAAGACGGTCAGTGGTGTATTTTTCACGATTTGAACAATCAAGGCAATTCGGTAAACAAACCAGACAAAGGCGTTTTAAAATTTCTTGAAACCCTTGACCCGGCATTGGTTCCGTTAAATACGAATTGCCGTAATACCTTGAATATAATTTGCGAAGTAAAAAAAAGACTCGGTGCGGACATGGGAATTAAGGGCGCCGGCCATGGACCGGACGTAAGGCACAATGAGGTCTGTTCTCGAAAAGATGCAGCAAAAGCTCTTGCCGGAGAACTATCTCATATTCTGGCGTCTGGTCATATCCCCAGCGGCAGCATTACAATTTTATCTCCCCTTCCTTTTCCGGAATCTGCTGCAAGCCTGTTACCTCCTGAATTGAGAGAACAAATATGTGTACTGGATGAATTTGCCATGCGCAGTTTCCCACCCCTGAAAATAAGTTTTGCACAAATTCATCAATTCAAAGGTCTTGAGAATGACGTTGTTATATTGGTAGATGTTGCACCGCCAGATCGTTTAAAAAAAGAAGGCTCCATCCACTATATCGCCATGAGCCGTCCCCGTTCTTTGTTGTCAATGATTTTTACCGTTATAAACAGTGAAAGGACCACAAAATTTGATGCACCCAAATCAACAATCCAAATGAAGACGGATAAACCGCTTATTTGGCATCGCTCACGCCGGCTCCGCCGCCGTGAATCGGGGTGCTGACGTCGTCCAGCACCCCGATTACATTTCGTTTATGAATAGATTTTTAAACACCATAATCCAGTTGTTTTCCAAGGACCGCCTTGGAAAAAATGTTCAAGCTGATTATAGGCCTGCAGCGCTTTGGGTTTCGGGCCCGGTCAGATTCTTGCCCATGACTCCTACCTTATCAATCTGGGCCATAATGGGCAACTTGGCCTTACCGCTTTCCGGTACATCATGTATGTAAACAAATTATGTCATAATAAGTCAAATGTCTCAGTTTGATAAAAAACAACTTATTAAGACTCTATTGAGGAAAATATCCAGCAGATATGGCGTCAACACAAATACGCCGCGCAACCTTTTGATTCTTGAAAAACATATTATATTATCGTATAGTTTTATTTCGTTCAAGTCCTATTGGGCCTGAACGAAGAATTATATATAATTGGGTGAAATAGTAACGGATGACAATACCAAAGGTTTTTGTAAACTCGAATATGACGGCTACCTTTGCCTGTGAATCATGCGGAGAGCTTCACACCAAGGATGTGTCTAAATTCGTTGGTCACAAAACCCGGGTTCGGTTGAAATACAAATGCAAGTGCGGGCATACTTTCAGCGTGTTCTTAGAAAGACGGCGGGGCGTCCGCAAGGAAGTTTTTTTTAAAGGGCTACTTATCCAGAACCAGAAGGCATACCGCGGTGTGATTACGGACATGTCCCTCAACGGTATCCGGTTTAAAACCACGGACAAGGCCCGGATCGAAGAGGACACCGTGGCTGAGGTCAAGTTTACCCTGGACAACCGAAGCCGCTCCGAGGTTCTCAGACCGATAAAGATCCGAAAAGTATTTTCCGAAAACTGTTTGGGCTGCGAATTCGTGGACACCAATCATTTTGACGATCTGGGAAAGTACTTTTTGTTTCATTTTGACCAGAAGAAGTGATACCCGGCCAGGCTGGAGACCCTGGGCTGGATGAATTACGGCTGGGCACTCAGCAAACGCCACCAGCTTCTATCCGCAGAGATGAAGTTACGGGGGGATAATGATAAATCCTCTGTACACACCCGGAAAAACAAAGACCTATGGCCTGATACATTTGGGAAAGAATAAATATAACATGGAGGGTCATAAAATTTGGATATCCACGCCTGGATCGCCGTAGCTACGCTGCTGACGGCCATGGTTCTTTTTATCAGTAAGCTTATTCCTCTTGAGGCTACTGCCCTTTCGATCCCGGTTGTGCTTGCGGTCACCGGGACCGTCAATCCTGCTGAGGCAGCCCTCCGCGGGTTCGGTAACAGCGCGGTGATTGCCCTCGGGGCCATATTCGTGCTTTCGGCCGGGCTTCAGGAGAGCGGTGTGGCTACCCTGATGGGGAGAATGCTTGAGCGGTTCGGTGGCAAAAAAGAGTGGCGTCTGGTTTTGCTGATCATGGTCACGACCTGCGTTCTCTCCGCAATCATGTCAAACGCGGCCACCGTTGCGGTTTTTCTGCCGGCTGTTTTGGTACTCTCGCGCCGGGCAAACATTTCCCCTTCTCGATTAATGATGCCCCTGGGGTATTCGGCGATTCTCGGCGGCACGCTTACCTTGATCTCGACAACTCCCAACCTCATCCTTGGAAGTGAGCTTGAACGCCTTAGCAGCGGAGAGAGATCCCTTGGAATGTTTGAGTTCGCTGTTTTAGGCATTCCCATCTCGGTTATCGGCATCGTCTACATGGCTCTGGTCGGGACCCGGTTACTCGGAAAGAGTGGTCTGGACAGCACCCCCAAGGCCGGCAGCTTCCAAGATCGGTTGAAAAAACGGTACAATCCCGAAAAAAAACTTTTCAAATTGACCATTCCATCGGGGTCTGAGTTGGCCGATAGCACGATTGAAAAGGCGAGCCTTGGAAAGCGATTCCAGATCGAGGTTATCCAAATCGTCCGCAAAAAGGGGTTTAGAAAACAATTCATAGACATCCAGCCGGATATTAAGATGAATGCCGACGATGTTCTTTTTATCGAAGGAAGGTACCAAGATGTTCAAAAACTTGCCAAAGTACACGCATTGCCCATTAAAATTGCAACTGAGGTCGAGTTGGAGGGTCTGAGAGGACGGGGGATCAATATGGCTGAGGTTTTAATCTCACCTCACTCGGCCTTCCTTGACAGAACCCTGATCGACATCAGTTTTCGAAGCGTGTTCGGACTATCCGTGCTTGCCATTTTAAGAAAAGGTAAAATTATCGAAAAAAACGTTGGCGCGGCCCCGTTGAAACTTGGCGATGCCCTGCTCGTATACGGCCCGGTCCGATACTTCCGAAAGCTTGAGGAAAGTGATGATCTGGTGCTTCTGGATCGGCAACAATCTGAAGAGGATGTCCGGCGCGCACCCCTCGCGCTGCTGCTTCTGGCCGTGGCCCTTTTACCGCCGGTTCTCGGATTGGTCCCGCTTGCGGTCAGTGCCCTGGCCAGTGCGCTTCTCATGGTGGCGACCGGTTGTGTCTCGCTGCGAGGCGCTAAAAAAGCAATTGATTTTCGAATCCTGCTTCTGATTATCGGTACAATTCCTCTTGGTGACGCACTGTTCCAGACCGGCGTGGCAGGTAACATGGCCGCGACGTTGTTCTCGGCGGAAATGAATTTGGGGTCGTTCTATGTTTTGGGGGTGCTGTTTGTCGTTTCCGCGCTGTTCAGCACAACATCGAACAATGCTGCCGCCGCAGTTATCCTGGCGCCGGTGGCGTATGCTGCAGCAGAATCCAGCGGTATCGATGTCGGTAAAACATTTCTCGCGGTGGCCTATGGCGCCAGTTGTGCTTTTATTCTCCCGTTCGCGCATCAATGTAATTTGATGATCATGGGTCCCGGTGGATACAAAACAAAGGATTTCGTCAAGGTCGGCGTTGGCCTGTCCCTGGTCATGGCGACGACGGCGGTTGTTCTTCTCGCTCTATAGCGTATATCAAAACAGGCGCCCTGCTTGATTGAGATTGTCAATATATACCCTGGAAAAATCTTTTATCTTCTGATCAGGAACTGTATAAGCAGCGCAGTAACAAACAGTTATTCTCTTCTCCCTGGGCAATGCGTAAGGAATTTATTGAAAATGGCGGGAAGCCTGCTGAAGGGACGTTGTTTGCCGGTACCCTGGACATCAATGCTGACGCACCAAGACTTCTGGCATTTAAGAAACGGTTTAATGCGCGGTTCAATGAGCCGGCTGACATGGCCGCGGCCCGTGGCTATGATGCGGCCATTGCTTTGAAGACCGGACTTAAAAAGACATCTTTGCTTACCGGACCATCCATCAAGCAAGCCATCCTGGAAACGGGTATCATTTACGCTCTAAACGGGGATTTTCCTATGGATAAATATGGTGATGCAAAGAGGCCCTTTCTAATTTTTAAGGTAGAGCGGGGCGAGTTCAAGCCGCAAGACTAAACGGCTAATATTTTAGGGCAAACTATGCTTTCATTTTTCGGTCGCAGTATCAAAGGTTTTTTTTTCTATGCCTTAATCTTCCTGGTTCTTTTCCCGGGTTTATGCATCGGTTTTTTTTCGCTAAGGGCTATCGAGTCCAACATAAAAGAGGACGTAAAACTCAACAACTTGTTTGTGGCCAGGTCTTTGGCTGCACAAATCAATGAAGTGCTGTCTAGAGCTGACAAGATCATTCAGGTCATTGGTCATATGGTTCAGGAAGAATCGGCAGCCGACAGGGATATGGATGCCGTGCTTGCAAGGGTTGTTGACGCTTTTCCGGCATTCTCAAGTATACAGATCCTGGATCGCCAGGGCATAGTCCGCTATTGTTCCCGTGGCCCTTATTGTTCCGTTGGATACGATCTATCAAGGCATCCCGGATATATCAATGCGCTGGAACAGGATGGCCCTTGCTGGTCCGGTACCCATATCCATATAAGGGAATCCGTTCCAAGCATCACGGTGAGCCGCCTGTTCAACAAGTATGTGATTGTCGGCTATCTGGATCTTACTGAACTTTCTCGGCATGTGGGTACCCTGACAGCCGAGGTAGGCATCGAGGCCGTGGTTCTGGACCGGCACGCCAATGTGGCCGCCTGTTCTGAGCCGGGAAAAGCAGAACACCGTGTCAACCTATCCAATCTTAATTTTGTTCGACAGGGGCTTGACGGGACCTTTACGTCCGGGCTGGGGCTTGACGATCAGGGCAACCGATCCATCATCAGCATGACTGAGGTGAAGGTTGCAGACCTGCTGACTGTAACGTTCCGGGATGCCGAACTGGCGATGGCGCCTGTCACCTATGCCCGGAAGATATTCATGATCTCCATGATTCTGGCCTGCCTGATATCTATTGGCGTGATTATTTTCATTTATCACCGTATCAAAATTCCATTAAAGGCGTTTTCCGATTATACGGACCGCGTTGCCGGCGGTGATTATGATCTATCCGCAGAAATTAGCAGGTTATCCGAATTCAGGCATCTGGAACAAAATTTTCTCTTTATGGCAGGCGCTGTTTCAGCCCGGGAAGACGACCTGAAAAAAGCGCTGGCAGATGTCAGGAAACTAAGTGGTTTGCTTCCTATTTGCGCGCGTTGTAAAAAAATTCGAGATGATAAAGGCTACTGGAACACATTAGAGGCATATATTGAAGAACACTCGGAAGCATCATTCAGTCATGGTCTGTGTGAAAAATGTTCAGACGAACTGTATGGCAAACAAGACTGGTATATTCAAATGAAAAAAAAATAATTGTTCAATCACAACATCGTGGGTCAGCAACAAAAGCCTGAAAATCAGGCCCATGGTCAAAATTAAATCTGCCGTAGAGACTCCGGACTTTACTTTTTATTGCGGGTGATTATTGTTTTCAGGGAAACCAAAAATAAAACTGGTGACCTATGAAGAAAAATACTGGTGCCGCTGTAACCCATACAGCCGATAATCATACTGCGGATAGCCCGCCCACCCTGCACCCCCTGGCAGAAGATTCCCGGTCTAAAGAACTAGACCGGATCATTGTCCGGGGTGCCAAGGAACACAACCTTAAAAATATTGATGTAGAAATTCCCAAGAAAAAGCTGGTGGTGGTGACCGGTGTGTCCGGATCGGGCAAGTCCAGCCTGGCCTTTGATACGATTTTTGCCGAAGGCCAGCGCCGGTATGTGGAGTCGTTGTCCTCCTATGCCCGGCAGTTTATCGGGCAGATGGAAAAACCGCGCTACGAAACCATCCGGGGGCTTTCGCCCACCATTGCCATTGAACAGAAGGCGGCGTCGAAAAATCCACGCTCCACCGTGGGAACCATCACCGAAATTTACGACTACCTGCGGGTGCTCTTTGCCCGGGTGGGGACCCAGTATTGCTGTAAATGCGGGAAAAAGGTGGGCCGGGGCCATGCCCAGGCCATGGTCTCCCAGATTATGGATCTGCCTGAGGGTTCTAAAATCCTGATTCTGGCGCCCATTGTGGAAAACCGCAAGGGTGAGCACCGGGAGCGCCTTGACGATCTCAAGCGCGAGGGCTATGCCAGGGTCCGGGTGGACGGGGTAGTCCAGGATCTTGAAAATGTCCAGACCCTGGCCCGGAACAAAAAACACCACATTGACGTGGTCGTTGACCGGCTGGTGGTGAAGTCCCAGGGCGCGTTTGAAAAACGGCTCACCGATTCCGTGGAATCGGCCCTGAAACTGGGTGCAGGGCAACTTATTGTCCACATGGAGGGCCGGGAAGACTTGAAAATGAGCGAGGCCCGCTCCTGTTGCGGTACTGCCTACCCCGAACTTACGCCCCAGATTTTTTCCTTTAATTCTCCTTTGGGCATGTGTCCGGACTGCAACGGCATCGGCACCCTTTTGGCCATTGATCCGGATAAAGTGGTGCCCGATCCCAATCTCTCCATCCGTGAGGGTGCGGTGGTCCCCTGGAAAAATTATTTCATTAAGAAGCCGCGGTTTAACAATGAAAATTCCTGGGGCAAAGGTCAGCTTCGGGCCATGGAGGAGCAGTGGGGTATTGATTTCGATATTCCCTGGAAAAAACTGCCCCAAAAACAGCGGGATCTGCTGCTTTACGGTTCCGACAGCAAACAGATGACCGTGAACTGGAATTCGTCAAAGATCCAGGGCAGTTTTTCCCGCACCCACGAAGGCTTGGTCCACACCCTGATGCGCCGGTACATGAATACCCAGTCCGAACATCAGAAAAAGTATTATACTGATTTTATGACCGCTGCCGGCTGCCCCACATGTAACGGGCGGCGGCTGCGGGATGAAGTTCTGCATGTCAAGATCAATGACAAATCCATTATCGATGTCACTGAGATGACCGTGAAAGCGGCCTATTCTTTTATCGCTTCCCTTGAACTGACCGGCAGCAAGAAGCTCATTGCCGCTGAACTGCTCAAGGAGATCCGGGATCGACTGGGGTTTCTGGTGAACGTCGGCCTGGATTATCTCTCCCTGGACCGGTCCGGTCCCACCCTGTCTGGCGGGGAATCCCAGCGCATCCGCCTGGCCTCCCAGGTGGGGTCTGAACTGACCGGGGTGCTTTATATTCTGGACGAGCCTTCCATCGGCCTTCACCAGAGAGACAACATTAAATTGCTGTCCACACTGAAACACCTGCGGGATATCGGCAACACCCTGCTCATTGTGGAGCATGACCAGGAGACCATGGAGGCCTCGGACTGGATTGTGGACATCGGCCCGGGTGCCGGCCACCTGGGGGGTGAAATTGTGGCCCAGGGCACACCTGAACAGATTCGGGAAAACCCGGTTTCCCTTACGGGTAAATTTTTAAGCGGCCGTGAGACCATTGCCGTGCCTGAAAAACGGAGAACGCCTGAAAGCATGGGAAACAAATGGCTCACCATCCACGGGGCATGTGAAAACAACCTGGCCGACATCACCGCCAAAATTCCTGTGGGACTTTTAACGGCCGTCACCGGCGTGTCCGGGGCCGGCAAATCCACCCTGATCAACCAGATTCTCTATCCGGCCCTGGCGGTAAAACTGCACGGTTCCCAGATACCCATGGGAAAACATAAAAAGATCACCGGGCTGTCCCATATCGATAAGGTCATCAACATCGACCAGAACCCCATCGGCCGGACCCCGCGCAGCAATCCCGCCACATACACCAAGTTATTTGACCCCATCCGGGACCTGTTTGCCATGCTGCCCGAATCCCAGGCCAGGGGATATAAAAAAGGACGCTATTCTTTTAATGTCAAGGGCGGCCGGTGCGAGGCCTGCCATGGGGACGGATACATTAAGGTGGAGATGCATTTTCTGGCCGACGTGTTTGTGCCCTGTGACGTGTGCCACGGCAAACGGTTTAACAAGTCTACCCTGGAGATTAAGTATAAGGATCACGCCATTGCCGATGTGCTGGATCTGTCCGTAATACAGGCCCGGGAGCTGTTTGACGCCCATCCCAAAATCATCCGGATTCTGGATACGCTGGTGGATGTCGGGCTCTCTTATATCAAACTGGGCCAGGCCGCCACCACCCTGTCCGGCGGCGAAGCCCAGCGGATCAAACTGGCCCGGGAGCTGGCCAGAAAGGACACCGGGGATACCCTTTATATTCTGGACGAGCCCACCACCGGGCTGCACTTCCAGGACATCCGCATGCTGCTGCAGGTGCTCCAGCGCCTCACCCATGCCGGCAACACGGTGGTGATCATTGAGCATAATCTGGATGTGATTAAGACCGCAGATTGGATTATGGATATTGGTCCCGAGGGCGGCAACGGTGGGGGGCGGATTGTGGCGGCCGGTCCGCCGGAGGATGTGGCCAAAGATTCCGGCAGCTACACCGGGCGGTATTTAATCCCGGTACTTGGTGCTAACTGTGATAGTTACCAACTCCATAGAGAAATATAGAGATTGGTCTTAAACAGGTTGATTGACTGTCAGCGGCGAACCACCTATCTCTCGAAGCGTATAGCTCAGTTCTAACCTGTCGGATGCACTACGAGCAT
>NZ_JACADJ010000071.1 GCF_013389365.1 Desulfobacter latus
GTGGATTTCACTAATGAGCTGCGGGCTAAGCTTTGCTCATGTGGGACTTGCACCCACTGGGTAACATTATCGAGTTTCATCCTCCCATTCAGTGGAATTCCAACGATTCGGATTTAACTGGGCACGACCAGCGTTTTGTTATGCCAATTTTTCTATTTACCTTGAAAGAGGTTGTAGCATTTGGATTTCAATAGCTTTGGGACTATTCATCGCATGCCATAGATCCCAGTCTTGCTGTAGTCCAAGCCAGAAATCCGCTGACATCCCTAATACTCGAGACAACCTAAGTGCTGTATCAGGAGTCACCGATCTACGCCCCTTAATAATTTCATTCAAACGTGGATAGGAAACCCCAAGTTTTTGTGCAAGTTCAGTCTGGGTAATATTGAGGGGTTTTACAAATTCTTCCAAAAGCATTTCTCCGGGATGTGTTGGCGGACGATTTGTTGGAAGTCTCCTTGATGTTTTATTAATGGTAGTCTGTAATTTCGACTTCATAAGCATGCCCTTCCTCCCGAATAAAACAAACACGATATTGCTGGTTTATTCGGATGCTAAATTGATTTTCACGATCGCCTTTTAATTGTTCAAGACGGTTTCCTGGCGGAACTTGAAGTTCGGTTACATCTTGTACTCGATTTATTTGATCCAACTTTCGAACTGCAACCGGCCAAAGGGATTGTGGGCATATTTTCCTTGCAGCTTTGGAACTAATTCCGTCAAAAATATCCTCTGTTCCTTCATTCTTAAAAGACCGTATCATGGGTCATATTATAATGGCATCCATTATAGTTGTCAATTTCAATTGTAGTTGGGGCAGCAATTCTCAATTTGGATTTTATCTTTACATATGGATTGAAGATATCGTACATCACCTTGTGCTGACGGGGATGCAGTCTGTTTGAGGCTCTGAAGGCAGGGCCGTATTCCCTGAAGATGTCGCCTACGGTTGGACTGGTTTCGGGTTTTTCTGGGAGCTTGCTATGGCTGCAAAGTGTTTTCATTGGTTGTCGAAGCCTACAGCAGAGGAGAACGAGGGGTGCCCCTCGTTCTCCGGCCAAGTTTGGGCCATCGGTTGGTAATACTCATTTTATAGGTGTTTCGATTTTTATAAATGGTTTCAATGCGTTGTATTCACCGTATAGGTTTAATGTAACAGAAATATTGTGAGGGAATGGACGCTTTCTGCTTAAACGGAAAGATTCTACGTTATAAATCAGACAACACCTGAAGCAAATTCTTTGCCATGTCCAACGTAATACCGGGAAGCGCGGCAAGTTCTTCCGGCGATTGGCTGCGGATATTATCAATGCCTTTGAAAGTGGTAAGCAGCAGCTTCTTTTTTTTCGGCCCAATGCCGGGGATACCGTCAAGGACGGAGAGTTTTCCCCGCTTCTCCCTGCGGGAGCGCTGGAATGTAACGGCAGACCTGTGGGCCTCATCCCGGATCTGCTCTAAAAGGAAAAGCGCCTTGGCCGACTGGGCCGTGTTCAACGGGTTGGACCGTCCCGGCAGGTAAACCTTGTCTGCCTTCTCGCCCTTGTCCGCATCCTTTTTGGCCAGACCTGCCAGGGTAAACCGCCCCGCCAGCCCCAGTTCCCGGACCACGCTCACGGCCATGGACAACTGTCCTTTGCCGCCGTCCACCACCAGCAGGTCCGGCAGGGGCATATCTTCCCGGTCATGCCGGAACCGGCGGGAGAGTACATGGGTCATGTAAGCATAGTCATCCTGTTGCTCAATGCCCTTTATGATAAATTTTCGATAGGCATGTTTATCCGGCCTGCCACCGGTGAACACCGCCATAGCCGCCACAGGATCTTTTCCCTGGAGATTGGAGTTATCAAAGCATTCCATACGTTCGGGCGGCCGGTCCATACCCAGAAGGTTCTGAAGCATGGTTATCCCTGCCCGGGCCTCCTCCTCCCTGGCCAGAATTTTTTCAAGCTCGCCTGTTGCATTCACCCGGGCCATGTCGGCAAGCCGTTTCTTTTCCCCCCGGAGCGGATAATGGAAATGTACCCGGTGATCAGCTACCTCATTAAGCCGGGCTTCGGCCCGGGTCATGTCATCGGACGGATGGCTGAACAGGACGGAACCCGGGATCTGGGCAGCTTTTTCATAATACTGGGTCACAAAGGCGGCCAGCACCTCGTCCGGTTCCTTGAATCCCAGATCCAACGGGTAATACGCCGTGTTTATCAGATGCCCGGACCGGACCTGCATCACGGTCACCACAGCCCGATCCCGGTCCCAGGCAAGCCCGAGTACATCCCGGTCCTGTCCGTCCACACACACCACCACCTGGCGCTCCATGATCCGCTCCACGGCAAAAATGGTATCCCGGACCTGGGCCGCCTTTTCAAAGGCCTGTTCCCCGGCAAACGCTGCCATTTCAAGGCGCAGTTTTTTTATCACTTCCCGGGTCCGCCCCCGGAGAAACAATACCGCAGCCTTAACCCTGGCCCGGTACTCTTTGGGGTCCACCTCATTGCAACACAGTCCCAGACACGCCTTGATCTGATAATTCAAGCAAGGCCGGGTTCTGTTTTTAAACTGGGCATCCCGGCATTTTCGAAGTTTAAAAATGCGCTGGACCTGCTTTAAGGTCTGGTTCACACTCTTGGATGAGGAATACGGTCCGAAATACAAGGCCTTATCCTTTTCAATGCGACGCACCCGCTGGATGGAGGGATAGGGTTCATGCATGTCAATGCGCAGCAACGGATAATTTTTACCATCTTTAAGGAGGACATTATATTTGGGGGAATTTTCTTTGATCAGGTTGGATTCAAGGATAAAAGCCTCCTGATCGGACTGGGTGACCACCAGATGAAAATCATCTACTAAAGCCAGAAGCGCTGCGGTCTTGGGCTCGGGTTGATCCTTTTTTACAAAGTATGCGGCCAGCCGCTTTTTTAAATCCTTGGCCTTACCCACATAAATGATATTTCCCTTTTTGTCCCGCATGAGATAAACCCCGGGGGTGTGGGGGGCATGGTCGTATTTTTCTTTTATTTTATCAGAAATCATGGTTGGCCACCGGCCGGCCTCCGTGAACCGGAATCACCTGATCAAATTTTTAATTTTATATCCAGCACCGGGGTCCCGTTAACGGCATCCAGCCCTGTAACAAACAATGTCGTGCCCTTGATATCCTGGAGCGTGACATCCTGGATTCCGATCCGTGAGAGCCTGTCCGGGGTCCGGGAGGCAAAGACCCCGACCTCTTTGCCGTCAAGCCCTCGCTTAAAGGATGTCTTAACCGAGCGGGATTTATGCAGGTAGTAGACGATTGTGATCTCGGGTTCCTGTTCAAGGCCGGACATAAACCGTTTTTGGGAAGGTAACAGCTCAATTTTAGAAACCGTGCCGGATCCTTTTCTGCCAAACGGTGTTTCATCCCTTTCAAAATCGTTGCTGACAATTCCAATCGGGTAGATCGTGACAGGTTGACCATCCCCAAAAAGACATGTCCGGCACACCAGGCGGTCGTCGATGGTGAAGAGATCTTCACGGTTACAGGCAGAACTGCACTCAGAACAGTTGATTGTTTTATTCAAAATTTTTCACCCTGGGACAGGAAGGTTTGAAATTCTCTTGTGTCAGCCTTCCCCTCTGCATAATCCTGGTGCCATCCCAAAGGGACCGGCATTTTTTCATAGAGCATCTCTCTTTGAGCCTCCAGAAGTCGACGCGGCGTTTCCATGAAATCCGCTGCACAGAAAACCCGGCGGCCGGATTCGAATGATAGACGGTCCAGCCACTGCAGACCTTCAAGGCTTCGCATCAAATGATGGTCAAGTATCAATAGATCCACCGAACCGGCGAGGCGTACCGCGTTTTGCCAGGCCCGGTTACGCAACGTTGAACTCAATTGCTCAAGGTACAGCGGCGGACCGCCGACCAGCAGTACATCCGGCTGCCATTCGAGTACACGGTCAACGGTGTCATCATCCAGAAGCTGAATGTCTGAAGTGTGTACAAACACACTGTCATCCGCAATCCGGGTCATGATAACATTTTCGTTGCGCGCTGTTTTCTCTCCATGGGGTACGGGCTCAGAAAACCGCAATCGACCGGCCTCCGTGCTCCAATCCTGCCATCGGGCATCCAGCCGCTCTTTGAGCGCTGCAGATCTTTTTCGTTCCTTGGCCGTTAAAAAATCAGCCGGTTTTGTCCAGATCCGAACCCCGGAATTTAAATTTGACACCAGGGCCGCATCTAACTGATAGGGATTTGCATCCACCAGGGGAACATGATCCCCATGGAAATGACTGAAAACAATATCTGTGGCAAGTCCCCAAGCCTGTATGATTTTTTTACGAATGACCTCGCCCACCGCAACTTGAGCCGGATGCGGCGCCTGGTGATGACGAAGAAATCCCAAGGCGATTCCGGGATCAATAAGAATTTTTTGTTCGCCAACGGTAACAAAACAACACAGCCCTCGTACGCCTAATGATTCGGCGCCGATAATATCTATTTTCATAAAATGCGGCAAGGAAACCCCTGAGTCTTTAGCTCAGGGGAGGAATTGGCGCCCTCCTTATAATAATTTAGTAGCCATGCACCGGACCTTAGCACGTCGTATTATAGGAATAGCCGTCAGATGCATGAAGCAGCCTGCAATATTTCCAGCTAATGCCCTGTACTGTTTTGTCCACTGTTTTAATGTTAAACGAACCGCTTTTTCTGACAGCGACACGTCCGATGTACGTTCCAACCTTTTTGCCGGAAGTGACAACCGCCTTGACGATATCGCCCGTCTGAAAGCCTTTGACTTTTTTCTCAGTTGACTTTGCTGTTGTTCGGGGGAATCCGAACTTGTTTACCCTGCACATCTGCCTTGAACCATGACCGTCTGCCTTTACAATCAACACGGTTTTGTCGATCTGAAAAATCTTTTCAGGTGTGCTTTTCCCAACACAGGCGGCATCGAGCCAATGCGTTTTGTGAAGTCCCCTGGTCGTCCGGTTGAATTTTGTCAGACCGCCGGAGCCTGTTTCAACCGGCAGTCCGGTTTTTTTCAAGGTACGGAACAAGTCCCATCGGGTCGTGTTGACGGCGCCCGCATCCTTGAGCGGCACTTTGGATTGCTTTTGAATTCGTTTCAAGAGTCGCGGTTTCTTTGAAAGGAACTGTTCGAGCGACTTATTCCCCTTCTTCCTGTTGCACGCCGTACAGGCCAGTGTCAGATTGCTGACTCTGTTGGAACCGCCTTTTGATTTCGGCACGATATGTTCAATCTCCAATGGGATATCTGTTTTTCCGCAATAGGCACACGTTCTGTCCCATTTTTCCAGAAGGTATTCCCGTACCTCATAACCCATGAGTTCCCCCTGCTGATACGCGACACCGGATATTTCAGGATTCTGTATTTTCTGCATGTCAAACCGAACCAACTCCATTGAAATTGCCTGAATATTGCAAAACCGGCACAACCGGTTGACCCAGGTTTCGATATTGTGAACCCGGCTTTTTAATGAAGGCGGCAGCCATCCTTCCGCCCTGGTCCGGTTATCAAAGCGCGGTTTTCGGTATCGTGTTTTCCGGTTTCTCCGGGATCTTCTGATGGCTCGTCTTGATTCCAGATTATTTTTGATCTGTTGGCCTCGATGTCTCAGTCCCATGGCAAAAACAATCTCTCCGGTATCGTCGTTAATCACGGCAATTCCGGTCTCTCTACTGCCCGGATCAATCTTGATCCGCAATGGGTTTGATGCCACGTCCAAAACGGTCTCTTTCAAAATGATCGTGAAAGGGAACTGTCTGAAAACCGCGGCTTTCCCTTCTGTTAAAAGTAATCTTGCCTTTGCCGGATGTACCGGATTCTGCGGTTTTTTGTTTGTATCCAGAACAAATACGTTCAATTTAAAAATCCTCTTGTTTCCAAGGTAATGTTTGCCTCGTCAATGTTATGACCGGGTTTGGCGCAAGCAGCACCGGCTTAACCCCTTAAACCTGTTTAACCACTTGCCGTAGAACCTGGAGCTGGCGAGCACCCCAGGGTACCTGTTTCCGATCTAACGTAGTACTCGAAGCACTTAGACTGGTCAACTTTGGGGCCTTTTCAAGCCCCTCGGTCTTCAGCCGAGGGGTAGTTGACAAATTCAGTCGTATCTGTGAAAATCTTCCCAAAACGGGACATTTGGGAATCAGGCATATATTTATTGATAAGTTCTTTAACGTCACTACTCATAACCACTCCTGATGTTGTATATGGGGCAGTGCCCTGCAAGTTTATTTTTTCTTTAACGCGTTCTTCCCTTTTTTTACCACCATCCGGAGTGTCGTTTTCAACCTCTTTTCGGCATTTTTAATCAGGTACTCAAAAGAGCTGTGTTCATCTTCACCCGGTTCCACTTGCAGTTTGACATAGCTGCCGTCACTTTGCATTTCCCAGCAACAGTGCCTGTCGTTCAGCTGAATATCAAGCATCTCCCGCAATAAGGTCTGCAGGCGTAGCAATTCGACAGGGGTACAGACCTCGACCCGACTTTCAAGGTTTCGCTTCATCAGATCGGCCGAAGCGATAAAGTATTCTTCCTTACCGCCATTGCGAAAGTAAAAAATTCTTGAATGTTCGAGAAAGCGGCCAACGATGGAAATCACGCGAATATTTTCAGAAAGCCCTGGAATGCCCGGCCGCAGCCGGCAGGAATCCCGGACAATAAGATCAACATGCACACCGGCCTGAGAGACTTTGTACAAAGCCCTTGTAATATCTTTATCTTCAAGGGCGTTTGTTTTTAATTGGATTAGTCCTTGCCCCCCTTCAGCCTGCAGCTTGCCTTCCCGGCAGATTTTCTCCAGCAGCTTTTTTTTCAAAAGATTGGGGCAGGGTAAAAGCTTTTTATACTTACGGGCAACCGTATATCCGGTCGTCAAATAATTAAACAGATCCGTGAGATCGGAACCGATGACGGAATCACAGGTAAAGAGACCAAGGTCACTGTATCCCCGGGCAGTACCCGCATGATAGTTACCGGTGCCTATATGGGCGTAGCGATGCAAGCCGTCAAAATCCTTGCGTACCACAAAGATGACTTTTGAGTGGGTCTTCAAGCCCACAACCCCATAGGTCACATGGATCCCCACCTCTTCCAGAAATCTGGCCCAGCGGATGTTGGCCGACTCATCAAAACGCGCCTTCAGCTCCACAACCACAGCAACCTGCTTACCGTTCTGGGCGGCATCAATCAGATATTGTATGACTCTGGATTGCTCGGCCGTCCGGTAAAGCGTCATCTTAATGGCCAGCACTTTGGGGTCCTCACTGGCCTCTTTTATAAACCGTTCTACGGAAGTGTCAAACGATTCGTACGGATGCTGCAAGAGAATGGACCCTTTTTCTCTTATGATATGGAAAATATTCGGATCCTCGCCCAGCAGTTCCGGATGGTCAACGGGTTGATGCGGTGGAAAGTGCAAATCATGCCGATCAAGTTGGGCAATCTGCATCAGGTGCCTCTTGGATATGAGGCCCTCAACTTCGAAAACATCCTTTTCTTCATTGATGTTGAGCTCTGCAGCCAGCATGCCGCGCAGAGACAGGCTCATATTTGAATTCACCTCAAGCCGGACAATCTCAGCAAATTTTCTGTCGCGCAACGCGGATTCGATCATAGATAGAAGATCGTTGGCCTGCTCCTGGTCGCGTTCAGTAATGGCATTTCTGGTCACCCGGAAAAAATCGCACGACTCAATAACCATACCCGGGAAAAGCAGGTCAAGGTTGTTGGCGATAACATCCTCTATGGGTACATATAAATCTTCTTTGCCAATCTGTATGAAACGCGAAGAAACTTCGGAGTCAACCGGGACCTTGATTCGGTTGAGGTGCGCGTGTTCCGTATCGGGATAGCTTACTTTGACCAGAAGGTTCAAGGACAGATTGGAAATAAAAGGAAACGGGTGTGCCGGATCTGTTCCCTGGGGCGTTAAGAGCGGATATATATTATCGTAAAAAAAATTGTCGGCAAATGTTTTCTGCTCTTTTGTCAATTGGTCGTAGCGGACAAGTACAATGCCCGCTTCAGCGAGCAGTCTCTTTAACTCCACTTCCAGCATTTGGTTCTGTTTTAAAATATCTTGAACAACAATATGGCAGTCATCAATCTGCTCTTGGGGTGTCCGCCCGTCAACACTCAGTTTTTTAACCCCGGCCCCGACCAGTTGCTTGAGCCCGCCGATACGTTTCATGAAAAATTCATCAAGGTTCGAACCAACGACCGAAAGAAAGAAGACCCTCTCCAGGAGGGGGTTGCGTGAATCCTGCCCTTCATGGAGAACCCGACGGTTGAATTCCAGCCAGGTCAACTCCCTGTTCAGGAACCATTCCGGGGAGTTCAGGTCAAACTCGGTCAAAATTTCTTGTTTCGCCTGATCCGGCTCACTTTCTATAACATTTTTCTGCTCATCAAGGCACATGATACGCTCCAGATTTTATTGAATATTCCCAGGATTAAAATTTACGGTTTTCAGCCGGGCACTATAATATCAGCCTATTTTCAGGACCTTTGCGCCCCTGATGGTTCCTTTTTTCAGCGCTGCCAGGGCCTGGTTAGCCTGTTCAAGTGAAAATACCTCAACCTCCGGCCGGATGCCAAACCGCTCAGCCAGGGTTAAAAATTCGACGACATCCTTACGGCAGATATTGGCAACACTCTTGATCTCTTTTTCCATCCAGAGATGGGCCGGATAATCCAGTTTTAAAAGGTAATCCTTATCCGTATCTTCTTTTCGGATGGCATTGATGACCAGCCGTCCGCCGGGTTTAAGATTTTTCATCGCCTCAACAACCGGTTTCCAGGCCGGTGTGGTGTCAATTACAGCGTCCAGCAGTTCCGGTGACGCATCTGCCGTATCCCCGGCCCAGACAGCCCCAATCTCCTTTGCAAATTCTCTCTCTACGGAATTTCTGGCAAAAACAAACACCTTGGCATCGGGATATTTAAACCTGACCAGCTTTAAGACCAGATGACCCGACGCACCAAATCCGGTCAGCCCGATATTCTGCCCATTTTTAAGCCCTGTTAATCTCAAGGCGCGGTACCCGATTGCACCGGCACATAAAAGCGGCGCAGTCTCCGTATCCTTAAGCCCATCCGGAACAGGGACGGCAAAGTGTTCCGGAATAACCATATATTCGGCATAGCCGCCATCGGCATCCTTGCCTGTGGCCTTGAAATCCTTGCACAGGTTCTCATTGCCGGCCAGGCAGAATTCACATGTCCGGCAGGCGGAATAAATCCATGCAATCCCAACCCG
The DNA here is from genome assembly GCF_013389365.1 of Desulfobacter latus. Taxonomy (GTDB): domain Bacteria; phylum Desulfobacterota; class Desulfobacteria; order Desulfobacterales; family Desulfobacteraceae; genus Desulfobacter; species Desulfobacter latus. The sequence goes on from NZ_JACADJ010000071.1 coordinate 9,274, forward strand.
GTCACCAAGTTGGAACCCTGTCACATTTTTACCGGCCGTTTCAACCTGTCCCACCACCTGGTGTCCCAAAATAACAGGCAGAACCGGTGGTGCAGTTCTGCCTTCAATTTCATCCAGCTCAGTATGGCAGACCCCGCAGACAGAGACCTTAACCAAAATTTCGTCATCGCCCGGAACAGGAACAGGCAGATCAACCAAATCCAGGGGCGTCTGGTTTTCAGCAAAAAGACCAAGTTTTTTCAGAACCATGGCTCTCATAAAGAGATTTCCAATTAAGTTTTTGTTAAAATTTAAAATATTAAAAGCAGATTTTGAATATCAGATATATTATCGAAGCATTATAGCAAGGGAATTGTAACTTTACAACTGCGCATCCCAGTTGGAACAGGGTAAATCTCGATGATCCAGTAATATTTTGATTGATTGCAAAATAATTTTATGATTACAGATAGTTAATATTACAGACGGTTAATTGCCCTATATCTGATCAGCTCATTGGTCGCCCATCTGATGACCAAGCCCGGAATCCGCAAGACAGACACGGTTTCTGCCGCTTTTTTTGCCTTTGTAAAGGGCTGCGTCAGCTCTAATAATGCAGGTTTCAATATCCATGGTATCATTAAATTCACACACCCCCAGAGTCATGCTGATGGTAACGGCAGTATCCTTGTATATGTATTGTTTTTTTTCTATAATCCCCCTGATTTTTTCAGCGGCCACTCTGCCTCCGGCCAGGTCTGTATCGGGTAATAAAAACAGAAATTCTTCGCCACCCCAACGGGCGAGAATATCCTGTTCCCTTAAAGCTGTCCGCATTGTTTGGGAAATGGCCGTCAAGATATAATCCCCGCAATCATGGCCATATTGGTCATTTACTGTTTTAAAATGATCAATATCGCAGATCACAATGGTAAAAGGGATTTTCCTGCGGCTGTAACGGGTAACGGCATAGTCTAATTTTTCCTGCATATTTCTTCTGTTAAATAGTTTGGTTAAGGGATCTGTGTTGGCCAGGATTGTCATCTTTTCATAGGCGGCATTCAGCTCCTGTGTTCGCTCTTCCACTATTTTTTCAAGATTTTTATTGGCCTCAATCATTTGTGTATTCAACAAACTTCTGTGAATCATGGTTTCGACCAGTCCGGCAATTCCCAGATAAATTTCAAGCATATTTTTGGATATTTCCGCCATGTCCTTGTGGCCAATGATGATTACTTCGTTGATCAATGTATTCGTTTTTAATGGAAAGATCACTGCCGATAAGGGGTCCTGGCCCTCTATCCTACAGGTTGTTAAAACTTCAGTTTCAAGAACGTCATTGATATGGCCCAGGACCTTCGGCGGGAATTTATCAAACCCCTGTTTTTTTTCCATCCCTGACAAAATCCGGATCTCTCCGGTTTCATCTTTTCCGGCAAAGCATACTAAGTTTGCTGAAAACATTCTTTTGACGATCCGGCGTGTTTCACTTCTGATATTCTGATTAAAATTCAGATTTGTCAGATACTGTGCCGTGGTGATGAAATTTTTTAAATTATCATGCATCTCAAGCAGTTGTTCTATTGCGTCAAGTTTGCTCTGGGCCAGTTCCAGATTTTTTACCGATTCATCCAGATATTCCTGGGTCGTGGACACCTTTTGTCGATGGCTTTCAAGGTAGAAGTTAAACAGGGTAAGTCCGGAAACACCAATGATAAGAACCAGAACATGCGTAAACCATAAAGGCCAGCTGCTCATATCCTCTTTCATGGGAAAGGTGATGCTGATTCCCCCGCGAACCTCACCTTCCCGATACCCTTGTTTTGCATGGCATTTAAGACAGACACGGCTGACAAACAGCGGCTCCATATAACGGTATTTTCGTTCACCGTTTTCGTTCACGACCTCTTTAAATGAGGTTCTACCTTTTTCAAACAATCGAAGGGCATCGGCCTCCCAGGCTGTGGGGTTGTTTTGCGGGCGGATCGGGTTTAAGCTGGTGATGTGGAACTGAATTCCTTTTTTTTCCATGGCCAATGTTGAGAGCTGCCGGGTCATCATGGCCGGATTTATTTTGGTCAGGCGCAATCCGTCAGTGGTTTCTATATCACGCAGGTGATCTTTCAGGTAGGCGTTGGGCTCAAGATTTTCTGAAACCGGAGCATAAACCCCATTCATCCGGGCATTCCATTCCCGCATCAGCACGATTTGTTCGAAATGTAGCCTGGCCGCCTGCAGCAAGGTATACTCCTCCTGTTTCCTGAAATTCCAGATAAGGGATAGAGAGACCCCCAAAACCCAGATGAGTGTAATGCCTATAATCATTTTTTTCATTTTTATTTTAACAAATCCCCTAAAAACTTGATGATCAAGTGACAGCCCAGGTCAGCCCATGGCTGTTATGCCATGGGTTTTATAAAAAGGTTTTCGATAAAAAACGCTTCAAAATCCTGATATTCAGCCAGATTCACAATGCTGAATTTTTCTTTTATCCGGGTCAATTGTCTTTGGGTGCCGGCTTGAAGAAGAATTTTTTCGCAACCTGAAAGCGCACTATTACCGCAGAAATGGTAGATTTCAGGATCAATCAGAGGCAATAAACCGATCTTCATCGCGTTTTCAATATTAAGATGATACCCAAAGGCACCACCGATGAAAACTTGTTTCAGGTCTTTTGGGGTGATTTGGGCTTGCAGCAGCAGGATCTGGATGCCGCTTGCAATGGCTGCTTTTGCCCGTTGGAGCAGATCGACATCTTTTTTATTCAGGCTGAGGGTGTCGCTAAGATGAAAGAACTGGTTTGACGTGGAACTGTTGAACCGACCGACGGAATCCAGCAGATCCAGGTCAACAAGCTCGGCGAGTAGATCCACCAGACCTGAACCGCAGATTCCGGCTATCCTGGTGTCTCCGATGACTGAATGCCTGTTGTCTTTAAGGCTGAGATGGTATATGGCACCTTTTTCTGCAGGCATGCCGCAGCTTACGCCGCTTCCCTCAAAGGCCGGGCCGCCTGCGGCCGAAGTGATCCACAATTTTTTTCCGTCCCAGAGCGCAATCTCAGAATTGGTGCCAAAATCAATGAGCAGGCTTCCGGGTTCTTCCAGCAACCCTGTAGCCAGTATCCCGGCTGTCAGGTCTGATCCGATAAATCCCGCCAGCGGGGGAATAACACGGATGTCACAGTGCAGGTTTATCCCCCATTGGGCAGCCCATTCCTGCGTATCGGGCAGTTGCAGTTCCACTGGTTTGGCCCAGTATTCGGGGTGAAGCAGATGGTGAAAATTGTTACCTGACAGAAGTGTCAGCATGGCTGTATTTCCCACCAGGACCAGGCAGGACACCTGCCCCGGATTAATGCCGTCACCCACGGATATGTCTAATAACGCGTTCCGGATGGCTGTGATCAGGTCCTGCTGGAGCCCTGTCCCTTTATCGGGCGATTCGGCAGCCGTGTTGACGCGGGTCAGGATGTCCAGTCCGCTTTTAATTTGAGGATTGATACCGTGACGTGTGGTCATCAACTGTCCAGTGGTCAGATCGAATATGGAAAGGCTGATTGAAGTTGTTCCCAAATCAATGGAGACCCCACAGGTCCTGGTGGGTTTTTCTTTTGAGGAAAAATGGCGTTTACGTAAAGGATACGGAAGGACCGATGCTCGGCGGTAAAGAGCCTCGGGAATGGGCCGCCATACAGACTGGGGTATCCGGTTAATGATTTCAACACTCAGATCGGTTTCACAGATTACCTGACAAGCCAGTCGGACCCCGGAAGCAAGCTGTTGTTCGCTTAGCTGTAGCTGCTCGTTTTGATTCGGTGGAGATGGCTTCCCTTCAATGATGCGAACCAGGCACAGACCGCATGATCCGTTTCCCGGACATCCGGTCCTGACCCGGTGTTCCTTTGTAGTATTGAGGATTTTGAGCAGGTATTGCCCTTTGGCAAAAGGAATGACAGCGTGCTCTTGAATTCCGTTATTATTATTTATAATTGTCAGGTTCATTATTTTGGAAGATTTTATTCCGATCATGGGCCTTAACATGATTCAAATGCCGCGTTTACCAGGGCCTGGATGGTATCCGGCCTGGCCCGTAAAGGAATTTCACAGCCAGCCGACAGAATAAATCCCTTGCGCCTGGAAAATTCAGTCAGCAGTTCTCGGGCCGCCCGGTCTATGTCCTCCGGTGTTCCGTATTCAAACAGCAGGGGTTTAATATTGCCGTTGACACAAGTATACGTCAGGGATTGTTTGACGGCATCCGGGGGCACGCAGTAGTCAAAGTTGGCAATGTCAACACCGATCCTTGGGAAATAGTGTAATATGGGTTTGATGTCTCCGGTCATAAACAACCAGCCGGCAATTGCTCCGGCTGCCTTGAACCGCTTGAACACGCTCCTGAGTCTCGGCAGTTCGAATTCACGGAAGAACGCAACCGGGATGATTTCCGGAGAGGCTGAAACATCAAATACAATAGGCAGATGGACCCCGGCCTTTATCTGGGCAATACCGTATGCGATACAAAACTCTGTGGCAAAATCAAGAAGGCCGGTGAACGCTTCAGGATTATCCACGGCCAGATATAAGGTATTTTCCATACCGATCAGTTGACAAGCCAGGTTGAACGGACCAAGAACAAGGCCGGCAACCGGGAGGGAATCGGCAAATTCGGCACGTAATAAACGGACACCCTCCAATAATTCCGGGATACGTCCGGCATGGGAGAAGTCAGGCAGCACCAGACCTGAAAAATCAGTATCCGGGGACAATGCCTCTTGTTTTATATAGGGATAGTCGTGGTCCCTGAAATGCAGGACAGCGCCCATGGCTTCCGTCTCAACATTGACGTCAAAAAAGGCAAAGGTAATGTCATAACCATAATGCTTATACGCTCTGATCTGGGCCTCGGCAAGCAGTCTGCCGGACTGCAGATATTTGTGCAAAGGAAGTCCGGATAAATGAGCGGCATGTCCAAATACCGGCCCGGCAACTGGAGGTCGGTCTGTTTTTTTGAATTTTATGGTTGCAGCCAACCGTTCCAGGTGGTTCATGTCTGCTCTCTGGTCCATACAGCGTCAAGATACGACTGGCCGGCAAACGCATTTTCAGCCAGAAAATCAACGTTTAAAAGCTCTTTCGAAGCCTGTTTCAATGCTGCCCCCCCGGCGCACACCTTAATGTTTGGCAGTTTGTTTTCCTGTAACAGCGGTTTAATTTTTTTAACCAGAGGAACAACTGAGCTGATCAGGCCACTCACACCAATGGCAAACGGCTTTTCCTTTTTGACCGTATCAATCAGTTGCTCTATGGGACAGTCTTTCCCGCAGTCAATAACGTGGTAGCCGTTAATGGTTAAAATGGTCTTTAGAATGTTTTTTCCGATGTCATGAACATCACCTTCCAGGGTCGCTATAACAACAAGCCCCTTGGTCGGGGCCGGTTCAGTGCCGGGAGGAAACAACGTCTGCATTACAGACATGACCGCCCGCCCTGATAGCATCACTTCAAGCAGGTTGAAATTTTCGGCCGTACATTTATTACTCAGGCTGTCCATGGCCGGTTCGATGTATTGTGTGATGATATGTTCTGCTGTCTCACCACGATCCATTAACCGTTTTACCTCGGTTACAGCCTGTTCCTTATTCCCGTCCTTAACCCATTTCATGAGCCCATTCATAGCAGGATGCCCCTTGTCTCTCTTTTTCGGATTCAACACCCTTCTAAATACTTAAGAATATGCTTATTAACATAATTCTTATTCTGCGACAATTACCTTGACCGGTTTGTTGTGATAAAACCCCGACATTAAAAAGGGTGTTGAACTTCATTTTTATTTCTCATTTTGAGTAACTAATTTTCACTTTCACAATATCATTCTCTCTGTTATAATTTACTAATTTCTTGAAAAGATAGATGAAGCAGAAATTTCTCATCACTCATACGCAATGGGCAAAAATGAGTAATAAGAAAGGAACAGAAACAGATGAAGTACGCGAATCTGTCATTCAAAAACATTTTGATACTTGTTTTTCTTATTGCAGCAACCAGCAGTGTCCTGCCGGACGTATCCCGGGCAGAAGACCATCTGCTGACCCTGGAAACAGCCATCAGCACCGCACTGGAAAACAATCCGGATATCCGGATGACCCGCACTCTGATCAAAAAAGCCGAAGCGTCGGTCAAAAAAACCGAAGCGGTCTTCCGGCCCCGGGTAACGGCTTTCAGTGAACTGTCAGCAGGGGATGCCCCGTCTGCCTTTCTGTTTAAAACCATTGACCAGAGAAAATTGCCGCCTGATATTGATTTTAACGATCCCGGGTCGTTCACCAATATGGAAGTGGGCATCATGGCCGGGATAAATCTGTATAACGGCGGAAAAAACCGCCTGGAAAAGCAGCTGGCACAAAAAAAACTCGCAGACCGGACCGCCTTGGCCCTTCAGACAGAAAATGACCGCATCGCTGCGGTGATCCAGATGTTTTTCACCGCGCTTAAAGCCAGGGAATATACGTTCATCGCCCGGACATCGGTGCAGACGGTGGAAGAACAGCTGGATATGATGACGGTGCGTTTCAGGGGCGGCAGTGTGTTAAAATCAGATATTCTCTCTTTGAAAGTCCGCCTGGCTGAAGCAAAAAAAAAGATGGTGGAAAGCAAAAACACCTTTGCCAGCACCCTGACCGCCCTGGCCACACTGCTCGGGCATACACCCGGTCATTCTTTTTCTCTTGATCCGGACCCGGACCCGGACAGCACTTGTGCCGTAACCTTTCCCGTATCCATTGACCAGGCCTGGGCCCTTGCCCTTGAAAAACGGCCGGAACTGCACCGGGCAAAGCAGCAGATCGATATGGCCAGGACAGCTGTATCCCTGGCAGCGAGCGGCTACCGGCCCCGGGTTGACCTGCAGGCCCGGTGGTATATGGACAGTGATGATCTTTCCTACAATAGATCAAATGACAATTACACCGCCGGCCTGAATGTTGCCTGGAACCTGTTCGACGGCTTTGCCACCCGGGCGCAAATTGCTGAAGCCAGGCATGAACTGGAAAGGGCTCTGGAAGCCCGGAAAAAAATCCGGATGCAGATTTACCAGGATGTAAAACAGGCCTATCTACAGCATGAAAACGCACAACAACGGCTGCTTGTGGCCCGGTCCGGTGTGGAGATGGCCGAAGCGTCCCTTCACATCGTGAAAAAGCGCTATAACGGCGGTGCTGAACCCGTTACCCGGTACCTGGAGGCGGAACTGGATCGAACCAGGGCCAGCATTAACAAAGCAGCTGCATTTTATGACGACAAAACGGCAGAAATAGAGATTGCCCGGGCCATTGGCACCCTTTCCGTACTCTGGTCACAGGAGAAATAAAAAATGTCTTCACATAAAAATAACACGGCCTGCAGTTTGATTGCAAAAACAGTATTGTCAGCCCTGCTGGTGCTTGCGCCATACCCCTGCAGAACCGCTGATGCAGATACAGGGTATCAGCCGCAAAAAACAGTCGTAACAAAGGCGCAGACCCTTGCCCAGACCTATCCGGCCGTGGGAACGGTCCGGCCCAAAAGTGAAACCCGTATCAGTGCCCAGATCAGTGCCCAGATAACCGATGTGCATGTCAAAGCAGGGCAGATCATAACATCAGGCACCCTGTTGATCACCTTAGACAGCAGACAGGCCGCCGCCAGGCTGAAAAGTGCCAGAGAAGCGCTTCGCGGGGCAAAAGCCTCACGGGACAAAGCCCGCCAGGCCATCAAATCTGCTGAAGCCGCGTATACCAATGCAAAACAGCACGCTGCGCGTATCAAAAGCTTTTATGCATCCGGTGCCGCCACAGAGCAGGAATTTGAAAATGCACAAGCCGGCTTTTTGCAGTCCCGGGCCGCATTGTCCATGTCCCGTGAATCCCTGGTGGCGGCAGAGGCAGGCATCCAGCAGGCCACAGAAACCATTACCGGGGCAAAGGTACACCTTGGTTTTTCAAAAATCATTGCGCCGGTGGACGGAGAAATTATCCGGATCCTGGTGGAACCCGGAGATCTGGCCCTGCCGGGCAAGCCCTTGGCAGCGATGCGGACAAAAGGCGGCTACAGGGTTGAAGCCCATGTCAGAGAGGGCCTTATCAACACCATTAAAACCGGTTCACAGCTTCAGGCGGTGATCCCCACCCCCGGACTTTCTTTGCATGCCGTGGTGGAAGAAATTATTCCCTATGCCGATCCCCGGACCCGCACCTTTCTTGTCAAAGCCGCCATCCCGGCCAAAGAAGGCCTCTATTCAGGCATGTATGCCAAGCTGATGGTCCCGGAAGCCCACAGAACCATCATCACCCTGGACAAAACGGCGATCATCCATGCCGGACAACTCGAACTTGTCATGGTCAAAATGAATGGCACCTGGCAGCGCCGGTATATTACAACCATTCCCCTGGACGACACCCGCGTGGAAGTTCTGTCAGGACTGTCTGCCAATGAAACCATAGGCATCGGGGAGGCCCGCTGATATGACAGACAATCAGCCCGCTGATCCCAAAGGCATGATTCCCGGGATAGTCAAGGGATTTCTCGAATCAAAATTTTCCCTGATTTTCATTATCATTGCCCTTTGCCTGGGGGCGGCCGCCCTTTTGGTCACCCCGAAAGAAGAAGAACCCCAGATCGTCGTGCCCATGGCCGATATCTATGTCAATGCCCCGGGTGCCGGTCCCCGGGAAATCGAGCAGCTGGTATCCATTCCCCTGGAACGATTTTTATGGCAGATCGACGGGGTTGAGTACGTCTATTCCATCTCACAAAAAGACATGGCCGTGGTCACGGTCCGCTTTTTTGTGGGAGAAGACCGTGAAGATTCCCTGATAAAGCTGCAAAACAGAATATCCATGCATATCGACCAGGTCCCCCCCATTGTCGAAAAATGGGTGATAAAACCCATAGAAATCGATGATGTGCCCATCGTCACCATCAGTTTGTTTTCCGACCAGCTGGATGACGCCCAGCTTCACAGAACCGGCCAGGAAGCCCTGGCCAGGCTCAGCCGCGTTAAAAATACCTCCAGAACCGTGCTGCACGGGGGAAGGCCCAGAGAAATCCGGGTTGAACCGGATCCTGAAAAAATGACCGGTTATGGGATTTCCTATATGAATGTGCAACAGGCACTGAAGGAGGCGGATTTTTCTGTCAATGCAGGAGATTTTTCCAGAAACGACATCCGTTTTCCCGTGACCACCACCTCGTTTATGTATACGGCCGGGGATGTAAAATCTCTGGTTGTCGGGGTTAAAGACCATATTCCCGTGTATCTCAGAGATATTGCCCATATCCGGGATATACCCGGACAATCCGATACCTACACGGCCATCAGTTTTTCCAATGCGTATGCAAAAAAACAGGACAGGTTTGTGCCCGGCAAACGCTACCCTGCCGTCACCCTTGCCGTTTCCAAGAAAAAAGGATCCAATGCCGTCGCTGTTGCCAAAGAAATTATCGATGAATTTGAGCGGATTCATGAACAGATCCTTCCCCATGGTGTTGATTATCAGATCACCCGTAATTACGGAGAAACGGCTGCAGAAAAAGTGTGGGGCCTTGTCGGTTCTCTGGGATTTGCCATCGTCTCGGTGGTGATTCTTCTGGCTTTTGCACTGGGATGGCGGGAGGCTTTGATCGTTGCCGTTGCCGTACCTATCAGTTTTTCTCTGGCCCTGTTTGTCAATTACCTGTTCGGCTACACCATCAACCGGGTGACCCTGTTTGCCCTGATTCTTTCTTTGGGTCTGGTGGTGGACGATCCCATCACCAATGTGGAAAATATCCAGCGCCATATCAAAATGGGCCTCCTCGACCCGTTCAAGGCAACCCTGGCTGCGGTTGACGAGGTTCTGCCCCCAGTGATCATGTCCACCCTGGCAATTATTGTCTGCTTTGTTCCCTTGTTTTTCATCACCGGCATGATGGGGCCCTACATGGCTCCCATGGCGGTGAATGTGCCCCTGACAGTGACGTTTTCCACCCTGAGCGCCCTGACCATCGTGCCCTGGCTGACCCTGAAACTGCTCAGATCCACTGCACCCGAACTGATTGATCAGAACGATCCAAATCCGGGATCATCAGACCGTATCTCCAGGCAAAGCCGTTTGTTCCGCACCTACCGCAGCATTGTCCAGCCGTTTCTGGACTCGGGCATAAAACGCATGGTGTTGTTTGTGCTGGTCATTGTACTGTTGCTGATTTCCTGCTCTCTGGCCCTGTTCCGGCTTGTACCCCTGAAACTTTTGCCCTTTGACAACAAAAACGAATTCCAGATCGTGATCGACATGCCTGAAGGCACCACCCTTGAGCGGACCAATGCGGTGGTCCAGGAGTTTGAAACCTTTCTTAAAACCGTTCCGGAAATCACCAGCATGGTATCTTATACCGGGGATGCCTCTCCCATGGATTTCAACGGCATGGTCAGGCACTATTATCTGCGCAAAGCAGGCAATCTGGCGGATATACGGGTCAATCTCACCGGCAAGGAGGTGCGTGACCAGCAGAGCCACGCCATTGTTTTGCGATTGAGAAATGACTTGGAGGCCATTGCCCGTAAAAACAAGGCCAAGGTCAAGCTTGTGGAAGTTCCGCCGGGACCGCCGGTGCTGTCAACCATTGTGGGCGAGCTGTATGCGGATGCAGATGTACCCTACCACCAGCTTATCCAGGCCGCAGACCACCTGAAAAGAATCATGGACGAAGAAGCCTTTGTGGTGGACATCGATGACATGGCCCAAACGCGTCATGAGCGCATCGATTTTATCATCGACAAAGAAAAAGCCGCTCTTCACGGTATCTCCACCCGGCAGATCACCACAACCCTTCAGGGTATGATTCAGGGCATGACCCCCGCACACCTGCATCTGCCCAGGGAAAGGAATCCCTTATACATCCGGGTGATCATGCCCAGAAAATACCGTTCCGGCATCGTGGCGTTGACCTCGGTGCCTGTCCGGTCCAAAACCGGCAGCATGGTTCCCCTGGCTGAACTGGTGAATGTCCGGATACGGCCCAACCAGCAGCCCATTTATCACAAGAACCTTGACAGGGTGGTGTATGTGCTGGCCGACACGGCAGGCAGGGCCCCGGCAGAGGCCATCCTGGACATGCAGAAAAAACTTGAAAATGACCCCCTGCCCGCAGGCATTCAGGTGAACTGGGCCGGAGAAGGAGAATGGAAAATCACCATCCGGGTCTTCAGGGACATGGGTATCGCCTTTGCTGCAGCCTTGATCGGCATATACATTCTTCTGGTCATCCAGTCCGGATCTTTTTTCATGCCGGTTCTGATCATGATGGCAATTCCATTAACCCTGCTGGGCATCATGCCCGGGTTTCTTGTTCTCAACCTGGTGGCGGCCTCGCCGGTGGACGGATTTTCCAATCCGATTTTTTTCACCGCCACCTCCATGATCGGCATGATTGCCTTGGGCGGCATTGTCATACGAAACGCCCTGGTGCTCATTGAATTTATCCAGGCGTCCCTGAATCAGGGCATGGGCCTGAAAGAGGCAATTCTCCAGAGCGGGGCCATCCGGATGCGGCCTATCCTGCTCACCGCACTGACAACCGCCATCGGTGCATTTCCCATTACCCTGGACCCGGTTTTTTCCGGACTTGCCTGGGCGCTTATTTTCGGCCTGGCTGCATCCACCCTGTTTACCCTATTGCTGATTCCGGTGGCCTATTATGCCGTCTATCACAAGTAAGAACTTAGCGCCCTTTGGGCGGGCTGTTAGGTGCTGGGTGCTGGGAAATGGAAATTCCTATACTCTAAATTTAAACCTCCCCATTCGCTCATTTTAAATCTGAAAAAATTAATTTCGCATGGAGGGCTTGCAATAGTTAAAATTCATCATACTTTTGTGGAAAATTCGACTGTAGCTTCTTTTATTATCTTAACTTAAAGGGA
>NZ_JACADJ010000072.1 GCF_013389365.1 Desulfobacter latus
TATGCGTTCATTGAAACCATTATCGAATCTGCAAAAACAAATTATCCAAAAATTGGGATTCGACTCTTCTATTTATACGCAACTTGAAATTTAAAAATACTTTATATCAAATGAGCGAATGGGGAGTAATTATGCATATAATAATGCCTATTATATTGAGAATCAATGAAAAACGTTGCTGTTAGGGATATCGCCCGTTTAAAATCTACAAGATCAGGTTTGTCCACCAGGGCTCCCGGTCAAGATACCATGCCGTCGTTTTTCGAATGCCCTCTTTAAATGAATATTGCGGCTTGTATCCCAGTTGGGCTGATATTTTTTCTGCATTGATGGCATAGCGGCGGTCGTGTCCGGCGCGGTCCGTAACATGGGTGATCAATTCCGCACAAGGGCGGCCTGTGACGGGCGGTGCCTTGGGAAACCTTTGGGAAAGATCTTTTTGTGAGGCAAACAGGTCATCCATAACAGCGCAAACCAGTTTGACAATATCCAGATTAACCTGCTCGTTGTTGCCGCCGATATTGTAGGTTTCTCCCACCTGTCCATGTTTCAGGATCAGATCCACGCCCAGGTTATGATCGTCTACGTACAGCCAGTCCCGGATCTGCATGCCGTCTCCGTATACCGGAATGGGCCTGTTGTTCAAAATATTTGTGATCATCAGGGGGATCAGTTTTTCGGGAAACTGAAACGGTCCGTAATTGTTCGAACAGTTGGATGTTGTGACGTCCAGGCCGTAGGTTTCGTGGTATGCCCGGACCAGGTGATCCGACCCGGCCTTGCTTGCTGCATAGGGTGAATTCGGGGCATAGGGCGTGGTTTCTGCAAAAGGCGGATCATCGGGTTTCAGTGTGCCGTAGACTTCGTCCGTGGAGACATGGTGGAACCGATGCGTTTTAGGTCCTTTGTCCAGCCAGATCTTTTTGGCCGCCTTGAGCAGGCTGTGGGTGCCCACGATATTTGTCTGGATAAAGGCGTCCGGGCCGGATATGGATCTGTCCACATGAGACTCCGCGGCAAAATGGACAATGGTATCAATATTGTTGCGGGTCAGAAGATCTTCCACAAGGCCCTGGTCCAGAATGTTTCCGTGGACGAATTCAAATTTTTCATTTCTGTGCGCTTCGGTTAGATTGTCCAGGTTGCCGGCATAGGTCAGGGCGTCCAGCACAATCACCCGGTCTTCTGGGTATTTTTTCAGCCAATAATATACAAAGTTGGTGCCGATGAACCCGGCGCCGCCTGTTACTAAAAGGGTTCTCATTTATTATTTCACCTCGCTAAGCATGGATCTAAGCTGCGCCCGCCAATGTACCGGCGTGATGCCTGTGGCCTGCCACATGCTGTGTTTATCAAGAATGCTGTAAAACGGTCTTTGTGCCGGGGTGGGAAACTGGGTTGAAAGTACCGGGGTAATGGATACCGGGGCTTGAAGAAGATCCAGGTTTAATGCCTCTTCCTGGATGGCCACGGCAAAATCATACCAGGATGCAGCGCCGGCATCGGTCCAGTGGAAAGTGCCGGAAATTGACTTATTAATGCAGGTCCAGATCGTCTGGGCCAGACCTTTTGCCCAGGTAGGCGTGCCCACCTGCTCATCAATGACGTTCAGGGATTTTCCGGCTGTCATGAGATTGAGCATGGTTTTAACAAAATTTTTGCCGTGGGAGGAATAAAGCCAGGCTGTGCGGATGATCAGGGCCTTGTCCGAAAGCACTTCCCGGACGACAGTCTCTCCCTTCCATTTGGACATGCCGTACACCGATTGTGGATCGGCAGGATCCTCCGGCCGAAGGGGTTTGTAATTTCTGCCGCTGAATATGTAGTCCGTTGAAATGTGAACCAGGCGGCTATGCTGATCTGTTGCAGCATGGGCAATGACGGATACGGCTTCGTGGTTGATGCGGTATGCGTTTTCACGGTCGGATTCAGCCCGGTCCACTGCGGTATAAGCCGCGGCATTGATTATCCAGTCCGGTGCGTATTGGGCAATGCAGTCCCGGATGGTATCAGGCTTTAGGAAGTCCACCTGGGAAGAATTCTGCGCGTTGATATCCGCCGCTTTGGGGCTGGTGCGCAAAAGCTCCCAGCCAAGCTGTCCGCCGGCACCTAAAATCAGCACTTTCATGAAAAAACCTCGGCCGTATCAAGCATGCATGCGTTTTCATCCTTTTCGGATAAAACCGGTGGTTTTCCCGGTATCAGCGGCCACCGGATACCGATTTGCGGGTCGTCCCAGCGGATACTGCGTTCATGCTGCGGGGCATAGTAGTCTGTGCATTTATACACTAACTCGGCCTCGGGGCTGAGTACGTAGAACCCATGGGCAAATCCCGGGGGAACCCAGAGCATTTTCCGGTTTTCCGCCGAAAGGGTTTGGCCGATCCACCGGCCAAATGTGGGGGAACTTTTTCGTATATCCACGGCCACGTCGAACACTTGACCTAAAATCACCCGCACCAGCTTTCCCTGGGAATTTTCTATCTGATAATGAAGCCCCCTTAAGATACCCTGGGAAGATCGGCTGTGATTGTCCTGGACAAAGGACATATCAGCGATTTTTTCTTTAAAAAAGTCGGCCCTGAAGGTTTCCATGAAAAAACCCCGGTGGTCGCCGAACAGTTGCGGCGCCAACACCACCACGTCGGGAATATCAAGTCTGTTTAATTTCATTTTTTATCTTTCTATCCGGCTTTTCCTGCCGTCACCGCAAGGCCCATCAGGTACTTTCCGTAACTGTTCTTTTCCATGGACCGTGCGGCTCTTTCCAGGTGTTCAATGCCGATCAGCCCCATGCGGAATGCGATCTCTTCAAGGCAGGCAACTTTAAGGCCCTGGCGATCACTGACCACTTTTATAAACATGCCGGCGTCCAGAAGGGATTCGTGGGTGCCTGTATCCAGCCAGGCCGTACCCCGGCTGAATCGCTTTACGGTCAGCTCTTTTCTTTCCAGATAAACCCTGTTGACGTCGGTAATTTCCAGTTCTCCCCGGGGAGAAGGTTTTAACTGCTTTGCAATGTCTACCACTGAATGATCGTAAAAATAAAGGCCTGTTACCGCATAACTGGATTTCGGGTTTTTGGGTTTTTCTTCGATGCTCAAAACCTGATCATTGCCGTCAAATTCCACAACACCGTATCGTGAAGGATCTTTGACGTAATATCCGAACACCGTGGCTCCCGTCTGTTTCTGGGCGACATTTTGCAGTCTTTTGGCAAGCCCTTCTCCGTAAAAAATATTATCTCCCAGGATCAGGGTTACCGGATCTGTGCCGATAAATTCTTCCCCGATAATGAAGGCTTGGGCCAGGCCGTCCGGGGATGGCTGAATCTCGTATGAAATACGGATACCCCATTGGGATCCGTCCTTGAGTACGTATTTAAACTGTTCTGCGTCGTGGGGGGTGGTGATGACAAGAATATCGTGGATGCCGGCCAGCATCAGGGTCGACAGGGGGTAATATATCATGGGCTTGTCATACACCGGCATGAGCTGTTTGCTCACTGACAGCGTCAGGGGGTATAACCGGGTGCCGGAACCGCCGGCGAGAATAATTCCTTTACGCATATATCAAACTTTCTTTTTTGTCATTTATTTTCCACATTGATCCAGCCGGGTATGGTAATTTTCAATTCGATTCTGATCTGCCAGCAGGGCGGTGTATTTTTCTTTGAGCCGGCTGTAGTGGAAAATCAGGCTTTGGTTCTTTTTTCTTTCCTCTTTATATAGCCGGGTGAGCCGGTCGACTAGTTGATCCCGGCAGAATGTTGCCCGGGATTCGGTTTCGGCAAGACTGCTGTCCAAGATAGCTGTCAGGCAGGTCAGCCGGCCTTCAATTTCTTTAATACGGCTTTCAAGCGCAGGCAGTGCTTCAGGTTCAGGTTCAGGTTCGGATACGGGGTCATTTTCCATGTCCATGGCAGTGAATACGCCCATGCCCCCTTTATCTTCAATGACCTGATCCAAATGGTCTTTTGTGATTTCAGATACTCGGTCTGCGAAGGCATACACCAGCACTGCGTCACAGAGCAGGTTAATGGTCCGGGGAATGCCGCCGGACACGACAAACAATTTTTCCAGCAGGTCCGGGGTAAACAGGTCGGGATTTCCCCCGGCCCGCTCCAGCCGGAACCGGACATAGGCGCGGGTCTCATCTTTGGTCATGGGGGAAAGATGGAAACTTGCCGAGATTCGCTGGGCAAATTGCCGCAGGGAGTTGGAGCCGATCTTGTCCCTCAGGCCGGGTTGTCCCACAATGATGATCTGGACCAGAAGGTCCTTATCTGTCTGCAGGTTGGAGAGCATGCGCAGCTCTTCCAGGGCAGATGCGGAAAGATTCTGGGCCTCATCAATGATCAGAAAAACTTTGCGGTTTTTAGCGTATCTGTCAATGAAAAGCTCGTAGAGCAGTTCCAGAAGAGATGCTTTGTCCAGGCCGGGCTCAGTCTCAATCTCGAATTCGCTGAGAATCCGGCGCAGCAACACCGTGCCGCTGACATTGGTGTGAAAGACTACGGCCACATCTGTGTCCTGCTCATCCACTTGGTTGATCAAGTACCGGATCAAGGTGGTCTTTCCCATGCCGATCTCACCGGTGAGCATAATAAAGCCCGCCTTTTCAGACAGGCCGTACTCCAGAAAGGTCAACGCCTTTTCATGGCGTTCGCTCAGGAAAAGAAACCCGGGATCAGGCACCAGGTTGAAGGGTTTTTCCTTGAAATTAAAAAATTGTGTATACATCAGATCAAGCCGTCTGTTTGTTGAGCAGGAACCCTAAAAATTTTTCTTTAGGTAAGAGCGCCAGGGATTCCTTGACGTCTGTTTTTGTCGTTTTTCCGGCCTCTACCACCATGAGGATACCGTCCATACGCGGTGCCAGGGAGATGGCTTCGGCATGGCCCAAAACAGGCGGGGCATCAAAAAACACATACCGGTCATCGTAGCGTTCGCCCATCTCCTTGACCAGTTTGGCCATCATGTTAGAGGAGAGCAGTTCCGAGGATTCATTGATGGTTCTTGCTCCGGAGATCAAGGTGAGCTTTTCCACCCCGGGCCAGACAATCAGGTCCTGCAGGGGGACGCCATCCATAAAATAGTCGATCAGGCTGGCTTTGCTCTCTATGCCCAGATAGCGATGAATATCCTGACCATTGAAGTCACAGTCTACCAGCAGAACGGTTTGCTTCATGGCCTTAGCAAAGGTCAGCCCCATGTTGATGCAGTTCACTGTTTTGCCCTCGCTTTTGTTGGGGCTGGTCACCATGATGGTTCTCATCCGCCGTTCCCGGGCTATATTGGTAATCCGGGTCCGCAGTATCTTGTAGCGCTCAATCTCTTTGTGGTCCGGGGTCAGACAGACCCCTCTGTTCTTTTCTACTATCTTCGGATCAAGTTTGGTGACGGCAGAGCGGTTATAGGCAGGAGCCTTCCAGATCCCGTCCTGCTCAGAGGTACTGTTGGTACCCAGTGACAGATCAGTAGCCTTGTCCGGGTTCGGGACAGGCGCAGGATTCTGCTGTTCTCTCTGGGCCTTGGCTTGATCCAATGCTTTTTTTAATTTCATTATTTTTCCTTTTTGGGCTTTATGAAAATTTCCGCATAAGTTTAGCCCAGAACACGTTCAGGTCCATGACGTAAAAATGGAACAGACAGATAGCCACTGTAAGTACCAGAATGACTGAAATTGTCCAGATAATTTTTGATCTGAATGCTTTTGTCCGGTCAGCACGGGTTATGATACTGGGTACCGTGGTCAGAACCGGAAAACCGGTGAGTTGCTCCAGAGAAACTGCATCCCTGACCGCATCATCGGCAAATTCCACCAGGGCAGCCAGGCCGATACCGGTACCGATACCCAGAACAAAACCGATAAGTACAATAGCCAGGCGGTTGGGTTTATATGGCTTTTCAGGCCGGGTGGCGGACTCCACCAAAGTGAAGCGTTCCCCTTTCTGTTGGGATTCCAGGGCATGGGCCACTTGAGCCTCCATCATTTTGGCCTGCAGGTCTTTATATTTCAGGGTTAAGTTTGTCTGTTCGGTCACCAGGTTCTTATACCGGGTCTCCACATCCGGAGCCGATGCCAGACGATTTCGGTACTCTTCAGCCCGGGCTTCCAGGTCACTGATTTGAATTTTCACCGAAGCAATATCGGACTTGACCCCGGCCAATCTGGAGGCAAGGGTGATATAGGCAGGGTTGCGCGCCGGCTTTTTGTTTGTGGGATTTTGTTTTTCCTTTTCTTCCTGTTTTTTGCGCGCTTCAATGGACGCAGTCAGATCTGCAATCTCCTGCTTGATTTTTTTCACATCCGGATATAATTCAGAATACTTGGTCTCCAGATTGATTAACTGAATTTTCAGTTGCTCCAAACGCTCTTCATCCGGGTCTTTTATCCCCCTGGCCGCCAATTCATCTTCGATATCCCGGGTGGTGTTGGCCAGTTCCTCTACCATTGTATCCTTTTTTTCATTCAGGGCACGCAGATTTTCCCTGGCTTGTTCAATGTTTCTTTCCAGTGAACTTAAGGTCTGCATGTTCAGCTGAAAAACTTCGGGAAGAAAGTTGGCGTTGGCTTTTTTAAATTCAGCCAGCCTTGTCTCGACCTTTTCCAAGTCATCCTTGATCCGGTCTGCCTCTATTTTTAAAAACTCTTGGGTAGCTGAGGCCTGATCGGTTCTTACCTTGAGGTCTTCCTTAAGAAACAAGGTAACGATCCGGTCTGTGACCTGCTGGGCCTTGTCTGGATTTTTATCTTCAAAACTTAAGGTAAAAGCAATGGTCGCCGTGGCGGAACGCCCGGTTCTCTGGTCGGCAATCTCCACGTTTACCGGGGTCAGGACTATTTTTTCCCGCATATCGTCCAGGATCTCATCCATGGTCATGGTCTCCTGTTCCTCTGTATACAGGCTGAACTGCTGTATCAGTTCCTGGAGCTGCTTTGAGGTCAGGATACGGGCCTTGATGTTCTGCATGCGCTGTTCCGCATAAGAGGTCTGGCTTGTCATGACATATTCGGCAGGAATTTCCCGCTGTTCGATGAGAATGGTGGCTGTTGACTGATAAACCGGCGGCAGGACCCATGCCGTGACTAGGGCTGCTGTGACGACCAAAGCAAAAGGGATGATCAGAATCCATTTTCTCCGGTTCAGGATGGCCAAATAATCCTTGGGTGATAAAATTTGTTCTTCCATTAAAAATCCTTCAGGTCAAATTCTTTTTTTAGATCAAAATATACTAGATTGCGCGTTGTGGTGGTATCATCTTCCCGGTCTTCCACCGATGTAAAGCGCCAGGCAAAAGACAAAATAAAATTCCGCTTCAGCTTGTACCTGAAACCGGGCTGGAGGTTGAAGGTGAGGGTGTCTGTATCCGAATTCGACTCCCGTTCGCTTTTATTCAGGTAGGCAGAGGCATTGAAGGTCAGGGTCAGCGCATCACTTAGTTTCCGGCTCAGGGTACCGGAAAGGCTGGTTCGCTGGATCGCGCCACTGGTACCGGTACCCCCCCGGACATCCTGGAACAGGGTCAGTCCCATGGTCCAGTACTCATCTTTATAATCAATGCCGGTGGAAAATATTCCACCCCAGGTATCGGTGTCATATTCAGACTGCGAAAACAACACCGGAGACAAAAAGGAGATATTATTAAAAGAAAGCCAGTAAATGTCCTGTTTTTCATCGGTTTGGGTGTAGCTTGCACCGACCTGGAAAAACAGGCTGTACAACTCTGAAATGTCGTGGGAAAAGCCTGTGGAAAACTGATACACATCCGAGGTATAGTTTTGTAAAAAGGTGTATTCATTTAGACCTGATTCGGTATAGGTATCCTCTTCTCCGGTGTAATGCAGATACTTGAGGTTGCACAGGCCCACCGTATTTTTAAAATATGCAGACATATCCCGGCGAAAGGTGAGGCCAACCTCAGTGGTATTGCTGTCCTCGGATTCGTCCGCCTCATTGCGATCTGAATCTGATATGTACATAGAAATTTCAATTCGGTTGAGTTCGGAAAGCATGTAATCCGCGCCCAGGGAGAGGTCGGCTTTTTTTCTGTCTCCGGATACCACCAGGCCGGTGGTCTCCGTATCCCGGTCCTTCTGGGAATCTTTGGTATACCGGGCCGAGGCGTTAAGGCCGGCCCGTTCAGTCATCCTGTATTTCAGGCTGCCGGATACATTGTAGTCCAGGCTGTCCAGGTCATTGTAGTCCCAGTAAAAGAATTGGTTGAGATGGCCGGAAAGATTGGTTTTCAGTCGCTCCAGATTCTGTTCCAGGGTCAAGCCACCTGTGAAGGTTGTTATAAAATCAGATGCCTCATTTTTTTCTGAAAACAGGATATTGTCCGAGTATGACTGTTTTGTTTTGATCCAAGGGGTGATGCTGTAAGGTTCTGCACGGACAGACGCTGCTACGGCCAGGATAATTAGGGAGGCAGATAGTATTATGGACGATTTCATCTTGCTACCTGACCACGATCACATCGCCGCGCTCAAGGGTGATGTTCTGATCCAGGTTCTCTCCCTGGGATACAGCGTCGTAGTCGAATTCAAAGATCTGCGTTTCCTGGCCCTGCTTTCTGAAAATTTTGATCTCATCATCCCTGGCAAAGGCATTCAGCCCCTTGGCCATGGCCAGGGCCTGGAGTACATCGACATTTTGCCCAATCTGAAATCGCCCCGGTCCGTTGACCTTGCCGATTACGTAAATGATCATAGAGTTAATCTGGGTCAGGGAGACAGACAGCTCTGGATCCGAAATAAATTTTTCCAGCCGCATTTCCATGGTTTTTTCCAGCCAGGCCAGGGAATGCCCCCCGGTCTTTATCTCCCCGATCAGGGGATACCGGATGGTATTATCAGGCAGTACCACCACCTGCCGGGTTAGATCCGGATTCTTCCATACACTGATGTCCAGCACGTCGCCTGCGCCAATTTTATAGGCTGCTTCCGTAGATGCGACATTGACATTCTCCCGGGATTCAGCTTCACCACCTGTGCAGGGCAGGGTTATCATGAGCAGGGATAGACAGATCAGTCCTGCCGTCATTTTTTTCCCGAAAATTTTCATTTTGAACAGCTTCCTTTTATTTATATAATATATGTATTGCCAATTAACACCCCGCCAAGGAGTCCCTTTCCTGAGCAATAGCAAAGGTGGGTGAAGAAATCGGCGTAAGGCCCATGATCAGAATTAAATCTGCCACAGATGCGCCGGATTTTAAGTCGCCATCAAGGCACGCCAAGGGAAGCATATTGGCATATGTATCCTTTGGCGTAACGCCGAGGGCGGCTTAAAATACAAGCAGATGGGCGATTTTATTTTGATCATGGGCCTAATATCCTTTTGGTTGTGTGGCCTCTCAGATACGAGATACGAATTGACCTGAGAAGCCACACAGTAGTTATGGGACTCAGGCTAGTCAACCTGGGCTTTTACAAGCCCCCTTCGGAGGGGTGGTTGACGGCTATAGCTCCGCCTCTTTGATTTCATTTCCGATCTTAATTTCAGAAACCAAACTATAAAACTGCATCCAGAATTTTAAAAATGTTATATCTGTAAATTATCAGCGATTCATATGCAATAAAAATGCCAGAACTTTGTGGTTTTTTATGTAACGCGCAAAACTGTAAAAGCCATACCTGACAATACAGAATTTTAGTTATAATTCAAGCCTAAAAATAATATTGTTTTTTTTGCGCCAATTTTTTTTGACCGGACATGAAAGGGTTATTTTGCGAAGATTTTTTTATTTTGTAATATTTTTCCTTACTTTTGAGAATAAAATTTCAGAGCTTAATTTTCGATAGGAGGCACCCATTTAAAAAAATGTTTAAGAAAAAGAAAAAAATTGATAGAAAAGAGAATGTTGACGCACGAATAAATAATAGAAATTAAAAAAGCACTTACGGATTTTTCCGTAAGTGCTTAATTTTTATGGTTGGCACGAGCGGACTTGAACCGCTGACTTCTACCGTGTCGAGGTAGCACTCTACCAACTGAGTTACGCGCCATTAAAATTTAAATATTTTTTATCAGACCCTTGACGCTATGTCAAGAATATTGGCGCTATTCATGCAATGTTTCTTGAACAATTCCTTGGCCCTTATCTGAACCCTGAAAAGACGTGTCCGGCTGCGCGGCATTCATGTTTGGTAAATTTTGAGGGGGCTGGGGGACAGCGTTTTTGTCCGGGAAGGCCACAAATTTTATTTTCACTGCATTGTCCGAAACCATGGATACTTCAATTCCAAAATCTTCAAAGGTTTTCAGCATGACTGCATTGGCAAACTGGGTAGGGGGGCCTTTATACGTAACCTCCATAATGGCATGGGATGATCCAAGTTCCCGGGGCGAAATATTTTCAATTTCCCGAATTTCTTTGAGTTGACGTTTCAAGGCAATGAACCGGATCAGAAAATTATCCCCTTCCACATAAAGATCAAAGGTGCTTTTCGCTTTCATGGCCTGGGCCCAGAACACTTGAATTTTTTCTTTCATCATTTGGCCGGCAGTATCAGCGGCCTGGGCCAGTGCCTGGTCTGCGCCCCGGGAATTTACGCTTTTGGCCGTGGCCGCGGCAGTGGTATGGATCACCTCTTTCCGGGAAGCCATATCCAATATTGTAAATGAAACATCCGCCTCAAAGGTTTTTTCATTTCCCATCCGATTAGCGGATTTCCGGGCCGATGCCATGCCCAAAACGACCATGTCTGCCCCAAGGGCCTGTCCCATGGCCATGGCCGCGGTCTGATCATCCATGGCAGAAAATATAACATGATAGGCAGCAGGATCAGGGTAATTGTTTCCTGTAACCACCAAGGGGATGCGGGCCTGATCAAACACGGCTGTCAAGCTTTTTTCCGCAATGGAGTTATAGGATTGATCTGCCGGCTGCCACCACCAGCTCAGGGGCTGTGTATCTTCCGGCCCCTGTTCTCCAATGAGTAAAAGAACCTTTGGATTGTTCCGGGCCTGGTTAAAAATGCCGGAATCATGCAGGTGTTTCTCCACCAGCTCCAGGCTGATTTTTGATTCCACACCCACAAGATATGCCCCGTTGTGAACTATGCCGTTGATGAGCCGGTATGTGGACACAAAATCCATGGTGCGGACAAGCAATTGGTCATAAAGAAAATCAAGATTTTTGCCCAATTGCTGCGGAGATATCATAGATGTAAATGCATTTTGAACCGCCTTTTCCAAGGCATCTCGCACCGCAGCCTTTTTGGCACCGACCGTATCCTGACCGCTTATTTCATGCCGGCCGGTGGTGATGTGGACACTATCCTGTCCGGCAGCTATTACTCCGGTCAGGGGAAAATAAAAAACAACGATTATACATGCGATCAATAAAAATCGTAATTTGAAAACCATGTTCATACCTCAATGTCATCAACTTAGGGCCATGGCCCTTAAAGTCGTTTATGATGCTCCTGTTTATATGAAATGGGCGCCAAAGGCGCTTCATCCTCTTGTTTCTTGTCTCCAGTTTCTTCTCATTAACGCTTAAGTTAATGACGTTGTGTCATACCTTTCTGAGGATGGCATAATCCGCAATCAATTCCAGCAAATGTTTTGAGGGGGATTCAGGAAAAATATCCAGGGCGGTCCTGGCGGACTGCACATGGACACGGGCCCGGTTGTTTGTATATTCAATACCGCCCAGACGCATCAAACGCTCTTTAAGGTCTTGAAATTCTGCCGGCTCAAACTGTGGCCGGGCCATGGCAGCCAGCATCCATTCACGATCCTGGGTACCGGCCTTTCCAAGGCTGTAAATCAAGGGCAAGGTCAGCTTGCCTTCGCGCATATCCGCCCCGGGGTTTTTGCCCAGCTGATCGGCGGTGGCGGTATAGTCCAGCAGGTCATCCGCCATCTGAAAGGCCATACCCAGGTGCCAACCATAATTTTTAAGGGCGATTTCCTCATTTTGATCCGCCTTGGCGACAATAGCACCGGTACGGCAGGCCCCCTGGATCAGAACGGCTGTCTTGCGTTCTATGATTTCATTGTACTCATCTTCCGTGAGGTCCGGGTTGCCCTTTTTTTCCATCTGGAAAATTTCGCCCTGGGACATGTCTGCCGTAATTTGAGCGATGACTTCAATGACCCGGGGGGATTTTGTTCTTGCGGCAATAACAAGCGCTGTGGCCAGGAGAAAATCCCCTGTGAGTACCACGGTTGGCGCATCCCACAGGGTATGGGCGCAGGGTTTGCCCCGGCGTTTATCAGAACCGTCCACCACATCATCATGGAGCAATGTGGCAGCATGAAGATACTCAAAAATAGTGGAAAATTCAATCTCCTGCCCGGTCTGAAACCCGCACATGCGGGCGGCATGGATCATGAGCAGCGGCCGCAGGCGTTTGCCGCCGGCAAACAGCAGATGGCCGGCCACCTGCCTGACCAGGTCCAGATTCGGGGTCAAATTCGCTTCAAGGGCCTGCTCCACCAGCGAAAGGTCCGGACCGGCCAGTGAAATAATCTCTTTTTTTATATCGTTTGTCACGCCACCTCCCCGGCAATATCATATTCAAATGCGTCGGTTATTTTTACCCGAACCAGGCTGCCTGTGTCCAGTCCATCCGAATAAATAAATGTCACGCCATCCACTTCCGGGGCCTGGAACGGGGTTCTGCCGATATATACCCCCTCTTCAGGATTTTCTTCCACAAGAACCGGATAGACACGGCCCACATGCCGGGCATTGCGTTTTTCGGAAATCTTTGCCTGGGCCGCCATAATGGTGTCATGCCGCAGTTCTGCCAGGTCCTCGGGGATATGACCGCTTAACTCGTGGGCGGGCAGATCCTGGGCGTCGGAATAGGTAAATACGCCCAGGTGATCAAATGCCACCTCCTGTATAAATGTCAAAAGGCTCTCAAACTGTTGATCTGTTTCACCGGGGAAGCCGACAATAACGGTGGTTCTTAACGCGGCATCCGGGTCCAGGCGGCGGATATCGGAAAAAAGCCGGGCAAGATCCTGCCGGGTGTAAGGCCGGCCCATGCGTTTCAGGACCTCATCATGGGCATGCTGGATGGGTACATCATAGTATGAACAGATATTGGCATGGCGTTGCACCGCCCCAATAATCCGTTCATCAAGGGTACACGGGTGGGTATACAGGAATCGAAGCCAGGCGGACGGATCTTTTTGCGCCATCTTTTTTGACGTTTTTTCAAGCACCGTATGAAAGGCCGGTCCGTCCAGGTCCAAACCGTAATCCGTGGTGTTCTCCGCTGTGAGGATGATCTCTTTAACCCCTTTATCCAGAAGGGCGCAAGCCTCCTTGCAGATCAGCTCTACCGGCCGGGAACGCTGGCGTCCCCGCAGATTGGGAATAATGCAATAGGTGCAATAGCGGCTGCACCCTTCGGACGCCTTGATATAGGCGGTCTTTTCACAAAGAAGTTCCCGGGCCTGCACAGGGATGTCCACCAGCCGGGTGTCGGGCTCGGGAAAAAGGGTAAACGGCTTCTTGTCGGTATTTTCCACAGCTTTTACGATATGGTTACAGGCTGCGGTGCCTAAAAAAGCATCCACTTCCGGCAGACTGTTCAAAAGATCCGGATCATCCTTATAGCGCTGGATAAGACAGCCGGTGACAACCAGTCGCCGGCACGCACCGGTGGTTTTAAATTCCGCCATCTCCAAAATAACATCAACCGCCTCCTGGGAGGCGGTTGAAATAAACCCGCAGGTATTTATGATGATGGTTTCAGCCTGAATCGGATCAGTTGTGATCTGATGGCCGGCTGCAATCAGCCGGCCAAGCATCATCTCGCTGTCCACCTGGTTTCTGGAACAACCCAGGCTTTCAAGGTAGATTTTCATATGGATTTTGCCATGAGATCTCCCACAAGGGTGGAAAACCGTGCCGGATTATCAAGCTTGCCGCCTTCGGAAATCACGGCAATATCATAAAGCAGGTCACAATAGTCCGTAAGCACGGGGTTTGTGGTATCAGCTTCAAACACGGATTTGATTTTTTCCATGACCGGATGGTTGACATTAACTTCCAGGGCACGTTTCTGATCCGGGGCTTTCTGGCCTGAGGCTTTCAGGATTTTTTCCATATAAGCGCTCATGGCCCACTCGTCACCTGTCAGGCAGGAAACAGAGTCCTTGAGCCGGTTGGAAACCACCACATCCTTAACCTTGCTTTCCAGCTTGCCTTTAAGAAAAGAGAGCAGCGAAGAATACTCGTTTTTCTTTTCGTCATCCACTTTTTCCAGGTCAAGATCGCCTTTTTCAGCGCTTTTCAGTTTCTTTTCCTTGTATTCGGGCAGAGACTGGGTCACCCATTCATCAATGGGGTCCACCATAAGAAGGACTTCGTAGTCCTTTGCTTTGAGCGCCTCAAGCAGCGGAGAATTGACAAGGGAGGCCAGATTTTCACCCGTGATGTAGTAAATCTCTTTCTGGTCCTCTTTCATGTTTTCAATGTACTGGTCAAGGGTTACATATTTGTCTCCGGACTTGGTGGTTTTGTAACGCAAAAGCGATGCCAGCCGCTCTTTGTTGTCGAAATCCGTGGGAATACCGGCCTTAAGGGCCTGGCCGAACTCTTCGTAAAATTCAATGTATTTTTCATCTTCCATGCCTTCGAGTACGGAGAAAATCTGTTTGACCAGATTCTTGCGGATATTTCTGACCAGGCGGTCTTCCTGCAGAATCTCCCGGCTGACATTAAGATTCAAGTCCGGTGCGTCCACAACGCCCTGAACAAAGCCCAGGTATTCGGGCAAGAGTTCCTTGCAGTCATCCATGATGAAAACCCGTTTGCAGTAAAGCTGCATGCCGTGCTTACGTTCCGGGCGGAACATGTCAAAGGGCGCTTTGGAGGGCAGATACATCAGCACATCATATTCGGTCACCCCTTCAAACTTTTTGTGAATAATTTCAAACGGGTCATCCCAGTTATGGGAGATGTGTTTATAAAACTCCTTGTGCTCATCTTCGGTAACATCATCCCTGGACTTGGCCCAGATAGCCTTCATGGAGTTCAGGGTCTCGTCTTTTCTGACTGTCCGGTAGGTCTCCCCGATGGGCTTGCCGTCCTTATCTTTGATAATCTCATTTTCAGGGATGGGCTCGCTGGTTTCCACATTCATGATAATGGGGTAGGTGACAAAATCGGAATGCTTTTTAACAATGTTGCGGATGATGTACTCTTCGGTGAAATCCTGGTCCCCCTCTTCCGGGTCTTTAAGGAACAAAGTGATCCGGGTCCCCCGTTTTTCCATGTCAATTTCTTCGAGGGTATATTCTCCCTGGCCGTCGGATTCCCACCGTACACCCTTTTCCTGGCCCGGGGCTCTGGTGTCCAGGCGTACCTTGTCTGCCACGATAAACGCAGAATAAAAGCCCACGCCAAACTGGCCGATGAGTTCCGGGGACAGGCCTGTTTCGTTTTTGGATTTTTCCAGGGCTTCCATAAAGGCGGCGGTGCCGGACTGGGCAATGGTGCCGATATTGTCATTGACCTCGTCAAAGGTCATGCCGATACCGTTATCCGTAATGGTGAAGGTTTTGGCTTCCTTGTCCACAGCCAGGCGGATATGATAATCATTGTCATCGGCAAACAGATCCGGTTCTGTCTGTTCTTTGAACCTGGCCTTGTCAATGGCGTCCGAGGCGTTGGAAATCAACTCCCGGATAAAAATTTCCTGGTTGGAATAAAGCGAGTGGATAATCAGATGCAACAGTTGTTGCACTTCGGTTTTAAATTGTCTGGTTTCTTTTTCTGCCATTATAACTCCTAAGGGCTTAACAGTTTAACGGTTAAAATTAAATTTTTTAAATTAATAATTGTCGCAAAAAACGAATTGTCAAGACAACATTAAAATTAGACGTGCTGAATTCAAAAAGCCTTGGTTTGACAAGGAGAGATTTAGATTGTAAATATCGACCGATATGCACTGTTTCGTTTGTGCGTGAACGAAAAACCAATGTTTGAAAGAAATATAGTATCGCCCGGATGCAAGGCGCATATGAGTGTATCGTGTTCATGCGCCTGTGTCTTGAGCTTTTCAAATACGTATTAGGACGGCCCATGAACACGCCTTTATATATAGAAAAAATACATTCCGCTATTGCTTCGGCCTCCCACCCGCCGGCCCCGGATGCTGCGCAATTTAAGCCCACATCCGTCATGGCGCTCTTTCTTTTCAGCCGGGAACCTGCCCTGCTGTTTATTCAGAAAGCGGACCGGAAAGGATATGCCTGGCGCAACCAGATGGCTTTTCCCGGCGGGCATGTGGAAAAAACAGATGGTTCGGCCCGAGAAGCGGCCTTTCGTGAGCTTTATGAAGAAACAGGTATTGTGTCTGACAATGTGCAGTATATCGGATCACTGGGCCATTTTCAGACCGTGAAAAACCGAGACATCCAGGCCTTTACAGGGATCTGGAACCAGAAAGATGAAATTGTTTTTGAGGTCGATGAAATTTCAAGGGTGCTTGAAATCCCATTTGAAATGCTCCGGCAGACCCACCTGGAAAAAGGATTTGCCGGCCGCAACCCCAGACCCGGCGTCAAGGAATTGACTTATCCATATAGAGATGTGGTGGTATGGGGGGTTACGGCCCAGATTGTTCATCATCTTTTAGAGGTAGTCGGAGACCTATCAGGGTAAATTACTCGTTGCTCATCCTGACTTTTAACCGCACATAAACCTTAACAATCAGAAAACCGGAAAGTCCCCCCAGCAGCAACGGAAACCATAGATGGCGGGTGAGCTTAGGGTCATCGTCGACCACAATCATCCCGCCCACGGCAAAACAAAAGACCAGCACCATGGACCAGATCAGGACCCAACAGGCGAAGTTGGAATCATACCAAGGTGTTATGGTTTTTCTGAAAAACGGATTCTGATCAAGCTGCATGATACTCTTTTGTGATTTGTGGTAAAAACACAATATATAGATTTTTTTTCTTGACATATAACTACATATTGTGTCAAATTCAATCTGCAGTTTGGGATTCCCCACCTGCATTCTCATCAGAGTATGTGAATATCAATCAGATTTCAAGAGGGTAGTCAGATGTTTGAACAGATCAAAAAAAGAGACGGACGGATAGCTGCGTTTGATTCTTCTAAAATAACAAATGCTTTGATCAAAGCAGGTGACGCAACCAAAGAATTTAACGGCAGGGAAGCCCAAAAAATGACCATGCGGGTACTGACCCTTGCCCGGGACCTTCACCTCGGCCCCATTCCCGAGGTAGAGGATATCCAGGATATTGTGGAGCGGGTACTGCTGGATTCCCCGTTCTATAAAACAGCCAAGGCATATATTATCTACCGGGAGCAGCACAACCAGATCCGGAACATTGCCATTAATGAAAACGTCGGCCTCATGGAATCTTACATCAGCCGCATGGACTGGAAAGTCAGGGAAAACTCAAATATGAGCTACTCCCTCCAGGGACTGAACAACTACATCTCCTCGGATATCACTGCCGAATACTGGCTCAATAAAATCTACCCCCCGACCATCCGGGACGCCCATTACAGCGGAGATATCCACATCCATGATTTAAGCCTTCTGTCTGTCTACTGTGTGGGCTGGGACCTGCAGGACCTGCTGCTTGAGGGATTCAAAGGCGTGGCCGGCAAGGTGGAATCCTCTCCGCCCAAACATTTCAGAAGCGCCCTGGGGCAGGTTGTCAACTTTTTTTATACCTTGCAGGGAGAGGCGGCAGGGGCCCAGGCCATGTCCAATTTCGACACCTTGCTGTCCCCTTTTGTCCGGTATGACAACCTTGAATACAAAGAGGTCAAACAGGCGTTGCAGGAATTTGTTTTCAATATCAATATCCCCACCCGGGTGGGCTTTCAGACGCCTTTTACCAATATCACCATGGACTTGAACGTGCCCGGCACACTCAAGGACACCCCTGTCATCATTGGTGGAAAACACCGGAAAGAGACCTATGCCGCATTTCAGGATGAGATGGACATGATCAATTCAGCTTTTGCAGAAGTGATGATGGAAGGCGATGCCAAGGGCAGGGTCTTCACATTCCCCATTCCCACCTACAACATTACTGCAGATTTTAACTGGTCTAATCCCAAACTGGAAAATATCTGGAAAATGACGGGCAAATACGGCATTCCCTATTTCTCCAACTTTGTCAATTCCGACATGGACCCTGAGGATGCACGCTCCATGTGCTGCCGGCTCAGGTTGGATAACCGGGAGCTGCGCAAGCGTGGTGGCGGACTTTTTGGTGCAAATCCGCTGACCGGGTCTATCGGGGTGGTCACTTTGAATCTGCCGAGAATCGGGCGTCTTGCCCAGGATGAGGCGGATTTTTTCAGCCGCATGGATAAACTGATTGACATCAGTGCAGAATCCTTGGGTATCAAGCGCAAAATTCTTGAAAAGTTCACCGAAGGCGACCTGTACCCCTATTCAAAATTCTATTTGCGAAAAATTAAGGAAAGTACCGGCGTTTACTGGCGCAACCACTTTTCCACCATCGGTGTATTAGGCATGAATGAGGCCTGTCTTAATTTTCTGGGTACGGACAGCGGTATTGCCACCCCCCGGGGCCAGGCGTTTGCCATTAAAGCCATGAATCATATCCGAAGTAAAATCGAGAACCTGCAGGAAAGCACCGGTGAAATATTCAACCTGGAAGCAACCCCAGCCGAAGGCACCACCTACCGATTTGCCAAGCTGGATAAAAAGAAATTCAAACAGATTGTCTGCGCCAATGAAGAAGAGTTTAAAAACGGTTCAGATCCCTTTTACACCAACTCCACCCATCTACCGGTAAATTATACCGACGACTTGTTTGAGGCGCTGGAACTTCAGGATGAACTGCAGACCAAATACACCGGCGGTACGGTTCAGCACCTGTTCCTGGGTGAGGAGGTCTCAGACATTGAGGTGGTCAAACACTTGGTATCCAAGGTATCCAACACCTTTCATCTGCCTTATTTTACACTGACACCCACCTTCAGCGTCTGTCCCTCCCACGGTTATATTGCAGGGGAACACGCCAAATGCGAAATCTGCAATGCCGATACGGAAATCTACTCCAGGGTCGTAGGCTATCTGCGCCCGATAAGTCAGTGGAACAACGGCAAGCAGACGGAATTTAACATGCGCAAGACTTATACCGCCCGGAAGGTGGCGGAAAAGATCGCATCATAACCTTTTAAAAAGCATTATCCCATGTATATTGGCGGATTTCAAAAAAATTCCCTGATTGATTTTCCAGGAACCATCGCCTGTGTGGTGTTTACCCGGGGATGTAACTTTATCTGCCCCTACTGCCATAATCCGGATCTTGTTGCCGGCACTGCCGGCCCCGACGGGGACGGCAGTGCCGGTTCCGACACCCCGGATCAAGAAGATATTCTGAATTTTCTGGATAAACGCAAAGGCATCATTGAGGGGCTTGTCGTTACCGGTGGAGAACCGACCCTTCAAGCGGATTTGACTGATTTTATCAAAACGGTCAGGCAGATGGGATACAAAATCAAATTGGATACCAACGGCACGGCACCGAGGATATTGGACGTTCTTTTTGACCAGGGCCTTGTGGATTATGTGGCCATGGATATTAAGACAGATATAGACCACTATCCCATGGTGATGAAAAACCCAAAACAGCTGGATCGGGTTATTGAAAGTATTTCGTTGATCATAAAAAAATCACCGGCCTATGAATTTAGAACAACCTGTGCAAGACCGTTTGTCACCCCTGATATCATGGAAAATATCGGCAAAATGATCCGGGGGGCAGCATCCTATGTGCTCCAGCCCTGTTCCCGAAATGTGGATATGCTGGATCCGGATTTTGCCGCTGTGGAGGATCATTTCCTAAGTGTCGATGATATGGAAGCATTGAAGGCCGCTGTTTTACCCTTTGTGGAGAATACCAGAATACGATAGGGCACAAAGCCCGCTAAATGGAGATTTCAGGTGTCAACTACCCCTCGGCTGAAGACCGAGGGGCTTGAAAAAGCCCCAAAGTTGACCAGTCTAAGTGCTTCGAGCACTACGTTAGATCGGAAACAGGTACCCTGGGGTGCTCGCCAGCTCCAGGTTCTACGGTAAG
>NZ_JACADJ010000073.1 GCF_013389365.1 Desulfobacter latus
CCAATCACAAGCAAAAAGGCTCACTTTATGGCTGGGAGCCGACAGTTGCGCCATTTCGAGGTGAAACTTTTATGTCTCAAGTCAGATGGAGACTTGTAAACAAGCTCGAACACTGCAGGCACACATAGAGATAGAAGTTGATACAGATCATATTCACCTAATGATTGACAGTGTGCCTAAACTTTCCGTCAGTCAAATTGTCAGAAGGCTAAAACAGCAAAGTACTAAAAAAGTATGGGATGCGTTCCCAAAACTTGAAAAACATTTTTGGAAAAATAAAGCGAGCAGGTATCTGACATGAGCGACCAGGAAGAAAAAAGTCCTTTCACAGAACATCTGGGCGAACTGCGGGACCGCCTGATCCACGCCTTTATTGCCGTGGGTGTGGGGTTTATTGCGGCCTATTTTTTCAAGGAACAACTGTTTGACATCCTGACAGCCCCTCTGGTCACCGCCATGGAAAAAAGCGGCAATGCCAAACTCATCTTTACAGGATTGCCCGAAGCCTTTTTCACCTATCTTAAAGTGGCGCTGCTGGCAGGTATTATCCTTGCCACCCCGGTACTGTTTTATGAATTCTGGATGTTTGTCTCTCCGGGGCTGTACCGGCAAGAAAAAAAATATATCCTGCCCATCATCATTCTATCGCTTATTTTCTTTATTGCCGGGGCCTCATTCGGATATTTTATTGTTTTTCCATACGGGTTCCAGTTTTTTCTCGGCTTTACCACGGAAACCATCCAGGCCATGCCGTCCATGAAGGAGTATCTCTCCTTTGCCTCCAAAATGCTGCTGGCTTTTGGATTTGTTTTTGAGCTGCCCCTTGTCCTGACTTTTTTATCCCGCATGGGTCTGGTGACCCCCGCCTTTTTAAAGAAAAACAGGAAATATGCCCTGCTTGTATTTTTTGTGGGCGCGGCAATGATTACCCCACCGGATGTGGTTACCCAGGTCATGATGGCCATGCCGCTGATTCTTTTGTATGAGATCGGGATTCTCGGGGCAAAAATTTTCGGCAAAGCATCCACGCCGGATAGTGAAGAAAAAGAAGAAAAAGAAGAAGAAGATGATGATGATGATGATGATGATGATGAGCAGCAGCAGAAAGATGACATCTCAGCATTTGACAACGATCCTGAAACAGATGATACCGACAGTGAATTAGAAAATTAGGCCCATGCTCACCATGCTCAGCTGACAAAAAAACCAAAAAGCGCCAGTCGTTTTTTAACTTTGGAAACATCGGATGTTTTAACGACAATATGGTGGTTTTCCGCCCGGATAACGTATTTTTTCAATATATTGTCACTTGTTAAAAGCGTCAGAAGTTCCCTGTCGGGTTTTACCCTGAAAACAGACATGGCCGGCACCTGTTCAAGGGGCTCCATCCGTGCCAGGACTTCGTTAAAAAAACGTTCCCAGATGGGGGGCGGCTCCGCAATAATATTGTCCCTGAAAAATTGTATCTTGTTTTCAACATCCTTACGGCTACTGCAATCTTTTAAGAAAGACGGGTAACCGACCATATAGGTTGAATTGGTGATTTGTTGCCCCACAGCCGCCAATGCCATCTGCTTGACCGGATCATTCCCGTATATTGAGAGCATGGTCTTATGTTCATCAATCTCAATCTCGGCTGACGGGGTTGTGATATCAGGGGTAAAACGCGTTTCTCTGCCGGTAACATAACTTCCAAACCCGGTTAATTTTACATATTTTAATCCGTCATAAATGCTGAGCCAGGGCTTGTTGTATTGCCTGAAAACAGTGTTTTCCGGGGCCGAATACCCCAGTTCCACAATCCCTAAGGCCCCCATCAGAAACATCATGGCCTTGATATAGGGAAGGGTCTGAATGTCCATGATTGGAAGCTGTTGGAGATATACGTTGTCACGGCGGGAAGAAAAACCGGGCAAATTTCGGGTAATGTACAGGCTGTTGAATTCATAGCCATCTAAAAAAGGATTGAAATGAATGCCGTCATAGAATGCCGTCATCGCAAGGTCGCAGGTGGCAATCCATTTTTCTTCAGGTAAGCGGTTGAGGACTTTTTTGAAATTGTTACGCATATTTTTTTCAGCATTGTCTGAATCACATTCCTCCATCTGACGCTTGATATGGGCGAACATACTGCGGCTGCTATGGCCTTTGAATTCTTTGAAGGAAAAGTATTGATTGATTCTTGTCTTTAAAAAGCCCGGCAGATCTTCCAAATCCGTTGCTTTCCATGGGGAGATACAGCTGAAAAAGTCGGCAAGCAGTTTTGTTTTTAAATATTTGAGTTCATTGTCGCCATCAATGTAAAATTCATCAATCCCGCAGGCATTGGCCATTTTTTTCAAAGATCCCTTAAGGGCGTTTTTGCCGTTTTTACTGAACTTGAGATTGTCCTGGGCAATAAAGCTTAAAATGGGGGGCAATTGCCGAAAAATGTCCTGGGCATCTTTATGCACCTGTTCAACCCTGCCCTTGATATCGGTCAGAGGAGCAAGGCGGGCAAACGCCGGTGGGGGCAGACGCTTTTTGATGAAAGGCAGCAAAGGATAATTAATAGATATAGAAGAACTATCATTAAGGTAATAGGCATAATTTTTTACAATGTCGAACATAAAATAGGCAGGATCATTTTCCACTGACTTACTTAAAGGTGTTTTTTTGCCTGCAACCGTGTCTGGGGGCAGATCCTTTTCCATGAGTTGACCAAGCTTTTTCTCCGCTATACGGCTTTCGCATTCTTCACACTCCCACGCGATGATATAAAGCAGCTTTACAACCTCTTCGGGCAGTTTTTCCAGAATGGTATTAAATAGAAAATCATTGGATACAGCCGCGGCCAGCAGCCTGATACATGCATCTTTTGTGTTTTCTTTAAGCGCTGCCACCTCTTTGGGCGTATATTTTTTTTCCGTATATTTATTTTTGCCCAAAAGGTCGGGGAGATGGCTCAAATAAAGGGTGTAAACTTGATTCTGCATTGAAAAATCACAATGGTAACTGATGGCCGCTTCCATTTTACTGTAGGGGGCGGTCTGTTTTTTTACACGTCCGGCTCTCCCCGTTGTCCCGGCTTCTTCCCGACGGGTATACGGCATTGGGTTATAACCTGTTTCCCGGTTATCCTGCTTCCGCTCGAATATGTCCCTGACCAGGGGATTTTTATCATAACGCAATTTGTCACATAGTTTTTCTGCCCAGGCCGCTTCATTATCCAGAATGGTGTCTGCCACATCCCTTCTTACATTCGGACTTGGATCAGCGGCCATTTGTTCTATAAATTTAATAACTTTCGGGGATTCTGAATTTATATCCCAGCAGACCTTGACCATGTTCGCCTTTTGCTGCCATGAACCAAATTTTTTAGTACTCAAAATGGTTTTAAGCATTTTTTCACGGTCCCCGAAAAAAACACATGCTTCATAGGCCTTTTGCCGGGTATACCAGGCCAGGGGATGGTCGGAATCAAATCCCAGATTTTCAACCAAAAGCTCGGCTGTGCCTTTCATGTTTTGAAAGGCTTTAAAATGGATCAACGCCAAAAGGCGATCTTTCATGGTACCTAAAGAAGAGAGCGCAAGGGAAAAACGCTCCCAGCACCAGTGGCTGATATCTTCTTTTATAAGTTCGATTTCCAGTGCTTTTAAAAAGCACTCCCGGCATGCGGGCGATTTCGCAGCGTACAGGGTTGCACCTTTTCCACAGACAGGACATCGTTTATGACCGACGGTCCAGGGCTTCATTGTATTTATTTGATCAAGCAGGGCCATCATTATTCTCCCAGCAACAGGTCAATATCTTCTTCTTCCATCTGTTTGATGGAGGCGTTGTCACTGGCAATAAGGGAATCAAACAACGCTTTTTTCTTTTCCTGGAGCATGAGAATTTTTTCTTCAATGGAGTCCCGGGCAATGAGACGGTAACTGAACACGGTATTTTTCTGGCCCATTCTGTGGGCCCGGTCAATGGCCTGATTTTCGGCGGCAAGATTCCACCAGGGATCAAATAAAAATACATATTCGGCAGCTGTCAGATTCAGGCCCAGTCCCCCGGTTTTCAGGGTCATCAGCAGGGCCTGACAGGTGTCATCCTGCTGAAACTGTTCCACAATATGGTTTCGATCCCGGGTGGCTCCGGTCATGATCAGATGATGGATGCCGGCATCTGCCATATCCTGGGAAACGCATTCCAGGGAGTGCAGATAATTGGCAAACACCAGCACTTTGTGCTTGCCGGCCACGGCATCCGCCACATGCTCCATGAGAATTTCCCGTTTCGGGGAGATGATTTTATTGTCGCTCTTGATCTCTGGAATGGAGGCAATCTGGCGGAGTTCCCCCATGGCCTGGAGGATAAACAGCTTGGATTTTTTCAGCCCCTTAGCCTGGATTTCCTCTTGAATGGCCCGTTTGTACATCAGCCGTCTCTGGTGATAGAGTGCGGCCTGTTCCCGGCTCATGTCCACATGAAGTACCTGTTCCATCTTATCGGGAAGGTCTTTTAACACCTGGGTTTTAAGCCGGCGCAGGACAAAGGGATATATCTTTTTTTTCAGCTCCTTGGCCACGGCCTTGTTATCATTTTTCTGGATGGGGTTCAGGTAGTTTTTTGAAAAATCGGAAAAGGAGCCGAACATGGCCGGATTTAAAAACCGGAACAGGGCATAGAGTTCGCTCATATTATTTTCTATGGGGGTGCCGCTCAAGGCAAACCGGTGATCGGTTTGTAAAAGCATCACCGCCCTGGATGTTTTTGAGTTGGGATTCTTGATGTTCTGGGACTCATCCAGAACGACCATGTGAAAATGTTCCTCTTTTAATTGTTCAATATCATTTCTCACCATGGCGTAGGTGGTTAAGATAATATTTGGAGAACCTATTGTTTTTATATCCCGGGTCTGGCCATAGTAAAGGCCGGAAGTCAATTTGGGCGCAAACCGTTTAAGTTCGCTTTCCCAGTTAAACAAAAGGGTCTTGGGCATTACGATCAGGGTGGGCTGTTCCTGGTCCGGATAGATTGACGCCAGAAGCGCAATGGTCTGGATGGTTTTTCCAAGCCCCATGTCGTCGGCAAGACAGCCGCCTAGTTTGTGCGTGTAAAGATAGGAAAGCCATCGAACCCCCTGCTTCTGGTACCCCCGAAGCGTGGCATTGACGGCGGGCAGCCGTGTTTTGGCATTTTTTAATTGGTTAAATCCCAGAAAAATATTTCTGGATTTGTTAAAGGTTTCATTGGCGATTTTTTCGCCGATGAGTTCCTCGACCAATGGCAGATCAAAAAAAGAGACCTTTATCCCGGTTTTTTGTTTTTTGAAAATCCGGGCCAGCTTTTCCATATAATCGGGATTGATAACGGCGCTTGACCCATCGTTCAGCCGTACATAGGCGTTTTTTTGATATTGTTTTAACACATCATTGATTGTGAATGTCTCCCCGTCAAGGATAACATCTCCCTCGCCCTCAAGGAAATCAATGCCGTGGGAAAGATGCAGGTTCAGCTTGGGCTGCACATATTTCACCTTGTAGGATGCAAGCTTATCAGCCCCCAGGATTGTGTAGCGTGACAACAGAGAGGAGAGCTCCATGGTGATAAATCGCCGGGCCAGGGCGGATTCGATGACCATAAAATTATCCTGGGCATAGATGCCCTTGTCTTGTTTCAGGTCTCGGGCATGGCGTTTTAAGGTTTTTTGGATATCACGGAAACAGGCGGAAATATCGCCATGAATCAGGGGGCTGATGACAATATGTTCTTCTATCTCGTTGATTGATACAATTTGATCCATATCAAAATTGTCAAAAAAATCCGGTGAAAATCCGGGATAGGTGGCTGAAACCCTCAGATGCAGGGATTGATCCTGGGAGACATTCTCAAATATCAGGGCAGGCTGAGTTGTTTTAGGTTCCCCTTTGATCACGGTATATCCGGAATAAGAGATGTCCACATTGGTGAGATTGGAAAAAACCAGGGTCAGGTATTGCTCCAGAAGATCAAAACCCAGAACGGTTTCAAACAAAGAGAGGGAATCATAATTTTTGCCAAGGGGCTTGACCCTGTAGATGCTATTGCCGGCAAGCATGTGGGTCTGGGTGACAGGAACCATGGACGGAATCTGTTTTGGACCGTGCCACAGTTCCATTGAGGTCTCAAGGGTCTTGTCCCGGGACCCTTGATTTTCCCTTTGCACGATGGAGAGCCTGACCCGGGCATCCTCCGGGGCCAGCTTTATCTTTTCGCCCGCTGCATCTACGAAGCAGTCCGAAGAGAGAAGCAGGGAGAGCAGATAATCTTTGCCGTTGAGATAAAATTGATTGTCCGCCGGCTGCTCATCCCAGTCAATGGTAAAGGCCTCCTGTTCCCGGAGCCTGGCAATCTCCTTTAGCACGGCTCGCTGCGGGCCTGAATAGAATTCATAGCCCGGATTTACCTCTTTACCTGAGCCGTCAACAATGGAAAGAGAGATCCCCCGGTCAGTGGGAACCATTTTAAAAGCCAAGGTGGCCGGCACCTTTAAATTGTCTGTGGTCCGTTTTGTTTTTCCCAGGACCTCAAACAGGGCATTGATGTCTTGAACCATTCTATATTTCCATTCCTAAATTCAGGGCGGTTTCATATCTTCCGGCCAAGACTGCGGCTCCTGCCATTAACCTGATCGCGTCAGGCGTATTGATAAGGCCGGCAGAGCGTTTTGCATGGTAAAACATCTCTTCAAAGGCCTGTCGTTCAAAGGCCGCCAAGGCCCTGTCTCTATGCATCTGCGCCTGGGTTTCCATGTTTAACAAAACAGATAAATCCGTTTTGCACCTGCGGCAAACAGTTTGCCCCGGGCTCACCAGGGCCCTGCAGGCTGGACATTTTTCCATGGGAATCCTTTTTAGATGAATGGGGGTTATTCAAGATAAAAAAGTATATCTTCAAGAGCCTGGGCTGATTCCCGGGCCTCATCCAGTTTTTTATCAGCGGCCAGTGTCTCGATATCTTCAATAAGGTTAATAATCTCCTCACAATCTTCGTCGGAAGCGTCTTCAAGGACATCCCGGGCCCTGGAAATAAGAGACTGAAGCGCTTCGGGCATTTCAGCCGGCGCCGCTGTTTCTGCATCGGCATCCTTTGCCGGCGTATCCAAATCATCCTGGGATTCCCAGACCTCATCAATCTTGTTTTTTGACGCCGATACCGTGTCCTGGGAAATCTCGGAAAAGGCATTTTCAATCACACCGGTAATCTGTTTGCCCGTATTCTTTTCAATGGCGGTTATTTTAAGTATGCCGTTAAAATCCAGTTCATATTTTAAAATAACCGGGCTTTCGGACGGTTGATTTGAACTTAAATCAAGCAGGTAGTTGCCAATGAGAATATTGTTCAATGCATCCCTGTCTTCTCCCTGATACACTTGGACCTGAACTCTTTTTTGCCCGGGAACAACCGTCCAGAATACCTCACTTTTAACAGCGGGAAGTTTTGTATTTCTGCGAATCAAGGGAACAAACATGCTCTCGGTCAATTCACCGTCCAGTTCTCCCAAGGCAGAGGTACCAAACGTATAGGGGGTAATATCCAATAATATGCCCGAAGAATCCAGTCCCATTTCCCGGCCGGCCTGGATGGCAGCCCCCATGGCAACACACAGATCCGGATCAATTTCCTGATGGGGAAAAATACCGAAACTCTCTTCCAGCATGGCCGAAAGTCTGGGAATCCTTGTGGAGCCCCCAACCAGAATAA
Organism: Desulfobacter latus; assembly: GCF_013389365.1. Taxonomy (GTDB): domain Bacteria; phylum Desulfobacterota; class Desulfobacteria; order Desulfobacterales; family Desulfobacteraceae; genus Desulfobacter; species Desulfobacter latus. The sequence goes on from NZ_JACADJ010000073.1 coordinate 7,720, forward strand.
TTTTATCAAGGGCTGACGGCAGCATGGCCGCATCTTTCAAGGCTTTGTTCACGCTGTCCATTGTTTTTTGAAGGTGGGGCTCAATCATGGACTCGAATTCAATTCTGGATAATTCATAGGAAAGATGCACATCCATGTCAGCTTTTTTGGCGATATGATCCTCTTCAATGGCGGCATAAGGCGCACTGGAAAGTTCTATTTTTGCTTTTTCCGCAGCACGCTTGAGTCTTGCCCGTGCAATGGTATCTTCTGAAAGGTCAATATTATATTCTTCTTTAATATGGGCCAGAAGCATATTCTCAATCTCAAAGTCAAAATCATCTCCGCCCAGATGGTTATCACCGGTAGAAGAGAGTACCTCCACCACCCCCTCCTCAATCCTTACAATGGAAACATCAAAGGTGCCGCCGCCAAGGTCATACACCAGGATGATCCGGGAGTCGGTATCAGCGGATTCATAGGCAAGGGCTGCGGCTGTGGGTTCATTGAGAATCCGCACCACGGTAAGGCCTGCGATTTCGCCGGCCTCCCTGGTTGCCTGGCGCTGGGCATCCGTAAAATAGGCCGGCGTAGTAATCACCGCCTTTGTAATGGTTTGGCCCGTTATCCGCTGGGCCCTCTCCTTAAGTTCTTTGAGGATAAAAGCGGAAATCTCCTGGGGGGTATAGGTATTTTCCCCGATGGAAATCTTTTCCTGTGAGCCCATAAGGCGCTTGATGGACAGCACCGTTTTGTCAGGGTAAAGTGTTGCCTGATTTTTGGCCGCGATTCCCACAGTCATGGTCCCGGTTGTCCCAAGCCCCACACAGGAGGGTACAATACCGTTATCATTCTCCTTTAAAACGGTTGATTTGCCATCTATAATAAAGGCAACTTCAGAATTTGTCGTACCAAGATCTATCCCGATAATCGGTTCCATATAAAATATCCTTTTTCTCTTAAAAATCTTTTTAAAATGTTCAGTCAGCCACAATCACCTGGGCATACCGTAAAACTTCATCGCCCCGTTTAAAGCCGCCGGATACGGTTTCCACGACCGTTCCTTTTTCCATCCCCGCCGCGGCCCTTGATTCCAGGGCTTTCATCGTCATTGGGTCAAAGACCGCCCCCGTGGACGCTAGGGGCTGAATATCCAGCAGGGCAAGGGAGGCATCAAATTTCCGGATGGCCATATCATATCCGTCGCGGATATTGTCCATATTTTTCGGTGTCCGCTGAAAAAATCCCTTTTTGGAAACAGCGGCCGGGCAGGCCGCCCTGCCCCGCACCAGGCTGTCCCGGATATCAAGAAAGTATAACACGGTTCTTTTTTCGGTCTCCACGCGAATATTGTGCTCCAGGGCGGCAATCTGTTTTGTCTTCTCATTAAAATGATCCATGACCTCACCATAGGCATCGGTCATGGCCGCAATCTGGTTCAACGCTTTTAAGGTCCGATGCTGCTCCCTGTTTTGCATCTTGATTTCCTGTTTTAAGGCCGTAAACTCAGAAAACAGGGTATAAAGATCACACGTATCCGGCGTTACGGACAAGGCCGTAGGCGCTTGGTCCGGCATCTCTGAAAGCCAGGCTTCAAAATCCTCAAGCACCTTGGTTTTCCACGGTTGCATCACGTCGGTCGCCACCGCGGAGCGGTTTTCAGATATTTCATGATCCAAAAATTTCTTTGAAACACCCGTTAAAACAGTTTTACAAGACAGTCGAATGGTTTCTTTCATTCTTGTGACGCAATGGGCTGCCTGTTTCAACCAGCGTTCGGCCCTTTTTTCACTATCACTTGACTTTGTATCCATTGATCTTTCCATTTATGTTTCCATTCCCTTGCCCACAGCGTTTAACAGCTCCTGCAACCCGGGCGTGCGCCGGGTAATCTTAACGGATGCGGCAAGGGTTTCAATGGCCTGCCTGGATTCCACGTTTTTCAACGCAGAAAAAAGCGCCGTTGTCGCCCGGGTTCTTGCATCCTTGATGGACTCATAGGCGCTTGTTATCTTTTGAAACATTTCAGGATTTTTTTCCGGACTGTGGTCCTTGACCAACTGAAGATATCTTTTTCTGATTTCCTGGTCGGTTGCATTAAGGGATAGCCCTAGAACAAGATAAGATTTCAGCATATATCTCCCTTACTGTAAAAATACGGTTTTGGCTTCCCGGGACAATTTCCTCTTTCCCTCATCCCCAAAAATAAGATTAAGCAGCAAAATAAACCCATTAATTTCTTCATTTTCTTTTATCATCTTCTTTTTAAACTTATTTAATACAGGTTTGGGGGCACCACGTAATCCCTCGTCGTCAATAATGTCTTCAATCGCAGCCTTCAACTGTTCAAACATATCTCGATACATTTCAGGATCTTCCCGTTTCAGTCTTTTTGCTTCGGCGGAGAAAATATTTTTTAGAATAGGATCTTTGATATCCTCAATATCCATTACCCCCTCTGGTAAAAAATTAAACGGATTAAATTCCCCGTCATCATCATCGTAGTCATCATCGTCATCAAACGGATCAAACGGATCAAAGGAATCAAACGGATTAGAAAACAACTCATCTAACAATTCAAATTCAATGTTCTGGAGCGCATGGCGGTAGGGCCCATGGGTATGACGGGAAAGGCGTTCTCCGGCAGCTTTGAATTTTTTCTTCAGTTCAGGATCTGCATCCTCGACCAAATCGATAAGCTCATCCACATCCCACTCATTATCCCAGATACCTTCCATGACAAGGATGTAAAAGACCAACAGATAATAGTTGGGGTCTTCTTTTACGCTGCCAATCCGTCTTTGCAACTCTGTTTGAAAGTATTTCCAATTCTCCGATGAAAGCACCCGGTCCATAAACCCGATAAGGTCATCACTGTTCAGGTAGTTGAGTACGCCAGCGCTGGTCTCCAAAAGCATCTGGTGAACCTTAAGGCTTGTAAAGATATGCTGCCAATCGCGGGGGAAAGGCGTTAAAAGCGTCAGCAGTTCTTCCGAGGTCAGCCGCGACACCTGTATGAGTTCGGTTTTAAACAAGGCACCGATTTTGTTAAATACCTTTGAATGATCATTTTTGGGTTTGTCCTCAACATCCATGCGAAGCATGCAGACAAGTTTAAGCCTTTGGCATAAGGAAAGTTGATCCAGGTTTGATCCAATGGTCTTTTCAGAAAGTCTAGGTTTTTCACAAATTTGATAAAATAATTCTTTTTCCCTTAATAGAAGCGCATTGGTACCCGTATCAAGATCCTGTGCTTTTGCCAGATCCTGGCGGGCACGTTCAAAATTACCTCTGTTAATGCTCTTATCCGCGGAAATGACAAGGGAGATAATGTGCATATCCTGGACCCGGCTGTCATAAGGCGCCAGTTCCATGGCTTTCTTAAGAATATTTTCGGCTTTCCGAAAAGCGTTTTTACCATGATACAGGGATGCCAGCTCAATGCAGGGATAGGGGTCATCGGGAAATGCCTCACACATGGAAACCAACAGATCCTCCTTGATCTTTTTGGGCTCCCTGCCACTGACATCCCTTTGGATCACCAGCTCATAAAGTTCTTTGTTACCGGCATCACATTGGATTCCCCGGGCGGCACACTGCATCCAGAGGATGTCAATCCCCTTTCCGTGAGACAGACCGAATCGTGCTGCGGTTTTGTGGCTGAACGTCCTCAGCTCATCCTGGTTGCTTTCCGACACAGCAGTCCGGCACACATATAAAAAGAGGGCAGACTCCACCATGGCAAGGGTCTGGGGATCTGACACCGTTTTTTCAAGAAGATCAAGGTATTGCGCTGCATGATCCAGGGGGTTGTCCATGGATAATATTTTCCGCTTGGTTTGCACCAATGCGGCTCTTTGGGGCAGCAAGGCTTTTTCAAATGCCATGAAGGTCTTTTCATTGGTAATTTCCCGATGCCATAAGATCTCCACAATATATTGCCTGGCATATTCAGGATCATCCGGCAGGATTTGTTTTGAAAAGGTCATGATCAGTTGTCGCATTGTCTTGTCAAACTGTTTTTTTTCTTCCTTTTCAATGATTTTTTCAGCCGTCTCCCAGGCGTCCAGCGGCCCTTCCCACAGGCATGCCGCAAGGGCTTTATCTTCTTTGATGCGGGTGTTCTCATTTACGGATTGCACTGTTGTCCCAAGCACGGCTGCAATTTCAGCAAATACGGATGCGTCAGGAATCAGGGAGATGGCCTTGTACATATTTTTGTCATCCCCCTGTCCAAACAGCGTCATTGCCCTGCAAAACATGCGGATATGTGCAAAGGCGGAACTTCTGGGCAACGCCTTCATTTCGTCGGATGCCTGCTGCCATTGGCCGTTATCCATCAAGGGAAGCGCTGCTTTAACAACAGGAGCATCCCGGGAAATAAAACACGGGGCGTCTTGCTTATCCAGAAACGCCCAGCCCCCCCGGGTAACCAGACGGTCGGCAAGTAAAACACCCACCAGGGGGTCCGCCCCTGTCCGGGCAATATACTGTTCACAGTAATTAAAGGCTTTGCCTAAATCGCACAGTTCAATCACACAAGCGATGCTGCGCTGATCCATCACATCGGCGGGCGGCATATAATTCATGGCCTGTTTCCGTAATGATGCGGCCTCCACCGGCATGTTTTTACCGGTAAGTTCGTCCGCTCTCTGCATATACGCTAAAAACAACTGGCGATGCACCGTCTGGACCTGGTCTTCCGACTTTGAGTTTTTAATGGCCAGTTTATACATCTTTATGGCATCCCGCGGCTTTTTGTCTAACGCGTGCTTGTCTCCTTTTTTTAAAAGATCATCAAACGTCAATTTCGCGATATACTGCTGTTGTTCTTTTATTCTTTTTCTGGTGTTTTTATTTCTTTTTGCCATTTACCTACCTTTGCCGTATGTAATTAACCCTCGCTGCCTGATGAACGTTCAGCCTCATCATTTATATTTTTCCAAATATTATCATAATAATTCACATAAATAAAACAGGAGCTGTTTTTAGCAACGAGGTGCTGGGCGCTGGGTGCTGGGTGCTGGGTACTGGGTACTGGGTACTGGGTACTGGGTACTGGGTACTGGGTACTGGGTACTGGGTACTGGGTACTGGGTACTGGGTACTGGGTGCTGGAAATTCCTATACTCTCAAGTTATAATTCAAAAATTTGACAATATTGTTTGGTATTGACTTTGCCCGGGTATAAGGTGTAAAAAAGTGGGAATAAATTATAAGGATAGATATCGGCTGTACAGCTGGTCAAAGCAATACCGTTTTAACTATTAAAGGAGAAAAGAGGTTATGAGCAAAAAATTATTCATCCTTCTGTTGGCGGCAGGCATTGCTGTGGTTTTCACGGCCTCCGGAATTCAGGCAGGGACCGATGTAGACGACGTCATTACCATGAAAAACGAGCTGTTAGATGCCAAGCGCAAAAAAGGGCCGGGTTCAAAAACACCATACAAATTGGTTGAATTCACGCATAAAAAACATCATGACGCGTACAACATTTCCTGCGGAGAGTGCCATCATGATGAAGACGGCGCCCCCCTTGAGGATCTTAAAGCAGGCGATGATGTCCAAAAATGTGACGCATGCCACACCCGCACACGGGCAAAAAAAGAAGACAAAACGTTCCAGGGCAAATATAAAAGCAGACCCATTGACATCATGCACCTTGAATCAGCTATTCATGAAAACTGCGTTGGCTGCCACAAGGAAAAGGGCCTGAAGGATATCTCCAGATGCAGCGCCTGCCATAAAAAAATGTAATTATACCAATCGACTATCAAGTTTTTAAGGGGGAAGGCTGAATGCCTTCCCCCCTTCTTGTATCATTTCCCATTCGTTCACGAGCACGCAATAATCCAACAATGCAGAACCCAATTGGGCGCCGCAGGCGTTTCGCTCTCTTGTTTCTAGTTTCTTGTCTCTAGTTTCTTGAATCACCCCACACACCCCAGACTCGGGTCCTGGACAACGATTGTACGCTTCCGGCGTTTCTTTTTCACCTGGCACATCAACGTTTTATACACGGGAAACCCGGAAATGGGATCAAACTGTTCAAGATCGGTGAGCACATTAACATTGGCTTTGCGCCAGGACTCCGTGCCCAAAGGCCCGCCGCCGCCCACCGGTGCATACACAAACCCCGCCATAATCTTTTGCGTTACATCGGCCCGCATTTCCACAAACCCCCGGGCCGTTTTCACCACCACCGTATCGCCGGTTTCAATCTTTCGCTTTGCGGCATCCGCCGGATTCATCTGGACCATGGGATCCGGATATTTTTCAATAAAATCAGGAATGGCCCGCAGACAGGATTTCATGTCCGGTTTAAACGGCCCCGTACCAAGAACCAAGGGAAACCGGTTCACCATCAAAGGACGGCTCACAGGGGTTTCAAAGGATTCTTCATATTTCGGCAATCCGTCATACCCCATCTGCTCAAGCAGGGTGGATTTAATCTCAAATTTGCCGGACGGGGTTTCAAAGCCCGGCTTGCCGTCTTTTCGCAACCGCCCGGTTTCCCATTTCCGGTAGGTCATGGGTTCGGCGGGTTTGCGCACCGTCAGCCGTGCATCCTGTTCCATATCCGCCCGGGTAAGGCCGGTATCTTTTAAGACCAGGTCCAGCAGCGCCGCCTCATCGGCAGGGAACTTTTCAGCATACCCCAGTTTTTGGGCCAGTTCCGTCAAAATGGTAAAGCTGGGTTTGCTCTGTCCCACCGGTTCAATCATTTTTTCCCGCAACCGGACCGCATTACCGTAAAAGCAATAGGATGACTGCTCAAAGGCGGTGGTGGCCGGCAGCACAATATCCGCCCAGGCCGCATCCCGGGTCAGCTGCAGGTCAATGGAAACCATAAAATCCAGGGCATCAAACGCCTTTTGCCATAAAATGGGGTTGGGCCAGGCGGTGAGAATGGAGGCGCCCAGGATAAACAGCCCATGAATCTTGTAAGGGTCACCCTCTAAAATAGATTTCGGCAGACGGTTGGCATGGGGCTCGCCCCCGCAGAAATGGGCGTACACCGGGAAATGGCCGGCACCAATGGATTGATCAAACCCAGGCGTGGCAATCTGGTGTTCTTTGCTCAGATGAATCTGGTTCTCATGGGGGACAAAACAGCGGCCCCCTTCCACATCCAGCTGCCCGGCCAGGGCCCAGAGCACCATGACGGCCCGGATGTTCTGGACACCGGATTTGGTATATTCCAGACCTGTATACATCACATAGCTTGCCCCTTCGGCATCGGCAATCTCTTCGGCCAGTTCCATAATCAGGTCCTGGGGCACATCCGTGATGCCGGCAACGGCTTCAGGGGTAAAATCTTTAACATATTCGGCAAATTCTTCATACCCCACCGTCCATTCTTCTACAAAGGCCTGATCAATTAAATTTTCCCGGATCAAAATATGGCACAGGCCCAGGGCAAGCGCCCCGTCCGTACCAGGCCGGATAGGCACCCACAGACTGTCCGGCAGCTTGGCAGACGCGGTTTGCCTGGGATCAATAACAATGATCCGTGCCCCTTCATGGGCCGCCCGGACCAGCCGTCCGAACAAGGCCGGGGGCGTGGATGTGGACGGATCCGTCCCCCAGACAAAAATAAGATCTGAATTGTCCACATCGGAAAACATATCCGTGTGCAGACACCCATATGTCAACTGGGGCGCCAGCACACCAAGGGAGGTGTAACAGGGCGCCCCCACCCCGAAGGTATTGGGCGATCCATAGGGAAACAGGATGCTTGAGGCAAGGTAGATCTGAGAACCGCCAAGCTGGAATGCATCTTTAAAGGCCCGTTCGTAGGAGCCGGTACCAGCATAGAACCCCAGGGCCTGGGGCCCGTGTTCCGCTTTAATGGCCGCCATTTTTTCAGCGATAATGTCAAACGCGTCCTCCCAGGAGATGGGTTCGAAATCCAGTTTTCCCTTGGGTCCTTTTCGCTTCAGCGGCTGCTTGATACGTGCATCGGAATAGATAATCTGTTTTGCACTGGCCGCCATGGGGCAAAGCACGTCGCCCATGGGCGCCTCAGGGTCCGGGGTAAGCCGGTCGATTTTACCGTCATCATTAAAATGGACAATGACACCGCATCCGGGGCTGTGGAAACACAAGCCGCAAATTCCTGGTTTCTGTTCTGCCAAAACAAAGACTCCTTTTACATTATTTTCGTTCAGCCACAACAAACTGGGAGGTAATATGCTCCCACAGATTTCGGGTTTTCCTGATTTTCCACAACACCTGCCCCTTATCCTGGATCGTAAAGCCCGGAGAGAATACGGATTCCGGGTCCTGGAACAATTTGCAGATATTATCCATACCAAACCCGTTGAAAGCCCCTTCGTTGGTACCCCCAAGCCAAAGCGCCGGGCTGTTGACGGTTTCATCCCAGGAAAACGGATCGGAAAAAAGGAATCTGGCCTCTTTTTCATGCATGACCCGGTTGGCCTCGGCCAGATGCCTCAACGGGTCCGGCACCTTTTCAAGAATGTTTACGGAACTGACCGTGGCAAACCGCCGGGACGGGAAAGGCAATGCCATGGCATCGGCAACAATAAATTCAGCCTGGTCAAAGCCAAAGGCGGGATCCAGGTCACAGGAGCGTTTTTCCGTGATCTGCCCTTCCATGATCAGATCAAATGCCAGCTGTTTCCGCTCGGCAAGTTCCCGGGCAGCCCGGACAAAGGAAATTGAGGTATCAACGCCCACAGCCCGGTCATGGGTTCTGGTCATCTCAAAGGTCAGACGCCCCACGGCACACCCGATATCCAGGGCCCAGCCGGATCGTTGGGCATCAAACGTCCGGGCCCATCTCTGATAGGCATCCGTGGCATCCGGACCGTTGAAAAATTCTGAATAATGACTCCACAAATAGGATGAGAGCATGGAAAAAGAGTTATACCCCGTTGCATCCTGAATCATGGGCAGGGTCTGTTCAGGCACGACCACGGCAATCCCCTCGTGGATCTCATACGCCTGGCTGCATTGGGAACAGACCAGGCGTCCCTCAATAATTTCATCATCTGTCTGCGTGTGGATATCAGGTTCAAGTACAATGTCACTGTCCCGGCATTGGGGACAGATCAGCGCTCCAATCAACCATTTTTTCATAAAAGCTCCTCATACCAACACCTAATCATATATCTGTAAACACTTGTAATTTATATTGATATGAATAAGTATAGGCAGGATTATCAGGGATAAATAAGGCCTTGATCATTATTTCGGCCAATGCGTGGAAGGTAGGTTGGGTTGAGGAACGAAACCCAACAAATACAAAATGTTGGGTTTCACTTCGTTCAACCCAACCTACACGGTGATCCCAATGATGATCAAGGCCATAAATAATTTGATCTATAAAATTTTTCAACCATACAAAAAAAGCATACCATCGCCACTTTTTATAATCAACCATGAAGCCATCTCAAATTTAGAATTGCCGGTTTCTTATCTTTATTTTCTTATAAAAGACATGTTAAAAGATGGGGGTTAAGGAACAAGAACGGAAAAAAGGATGAAGCATGCTTCAAGGAATAAAAAATAAGCGCGATAAACTTGTGATCAAGCAAATTAAAAAAAGCCTGATCAACGCCCTGGCCGACAAAGATTTCCCCATCGACGACCTTTTGACGCCAAAAATTGAGCAACACTTTGATACCCTGGCACAGGCCATTATTGATGAACATGGATTTAAAAAATTGTCGGAACTGGGGTTAAAGCACTTTTTGTAAAAAATTGGGACAGACCACGATTTATACTGAAAGCCCCCAATCAGCCTTGCGAAAAGTGTTCCCATTCAAACCGGGTAATATTGCGCCGGCCCCGATCGAATTCCACCCCGATCAGGTAAATTTCATCGGTGATTCCACGGTATTTATCTGCATAGCCCTTTTGCTTGATCTGGTTCAGGGCTGTTTGCTTCGGTTTATCAACGTCCACCACCTTGAATTCAAAGATATAGATCCTGCCGTCCATTTGAACCGTCATATCAATGCGGCCGTGACTGGTCGTATCTTCAGCTGTTACATCCAGACCAAGCGCCGTAAAATAGCAATAGAAAACCGACGCATAATAGCCTTCGTATTCAGAAAGTTTATTTTTACGGTACCAGTCATGGGGAATGGAGGAAAACAGCGCCTGAAAAATCGTGTTCAGGACATCCGGATTGTTTTCCTGGAAAGCCCGGTAAATTTGAAGCTGTACTTTTTCTTTGCGTACCCTGTCATGGGAATACCGGTTCAGAATATAATCCGATAAGCCGGCTTTGACCTCCATGTTCGGGTACCGGAGTTTATAAAAGATCTTGCCCGCCACCCGTTGTTCTTGTTCAATGGTCAGATACCCTGCCTGGAAAAGAAGATTCTCAGGTTCGATAAAATCAATGTCAAACGCGCCGATCAAGGATTCAGATGCCTCAATATCTTCAATACCCGGGATATAATATCTGTTTTTTTTCAGCAGATTGATCAGGAAGCTTGGTGTACCTGTCTCAAACCAATAGTTACGGAACGTTCCGGTCCGAAGGTAATTGAGGATGCTGAACGGATTATAAACCTTTTCGCCAAGCCAGGAATACCCATTATACCATTTACGGATATCTTCCCGGCATTTATTTTTCAGATGATCTGAAAAAACCCGGGTCAGCTCTTCCTCTGAATACCCGCAACTTGTGGAATATTCGGGGTCCAGGGAAATATCGATCAAATTGTTCAGTCCGGAAAACAGGCTCACCTTGGAAAATTTGGATACGCCGGTAAGGAAGGCAAACTGAATATTGGCATCCTGCCCTTTAATAACTGAATACAGGTTTTTCAGCCCGTCCCGCATCTCCTCGGCTATTTTGGGTTCAGCGATATTATCCAGGATCGGTTTATCATATTCATCAATCAGGACAACGGTACGAAAGCCGTATTTCTCCTTTGATTCGCGGATCACCCCGCTGAACAGACTGGAGACACTGTCCTTATATTCACAAGCAATCCCTAATCGTTTCTGATTTTCATCAAGGATCGTTAAAATTTTACCGTCTAACTCGTCTCGGTTCCGAAGCACACCCTCCGCAAAGGAGATGTGAATCACGGGATACCGCTTTTTCCAATCCCAGTTGTCATACAGCCACAGGCGTTTAAAAAGCGCCTTATTCCCTTCAAACGCCTCTTTCAGCGTGTCAATAAACAATGATTTACCAAACCGCCTGGGGCGGGAAAGAAAGTAGTATTTACCTCTTTCGGCAAGATCATGGACAAACCGGGATTTATCCACATACGCATAACCTTGTTCAATAATTTCTTTTAAATTGCTGATGCCGACAGGTAATTTTTTCACGGCTGCATCTCCAATGGTTCAGTGCTATGTGTCACTTATTTAAATCTCTATGCAGCAGATTCTTTTTCCACATCCCAGCCGGGAAACGCCAGAACTGCCGGGTGGCATTTCAGGGCACGGGCCAGTACTTTTGCCCGCTCTACCCCTATGTTTACCCGGTCATTTTCAATTGCGGAAAGGGTGGACTGGGGGATATAAAAAGATGACCAATCATGTGGAGGCATTTGACCATAACGGGAAAAGCCTGGGTGTTATCTTTGAAACCGCCTCGCCTTTTGATACCCCCAAGGACATGGCAGCGCTGCTGACATGGACCCGCATGCAGTTAAAAGAAAAAGAACTTCATCCCCTGTTGACCATATCTGTATTTATTGTTCATTTTTTGGCCATCCATCCGTTCCAGGACGGCAACGGAAGGCTATCAAGAGTGCTGACGAACCTGCTGCTGTTGAAAACGGGATATCTTTACGTTCCCTACAGTTCTCTGGAAAGCGTGATTGAAAAGAACAAGGACAACTATTACCTGGCCTTGAGACGGACCCAGAGCTCGTTTAAATTTGAACATCCGGACTACACTCCCTGGCTCACCTTCTTCCTGAAGACCCTTGACGCACAAAAGGAAATGCTGGCTCGGAAGATCGAAAGGGAAAACGTATTTACAAAACTGCCAAGGCTATCGCGTCAGGTTATAAAATCTAATTAAATAGTAATCAAAAGTATTTAATTTACGATTCAATTAGAGTTTTTTATTAAAATGTAAACACCTTAAGTGGCTGAAACCCGCAGCCTCTATTCCTTATCTTTGTA
>NZ_JACADJ010000074.1 GCF_013389365.1 Desulfobacter latus
TATCCAGAACAAATACGCTCAATTTTAAAGTCCTCTTGTTTCCAAGGTAATGTTTGCCGCGTCAATGTTATGACCGGGTTTAGCGCAAGCAGCACCGGCTTAACCCCTTAAACCTGTTTAACCACTTGCCGTAGAACCTGGAGCTGGCGAGCACCCCAGGGTACCTATTTCCGATCTAACGTAGTACTCGAAGCACTTAGACTGGTCAACTTTGGGGCCTTTTCAAGCCCCTCGGTCTTTAGCCGAGGGGTAGTTGACGCTTTTTTCCTCAATGTATTGCGGATTAAATTTGGATGCGTTTGATTCCGTATGCCAGAATAATTCCGAAAATAGTACCTATGGCCAGGTTGGCGGCAAGGGTTAACGCGACAATGGTCACAATGACAAACAATTCATTTCTGGTGTGCATGTCGCTGATGGTCAAAGCCAACTGGCTTCCGGCAAATATCAGCAGCACGCCGAGGATGGATATGGGGATCAGAAAAAGCACATAAATAAACCCCGCACCCAGAATCAGGGCAAGGCCTGCCATGATCCCGCCGATGATCAGATTTGACCCGGCGGTTTTGGCGCCGAACCGGTAGTGGGCGGCAAGGCCGCCGGCGCCGTGGCACATGGGCATACCGCCGAACATAAAACTTAAAAGATTACCGGCAGCCATGGAAAAGCATAATGCCGTGTAGGTCATTTTTTTGGCATTATCCCCAAAATAATCCTTTGACAGATCGGCCTGGGCAACTACGGCATTGCCCAGCGTCATGGGTAGCTGGGGGAGAACCACGGCAAACAGGGCAAAGGTAAAGTCTGGCGGAGCAGGAAATCCATGGGGCCAAAGATGGGGAAAATACAGGCCTGGTTTAAGGGTGTCAAATCCCTGTTTTGTGCCCAGAATCAGGCCGATGAACAGACCTAAACCAATTACGATTAGTGCGGCCGGCAGTTTTTTATTGTTTAAAAAGACCAGGGTAATAATTATTCCGCACATGCCGATGATAAGGGGGATGGGGATAAACCCTGCGGACTGAATCGTAAGGTAGGGTTCAGCACCCTGATCCGCCCCTGCAATCAGGACTTTGCCCAGGATTATCTTTATCCCCTTGACCATGAGCATCAGTCCTGTGGACAACTGGATGCCCCGGATAACAGCGCGCGGGATGTATTTCCCGAATTTGTCCATGGTCCCTGTAGCGCCGATGATCACAAGGCAGAGAAACATGAGCAATGCCGATGCCTGGATCTGGGAAGCTGTCATCGCGGTGGCAATGGCATAGGTGCCGATCACCTTCATGGGTTGTACCGGCACGGTGATGCCGTAATATACACCGCCGGCAATGTAGAAGATGCCCATGGAGAAAAACAGTCCCACAGGATCCAGGCCGTTGACCAGGATCATGCCAAGGGCTATGGGCAGGATGGTGCCAAGATCCCCCATGGCACCTGCAAATTCGTTTCGGTTAAATAGATATCTGGGTTGTCGGGTTTCCATATTGATTATGTAAAAAGAACTTAATATAATAAGCTGTTAATTTGTTGTTTATTGAGGTCTGATGTCGGGGGTTCAGGCCGGAGACCTCGGAGACTTGTTTTTTCAGCAGGTCATCTAAATAGTTGGTTTGTTTTTTCAAAATTACCCGTTAAATTGGAAATGAGTTGTGGTTATTGTGGCCTATCAGTGTTAAAACTTCAAGAAAAAACAAATGAAGAATTTTACGAGATCGTCGGTGATGACGATGGGATATTCGGCTGCATGACCCTTCTGGGCTGCGAGGACCACTGCCCCAAGAACCTGCCGCTTCAGAGTCAGATTGCATTCTTGAGACGCAGGATGGCCTTAGTTAAATAGGAATACAGGAAAAATATAAAAGAAAAATGGACAATTGGGCCGGACTTTTATATTAAATATTTCAAACAATGGCGGCAGGCAGCAGAGATCTAAGACCTGTTGCTTGTCAGATCTTCTAAAAGAGGGAAAAACTACAAAGAGGGAAAAACGAATGGAATTTAACTATGCACCCATGTTTCCGTTAGAAAAGGATACAAAAACCCAATACCGCCTGTTGACCAAGGACCATGTCCGGGTCCGGGAATTTGAGGGCAAGGATGTGGTCATGGTAGAGCCCGTTGCATTGACTCTGCTGGCCAATGCCGCGTTTAAAGACGTGGCCCATCTGTACCGGGCCGAACATCTGGAGCAGGTGCGGGCCGTGATTGATGACCCTGAAAGTTCTGACAATGACCGTTATGTGGCCCTGGAGCTTTTGAAAAATGCTGTTATTTCAGCTGAAAAAGTCTATCCCATGTGTCAGGACACCGGCACCGCCATCATTATGGGCAAAAAGGGTCAGCAGGTCTGGACCTGGTCCGAGGATGAGCGCGAATTGTCCAAAGGTGCCTTTGAAGCCTATACACAAAACAATTTGCGGTATTCCCAGAATGCGCCGCTCACCATGTATGATGAAGTGAATACCAAAAACAATCTGCCGGCTCAGGTGGATCTCGCTGCGGTTCAGGGCGATGAATACAACTTCCTGTTCATGGCCAAAGGCGGCGGATCTGCCAATAAAAGCGCCCTGTTCCAGATGACCAAGGCCGTACTCAATACCGAAGAAGGCCTGATTGACTTCATGCTCAAGGAAATGAAGCATCTGGGTACAGCTGCCTGTCCCCCCTATCACATCGCATTTGCGATTGGCGGGACCTCTGCGGAACTCAATCTCAAGGTGGTAAAACTGGCATCAGCCAAATATCTGGACACCCTGCCTACCAAGGGCAGCGAAACCGGTCATGCGTTCAGGGATATTGAGCTTGAGCAAAAGGTTCTGGATCGGTCCAGGGACTTAGGTCTTGGAGCACAGTTCGGCGGCAAATATTTTGCCTTGGATCTTCGGATCATAAGGCTGCCCCGCCACGGCGCTTCCTGTCCCATCGGCATTGGCGTTTCCTGTTCTGCCGACCGTCAGATCAAGGGTAAAATCACCCGGGACGGAGTGTTCCTGGAACAGCTGGTTGAAAATCCGGCGGAATATCTGCCGGCCAGCGAACCTGAAATGGCACCCGCTGTTGAGATTGACCTGAACCGCCCCATGGATGAAATCCGGGCTGAACTGACCAAATATCCGGTATCCACCCGTCTGTCTTTGAGTGGAAAAATTATTGTGGCCAGAGACATTGCCCATGCCAAGTTCATGGAACGGCTTGAAGCGGGAGAAGGACTGCCCGAGTACACTAAAAACCACATCATCTATTATGCCGGTCCTGCGAAAACGCCCGAAGGCGAAGCCTCAGGATCATTCGGGCCCACCACCGCCGGCCGCATGGATCCCTATGTACCTATTTTCCAGAAAGAAGGTGGTTCCATGATCATGCTGGCCAAGGGCAACCGGTCCCAGGTCGTTACGGATGCCTGCAAGACCTATGGTGGTTTTTATCTGGGTTCCCCTGGTGGTCCGGCTGCACGTCTGGGTAAAGACTTTATTAAAAAGGTCGAGCTGGTTGAATATGAAGAACTGGGCATGGAAGCCGTGTGGATGATCACGGTGGAAAATTTCCCTGCGTTTATCATTGTTGATGATAAGGGTAATGATTTTTTTGAAGGCCTGGTATAAATATTCGATCTGCTTTTAATGTCAAACAGGACAGACAGCAACAGCCGGATCTATGACGGTGTCTGTCTGTCCTGTTTTCATCTCTGGACAGGAGAATTCTATGGAAGTCATTTTGCTGATGGCCTCAACCGTGGACGGTATCATTGCAAAAAATTCCAGCCAGGTTGTGGACTGGACCGGTAAAGCTGATAAAAAATATTATGTGGAAGTGACCAAAAAGGCAGGTGTCATGATCATGGGATCAAACACCTATGACAGCATTGGCAGACCCTTGCCGGGCCGCCTGAATGTCGTCATGACCCGGGATAAATCCAGGCAAAGTGATCAGGATAACCTGATATTTACGGATCTGCCGCCGGCCGGGATTCTTGAAGACCTTGAGCGTAAGGGGTACACCAGCGTGGCTTTAGTTGGCGGTGCTACCGTCAATACGTTATTTATCCGGGAAAACCTGATCACCCAGATACACCTGACCTTGGTGCCCCGGCTGTTCGGCTCGGGCCTGTCCTTATTTGCCCCCCCGCTTGACCTGGATTTAGAAGTGTCTTTGACGTCCACTAAAGATCTTGGAGACGGGCATATTCTGCTCATTTATCATGTGGGAAATCGTCAACTACCCCTCGGCTAAAGACCGAGGGGCTTGAAAAAGCCCCAAAGTTGACCAGTCTAAGTGCTTCGAGTACTACGTTAGATCGGAAACAGGTACCCTGGGGTGCTCGCCAGCTCCAGGTTCTACGGTAAGTGGTTAAACAGGTTTAAGGGGTTAAGCCGGTGCTGCTTGCGCCAAACCCGGTCATAACATTGACGCGGCAAACATTACCTTGGAAACAAGAGGATTTTTAAATTGAACGTATTTGTTCTGGATACAAACAAAAAGCCGCAGAATCCGGTACATCCGGCAAAGGCAAGACTGCTTTTGACAGAAGGAAAAGCCGCGGTTTTCAGACAGTTCCCCTTCACGATCATTTTGAAAGAGACCGTTTTGGACGTGGCATCAAACCCATTGCGGATCAAGATTGATCCGGGCAGTAGAGAGACCGGAATTGCCGTGATTAACGACGATTCCGGAGAGATTATTTTTGCCATGGAACTGAGACATCGAGGCCAACAGATCAAAAATAATCTGGAATCAAGACGAGCCATCAGAAGATCCCGGAGAAACCGGAAAACGCGATACCGAAAACCGCGCTTTGATAACCGGACCAGGGCGGAAGGATGGCTGCCGCCTTCATTAAAAAGCCGGGTTCACAATATCGAAACCTGGGTCAACCGGTTGTGCCGGTTTTGCAATATTCAGGCAATTTCAATGGAGTTGGTTCGGTTTGACATGCAGAAAATACAGAATCCCGAAATATCCGGTGTCGCGTATCAGCAGGGGGAACTCATGGGTTATGAGGTACGGGAATACCTTTTGGAAAAATGGGACAGAACGTGTGCCTATTGCGGAAAAACAGATATCCCATTGGAGATTGAACATATCGTGCCGAGATCGAAAGGCGGTTCCAACAGAGTCAGCAATCTGACACTGGCCTGTACGGCGTGCAACAGGAAGAAGGGGAACAAGCCCCTAGAACAGTTCCTTTCAAGGAAACCGCGACTCTTGAAGCGAATTCAAAAGCAGTCCAAAGTGCCGCTCAAGGATGCGGGCGCCGTCAACACGACCCGATGGGACTTGTTCCGTACCTTGAAAAAAACCGGACTGCCGGTTGAAACAGGCTCCGGCGGTCTGACAAAATTCAACCGGACGACCAGGGGACTTCACAAAACGCATTGGCTCGATGCCGCCTGTGTCGGGAAAAGCACACCTGAAAAGATGTTTCAGATCGATAAGGCCGTGTTGATTGTAAAGGCAGACGGTCATGGCTCAAGGCAGATGTGCAGGGTAAACAAGTTCGGATTCCCCCGGACAACAGCAAAGTCAACTGAGAAAAAAGTCAAAGGGTTTCAGACGGGCGACATCGTCAAGGCGGTTGTCACTTCCGGCAAAAAGGTCGGAACGTACACCGGGCGTGTCGCTGTCAGAAAAAGCGGTTCGTTTAACATTAAAACAGTGGACAAAACAGTACAGGGCATTAGCTGGAAATATTGCAGGCTGCTTCATGCATCTGACGGTTATTCCTACAATACGACGTGCTAAGGTCCGGTGCCTGGGCTACTATCTTAATTATAAGGAGGACGGCAATTCCTCCCCTGAGCTAAAGACTCAGGGGTTTCCTTGCCGCATTTTATGAAAAATGAAAAAAACAGAGAATTGAGTATGATTCATCCATAGATGCGCTTGTTGCTATAGCGAAGCATCTCAGCAGTTATGAATCACAATATAAAATGACATCGGAAGAATTCTTTAATAGTTTTATAAATGGGCAATTGGAAGATTCTGAAGATTACATTGAATGGGCCAATGATTACAAACATTATGTTGTGCTCAGACGCGATCTGACACACGGCATCACCTTTACCGTCCTGAAAAATCTAAGATAATCTAAATTATCTATCCTTCCCGGGGTGCCGGTGTTTATCGACTCCCCGCTGGGCATCCGGATCACCCGGATGTACCAGGCCATGGACGACTGCTGGGACAGGGAAGCCAAAGCCCTGAAAGCCGCCGGGGACCACCCCCTACGGTTCAAGCACCTGTATGCCGTGGAAAAGTTTCAGGACCACCGGCGCCTGCTGCACCTCACCGGCCCGGCCGTCATCATCGCCGGATCCGGCATGTGCACGGGCGGCCGCATTGTCAACCACCTGAAACACGGCCTGGACGACCCGAAAAACGACCTGTTCTTTGTGGGATATCAGGCCAAAGGCACCCTGGGCCGGGCCATTGTGGAAGGCCGCACCCGGCCAAAGCCGCCATTCACCGTCTGTCGGGCTACTCCGCCCATGCCGACCAGCAAACCCTTTGCGACTGGGTAAAATCCATGCCGGAACCGCCTGGCGACATTCGACTGGTGCATGGGGAATCGGACGCGCAAAAAGCGCTCAGATCTGAACTTGATGATCTATTTTGAAAATGACAAATAGAAAAGTCTTGCCGGTACTGGCGGATGAAAATTATCCAGGCAATGGAAAAATTGACATTAAGTGATCCAAATGTTAATTTTTGGACAAATGAATACAGAACTCTTTGTAGCGAGGCGAGTCGGGTTTCCGGACGATATTCATATTTGCTAAATAGTTTGGGAAAGCATACCATGACAACAACCATCACAGTAAGGCAAGTCGTAAAAATTCATAATCGTCAACTTTCTCTGATGCTCCCGGAAGGGTTCGATTATGAAGAAGTTGAAGTTATCGTTATGCCGGTGCCAAAACCAAATGATCATATCTCTTTCTGGGAATCATCAGACATTGATATGGTTGGAAAGATTGGACAATCTTCTGCTTGTTTTCCTGAAGATGACGAGGATTATTCAAAATGGTAGGCAGAATTTATCTGGCTAAAATTTATTTTACAGATCTTTCCGAGTATAAAATAAGGCCGGTCATTGTTTTGCGTGAATATGGAGAAGATTGTGTCTGCCTTCCTTTGACAAGTAATCTGAAAAACGAAGGTTTTCTGTTGGGAGCAAATGATTTGGCGGAAGGTTTTTTAAAAAAAGAATCCAAAGTGATCTTTCCAAAAAGTTTTACGCTGCATCGATCTATTTTGATAAAACATCTTGCTACAGTAAAACAGGATATCCTTTCAACGATACATATTGAATTTTGCAAAAAAATGGCGTGTATTCCGCTCTAATTATTCGTCATGGCAAACAATTACTGCCAGTTGAAGAAATATTAGAATGATCGACATAGAACTCTCCATCAATAGGCGTGTTCCAACTCATGATTTCCCCGAAATTCATCAAAATTTTGTAAAGATTCAGGTGAGTAATTTTTAGGTTGATTTGAGTAGAACCCTGAAATTCGGATCCAGAGGATAAACCCAAACATCTTTGATGGGAACAATCACTGTCCCTTTCTTTGGGTGCGTACCTAATTTACCCCGCCCTTTTATTTTACCATGAAGAACATGACGTGCATGAAGAAAATTTTCATTGAATTATAACCAACGAAGATGTTTTTC
Organism: Desulfobacter latus; assembly: GCF_013389365.1. Lineage (GTDB taxonomy): Bacteria > Desulfobacterota > Desulfobacteria > Desulfobacterales > Desulfobacteraceae > Desulfobacter > Desulfobacter latus. The sequence continues at coordinate 7,675 of NZ_JACADJ010000074.1, forward strand.
CGAATACTTAGCGTATTCGCTTTTAGGATGGCGCTTAATTAATTCTTGAAATTTAATTCTTGCTTCCGTGTGCTTGCCTAATCTTTTTAAAATCGTTGCAATTTTATAAATTGAGTCAGCAGTTTTTCTTTTTTTATAGGCTTCTTGAAAATATCCTAAAGCAAGGTCAATCCGTTCTAATTCAAAGGCAGCATCCTCAATGTCGGATTCATAAATTATTGTGGCTGCGTGATAGTAATTTTCATAATTTTTTTTAATTGTCAAAGCGTGGTCAATTAATTGCATTGCTTCGTGGTATTTGCCGTCCGCCATTTTAATTCCTGCGAGCGTAAGCGTTGCTTTGTCCCGCCATTTAAACGGTTCCGGGTTGGAGACCGCTTTTTCAAACGCCTTTTCTTTTTCCTTGCCCTCCAATGATTGCCCATACAGACACAACACCATGCTGTTTTCCGGATTATTTTTTAATGTGACACGCCATATTGATCTGTCATCTTTAAAGTCAAATTGCCTGTAAAAAGTGGAAATAGTATTAACCGATAAAAAAATGATTAATGTGGTGATTATTATTTTAGGGTGAATGTTCTTGTATTGATACATCCATTGAAATAGCATAGCTATTCCGATACTCATCACAGTCAGAGAAAAATAGAGGTATCTTTCGGCCATGGGCACCCATGCCACTTTATCTAAAGCAACCAGTAAAGAGGGAGAGAAAGATAGGATCAAAATTATAAAAAATACCGGTAGTGTCCATTTTCGATAACAGGCGAAAATTAAATTAATCAGGCATAGCAAAGAAAAGAATACCGAATAAACAATGGTATGAATATTGACAATCGCAAAATTTAACGGAAAAGGAATAATAAGTTTTTTTATGTAAAATCCAATCACCGGAAAAAGAAAAAGCAGTTCACCGACACTGTAGACGCCGAATATTTTTGTTGAAAGTAAATCCGGGGCCGAATTTTTGGGCAGCGTGTGAGGCATGACGATCGTTTTTGCTTTTTCAGACGCGTAAAAATAATGTTCAAATCCATTTGTTCGAAAGAAAAAATAGATAAGAAATGGGATTGCTGTCAGAATCGACCACTTTATTACACTTTTTATTACATCCGTATAATTGTCCCGGCATTTTGCCTGTCTGACAGCATCAATAATTATGATAATCGGGATAACCGCTATCGCGTTTTCTTTACAAAACATGCCGGCCAGTACACTTGCTGGAACAAGGAAATACCGAAGCCTGGAATTCAGGTAATATGCCCATATGGCTGCAAGGGCAAAAAAGGTTCCTGCCAGATCAGACCTGCCCGATATCCAGACAACGGATTCACAGGTCATCGGATTAAGGGCAAAGAAAAGCATGGCAACGGTTGCAAAAATTTTTGGATTGTTGTCCGGCAACATCCATTGTTTTGCAATCAGATAAACCAGGGCCGCATTGGCAAGGTGAAGAAAATAGTTCGTAATATGCCACGCAGAAAGAGATTGTCCCCACAATGCATAGTCCATATAACAGATTAATTCTATCAGCGGGCGGTAGTATTGTTTTGTATGAGAAAAGAAAAAATGTTCTTTCAGTTGAAAAGAATCAAACCGATCATGGATTCTATTCAGAACATCCACATCATCAAAGTTGATGAATTCAAAATAATTTACTGGCAGGAAAATAGCCATTACCAGCAGTAACGACAGGTAAAAAGCATAATTAGAAATGACTTTTTTTATTGGCCGGGTCGCTGATTTCATTTGTCAGGATTGAAAAACCTTAATTTGCTTGTCGTGAAAACACGCCCATTCGGTAAAATATAAAATTCTCCGCCATATGGATCTTCCGGCAGATCCTCGATCAATTGATCAGATTTTAAATCAGACAGTTTTTCGGGTAAACTACCGTGTCGATCTTTATATTCTTTGACTTTTTTTTCAAGCTTGTCGAGGATAATGATGGCCTTCAGGCGGGTGTGTAAATGCTTTATCATAAAAGGATCCCGGGTTGTCTTCAACTGTTCTTCAAGCAACAGGATCGCAGGGGCCAACTGGCTTTGATAGACAGATAACCGTGTAGCCAGGGGAAGGATGAAACTCGGCCCGCCGCCACGCTCTGCCGCTTCCATCAGATACCTTGATGCGTTGGCATTGTCTTTCAGAAAATAGTGATAATTAAACCCCAAATAATAAGGCGGCTTGTAATCCCAAGTTCGATTTTCCATGGCTTTTTTCAATAACTTGTTTGCCAGGTCGAGCCTTTGAAAATCCCAAGACAGAACCATGCTGCTCATCAGATAGGCATCCCAGAAAAAAGGATCAAGGGTGGTGATGATATCAGCGGCATCATAAAAAAAATCGGCATGGGACATGTCCATCATTTCTCTTTTAATGATTTTACCACCCAGGTAAGTCGACATTTTTAAATATAGGAAATCAGATATAATCCCTTTAAATTCAAGGGAAGCCGGTGCAGAAAATTCTGAAGGGATAATATATCCCATACCGGAATCTTTGAGGATGGCCATCCGTTTTTCTTCAAGGCCGGTTTGATAAATCGGACAGAATACGATTAGCAGTCCAAGGCAGAAAAACGGGATAAGTTTTTTGAGAATCATGGCAATTCTCTTCTGCTGAACATCAGGGACGCGGCGATCATTAGAATTCCCGAATAGATGGCCGCATAGCCTGTAATTGCAAGCAGATAATCCAACGGTAGATGGATGGCATGGGACGCCTGCACCTTCAGATCAAATACACTCAAGTTTGGAAGGATATACTGAAGGATATCAATCATTTTCTGGATGAATTCTGAAAGCTGGGCCTCCTGCCCGTTAGCACTTTTTAAGTAAATCACAACCTCCTCAATGGTCTGCCCGGCAATATAGGTGCAGATACTGAAAAGTAAGGTGAGAAAAGAACTGCTGGTAATTGACGAAAAAAAAATGATAAACGCGTTCAGGACCACAAACATTAAAAAAGAAGCATAAACAGCTTTGAAATACTCAATCCAGGAAAACGCTTTAAACCAGTTTGTATACTGCATTTTGGCAATAACAATTGTCAGGCTGCTGCAAAATGTCAGCACCGCAAATGCGGTTGAAATAATAAATAAAATTCCGATATACTTTCCCCAGACATACTGTGCCCGGGAAAAAGGCTTGGACATAACACAGTAAATGGTGCGTTTGTCAATATCCTTAGCCATTAGATTAATGGATAGAAAAAAAGTGACCAGAAGCCCTGCCAGTGAAATAGCGGACAGGTTGATATCAACGGCAACCTTGTCTAACTCCCTCATGAAAAATCCTAGCACAACCAGGGTGACGGACATCATGGCCAAGGCGAAAAGGCCGATGCCGAAAATGGCCCTGTCTCTTACCCCTTCAAGAAATGTCAGTATCGATAGCGACAGGACTTTATTCAGCATTCGGATCTCTCCTCAATGGTATGGAGAAAGACTTCCTCCATGGTCTGATTCCCAAGGTCTTCCCGGGTAAAAACCTTTCTGAGGTGTCCCTTGTCCATGACAGCCACCCGGTCACAGACCCGTTCGACATCGTTTAGAATATGCGAGCAGAACAGGATGGTCTTTCCCTGGGCCTTAAGATCCAGGATCAGATCAAGCACCATTTTTCTGCCCAGTGGATCCAGGCCTGACATGGGTTCATCCAGGACAACGACCTGGGGGTCATGCACCAGGGCAAAGCAGATGCCGGCACGCTGGGTCATTCCTTTAGAGTATGTTTTCAGGCGCTGTTTTCGATGGGGATATAAATCAACGGTTTCCAGCAGGGTTTTAATTCGCTTATCTGCCAACTGTTTTGGCATACCCGAAGCAGATGTACTGAACCGCAGCAGTTCAACAGCAGTCAGGTTTGTATAAAAATATGGATTTTCAGGAAGATATCCCATTTTTATTCTGGAAGCAGGATCGAACGGTTTATTATTATCAATTAGAATATCGCCTTTATCCGGTCGAATAAACCCCTGGATCATTTTGATAATGGTACTTTTACCAGCGCCGTTAGCCCCGATGATCCCTAATATTTCACCGTTGCCCACTTTAAAAGAGATGTTTGAAACCGCCTTTTTTTTTCTCATCAGAAAACCGGATACATAGGATTTTGAGACATTGTTCAAATCAATGATCGCCATATTTTACCACGCCTGTTAAATTACAAAAAAAGGGTAGATTCTCTATTGTTTCAGGAATCTACCCTTTTAGGGTGTTGTATGTACAGTTCTTTTTACCATAGTACTCCAACTTTGGTTTTTCCAAGTATGCATTTTGCATAGTTCAATAATAGCTTCGTATACAGAATGTTGTTCTGAAGCATACCAAAGTTGGAGTACTATATTTGCTTAATTTTCTACAAGCTGGTACTTATTTTGATGTAAAGCCACTGGGTATAGTGCCATTTGTTGTCGGAGTTCCTAAATCTGGTGATGTCCCGCTTAAATCTACTGGATCCTGCCCAACATCTCCAGTGGCGGAAGCAACGGCGTATACCATGGCATCTGCACCGGCTTTCGAATTTCCGGTAAGAATACAGTACACAGCAATGTCACTCGCACCTTCAATGAGTACACCCGGAGAAGGATCGTATGCCAATTGAGTACTAGCATCTGATCCGATTGTAACTTGTTTCCCTGCACCACTCTGAGCCCATGTCGCAGCTGCTGCATAGGCGCTGTTGGAAAAAACCAAGATTGCAAAAAAAGCGACTATAGTAATTATTGTTTTTCTCATTATTTATGCTCCTTATCGATAAGTTTATACTATAAATTTAATTAAACTGTGATAGAAAATCGAGAATCTTAATCCTGCGGGTATGAATCCCATTCTGCATAGTAAGCTTCTAGATCTGTTTTCAAGTTCTTTGCATCAGATATAGCCGCAGCATTGTAGGATTTTGCCCGGTATTTAGAGAACTGCGGGATGGCAATTGCAGCCAGAATACCGATGATCGCAATAACAATCATGAGTTCAATCAAGGTAAAACCCTTTTGGTTTTTGTTTTTTCTTAGCCAGTTGGTCATGTGTTACCTCCAAAAAATTATGGTGTTAATATTATGGTGTTAATAATAGAACTGTTGTTCCATTGGCGTTTGAATAGGTAATTTACAAGAAGGGTGCCAGTTGGGTTGAAAAAAGCAAAATAAAAAAAATGATATCTAATATCGATTAGTTATATGAAATTCCCGGACTTCTCTTTTATGATCCCAAACGCCAAAAACCTAAAATTGTCTACAAATTTTGAAATTCATCACCAAATTTTGTCACTTTTCGTCATCTGTTATGGAACCAGGGCCCATCCAATGTCATAAAGTTAAGATGCCTTCAAATTAAAACCACGAAGTTCACGAAGAACATGAAGTTTATAGTACGCGAACCTCTTCGTGAACTTCGCGTTCTTCGTGGTAAAATAGTCAATGCTTAAGTTTATGACATTGATGACCCACCTGAAACGAATTTGCAAAAAATATTTTAAATGACTGTATTAAATGGTAAGGTTTGATCGCTTTTTCTAATTTTAAAAAGGCTGCTACTCGATGATCAAGTTTTTGTTAATTTGCCCAACTTCGGCGTTGGAAAAAATTTTTAATCCTCAAAATATGTTGTATATTCCTCCGGTTAAAAATTGTTTCCGCCTTGAATTTGAACAAATTCCCTAAAAACTTGATGATCGAGTGCTATCATTTTAAAATCATTGGACGTATTTAAGTCAACTACCCCTCGGCTAAAGACCGAGGGGCTTGAAAAGGCCCCAAAGTTGACCAGTCTAAGTGCTTCGAGCACTACGTTAGATCGGAAACAGGTACCCTGGGGTGCTCGCCAGCTCCAGGTTCTACGGCAAGTGGTTAAACAGGTTTAAGGGGTTAAGCCGGTGCTGCTTGCGCCAAACCCGGTCATAACATTGACGAGGCAAACATTACCTTGGAAACAAGAGGATTTTAAAATTGAGTGTATTTGTTCTGGATACAAACAAAAAGCCTCAGAATCCGGTACATCCGGCAAAAGCAAGACTGCTTTTAACAGAAGGGAAAGCCTCAGTTTTCAGACAGTTCCCCTTCACAATCATTTTGAAAGAGACCGTTTTGGACGTGGCATCAAACCCATTGCGGATCAAGATTGATCCGGGCAGTAGAGAGACCGGAATTGCCGTGATTAACGACGATACCGGAGAGATTGTTTTTGCCATGGAACTGAGACATCGAGGCCGGCAGATCAAAAATAATCTGGAATCAAGACGAGCCATCAGAAGATCCCGGAGAAACCGGAAAACGCGATACCGAAAACCGCGCTTTGATAACCGGACCAGGGCGAAAGGATGGTTACCGCCTTCATTAAAAAGCCGGGTTCACAATATCGAAACCTGGGTCAACCGGTTGTGCCGGTTTTGCAATATTCAGGCAATTTCAATGGAGTTGGTTCGGTTTGACATGCAGAAAATACAGAATCCCGAAATATCAGGTGTTGAGTATCAGCAGGGGGAACTCATGGGCTATGAGGTGCGGGAATACCTTCTGGAGAAGTGGGACAGAACGTGTGCCTACTGCGGAAAAACAGATATCCCATTGGAGATTGAACATATCGTGCCGAAATCGAAAGGCGGTTCCAACAGAGTCAGCAATCTGACACTGGCCTGTACGGCGTGCAACAGGAAGAAGGGGAACAAACCACTCGAACTGTTCCTTTCAAGGAAACCGCGAATGTTGAAACGAATTCAAAAGCAGTCCAAAGTGCCGCTCAAGGATGCGGGCGCCGTCAACACGACCCGATGGGACTTGTTCCGTACCTTGAAAGAAACCGGACTGCCGGTTGAAACAGGCTCCGGCGGTCTGACAAAATTCAACCGGACGACCAGGGGTCTTTACAAAACGCATTGGCTCGATGCCGCCTATGTAGGCAAAAGCACACCTGAAAAGATGTTTCAGATCGACAAAACCGTGTTGATTGTAAAGGCAGACGGTCATGGTTCAAGGCAGATGTGCAGGGTAAACAAGTTCGGATTCCCCCGGACAACAGCAAAGTCAACTGAGAAAAAAGTCAAAGGATTTCAGACGGGCGACATCGTCAAGGCGGTTGTCACTTCCGGCAAAAAGGTTGGAACGTACATCGGACGTGTCGCTGTCAGAAAAAGCGGATCGTTTAACATTAAAACAGTGGACAAAACAGTACAGGGCATTAGCTGGAAATACTGCAGGCTGCTTCACGCATCTGACGGCTATTCCTACAATACGACGTGCTAAGGTCCGGTGCCTGGGCTAATATCTTAATTATAAGGAAGGCGGCAATTCCTCCCCTGAGCTAAAGACTCAGGGGTTTCCTTGCCGCATTTTATGAATCAGAAAGTTAACCACTCCCTTGGCAGTGAAATCATCCGCCTGATCCGGCCCTACCAGTGGATTAAAAACCTGCTGCTGTTCTCTCCACTGTTTTTTGCCGGACGGGTCGCTGAATCAACCCTGCTGACAGTCAGTGCCGGCGTGGTGCTGTTCTGCCTGGTTTCAAGCCTGGGATACCTGCTCAATGACTGGATGGACAGAAAAACAGATGTCCACCATTTCAGCAAAAAGAGCCGGCCGTTTGCCGCCCGGACTGTATCCGGAAAACAGGGGATTCTCCTTGCGGGATCCCTTTTTTTTGGTATCTGTATCCTGATCGCTTTGTATCCGCTTCCGCTTCAACTTATTTTTTACCTGGTTTTGTATACCGTCCTTACCTGCTGCTACAGTTTATATATAAAAAATGTCATGATTTTAGAAATTTTTTGCGTCGCCATTGGGTTTGTCGTCCGGGTACAGGCGGGGGGCGCTGCCGCTGATGTGGCAATTTCAAGCTGGCTGTTCCTGACGGTCTTTTTTATTTCCATGATGATTTCAATTGCCAAACGGGTAAACGAACTTAAGGAACTGGGGCCGGACATCGCCGTTCTCCACAGAAAGAGCCAGGCCGGTTATTCGGATAATTACCTTAACAGCATGCTCTGGGCCTGCGGAAGCATCACGCTCGTGGTCTACGCCCTTTATGCCGTTGAACATGGCGCGTTGGTCGTGTATTCTGTTGTTCCGGCGTCCTACGGAATTTTCAGATTCATCTATTTGACAGACCTGGGCCGCGGTTCGGATCCAATACGCACGTTGTTCAGTGATCGGCAACTGTTGGGGACCACGTTAATCTTTTTATTTTTTCTGACGATTGTGATCTATTACTGATGCACTCCCTGATCAGCACATTAAAAACAATTGACCGGATAGTCGGTCCCCGGCTGTTAAAACTTATGCCGAAAACAGCTAACGTTGATCTGTCCAATGGCAAATTGGAAACTATTTTGGTAATCCGGCCCGGGGGCCTTGGGGATGCCCTTTTGCTGCTGCCGGTTTTAAAAGAAATCGCTGCTGCAAAAAATGTAAAAATAGATGTGCTGTGCGAACCGAGGAACAAGTCCGCATTTGAAAATACAAAATTTATCAGCCAAATATATTCATATCAAAATATCCGATCTTTGGTGGATGCGCTCTTAAAAAAATATGATGCAGTGATCGATACCGAGCAGTCTTATATACTGTCGGCCGTCATTACCCGGTGTGTCCGTGCCCCCGTTAAAATCGGGTTTGACACAAACGACAGAGGTAAAATGTATACGTTGACCGTTCCCTATGATCAGGATCGGTACGAACCGGAGCTGTTTTATTCTCTTTTTTCTGGTATTTTCAACCTTGCGGCAGGATTTAAGATTGATCCGCCATATTTCAAGGATTCCCTGCCAGTAAAAATATCGGCAAAAAAATCTGAGTGCGTCTGCCTTTTCCCCGGAACAACTGTTTCGGAAAAAAAATGGCCGGAAGAAAACTGGGCACAAATCATCGAATGGCTGGTTCAAAACAAATTCACACCTGTTTTATTGGGGGGGCGAACAGAAAAAAAACAATGCCAGAGGATCATCGCCCTCAGCGGCAGACCACAGGCGATTAACTTGTGCGGTAAACTGTCAATCTCTCAGACAGCCGGGCTGTTTGAACAGGTAAGGCTGCTGATCAGCACGGACTCGGGGATTCTTCATTTAGCTATGCTGTGCAATGTCCCGACCATATCTCTGTTCGGTCCAAGCAGTTCCCAAAAATGGGCACCCAAAGGAGATGGCCATCTAGTCGTTAACAAGAACTTGCCGTGCAGCCCATGCAGCCGGTTTGGGACCATCCCGCACTGCCTCAACCAGAATGTCTGCATGGCGGAAATCAGGACAAAAGATGTAATTCGAAAAGTAGAATTGATTTTAGATAAGACAAAATAACGGAAAGATACCTGATATGCGTGACGTCATCTTAAAAGCCATTTTAAAAGATTCTCCCAAGGGCGACCTGCGCTCTTTTTCAAAAACGGATAAAAAAATCAGCTGCGTATTCATTTTTTACCAACGGTTTGATTTGATGGGGCAGATTCTTCACAATCTCAACGCCCAGAATATGCCCAAAACTGATTTTGAAGTTGTTCTGGTCGAAGACCGGGGGGGATCGGAGAAAGGCGGCGGCCTGGTCCGTCAGTTCCCTGACCTTGATATCCGTTATTTTGCCCCGCAAGGGGGCTGGGGAAAAATGGGGGCCATGAGAAATTACGGGTTATCAAAAGCCAAAGGGGAAATCTGCCTGTTTCTTGATGACGACACTGTTATCCTGGATCCTTATTTTCTGAAGACCCTGGCCGAACTGTTTGATACCCATCCGGAGTACGACGGCATCATGTCACACGGTCGGGCATCCTACTGCCTGATCAATGGCCGGTATGACTTCCATGATCCTTATTTTTTCACCAACAGATGCATGGCATACCGGAAAACCTGTCTGGAAAAACTGAATGGATTTGATGCCGGTTTTATCGGCCAGGAGGATGTGGAACTGGCCATTCGCTTCATGGCCGGCGGCCACACAGCGCACAAGGCAGAAGGACTGAACTATTACCACCCGCCGCTGATTTGTGAGAATTCAAACAAGGCGCGTGCGGTAGGGGCGTCTTTTGCGGCATCAAAATATTCCGGCATCATGAAATGCCTGCTGTTTTTAAATGGAATCCGGTGGCTGCCCTTGTATATCTCTCCGGCATTGAAGCACCGTTTTATGGCACGGTTTGCATTCGGCTTCTTAAAAGGGTTTCTGGGTCAATTTTTCCATGGGCAGGCAAAACAGACATACCAGTAAGCCATACATAAAGATCGGCTTCAAAATCACTTAACGATTTTTAATTTTCATTTCAAAGATCCGCAATGCTGACTTTATAGTTTGATCCATATCCAAATAGGAATATGTTCCCAGGCGACCACCAAAAAGAACATGTTTCTCTGCCTCAGCCAGTTCAAGGTATCTGGCCAGCATTTTTTTATCTTCAACAGTATTGATCGGATAATAAGGATCGTCCGCTTTTGATACCCCTTTGGAAAATTCTCTGTAAATTGTTGTACCTTTTAAAGGCTTTCGTTCAGGGTGATAATGTTTGAATTCATGCGCCCGGGTATAAGGTATGTCTTCATCAGCATAGTTCATTACAGCGGTTCCCTGAAAATCTGCCATATCCGGAAGAGACTGTTTTTCAAATTCAACAGTCCGCCAGCCAAGGACACCATATTTAAAATTGAAAAAGCGATCAATCGGACCGGAATAGAGAATCAATGCATCCGGGTTCAGGTCTGACCTGATATCAAAGAAATCGGTATTGGTTTGAACCGTAATGTTTTCGTTTTGAAGCATCTCTTTAAAAATAGCGGTGTAGCCTTTGATTGGAATTCCCTGGTACGGGTCGTCAAAATACCCGTCATTGTAGTTGGTACGGACCGGTATCCGGTTGAGAATGGCGGCCGGCAAATTTACGGGTGATGTGCCCCATTGTTTAACCGTATAGCCTTTTATGAACGCCTCGTAAAGCCGCCGTCCAACAAGGCTGATAGCTTTTTCTTCAAAATTTTGGGGATTGCGGATGCCTTCCCTGCCGGTTTCTTTTTTTAAAAAATTTTCTATTTCAGCCGGTTTTAAACAGATATTGTAAAATTTATTAATGGTTTCCAGATTGATCGGCATCGGATAAACACGATCCTGAAAACAGGTTAATACTTTGTGACGGTAATGGTTGAACGCTGAAAAGCGCCTGATATAGCCCCAGACCTCTTTGCTTTTTGTGTGGAAAATATGCGACCCATATACATGGCACTCCACGTCAGTTACGGGGTCGATTTCTGAATAGCAGTTCCCGCCGATATGGGGCCTTTTGTCAATGACCAGGACCTTTCGGTCCAGTATGCGGCTGATCAGTTCTGCTAATGTGGTCCCCAAAAAACCAGCGCCCACAACGATATAATCAAATTGTTTATAATCTTCTTTGGAAAGAGCGTTCATTTTATTTGTTTAAACATCCATATATTTTTTTGACCTGTTGGAATCGTTTTCCCATTGAAGCGTCGTGTTATCGTCTTCAACAACCGGATTTCCCAGCAGTATCTGTATCTAACGATGCTGTTCTTTCCTTCTGTCAGAAAAAACAATGAATGGGGCGCATTCCCATTTTCCCGGTTACCGTAGGCAGATTATTCGTAAATGTTAAAAATATTGTAATTGCTTAATAATACATATAAAAACAACTAGTTGTATCAAAAAATAGACCCTGTAATCC
>NZ_JACADJ010000002.1 GCF_013389365.1 Desulfobacter latus
AAATGGGATTGCAGGGTCTCTTTCCGGATACAACTAATTGTTTTTATATGCATTATTAAACAAACACTATATTTTCAGTATTTCCGGATAATCTGCCTACGCTAACCGGGAAAATGGGAATGCGCCCATTGCTGTAACGACACACATTCAACACCAACACAGGTAAAGGAGATGCTGGTGGGATCGGTTCTTTCTATCGGCGGACTGGGAAAGTCTTTTTCCGGTCAGCCAATCCTTCAGGATTTTGACCTCGAAGTAAAAACCAGTGAGTTCATTACGCTTTTAGGCCCTTCGGGGTGCGGCAAAACAACGCTGTTACGTATCATTGCCGGTTTTGAAAAGCCTGATACCGGCACCATCTTTCTTGATGGAAAAAATCTGCTTTCCCTGCCGGCTGAAAAACGCAAGGTAAACACCGTATTTCAAAGCTATGCCCTGTTCCCCCATCTCACTGTGTTCAACAATGTTGCCTTTGGCCTGAAAATCAAAAAAATCAAGGGCCGGGAACTTGAGACGCGGGTGATGCAAGCCCTTGAGCAGGTAAAAATGAAAGAATATGCGTCACGGTATCCCCATCAGCTTTCCGGAGGGCAGCAGCAGCGGGTGGCCATGGCCCGTGCCATTGTCAATCAACCCAAAATTCTTCTGCTGGATGAACCGCTTTCAGCGCTGGATGCACGGCTGCGCCGGGAAATGCAGATTGAACTGAAAAAACTGCAGCGGGAGCTTGGCATCGCCTTTATTTTTGTCACCCATGACCAGGAAGAGGCCTTGTCCATGTCAGACCGAATCCTGGTGATGCAGGAAGGCAGAATTGCCCAGCTCGGCACCCCCCGCCAGGTTTACGAGGAACCGGAAAATCTGTATGTTGCCCGGTTCATCGGCGATATAAACTTTTTCCCGGGGGAGATCCGCGCGGTTTCCGGTTCAGGCCAGGTGGCGGTCACCATTTTTGGCCGGCAGATCACGGCGCACACCCGGCGGCAATTCCAGCCGGGCGACAAGGTGGTGCTGCTGCTTCGGCCCGAAGATTTAAGGCTTTATGAGATCCCCCCGAAGGATATAAAAACCTTTGCCGGCACCATTGTTGAACGCAGTTACCGGGGGGCCACCCTGGATACACGGGTCCGTCTTGATGATGGTCTTTTGTTGACAACCTGCAAATTTTTTGATGAAGATGACCCGGATTTTGACTACACGGTGGGCCAACGGGTCTATATTTCCTGGGTTAAAGGCTGGGAGGTCGTTCTGCCTGATGAAAATTGCTGACAAAACCCGGTTCTTCATTATCCTGCTGATCTCAGGATGGTTTATCCTGTTTGGTGTTACGCCGTTGCTGCTGCTTGTCATGACAAGTTTTCTGACCATGGACCCGGCAGATCTGGTCCAATTTTCATTCACCTTAAAGGCCTATTCACAACTGTTTATCGAGCCCGGATATATTATTATTTTCATCCGTTCAGTAAAACTGGCGCTGGCAACAACGCTGCTGTGCCTGGGCTTTGGCTATCCCTTTGCCTGGTACACGGCCCGGATGCCCCCCAAATGGCGGACGTCGGTTCTTATACTGCTGATGATTCCCTTCTGGACCAATTCCCTGGTCAGGACCTATGCCATGCGCATGGTGCTGGGCACCCACGGCATACTCAATAAATCCCTTTTAAGTCTGGGGCTCATCAACACCCCATTGAAAATCATGTATACGGATTATGCGGTATTGGCAGGCCTTTTTTATCTGATGCTGCCCTTTATGGTGCTGCCGCTGTATGCCACCATTGAAAAGCTGAACTTCCAGCTGATTGAAGCCGCACGGGATCTGGGCGCCGGGGCGGTCAGTGCATTTACAAAGATTATCTTTCCCCTGACCCTGCCCGGTATTATGGCCGGCTGTATCATGGTATTTGTCCCCACCATGGGGCTTTTCTATGTGGCCTCCCTGTTAGGTGGTGCGCGTCAACTGCTTGTGGGGAACCTGATCCAGCAGCAGTTTCTCAACGCAAGGAACTGGCCCCTGGGCTCGGCCACCAGCATTGTACTCATTATTTTTATGGCGCTGATGCTGATCGGATACGGACTGCTGTTACACCGTTTCAGCCGGGAAAGGAAATAAGCGGATGAGCATGCTCAGGCTGTTTTATTTTGCAGGCATTTTTTTCTATCTCTACCTGCCCATCGGCGTATTGATTGCCAATGCCTTCAACCTGAATAAATACGGCCTGCAATGGGACGGATTTACCTTTAAATGGTTCACAGCCATGCTGGAAAACCATTCCCTGATGGCGGCGGCCCGGCATTCCATTGTCATTGCGGTATGCGCGGCGACCCTGGCCACAATCATTGGCGCCCTGGCCGCCGTCGGACTGAACCGGTACCGGTTTTTCGGACGAAAAGTCATCCAGGGCACAAGCATGACCCTGATGATGGCACCGGACATTATCCTGGCCATTGCCTTTCTTGTCCTTTTCATCTCCCTGGGTATCGGTTTGGGGTTCTGGTCCCTGCTGTTTTCGCACATCACCTTTTGCCTGCCCTTTACCATCATGACCATCACGGGAAGGCTGCAGGATTTTGACCCCAATATTCTTGATGCGGCCAGGGATCTTGGGGCATCGGAAAAAAATATTCTCGCCCGGGTGATTCTGCCCATGATGCGGCCGGCGCTCATTTCAAGCTGGCTTTTGGCCTTTACCCTGTCCCTGGATGATGTCATCATCAGTTCATTTGTTACAGGTCCAAGTTACGATGTATTGCCGTTAAAAATATTTTCAATGGTTAAAGTGGGAGTCAAACCTGAAGTGAACGCCCTTGCCGCCCTTCTGGTGTTGCTCTCCCTTGCATTGGTTATTGTCAGTCAATTAATGTTGAAGGAGAAAAAAATCGCATGAAGCCTTTATTTAAATCTCTTATTATTCTTACTGTCGTGGTGGTTGCCGCCATCCAGGCCCTGGCCGCAGAAAAAATTTATGTTTACAACTGGACGGAATATCTGCCCGAATCAGTGCTTGCACAATTCACCGAAAAGACCGGCATTGAGGTGGTTTACACCACCTATGACAGCAATGAGACCATGTATGCCAAACTCAAGTTGATTAAAAAAGACGGGTATGATGTGGCGGTACCCTCAACCTACTTTGTTTCAAAGATGGGCAGGGAAGGCATGCTCATGACACTGGACCACACCCGTTTACCCAACATGAAGCACCTTGATCCGGACATTTTGAACAAAGATTATGACCCGGACAACAACTATTCCATTCCCTATATGTGGGGGTCCACCGGCATTGCCGTGAACACCGACGAAATCCCCCAAGAACAGATCACATCCTGGAAAGATCTGTGGAAACCGGAATTTAAAGGCAAACTGCTGCTCCAGGACGATTTGCGGGAAGTGTTTCACATGGCGCTGCGCATCAAGGGGTTTTCCGGGAACACCACGAATCCTGGGGAAATTGAACAGGCCTACCTGCTGCTCAAGGATTTGATGCCCAATGTGCTGCTGTTTAATTCCGATTCCCCGAGACTGCCCTTTCTGGCAGGCGAGGTCGGCATCGGCATGATCTGGAATGGCGAAGCCTGGATGGCCCAAAAAGAAAACCCGGCCATCCGGTATGTATATCCCAAAGAAGGCGCAAGCTTCTGGGTGGACAGCTTTGTCATCCCCCAGGGGGCAAGAAACCCCAAAGGCGCGCATGCGTTTATCAACTTCATGATGAATCCCGACGTGGCCAAAGCCTGTGTCGAAGAGTACGGATACCCCACCCCGGTAAAGCCGGCCATTGCCCTGCTGGATTCAAACATCAGCAGCAACCGGACCATCTTTCCTGACGCGAAGGTCATCCAGCAAGGGGAGTTCCAGAATGACGTGGGACCGGCCATTGAGATTTATCAGAAGTACTGGGAAAAGCTTCGCACCGGCAACTAGCACCCTAACTCCATTGATCACTTTGGGCTTGGTCATAACATCGGGTACAGCGTAGGTTGGGTTGAACGAGGTGAAACCCAACAACTTATCGGCGTTGGGTTTCGTTCCTCAACCCAACCTACCGGAAATCCGTATGGCTTAAAATATGACCAAGGCCATCACTTTTTTTTATATGAAAGTTTTGAGTTTTGAGTTATGAGTAGTGAGATTAAAAACAAGCTGTTTTCCTCAATACTCATAACTCACATTTTTCATTGTTAGTTGTGTTCGACGGGGTATGAGGGGGATATTCAAATTCAAAGCAGGTACCCTAAAATGAAATCTAAAAATGATACCAACATTAATATTAAGGCGACGTTGGCCAGAAATGAAGCTCTTTTTCAAGGCCTTTACGACAATATGACCAGTGGATCTGCGATTTATGAAGTCCTTCATGACGGTTCAAAAGGATCTGATTATATTGTCAAAAAGTTCAATAAAAAAAGTCTTGAGATTGAGGGGAAAACCTTGGGTCAGGTTATCGGCAAGAGCCTGTTTGACCTAAGACCCAACATTGATGACTATGGCTTGATTCCTGCTATGAAGCGGGTCTGGGAAACAGGGGAACCATGCGTTTTTCCTGTCAAAATATATGAGGATGACATATTTTCAAACTACTATGAAAATTATATTTTCAAGCTTCCAACCGGTGAAATTGTAACAATATATAATGATGTTACAGACCAAAAAAATGCAGAGATCGCTCTACAGAAAAGTGAACAAAAATACAGACATCTCATTCAAACGGCTTCGGATGCCATTTATTTGATTTCAGAAAACGGGCGATTCTCCGATGTGAATCCTGCAGCCTGCAGTATGTTGAACCGTAGTCGTGAAGAAATTCTTAATCTCGATATTGGTGGTATCGATCCCAATTTCAGCGTTGAAGGGTTTTATGAATTCTGGAGAGAAACACCTTTGGATGCACCCATCATTTTTGAAACTACACATTTGCACAAAAATGGTTCCCTGGTTCCGGTTGAAGTGAGCGGGCAAAAATTCCAGGTCGGTGAGGATGTGTTTTTTTTCGGAATTGCTCGAAATATTGCCGACCGCAAAAAGGCTGAGGCTGAACATGCAAAACTGCAGGCCCAATTGATGCAGTCTCGAAAAATGGAATCCATAGGCACGCTTGCCGGTGGCATAGCACATGAATTCAATAATATCCTGAGTATCATCATTGGAAATAATGAGTTGATAATGGAAGACCTGCCGGAATGGAGTTTTTCCAGGGAAAACTGTAAAGAGATCCATGTGGCAGGCCTGCGTGCAAGAGATATTGTAAAACATCTGCTCACATTCAGCAGGCAGGATGATTCAATTAAAAAGTCTATGAATATTCGGTCTGTCGTCAAAGAATCCTTGAAACTCATTAAATCGACAACACCCACATATATAGAAATCAGGGAAGATCTTTCCCCGGACTGCTTTCCTGTTGTTGGTGATGCAACCCAAATCAATCAAATCCTGATCAATCTTGTCAACAATGCTGTTTATGCGCTGCCCGCCTCCGGTGGAAGAATAGATATTGAGCTTTCCGGCACAGTTATACCCCCTTCAAATAGACCTTCAGTAAACAAACCGGCACCAGGCAAATATGTCAGACTGCTGGTACGGGATAATGGGAGTGGTATGGATAAAGACATACTTGAAAAAATATTTGACCCCTATTTCACAACAAAAGATGTTGATGAAGGCAGTGGGCTTGGGTTGTCCGTGGTCCATGGAATTGTTCAAAATCATAATGGATCAATCACATGTGATAGTATCAAAGGCCGGGGAACCACATTTACTATTCTGCTGCCTGCACACGATGGACCTGTTGAAGCACAATCTGAGCAAAACACGACGCTGCCGGGAAGAGGTGAACGTATCCTCTACGTAGATGATGAACCCTCGATCGCCAAACTCGGTAAACGGCATTTGGCGGCATTGGGATATAACGCTTTTTCAACAACGGATCCTGTTGAAGCGCTTGAAATGATAAAATCTGAACCCAATCGATTCGATCTCATTATTTCTGATATGGCAATGCCCAAATTACCAGGAGACCGGCTCATCGCCGAAATTTTAACTGTAAAACCTGGAATGCCGACGATGATATGTACGGGCTACAGTTCAAGGATGTCTGAAACAACAGCATCGGAAATGGGTATAAAAACATTTCTGATGAAGCCGTTAAATAAAAACGAACTGGCAAAAAAAGTCCGAGACGTACTCGATAATAACTGAACACATCTGCCCCCCTGTTCCTTTCTTCTTACTCATTCTTACCCGTCGAGTATGAATGATGAGAAATTCCTGCTTCATAGAGTGTGCCCGAACAAACTGCTTAGGTCTCATTTCCTCTCCACAGGCTTAAAATTCCGTAGAACCTACGGTATTTACTACTTATTGCTTTTTTGTGATGCACAACACAAAGCTTGGTTTTCGCGGTTGTTTTATGCACATAGCCCAAAAGATTTTACATGCTTCAGGTCTGTAAAGCATAACCCTATATCTTTTCAAAGAACTTAAGGAATTATAGCAGAAAGAATGATATTGTGAAAGTGAAAAATTAGTTGCTCAAAATGAAAAATAACAATCAAGTTTTAAAAAGAAAATGACTATAGTTGATCGCTCCTGATGCGCAAAATTGAATATCCCGATAATGAGAATACAAGTACATAAGGATTTTCAATTTGCCAAACCTCCTTATTTTATATAGGTCTTGAATCGTTTCTGGTTTTAAAATGTAAAGGAGTCAATCAGATGATCAATGTCACTAAACCTGCCCGGGAACAGGTCAGGATGTACTTTGAAGGCAAAGAAATTGCGCCCATCAGAATTTTTCTTAACAGCGCCGGGTGCGCTGGACCAAGCCTTGCCATGGCCTTGGATGAAAAAAAAGAGACCGATGCCGTATTTACCTTTGATGATGTGGAATACATCATGGATAAGGATCTTTTAGAAAAGGCAAGCCCGGTGGATATTGATTTCGCAGGAACCGGCTTTCGCCTTGAATCCGGCCTGAAACCGACAGGCGGATGTACGGGGTGCAGCGGCGGGACATGCACTAGTTAACCGAAAGGCTAAGTATGGTTGACAAAGTCCACCTTCATCCCAAATTAAAAAAACAGCTTGCGGCAATGAAAGGCCAGGCCAATGCCCCGTTCATTGCTGCGGGCCGTGCCGAAAAAATCATTGAGGCCATGATTAAAGGCCGGACATCCCAGACATCCGGACTATTCAGGGCATATTCAGATGCCCGGGTGAAAAATTCCTGGAAATATGATCTTGGTGGAGGATACCGTCTGATTTGCATCCGCACCAAACAAAGCATTTACGTCATGCATGTAGGCAATCACGAAAGCTGTGATGCCTGGTTGAAGAATAATTCAAAAAAACAGCCCTGGAATGCTGAAATTAAAATGACCACATTCACCATTCGTGATACCCAGAAACCCTTTGATTTTCAAATATTTCGGTCGCCGGGCCGGGAACCGGATTTTGACGATAAATACCTGACACCCATTCCCCAGGAATACCTGAGAAAAATCTTCTGCGGTCTTGTGGCCGGTTGATACGCGGAGTGTTAGCGAATTATCTGAAATTTACAAACAATGCTGATGTCAAAATAAAAAAACTTTTCAAAGGAGAATATTATGACCGAGGTAGCAAAAAAAATTGATCATGGAACAAAGTCAGCGTTTAAAACAAAACTGATGGA
Source organism: Desulfobacter latus (assembly GCF_013389365.1). Classification (GTDB taxonomy): domain Bacteria; phylum Desulfobacterota; class Desulfobacteria; order Desulfobacterales; family Desulfobacteraceae; genus Desulfobacter; species Desulfobacter latus. Next base: position 7,671 of record NZ_JACADJ010000002.1, read on the forward strand.
TAAACTGCCCAATGGTGTGAATCTCAATATGTGCCTGACATGCGGTGTATGCGCGTCCGGCTGCCCGGCAACCGGGCTTGAAAATATGGACCCGCGCAAATTTGTCAGAATGGTGGCGCTGGGCATGGACGAAGAACTGACCATGCACCCATGGGTGTGGATGTGTTCCCAATGCCAGCGGTGTGTTTATGTCTGCCCCATGAATATCGACATCGCGGCAATAATCTTTGAGGCCCGGAATTTATGGCCCCGGGAAGAAAGACCCAAAGGCATTTTAGGCTCCTGTGACATGGCCATGAGAAATAGCTGTGGCAGCGCCATGGGTATCTCTGAAGAGGACTTTGAATGGGTGGTTGGGGACATTCTTGACGAAGTTCGTGAAGACCAGCCGGGCTGGGAAGATCTTGAAGCCCCGGTCAATAAAGAAGGTGCTCATTTTTTTCTAAGCCAGAATTCCCGTGAACCAGGCACGGAACCCGAGGAGATGGTTCCGTTGTGGAAAATCCTGCATATTGTCGGTGCAGACTGGACCTACGCCACACGAGGCTGGGGTGGAGAAAATTACTGCATGTTCCTTGCCGATGATGAAAGCTGGGAAAAAACCGCAAGAAACTCCATTGAATCTGCTAAGGAATTAGGTTGTAAGGTGTATTTAAACACCGAATGCGGCCACGCCACCTATGCCATATGGAAGGGCCAGCAAAAATACAATATCGATAAGACCGGTCTTGAGATTGCACCCATTGTTCCATATTATGCCAAATGGATACGGGAAGGTAAATTGAAACCCAATTCCGACTGGAACAAAGACTTAAAAATCAAATTTACATGCCAGGATCCCTGTCAACAGGTTCGCAAAAGTTTTGGTGACCCCCTGGCCGATGATTTACGCTTTGTTATCAAAACCTGTGTGGGTGAAGAAAATTTCGTTGATATGACGCCGAACTATTCCAACAATTTTTGTTGCGGCGGCGGCGGTGGATATCTTCAATCCGGGTATAACGACGCACGTTTGAAATATGGTGAAATCAAAAAAGACCAGATCCTGGCCACCGCTGCCGACTACTGCGTTACGCCCTGTCACAACTGCCATGATCAAATTCATAAACTTGCGGATCACTATGAATGTAAATACCATACCATTCATTTATGGACACTGATTGCGTTTTCCCTGGGCGTACTTGGTGCGACGGAACGGACATATCTGGGGCCGGACCTGAAACCACTTAACATGCCGGAAGGCCAGGAATTAGAAGACGAATATTAAGACATTATGTGACATTTTAGATTTCCGGGGGCAGGATCTATTTTATCTTCACGATACCATGTCCCCGCATTCCTATCGAAAAATTCAATTTGATTCTACCTTTTCTATTTATATTTTCGCTTTGCTTCAAACATCTGCCTTCCTTATATTATTTCTTTTTAAGCCATAAAAAAGGAGCATACAATGCGCGAAGATTATACCCCCATGTGGGAAAGCCTTGGTATGGATTTAAGTGCCCATGACGCCTTGCTCGGCGTTCTGGAACAAGGCTACCGGGATATTTACCTGGCCCAGAAAAATCGCCCCGAAGGCATGGGGTATTTTGATTTTGTCATGAGTGAGGTTCATGGCTTGCGGATCAAGGAACTTTTGGACGAAAAAAAACAGAATCGCAAGATCATCGGCAGCTATTGTGTGTTTGTCCCCGAAGAGATCGTTCTTGCCGGCGGTGCCACCCTGATCGGATTGTGTTCCGGGGCGGATTTTGCCGTTGAAGAAGTGGAAAAACATTTGCCCAGAAACACCTGCTCATTGATCAAGTCTTCCTTTGGCTTCAAACTTGGCAAGGTCTGTCCCTACCTTGAATGCGCGGACATGATTGTGGGAGAAAACACCTGTGACGGCAAGAAAAAAGCCTATGAAATCTTTGCCGGTATGGTGGACAACCTTTATGTCATGGACCTGCCCCAGGTGAAATCGACCCAGGGACGTGCGCTGCTCAAGGAAGAATTTGAACGGTTCAAAACAGCAGTGGAGGAATTGACCGGCAATAAAATCACCGTTGAGGCCCTTAAAGAAGGGATTAAGGTGGTCAATGCCAAACGAGCCGCCCTGCACCGGTTGGCAATATTAAGAAAGGCAGATCCCGCGCCCATTTCAGGCCTTGACGCACTTTTGGCCAACCAGGTTTTCTTTTACGACAATCCGGCCCGGTTCACTGAATCCGTGAACAAAATATGCGACGAACTTGAGGTACGGATAAAAGAGAACCAGGGCGCATTTCCATCCAAAACCCCTAGAATTCTTATCTCCGGCTGTCCCATGGCCGTACCCAACTGGAAACTGCCCTGGATCATTGAAACCAGCGGTGCTGTGATCGTGGGCGAGGAAGCCTGCGTGGGCGAACGGGGCACCCGGAATCTGACCGATGATTCAGGGCAAAGCCTGGATGAATTGATGGAGGCCTTCACGGACCGGTATTTCAAGGTGGATTGCGCTATTTTTACCCCCAACCAGGAAAGGAGCGACCATATTGTTGACATGGCCCAAGCCTATGGTGCAAATGGGGTGATCCATTACGGTCTGCAGTTCTGTCAGCCCTATATTATGGAATCCATTCCTGTGGAAAATACACTTGAAAACTTAGGCATTCCCTGTATGAGGATTGAAACCGACTACGGCATGGAGGACGTGGGGCAGCTTAAGACCCGGGTGGAAGCCTTTATCGAACAAATTTCAGATTAAGGAAATTAATGATTTGCGCAGGCATTGATATCGGTTCCAGAAGCATTGAGCTGGTACTGGTTGAAAACGAAAAGGTTATCGAAACCCGCCAGACCGATACCGGATTTGATCCCATTTCCCAGGCCCGGAAGGTAATGAAAGGGATCAAATTTGACCAAATCATGGCCACAGGTTACGGACGCAACCTTTTTGAAGTGGCGTATGATGATGCATCAACGGTCACGGAAATCAAAGCCCATGCCGCAGGTGTCCGGTGTGAATTCCCCGAGGCCCTTGCCATTCTGGACATCGGCGGCCAGGACAGTAAATCCATCCGGCTTAACGACCAGGGCCGGGTGGTAAAATTTGAAATGAATGACCGGTGTGCGGCAGGTACGGGAAAATTTCTTGAAATCATGGCCCATAATCTGGGATTTTCCCTGGATGAGTTTGGTCCGGCCGCCCTTGCGGCCCAAAAAGATCTTCAAATCAACAGCATGTGTACCGTCTTTGCCGAGTCTGAAGTGACATCGCTCATTGCCAAGGGCCAGGACCGGCAGGAGATTGCCCGGGGTCTTCACTCGAGTGTGGTCAAGCGTGCCGTGGGCATGCTGAACCGCGTGGGGGCCCAAGGGCCCATCGTATTTTCCGGCGGGGTGGCCCAAAATCCATGTATGGTGCAGATGATGGCGGATGCCTTGGGCAAAGAGATCCTTGTACCCGATCATCCTCAGATGATGGGCGCTTTAGGGGCAGCCATGATTATGGCTGCAAAACAATAACACGACAGTGACACTTTCAAAATCACCCTTGTCTATGGAGCATTTTATAGCTCTAAATCAGCTGAAATTATGTAAAAAAGACAAAGTGTCGCTGTCATGATAAGATGTTTAAAAAATGCAACATTTTTCGGCATCCTTCATATCCCCATAAAAGTACTTTACACTTTTTTGGAAAGGACCTTGAAAAACGGGGCTTGGCTTCAAAAAGTGTAAAGTAGTTATGAAGGATGCCCATTTTTCTAATCAATTTTTTTGCATCTTATTTTCCGATAAATTCACTTGTCCATCTCGGCAAGTGGGGTTCCTGACCTTCCTTAAGCATCCATTTCCATTGTTCATCGGTCAACCGATCGGACATAGGCTTTTTGAATTCGTAATAGGAGAATACAGGCCCCCGTAATATCTTTTCCATTCCCTCAATAGAAACCCTGACATAGATGATAAAGGGAAACCCGACGCCCTCTTCAAGCACCTGTCTTGAATTGGGGTCGGTGTGAACATCGGCTATCACAGCCATATTACCATCAGTATCTGAGGCGATTCTTGGCATGATGTTATGAGAAAATTCAGTTAAGGATTTTAGAGTCGGACCTATGTTCCAGATGGTCTTATATTCGTTTTCCGTTAATGCCTCTCCGGTAAGCTCTTTTTTTGAAATGGTCTCGAGTATACCCACTAATCTTTCATATTGTATTAACTTATCTTCTATCCTTTTATTGAGGAGCCCCCGCAAAACCATGCCCTTTCTCATCTGTTCTATCATTCGCATAACCCTGGCATATACCTCAGGATACGGTTCTACATATCCATGGGTAAGTTGAGGCCGGGGGCGCAGCCCAGTGCCTGCCATAGTGTAACTCTGTTTTGCATAAAGGATGGTATCATGTCTAAGTTCTGCCCATGAACTGAGGGCGGTATACAGCGCTTTGCCTGTCCAGGCCTTACTACGCATGAAGAGAGGCAAAGGAGCTGCTGAGGGAGATAGAAGGGGTTTTAGGCAATAAAGCCAATTCCAGTATAAATTGGATGACCATTCTTCCTTCTTCTGTTCGAATTCTTTTTTTAGTTTTGCCAGTTGTTCATTGTATCTTTTATACTCGTTATCGCCTTCCTTTTTGATGATATTTTCAGCATGTACTGAACCCAACACTGCCATGATATCCAAGCCTCGAGGAAAGCCCCGGATCGGACCCCTTCTTGACATAACCCAAGTGAAGGGTCTTGAGTTGCCGGTATAAAGCATCACCTTGGGATAGACCAGATTTTGGAATATATATGAATCAGGAGTAAACCTCTGCCCCATAAACCGAAATCCAAGGGTAACATCTTCGGCGCCTTTTTTATCGTCTTCAATATCCAAGACAAAAGTGGAAAGAATTTTAGGTCTTCGTAATTTTCTGGCCTCAGACATGAACCTATCAAGCTTCAATTCATCGTCCAGATCTTTTAGACCCGGTATTTTTCCGTATATTTTTAGCGCAATATCTTTATAATCATAGACATTTAGATCATCTGTTTTTCCTAAAAAGAAGGTGGTCGGTTCATATATTCTCTCCCATACCTCCAATGCGGCCATGCCTTCAAGGCTTGAATCGTTTAATGCCTTTACGATTAACAATGCCTGTCTGGTCATTTGATTAGCCAATCCTTCCGTTATTTCAAGCGATTCACTTGGATTGAGAGAAAAACCCATCCGCCCAAACCACATCATGGCTTTAAAATAAGATCTGAAGTCCTCACTGCGGGTATAGTGTCCTCGGGGGGCATACTGGCTGTAATCTTCCAGGCAGCCAAAAACAGGAGAATTTTTGAATCCTTCATGTTTCTTGATAAGTTTTATCTCAGCGTCGACTATGTCATTAACATCCGGAGGAATAGCCTCTTTTTCATTTAATAATCCGGCTGCCACGGAAAAAAAGGCGATATTTGCATAAATGGCCTTTTTGACCTCTCCATCTTTTATTGTCCTATAGTCATCGTAAGATGCCTTTATCATAGATTTGGTCAGTTGTTTCAAATCGCTCATCAGATGATCAACTTCGATGGTTCTTAAAAGGTAGTCAAAGAGTAAGTGCATGGTATGCAGGATGGAGTCAGTGGTCAAAAAGATGGGAAAATTATTTTTTCGTAAAACCTCATAGGCCTCGCTCATGTCTTTGTATGCCTTGGTAGGTACGACCACAAAGCTATTCTTCTCCAGTAGTCTTTTTGCATTTTCGTTTAGATTGAGCATTTCGTAAGTTTTCGCTTCACTTGCTCCTGCAACCATATTTAGTGAACAGAAGGGAGCAAGGATGATATATAATATAAGCCAGATGGAAATAATTGTTTTTTTCATGTAATTCACACAATATGGCAATGAAATTAAATAGGAGGGAACCCAATGTCCCCTCCTTTAGGACACAATCATTCAACTTAAGCCGACGTTTTCCTAAATCGACAAGCGAATCCGAGCAGGCCGATTCCCATAAGGAGAATGGTGCTAGGTTCCGGTACAGGGCTTTCTTTTACCGCCATAGTAATTATAGAGTCATAATTATTAGGGGTGCTGAGTCCATAATAATCGGTATGCAAATAACCGTCGCCACCTAACCAAAGATTAGATTCGTTCCACTTACCCGTCCCAGGGTCGATGTAGTCGATCTTACCGGTATTAGCTACATCATCCCATGAAAGAGAGGTGAGGGTAAGATAGTGATCGAAGTCCCCGTTTATAAGTATCTCCACATCCTCGCATGCTACCAATTGATTATACAAAAAGTCCCAACTCGGAATGGTCCCATCATCAACCCAGTCAGGTTTGGAGCCCAGATTAGTAGACCAGCCGTTCCAAGAATATTGCGCTTGATATGTGGTCGTGCCGGGCGCCACCTCTTCTATATACTTCCATTTTCCATAAATAAAATAGTCCCCATACGTGCCTTGAGTAGTCAAATTCATGTAGTCTGAATCTGCGAGTATGTCTGCGACTGCAATCATTTCTTCCGTTTCGTAAATGTCTGGTGTGTTATTCAAGTCTGGTACAAGTAAGTGGTCATATATATCGGAATACTTGTTTTGAAGATACACAAAAGAGTTAACAGCTGCGGTTGGTCCGCAAGCCATATCTGGATTAACGGTAGTTGAATACTGACTCAGCGTGCCATATAGAGTCTTGTCCTTTTCGATATCCCAAGTAGTTGCCAGAACATTGAAAGCCGATAAGAATATTATTATGTTACAACAGAATAACGTTAATAAAAACTTAAACTTTTTCTTTACTAACATAATTTAGCTCCTTTAAGTGCATAGTTGTCTTTGTTAAACAGTTAATTTGTCTTGTTAAAAAAAGTAGAAGTCGAATACAAGAAGCACAAATCGACAGAAAAAATTCTTCTTAATTCATCACCTCCTTTCTAAAAATTAGATGCCGTCTAAATCAAAACTCTTAATTAGACTCTATCTGACAGTTCAAACAGTTGGTCATTGGAGATGGAGAAAGTATTCAATTTAATCACAGACGAGAAGTTTTCAGATCATCAATATCGGTCGGTTTATTTTACTCGATGTTCGAGTTTATAATCCTTGAATTTTTAAAATTTAGATTTAGAATCATGACATAAAATGACTGGTTTTCCAGCCTCTATCGATCTTTGTTTCAGAATCAAGCAAATTAAGTGCCAAAACAAGACTACTTTTCCATATAAACTTTTTAATTAAATAATATTATACGCAATAAACACCTTTGCCAAATTATATTTTTTATGTTTTGGGTTCAAAATACAATTCTTTATAATCCAATAAAATTAATATTTTATACTTTTAGGTTTAAGCAGTTTTAATCCTTTTTTGAGACTGGCGAAGGTATTGGCAATATGAAGAATTTATATAGAGATGTTTGAAAGACGTATTTTTTATTTACCGAGGATTATGGGAGTCAAGGCTTTTTATGAAAAATATGTAATGTTTTTATGAAAACCATGTAATAACCCACATTCAGTAGCCTCAAGTCAAAAAAAGAGTTAAACAAACATGACTATTGAATACGGCACAAAACAGATGAAAGAAAATTTTTGGGCCACTAACTTTCGGCAAGGCTCTTAAAGCACATAGAGAAGGTGAAGCGCTTTCACAATCGGCTTTTGCAAAAGCGCTTGGAATTTCCCCGCAAAGCCTTTGCGACCTGGAAAAAGGCCGTCGGACGCCATCAGTCAAAAGAGCGGCTAAAATTGGGCTGTCTAAAAACCCGCTTTTCGGATGATTATTTTTGCCCGCTTTTTGGATATACCTAAAATCTGTTGAACGACCTATTCTGAAAGGCATTTCAACAACTCAAAACTCAAAAGAGGGCCAAAAAGTGCGCAAACGAAAATGGCAGATTTAGACACCCCAGGCTAAAATTGCTCGTATTATTGGCATGTCGGAAAAAACGTGGGGTAAGCTTGCTATCCAGGACATGATCGGAGAAGCTGAACTGGAATATAATGTATTCAGTGGCTTAAATAGGCATTAAACTATACCTGGGAGCGCAGCGTAGATTGGGTTGAACGAAGTGAAACCCAACAACTTATCGGTGTTGGGTTTCGTTCCTCAACCCAACCTACCGGAAATCCGTATGGCCTAAAATATGACCAAGGTCCGAAAACACCAAATGCTACAACAATCATACAGCCAGTGCCATAAGAATGGCTTCTTTTATTCTTTTCGCAGACCACATTTGCATTTTTTTTATCTCCTGAGTGCAATGATGGCATCAATTTTTGAAAAATTAAGCGCCATGTTACACTGAAACCTGATGCATAATCAGCGATCCTGCAATAAACCACATGGTTGCGCAAACCAGGCTGTCAAGGATTCGCCAGGATATTTGTTTTTGAAACAAGGGCGCCAGCATCTGTCCGCCAAGGCTTAAGCTAATAAACCATATGACAGATGCGCAAACCGCCCCGATCCAGAAATACAGGCGCATTTGCCCGTGAAATTGACTGCTTATACTGCCCAGAAGAATGACCGTATCCAGATAAAAATGCGGGTTGAGCAGGGTAACCGCCAACGTTGCGATTACCGCAGCTCCCAATGACGGTACGGCGTTGTCCCGGGCCTGCAACCGCCCGCCTTTCACAGCGGAACGAAATGACCCGAAACCATAAAAAATAAGAAAACCTGCCCCGCCCCAGGTCACCCATTGCGAAAAAACGGGGTTACCGGACACAAAAGAGCCGAAGCCTGCAACACCTGCTGAAATAAAAACCGTATCACAAATAATGCAGATCAATGCGATAATGAAATGATGATTTTTGCGAACGCCTTGGGAAAGAACAAAGGCGTTTTGTGCGCCAATGGCCACAATCAATCCGCCGCCGGTACCAAAACCCTGTAAAAATGGTGCTATCATTTCTTCTCCTTGAAATTTTAATGTATTAAATGAGGCAAAAGGCATTGGTTTTAACGTCGACCGCTGTGGGGGCAGGCCACCGTGACTGCCCTGACGAGGGCAACCACAGAGGGATTGCCCCTACGAAAAATGGCCTACAATAGAATCAAGCCCAGGCAAAAATATGACAATAGAGTCGAAAAGTAAAATTAATTGTTTTTATTTTTCATAAATTTTACTAATAATACTTCATGTTTGATTATAAACTCATTGAAGCGTTGGCCATGATTTCCATGGAAGGCGGTTTTGACAAGGCAGCCAAGGTATTGCACTTAACCCAGTCTGCTGTTTCCCAGCGCCTAAAGCAGCTTGAACAGGCAACAGGCCAGGTGCTGATAGCACGCACCACCCCGCCCAAAGCGACCGTTGGCGGTCAAAAACTGATCAAACACTATCTTCAGGTCAAAAGGCTTGAGGATGATCTGTCAAGGCAAATAAATGATTCCGGTACCAGGGAATTTTCATCCCTGACCATAGGTGTCAATGCAGACAGCCTTGCTTTGTGGTTTTTAGAGGCAGTCCGCCCGTTTTTAACCCGGGAAAAGGTGCTGCTTGATATTCGTGTCAACGACCAGGAGCAGACCCATAAACTGTTTAAAAACGGGGAAGTAATGGGCTGCGTCAGCACCCTGGCGCAACCCATGCAGGGATCAAAAATTGAATACATCGGCCGCATGCATTACCACATGAGTGCAACACCGCAGTTTGCCGCCCGCTGGTTTCCCAAAGGCCTGAATGCCGAAAATGTTCAGCATGCCCCGGCGGTTATTTTTGACAGGCATGACTCACTGCACCACAAACTTTTGCTGAAAGCTGTAGGCCTGAAATCTTCATATATTTTGGCCCACTATGTCCCTTCAGTAGAGAAATTTGCAGATTTTATCACACAAGGCCTGGCCTACGGCGCCCTGCCTTACCAGCAAAGCAGACCACTTTTAGAAAGTGGAAAAATCATTGACCTGCTGCCCGATTTTAATGTACCTGTAGACCTTTACTGGCATTGCTGGAATCTGAAATCAGATCTGCTGGACAACCTGACGGAAACCTTAACCGGATTTGCAAAATTTACAAAAAATAGAGGATTTGCAAATAATGTTTGATAGTACTCCAACTTTGGTTTTTCCAGGTATGCATTTTGCTTAGTTCAATAATAGCTTCGTATACAGAATGTTGTTCTGAAGCATACCAAAGTTGAAGTACAATATTCGGCCAGAATACTGCAAAGCAATATATGTGCCAAGAAAAACCAAAGTTGGAGTACTAGAGTATTCTTTGAGCCATTGGGTAGCATTTTTTACAGCTGCTGTTCTATTAAACATATCTCCAGGCCCGGATATGGCTTTCATACTTGGTCAGACGGCAAAAAGAGGAGTGAGATCGGGTTTTTCAGCAATGTTTGGTATTTGGACTGGGGCATTTATCCATGTCATTTTTGCGGCGCTGGGCTTATCTGCTGTTTTGGCCTCTTCAGCCCTGGCATTTTCAACAATTAAATGGATTGGTGCTGCGTATCTTATTTGGCTTGGAATACAGCCTCTACGGTCTAAAGGAACCAGTATATCTGTTAATGGTCAAATTTCTCCAAAAGGTCTGATGCCGATATTCAGACAGGGTGTGCTGGTATCCGTATTAAATCCTAAAGTTGCTGTTTTCTTCCTGGCGTTTCTTCCGCAATTTGTTGAAGCTGGCGCAGGACCCGTTGGCGCACAATTTTTCCTCCATGGTTCTCTAATTATTTTCGTAGCAGCCTTTGTTGAGCCTCCTTTGATTCTTGTTGGTGGTAAATTAACAGGTTATCTCAGCAATAACACAATAGTTTCCCGTTGGATGGATCGTGGCCTTGGTGCTTTATTTGTTGGATTAGGCATTAAATTGGCATCGAGTGACCGCTTTTGATATAAATTTATGACAAAATGGGCAAGTTATTTAAAATCCGTTCCTTAGCATTGGGTCGTTTACAAAATCTGACTCAGGAACAGCTTGGCACGGTCATTTTCAGTGTGATCAAAAAATTCATCCGGCGTTCCCTGTTCAACAACGGCACCGTGATCCATGAAAATGATTCTGTCTGCAACTTCTCTTGCAAACCCCATTTCATGGGTGACAACAACCATTGTCATCCCTTCTTTGGCCAGTTTGGTCATAACATCTAAAACTTCACCAATCATTTCAGGATCAAGGGCTGAGGTGGGTTCATCAAAGAGCATTATTTTCGGGGTCATGGCAAGGGCTCTTGCAATGGCAACCCGCTGCTGCTGACCGCCGGAAAGTTTACCCGGATATTCATCTGCTTTTTCAAAAATACCGACTTTTTCAAGCAGTTTTTTCGAAATCCCGGTTGCTTCTTCAGCGGTTCGTTTTCTGACAACAGTCTGGGCAAGGTTCAGGTTTTCCATAACCGTTTTATGGGGGAAGACGTTAAAAGACTGGAAGACCATTCCCACTTCTTCACGAACCTTGTTGATATCGGTTGCTTCATCGTAAATATCAACACCATCAATGATAACTTTACCGGCATCAATCGTTTCAAGCTTGTTGATTGACCTTAAAAGTGTACTTTTACCGGAACCGCTCGGCCCGATGATAACAACCGTTTCGCCCTCATGAATGTCCAGTGAAACATTGTCGAGCGCTTTTAAGTCACCGTAGAATTTACTGACATTTTCTATATGTACAAGGGATTTGCTATTCATCATCACTTATCTTATCCTCCATAATGCCCACAAGTTTTGACAGGATCAATGTGATTACAAGGTAGATAAGGGCTACCATTGTGTATGTTTCAAAATAATCGAATGATTCGGATGCGTATTCCCTCCCCCGCCTTAAAAGATCGGAGACTGCAAGGATTGAGACAAGAGAAGAATCCTTTAAAAGGGCGATAAATTCATTTCCAACAGGCGGCAGTATGGTTTTTACTGCCTGTGGCAGGATAACGTGCTTCGTTGTCTGTGACGAAGTCATCCCAAGTGATCTGGCTGCTTCTGTCTGGCCTTTGGGGATGGCGTCGATACCGGCCCTGAAAATTTCCGCCATATAGGCGCCGTAGCAGATCGACATGGCAATGATTGCGCAGACTTCAGCAGGAAGTTTAACAAATTTCCCCAATGCAAAGTAGATGTAAAAAAGCTGAACCAGAAGCGGAATTCCTCTGATAATTTCAACATAAAGGGACGCAATTCCGTTGATGAACATATTTTGGGAGATTCTTCCAAGCCCTGCAATCAGACCAAATACCAGTGACAAAAGAATTGATGCAATGGTTACTTTAAACGTTACATAAATCCCATCCGGTAAAAATTTTATTATATCAAAATACGGTTCAGGTTTAAAATAGACGAGCGCAATAATAATTGATATGGCACCGACAAAGGCCACCCGCCAGGCAGTAAACAATCCGACATCATCTTTTTTGGGAATTGCCCCGCCTTCAGAAATTTCTACTTTTTTGGGTTTTTCAGCACTACCGGACATTGGCATTTTTTTTTCTTTCCTTGTCTAAATGGATGACCATTCCATGGCTATGGAAATTTTTACGACGCCATTAAAAAAGCCTGATCAAAAAGAATCGGATCAGGCTTTGTGTACAGTAATTAAATTACTTCAGCCACTTTTTTTCAAGTTGCTTGTCGATACCTTTCGCCTGTACAGACTTGATACCTTTGTTGATTAAGTCAAGAAGCGCTTTGTTTCCTTTTTTAACAACGATGCCGTAATTTTCATTGGTAAAAGGTTTACCGGCAATTTTAAATTTACCTTTGTAGCTTTCTTTCTGAAGTGCATAATTAGCTGCGATGGGTGTATCACAAACAACCCCATCAATTCTTCCCGCTGCCATGTCTTCAAAAGGAAGACCGATTTCATCATAGGATTTCAGCTCAACGCCTTTCACTTTCTTGATTTCCATTGCGCCGGTTGTACCAATCTGGGCACCAACTTTTTTACCCTTAAGATCTTCAATAACTTTTGCAGGCGACGCAACAGGAACAACAAGTACCTGACCTGCATTTACATAGGGCATTGAAAAATCCATTGCTTTTTTACGTTTATCCGTGATCGTTACTGAAGAGATGATTGCATCGTATTTACCAGCTTCTACGCCGGCAAAGATTCCATCCCATGCCGTATTTTTGATGACGGCCTTAAATCCTGCTTCTTTAGCAACCGCATTCATGTAATCAATATTGAAACCTACAAGATTTTTATTTTCATCAATCATTTCCATTGGCGGCCATGTTGCGTCCGATGCAACGGTAATAATTTTTTCAGTTTCAACGGCGAAAACGCCTCCAGACATTACCATTAAAAGTAAAGAACAACTAACGCTCAACATTGTAATCAATTTAAATCGTTTCATAACATTCTCCTGTATAAGTTAAGTTCAAAATAAATTAAAGCTGATATTTACGCATTAGATTTTTTGAAGTCAAACAAAAAAAAAGACGCAGCGTGTTTTTTGTTTGCCTTTGTTTTTGAATTGTGGTTAATAATCCAGCCTGATTTTTGATGACGCTAAGGAATGAGTTGGAAATAATTTAAGAGTATAGGAATTTCCATTTCCCAGTACCCAGTACCCAGTACCCAGTACCTAACAGCCCGCCCAAAGGGCGCTAATTTAACCTGGGAGCGCAGGCGTCCCGCCTGCATCGTTGCTGCGGACGGGACGCCCGCGCTCCCGGATATAGAAAAACGGGCAAGTTATTTAAGACCCATTCCTAAGACAATTTTAGAGTATCTTTTGTGATAAAAAAATAATGGTCTGAGAAACCACAACCTTTAAAACAAGTGATAATTTTATGATCCTTCAAAATAAAAAATTAAAAATCGCAGGGGCATATATTCTTCTAATTTTAACAACATTTTTCTGGGGCGTTACATTTGTTGTTGTTAAAGATGCGGTTAATCAGGTAGACGTATTTGTTTTTCTTGCCCAAAGGTTTCTTGCCGCCTCATGTATTCTCCTGCTCCTGTGGCCATTTTTGAAACGGCCCATAGACGGCAAAACCCTTTTAAAAGGTAGCGTTTTAGGGATAATGCTTTTCGGCGGTTTTGCTTTGCAAACCTTGGCGCTCTTATATACTTCAGCATCAAATACGGCTTTTTTGACTGGGCTGAATGTTATTTTTGTCCCCCTTTTATATGCCGTTATTTTTAAAAAAGCGATCGCGGCAAAATCGCTTGCCGGTGCCGGACTCGCCTTTATGGGGCTTTATCTTTTATGTGCAACAGGAACAAACTGGTCTTTTAATAAGGGCGATCTCCTGGGGTTTGCCTGTTCGATCTGCATTGCGATTCATATTATATATACCGGAAAATATGCCCGGGAATATGATGTCTACTGGCTGACAACAATTCAGTTGGCTGTGATTGGTTTGCTGAGTCTGCTCATCGCATATTTTACAGGGTATGATGCACTTGTCTGGTATCCTGAAATCCGTGATGCCCTTATTATCTGCGTGTTGTTTGCAACGATATTTGCATTTCTGGTTCAGACAGGTATGCAGCAGTTTATCAGTCCGTCCTCAACAGCCCTGATATTCTGCCTTGAACCTGTTTTTGCAGCAATTTGCGCCTATTTTCTGATTGACGAAAATATTGGCGTAAAGGGCCTGATCGGTGCGGGGTTGATCCTTCTCGGAATGATTCTTTCGGAAATTAAGTTTAAAAAAAAGAGCCATGTTTTGAAATATAAATTTTCACCCGACCCTGCGCTTTCCAAATCTGATCATTAACATAATTACCATTATTTTGTTACTTTTTTTACCCAATAATTGAGGAAATAATTATTAAATACCACACCCATGTTCTCTTTCAAAAAACATAACATACTGTATATAAAGAAATTTATATAATGGCATGTATGTTGCATTTTAAAACAATATTAAAAATAGATAAAGTTGACATTTAAACCAGGAGATTAAAGATGAAAACAGTTATTTTTTTTATTGTTGTAACAATCTGTATCTTTACATGTACGTTTGCATTTGCAGACATTATTTCTTACACCCCGACAAATTTTAATTCTGCTTCTATGATGGGGGTCGGATTTTGTCTTCTGGGTCTTGCAAAGATCGGCAGGAAAATCATATAACTTGAGAGTATAGGAATTTCCAGTACCCAGTACCCAGTACCCAGCACCCAGCACCCAGTACCTAACAGCCCGCCCAAAGGGCGCTAATTTAATAGTCGAGTCTAAGCTGACCGAATAGATGACAAAATCTGTTTTGTCTCAAGCAACGCCCTTGACATATTACTGCGTTTATGTCCAAGCTGGATGCGGACACTTGTTTTTTTGACAAACTTTGCATTCACTGTTTTTTTCAGTACAGTTTCAATGTCAGTTAAAGGGCGGGTCATATGGTCGGGAGAAAATTCCAGGACCAGGACATCCGGGGTAACATCCAGACGTTTGACTCCGGCCTTGACGGCAAAAATTCTAAGCATAATTTTCAGCAACATATTTTCAGCAGATTTTGGCAGTTTGCCATACCGGTCAATCAGCTCTTTTTTCATATCGGCAATATCCGATACCCGGGACAGCCGGGACAGTCTTCGGTAAATTGTCAGACGCTGCTCCACCGATTCGATGTAATCATCAGGGAATCCCGATGACATGGATGCGTTGATTTCAGGTTGCAGGGGTTCGGTTACATGCTCGCCCTTCATATCTTTGACGGCGTGATCCAAAAGTTTAAGAAACATATCATAGCCCACAGCTGCAATATGACCGGACTGGGATGCGCCCAAAGCGGTACCGGCCCCGCGAATCTGAAGATCCTTCATGGCGATCTGGAATCCGGACCCAAGATCCCGGTGCGCCATGAGGGCTGCCAGCCGCTTTCGGGCATCTTTGGTAAGCCGGGACTCATCTGAAATAAACAGATAGGCGTAAGCCTGGTTGTCCCCCCGGCCGATACGGCCGCGCAGCTGGTATATCTGGGACAGGCCGAAACGTTCTGCCTTGTCTATGATCATGGTGTTGGCACTGGGGATGTCCAGCCCTGATTCAATGATGGTGGTGCAGACCAGCACATTGATCTGCCGGCTGATGAATTTTTCCATCACCTTTTCAAGTTCGGTTTCGGACAATCTGCCGTGGGCCACACCGATATTTGCATCGGGCACAAGTTTTTGTATGTTTTCAGCTGTTTTGAATATGGTCTTTATATTGTTGTGTACAAAAAAGACCTGGCCCTTTCTATCCAGCTCTTTGATAACAGCGTCCCGGACCAGGCCATCTTCATATTTGGTGATGTATGAAATGATGGGCTGCCGGTCTGCGGGCGGGGTGGTAATCACGGAAATATCGCGCATACCGGTCAAAGACATGTGCAGTGTTCTTGGAATGGGTGTGGCAGACAGTGCCAGGACATCCACTGCAGCCCGTTTCTCTTTCAGTTTTTCCTTGTGCTTGACCCCGAACCGTTGTTCCTCGTCAATGATCAACAACCCCAGAGATTTAAAAATGACATCCTTTTGTAACAGTCTGTGGGTGCCAATGACAATATCCACGGTACCGGCGGCGGTTCTTTTTAAGATATCGGCCTGTTCTTTTCTTGTGCGGAAACGGGACAGACATTCAATGGTCACCGGATAATCCTTGAAACGGTCCCGAAACGTATTCAGGTGCTGCTCGGCCAGGATGGTGGTAGGCACCACCAACGCCACCTGTTTGCCGTCATTCACCGCCTTGAACGCGGCCCGGATGGCCACTTCGGTTTTTCCATAGCCCACATCCCCGCAAACCAGCCGGTCCATGGGCATATCCTTTTCCATATCCAGGTGGACATCGTCTATGGCACGGAGCTGATCCTTTGTCTCTTCATAGGGAAAGCCGGCTTCAAAATCGTTGTAGTAGTTATCCGGACGGCTGAATGAAAATCCTTTGGCCACTTTACGCCGGGCATACAGATCAAGCAGGCCGGCGGCCATTTTTTCAACTTCGGCCTGGGCCTTGGCCTTGGAATTTGACCAGGATTTGGAACCTATTTTGTCAAGCACGGGGGTATAGCCGTCCACCCCGATATACTTGCCGATCACCTCCATTCTGTCCACGGGGACATAGAGCTTGTCATCATTCTGGTAAACCACCAGAATAAAATCCTGGGTGATGCCGGATACGGTAAGGCTGAAAAGGCCCTCATACCGCCCTACCCCATGTTCTAAATGAACGATAAAGTCTCCGTTTTTCAGCTCTTCCGGAGCAATGAATTCCGCTTTTAAGTCTCGTTTTGCCGAGACCCTGCGACGGATGCGTTTTCTGCCGAAAATCTCATCTTCGGTCACAATACTGAAATTTTCAAGGTCCGGGACAAAGCCGGCGCTTAACGTACCCACGGTGAAATACACGCCGGGAGTCATGTCGAAAAGAGCGGCAAAATTGCGGCAAAATTGCGGTGCTATGCCGTAGGGCGCAAGAAGTGCATTCAACCGCTTGGCCTGGGCATCCCGGCTGAGTACAAACAAAATGTATTGAACCTCCTGCTGCTGTCGCGTAATCCATTCCACCAGAGGGGTTAACGGTGTGGCATCTTTCGGCCTGTTGCGCAGGGATTCCGACAGCGCCCGGTTATCTGAACATTTCAGGGAAAGAACGTTTGCTTTACGCTTGTCCTGTTCCAGCATGAGCGTTTTAAAACAAAGGGTTTTAGATGCAAAAATTTTTTCTTCGGTGGTTTGCCAGTCCCGGCAAATTGATTCCGCCGGCAGGCTTATTTTTTTTTCTTCGGCCAGGGCATTAAAATGATGGCTTAAACCGTCATGGAACGCTTGTGCTTTTGTGGGCAGTTCATCGGCATCATCCAGAACGAAAACCGTATTTTCCGGCAGGTAATCGAACAACGTATCCAAAGAATCATACACAATGGGCAGCATGGACTCAATGCCGTCAAACCGCCCCTTGTCCCGGATCTGATTGACGTGTTCCCGGATTCTGTCCGCCGTAAGCCCGGCCTGGGCGCCTGCCTTTCGCAGACGGGCCTGGACATGGGGCAAGCTTTGTTTTGTGATCACGGCTTCCGTGGCCGGCACGAGAATGGTTTCAGCAAGTTCCTTTGTGCCACGCTGGGTATAAGGCGAAAAATGGCGTATGGATTCCACAAGATCCCCAAAAAAATCAAGGCGTACCGGTTGTTTCAGTCCCGGAGAAAATATGTCAACAATACCGCCTCTGACCGCATACTCCCCCGGGTCCTCCACAAGAGTAGATCTGGTATATCCGCTTGCCTCAAGGTTTTCCAGCAATCCGTCCCTGTCAATTTCTTCATTGGCCATGACCAGTTCAAAACTGTTTGTCATAACCTCTTTGGGCATCAGAAAAGATAAAAGCGGATCAACATAAGTCACCAGAATAAACCTGTCCCGGATGGTCTCACTAATGCTGAACAGGGCCGCAAGTCTTGCGGCGGATGTCTCTTTGTGAAAGGAAATATTTTTGACACCCGGGTAATGGCTGCCTGGAAAAAAAATAATGCGCTGATGGTCGGCCGGCATAAAAAATTGAAGATCACAAATAAATGCCGCCGCTTTTTCGGCATCCGGTAAAACAACGGCCAAAGGCTGGTTCAAGCCGGCAAACAGCTGGGCGGTTATCCATGCTTTCGGGGCATAGCTGTCACCTGTGGCAAGCATGGTATGCTTGTTTTTTTTCAACGAATTCAACATGGCATCAATCATTTAAACCACCTGAGCAATTTTAAAACAAAATTGGGAATTTATCATCCGGATACCAAGTGCGCAAGTTCTAAACGCTTTTCACATCAATTCTAAATATGACTCTTTCTTGTGACCCTTTGTGTCTTTGGGGCTTTGTGAGAGAATAAAATTAGAATTGCTGCTTTTTTCATTACTTTCTGGGATGAAATTCATGATGCATTTTAATCAGGTAATCGCGTGAAATATGGGTATAAATCTGGGTGGTTGAAATATCGGAATGACCAAGCATGGTCTGGACCGAGCGCAGGTCTGCCCCACCCTCTATCAGATGGGTGGCAAAAGAGTGCCGCAGGGTATGCGGGGAGACAGGCCGGGCAATGCCGGCAACAAGCGCATATTTTTTTATAATTTTCCAGAATGCCTGGCGGGTCATGGGCTTGCCCGCCCTGGCAATAAACAGAAAGTCACTTGACAGCTGCTTTAATGCCTTGGGACGCCCTTGATCCAGCCAACCCCTCGCCGCGTCTTTGGCCTTTGAACCAATGGGCACAATTCTCTCTTTGGCACCTTTGCCCATGACCCTGACAAGACCTGCGTCCAGATTCACGTCAACGACTTTTAAATGTATGAGTTCTGAAACCCGGAGCCCGGCCCCGTACATGATTTCCATCATGGCAAGATTTCTTTGCCCTTTAGGTGTTGTGACATCACAGGCGTCCAAAAGTGCTTCCACCTCATTGACGGAGATAACACCCGGCAAATGCCGGCCGGTTTTGGGAATATCAATATCTTTCAAGGGATTGAGGGAGATCCGTTTTTCTGCTGTCAGGTATTTATAAAACCCCCTGATGGAGATCAGGTGTCTGGCTCTGGATTTGGCTGACAGGCCCTGGCGGGTAAGATAAACCAGCCATCCAAGAATGGCGGTGGTGTCGGCATTACCAAGATCCTCAATCCCGTTGTCGGACAGGTAATTGATATATGAAGCCAGATCTGTGCCATAGGCTGTAATGCTGTTGGCGGAAAGCCCTTTTTCTATGGTCAGATAATCTATATACGTATCTACCAGTTCATGCATGGTTTATCCTTCATGGGTCTTAATGGGTGTTACTGGAATAATTCGGAGATACACCGAAATCCGATAGTGTTGGCCGTGGTATCAGAAGGGAACAGGCCCCGGGAACTGATGCTAACGGAGTTTTTGGCATTCCAGGCCCCGCCCTTGGCCACATTGAACAATTTGGCTTTACGGCCGGCAAAAGGGGACGGCTGGGTGTCGGCTGTCCATTCCATGACATTGCCTAACATATCAGTCATGCCGAAAATATTGGCCGCATGGTCATAGTCGTCCACCGGCGTTGTATCTGCAAAACCTGAAGATTCAATGTTCAATGCGCCTGGATCAAATTGATTGCCCCAGGGGTATTTTAAAGACACATCCGTGCGTGCAGCAGCCTCCCATTCGGCTTCCGTAGGCAGGCGCCGTCCGATCCAGGCGGCATAGGCAAAGGCATCATCCACACTGATTTGAACCACAGGATGGTTTCTTTTGCCGTAAAGGGTGGAGCCGGGTCCTAGCGGCTGGTACCAACAGGCCCCTTTAACAATGGAAGATCCGGCCTGTTTGCGCCAGACCACGTTCCCCCCTTGTCGTTTAAACCGGGAATGGTAAACCGTTCCAACGCCTTTTTTTTCAGCTGTGGTGACATATCCGGTCTGTTCAATAAAAATTTCAAATAACGCATTGGTCACCGGATATTTGCCCATATACACCTTGGGCATGTCAAAGGGTTGTAATGCCAGACTGGATTTCAAGGATTTTTCCGTACCAATGGTATAGGTACCTTCGGGGATAGTGACATATGCATTGAATTTTTTTTCACGCTCTCCCAGAAAATCATCAAACTGTTCAGCAAGTTCCCGGGCTTTTCTAAACGCCTCAAGGGCTTTGAGCTCTTCTTCATCAAGTTCGTCAAGCTCTTCCAAGTCCTCGTCCGCATTTAAATCGACTTCTTGTAATTCCTGATCCTCGTCAATGTCTATGTCTTCTATCTCTTCAAGGGACTCATCATCATCCAACTCAACATCTTCTATTTCCGTATCTTCATCAATCTCTTCCAATTCTTCAAGGTCTTCATCCTCGTCAAGTTCGATATCTTCAATCTGTTGATCTTCATTTATTTCTTCGACGTCTTCAAACTCGTCATCGTCAATCTGTTCAATCTGCTCATCAAGGAGATCCTCGTCGACCGTTTCAAGGTCTTCATCCTCGTCAAGTTCGATATCTTCAATCTGTTGGTCTTCATTTATTTCTTCGACATCTTCAAACTCGTCATCGTCGATCTCCTCAATTTCAACATCATCGTCAATTTCTTCAATCTGCTCATCAAGGAGATCCTCGTCGATCTCCTCAATCTCAGCATTTTCATCAACTTCCTCGATCCCAACGTCATCTTCAAGGGGGCCTACACCATCACCATCACCATCACCATCACTACCGGCCCCTTCGTTGTCATCAAAAATTCCGGCGCCAAGCCGGTTCAATACCTTTTTAATCTCTTCTATGATACCTGTTGATTCATTATCTGCACCAGGAGATTGAATTTTATCCAGAAACTCACCTACAGCGTTAAGCACATCCGCGGCCGTGGTAAGATCAAATTCATCGGTTTTTACAGCATTGCTAAAAGATTGCAGAAGATTATTTTTAGCATCTGCCGTCATATCAAAAATATTTGATTCAGTCAGCGTTATATCTTCAGAATTAAGACCGTTTATGGACAATTTTTTCAAGTCGGCATTGATGGACGATTTAAGACTGAAAAAATTTCTTCTTTTGGATTTTATTTTTGCAGGATCATCCCCGACGCGCCAGATTTGACGAATAATACTGTCCCCGTCAATGTACGAAAGTGCCTGAATGCTATCTTCGGAAACATAATATGCAGCTATGGTTCGAATCGCCTTATCCTTGACGGATCCGGGGCGGTAGTTAAGATTTTTTAATGCCTCGGTAATGCCGGACAGGGTGATGGATACATTGGCCAAACCTTAAAATCCTCTTTAAGATATATGTTTTAGTGTTTTTATTCGACTATCAAATTTTTAAGGAATTTGTTCAAATTCAAGGCGGAAAAAATTTTTAACCGGATGAATATACAATATATTTTGCTGAATGCATATAAAAAATCTGGATACGATATGATTTGGCGTTGATAAATTTTTTATGAATATGTTAAAAAGATAAAAAGAAATGAGAAATGTATTAACTATTTCAGGACTCAAGGGCGGTACCGGCAAGAGTATCACAGCCCTTAATTTATCCGCTTCTATGGCGCTTTATGGAAAAAAAGTGCTGCTGGTTGACTGTGACCCCCAGGCAAGTGTGTCCCAATGGCATAAGATGGCTTCAAAAGGGAATAATCATGACCTTGCACAGGTGCTGGCCGGCAGAATACATGTTTCCGATGCCGTATCCGAAACCGATCTTGACGGACTGGATATCCTGCCTGCCGGTTTCGGCCTTTTTTCCATGTCCCTTAAACTTACCAGACATATAGACAACGAAAAGCTTCTTCGTCTTATTATTGATGAAATTGAGCATGATTACGACATCATTATTCTTGATGCGCCTTCATCCTGCGGCTATCTAAGCATCGCCGCTTTAACGGCAGCAGACTGGGTTGCGGCAGTGGTCATCCCGGATGAAGACTGGGTCAGTGATTTTCATTCACTGATTAGAATTGTCCGATATATACGCCAATCCCACAAGATACCGTTAAGCATTGCAGGTATACTGTTCAACAGATGCAAGAGCAAAAAACAGATGAAAAATCATGCGGATTCCGAAGTGTTTGAACAGATTCGTCCCCTGATATATAAAACCATGATCCCTGACGATGACATGCTTGACAAGCCCTCCCCTTTTCTTCGTCCGCTGTCTTTGTACGACATTAAAGGACAGGCGTCCCAGGCTTATTTGGCGGTCGCCCGGGAGATTAGCCCTGCATTCAATTTAAAATGAGGAGACGCCCATTGAAGTTGACTAATCCGGAATCCATCCAGGAGAGTGAAAAAGAGTTTATTGACACCATCAATGCTGAACTTGACTGGGATGTCATCGAGCAGATGCTGCTTGACAAACATAATTTTGAAGTTCAGGATGACATTGAATACAAGGATGGAAATCTTATCGTTTACAACAATGAAATCGCTTACAAATTTGATTTTCAAATCAAGGTTCCCCTTTCGGTAATTTTCAACCGTGTTGGTAAATGCTTATCCATGTCAACCACCAGGGAAGAAGAAGCCCCTAAAAATACCGAAGACCTGGAAATGCAAGACGCCTCAACGACTCAAACGCCTAGCGGCGAGCCGGATAAAAACAACGTAGAGGAAATTGCTGTTGAGATTGCTGATTTGATCTCTGAAATTAATAATAACGCGTAAAGGGGAAGGAGATAAATATGCCGGAGGGCAACAGCACCATCAAGCAAGAGTCTGTCAGAAAACAGTTGGATGAAATTTTAGTCAAGGAGATCACCGCGCTTCTTGATGTAGATTCCAATATGGCGCTGATGTCTTTCAACCTTGCCACCATTGCCTGTATCATCATCAGCGTGGATCGGGAACGTGAAATCAAAGCGTATGCAGACTCTCCTCCGGAACGTTTTAACCGCAAAACCTTTATGTCTGAACTTGTGGACATCGGACTTGATCAGGATGAGTACCTTGATAATGCCATATCAACCGTCCTGGGATCCGGGTACATCACCGTCCTTTCTAATGGTGCGTTTAAAGCAGAAATGCCTGCTTTTATGATGGTCGGTTTTTTAGACTCCATGTTTCCGGGTATGCAGGGTCTTAACCTGATTGCTTTTATCCTTCAAATAAATGACGAAGTCAATACCGGCCGAAAAAGCCTTGACCTTGCAAAAAAAAGCTTTGAAACAACGCTTAAAACCCGTGGCGTTTCGGTGACAAAAGACCGCGCACAGGAACGGGCAACCGAAATGGTTAAAGGGGATCACAAAACCGTCACGGTGCAGTCCAAGCAAATTATAGCCCGGTTGAAAAGGGAAAAACTCAACAAGTTGTCCCAACTTATAAAGTCGAGAAGAGAACGAACGGATGGCTATCAGAAAAAAGTAAAAGTTAAAAATTTTTTTGACAAAGCGCCAAGCCCTGAAAAAATTGAGGCTGAAAAACAAAAAATCAGGGAAGATGAAAAGACA
Source organism: Desulfobacter latus (assembly GCF_013389365.1). Lineage (GTDB taxonomy): Bacteria > Desulfobacterota > Desulfobacteria > Desulfobacterales > Desulfobacteraceae > Desulfobacter > Desulfobacter latus. Next base: position 31,464 of record NZ_JACADJ010000002.1, read on the forward strand.
GCCCTGAAAGCTGCGAAACTTGAAAAAGAGTTGGCAGAGAAAGAGGAGAAAATCAAAGAAGCCGAGCTTACTGTACAGAAATTTGCAGAACAGCTTAAACTTATTGAAGAAAAGGAAAAAGCTGCCGAAGAGGCCCGGGCTCAAGCCATAGCTGCCAAGCAAAAAGCGGAAGCAATTACGGCAAAGGAACAGCAAATGGCTGAAAAGGAAGCCAGACTTATAGCACTTGAGAAAGAATTGAAACGCAAAGAAGAAGCGTCAAAAAAACAAGCAGAAGAAAAAGAACGTGCAGAAAAACAAGCAGAACACACAAAAACCCAAGATGATATTGAATCCAAAATCGCTGACTTTGAGGAAACTTTAGCCATGCCCTGTCCCTTGTGTCGTGACGGCCGGGTTGAAGAAAAGACCACGGAAAAAGGGAAAATTTTTTACTCCTGCAACCGCAAGGATTGTCGATTTGTCTCCTGGAATAAACCCTATCATTTTGAATGCCCCTTGTGTAAAAATCCTTATCTGATTGAATATCTTACACCGTCAGGCACCCCGGGACTTAAATGTCCCAGGGTTTCATGCATCTATTCCCAGGACAACCTGTTGGCACCCATTCAGCACATGGCCGCCATTTCAGCACCAACAGCACCTCCCCCAAAAAAGAAAAAGCTGGTCAGACGCGTTAAACGACGGCGATAAATTAGCGCCCTTTGGGTGGGCTGTTGGGTGGTGGGTGCTGGGTGCTGGGTGCTGGAAATTCCTATACTCTTCGATGTTAGAACCAATCCCCAAATTAACAAAAACCGGATCATTGAGTACATACATCCGTCTGCCGAAACGCGGGGTTTCCCCCATTGTTCTATGACTTTTTCCAGTGTTAAATTCCATTTACTTATAGATTTGGTGCCGCCTTGGGCGGCGGGGACACTATTCGTGTAATAGCGAAAATCCACAAGTGAAAAAAAGAGGCGTCCGTGACAAAAAAAAATATCAAAATTTTAATTGTTGATGATCACCTTGCCCTGCGGGAGGGACTCAAGGTTATATTGCAGCTGGAACCTGATTTTGTGATAATAGGAGAAGCCGAGGATGGAAAGCAGGCCATAAAGCTGGCGCGAACCCTTATCCCGGATGTCATCATTATGGATATGGATTTAGGTGATATGCATGGGACTGAGGTAACTGAATTGATTCTGGCCCATCAGCCGGATATTTGTGTGATCGGTTTTTCCATGCACACGGATCCGGAGCTTGCTGAGGCCATGCGAAAGGTCGGTGCAAAGGCATACTTGAGTAAGAGCGACGCCCCAGATCAGCTGATTTCGGCCATACGAAGATATAAAAAAACGGTGGAAAGTGAAGAACATCGATATGCTGACCAATGCAAAAGATAAAAATCATATTCTATTTGGTATATTCAAAGGGGCATGGTAATATCAGTCACTATAGTTCCGATCATATGACTTCAAACCCAAAAAGGCAGCACTAAACTACTGTAAATATTAAAATAAAAACCTCAAAAAAACATCAAATCATGTGACCGCAACTATAATTAGGTACGAATGTTCAAACTATGTCATAACATATAAAATTCACTATCTTTCAGGAATCTAAAACTAAATTATTATAAGGAGGACGGCAATTCCTCCCCTGAGTTAAAGGCTCAGGGGGGGGGGGCTTGCCGCATTTTATGAAAAAGATTGTAGTTGCTGAAGATAATACCCTGTTTCGTGAAGGGTTGTGCCTGATGATCAATTCAGATAAGGCTCTTAAAGTAGTGGCTCAGGCCGCTGACGGATTTTCCGCCGTTGAAACAACCCTTTCGCTTAAAGAACCACCGGATTTGGTCATGATGGATCTGTCCATGCCCAGGATGGACGGGGTCTCTGCCATTAAAGAAATCAAGCGCCAGAGGCCGGATTCCCAAATTATGGCATTGACCATTCACGATTCGGATGAATTTATCCTGGAGTGCTTTGATGCCGGCGCCTCGGGATATTGTTTGAAGGATTCATGCCAGGAAGAGCTGTTAAAAGCAATCCATATAGTCCTATCCGGAAAGACCTATATCAGCCCTGGAATTACCGGCACCGTCATGAAAGGATTTCTGGACGGCCGCCGAAAGCTAAAAAAAACAACCGCCTGGGACAGCCTGACCCAGCGGGAGCGAGAGGTCCTTAAACTGGTGGCCGAGGGGTATACCAGCAAAGAGGCAGCCGGATTCTTATATATCAGTCCAAAAACTGTGGAGCGTCATCGCTCCAACATTATGAATAAATTGGATCTGCACAATGTTTCTGAATTAACTGCTTTTGCCATTGAAAAAGGCCTTGTTGTTTAATAAACGAAATTATTTTATATGTCCCGAACTCTCTTTTCACACGCCTATGGAGAAACTGAAAGCAGCAGGAAACGGCTTGCTGTTCAAGCGGCAACCTTTATTGTCATGCTGATGGCCTTTTATATCGGCTCATTTTACAATTTTCTGCTTTTTCATACCCTTGCCGAAATGTTTGCGGTGGTAACCGCCTGCAGTATTTTCATGGTTACCTGGAATGCCCGGCCCTTTTTCAAAGAGAAATCATTTTTCTCTTTTGTGGGAATCGCTTATCTTTTTGTGGGGATATTGGATCTGACACACACCATGACATATAAAGGGGTCAATATCCTGCCGGGCATTGATCCCAATGTGCCGACCCAGTTGTGGATATCAGCCCGCTACCTTGAAAGCGTTTCTTTGTTAGGGGCATTTTTTTTATTTAAAAGCCGGATCAAGGCTCAAATTTATCTCTTTGGTTTTTCTGCAGCCACGCTTTTAATTCTGCTCTCCATTTTCCACTGGCAGATATTTCCCGACTGCTATCTTGAAGATGCCGGGGGGCTGACCGCATTCAAAAAAAACAGCGAATACATCATCTGCCTGATTTTGGGGCTGGCGCTGTCAGCACTTCAGCACAACCGGAACCGGTTCGAGAGTACGCTTTTCAACTGGCTGCAGGCATCCATCATCGTTACCATTATTTCTGAACTGCTGTTTACAACCTATGTCGGGGTGTATGGGCCGGCCATTATGCTGGGACATTATTTCAAGATCGTCTCCTATTATTGCCTTTACAAAGCCCTGATTGAAACCGGTCTTTCAAGGCCTTACAGTACATTGTTCAAAAATCTTACCGACAGCAGGGAGAGTTATCAGGCCTTGTTTTCAAATATGATTGATGGGTTTGCCAGACACCGGGTGATTTGGGATAAAAACGGGATACCCGCGGATTATGAATTTCTGGAAACCAATCCCGCGTTTGAAGAACTGACCGGTTTTAAAAATGTGGTCGGCAAAAGGGTCAAACAGTTGATGCCGGACATCGAAAAGGACCCGGTCAATTGGATTGCCGTTTTCGGTAAGGTGGCCATGGACGGTAAGCCTGTTCGTATTGAGGGGCGCTCAGACCAGCTTGGAAAATGGTTTTCCGTTAACGCATATTGTGTCAGGCACGGCGAATTTGTTACGATTATTGAAGATATCACAGAAAAAAAACAAGCCCTTGATGCCCTTTTTGTTCAAAGTGAGTGGCTTAAAACCACATTAAACAGCATTGGAGACGGTGTCATCTCAACCGATGAAAACAGGCGGATTTCATTTATTAATCCTGTTGCAGAAAAGCTCACCGGGTGGGCGCAGGCGGATGCATTAGGAAAAAGAATTGAAGAGGTGTTTTCCATAGACCTGGAATCCCGGAATTGTTCATATACACAGATACAGGAACTCTATGTTCCCGAGGATTTACCGATGCCGCTTGCCTGCAAAGGGATGCTGGTGCGGCGGGACGATACCCGGATTCCGGTTGAAGAGACCATCAGCCGGCTTGAAAATGAAAAAAAAGAGGTAACTGGGCTTGTGTTCGTATTTCGCGATATCAGCGTGCAGCAGGAGTACCAGAAAAAGCTTAAAAATGCCAATGAACGTCTCGAAGAAAAAATTGAGGAGCGGACCCGTTCCCTGTACCAGACCATCAAGCGCCTTGAAGAAGAGATTGAACTGCGCATGGACGCAGAAACCCGGTATCACAATTCCCATAAAGAGATGCTGGCCCGGGCGGGCCAGCTCAGGGCACTGGCCGGAAAGCTTACCATGGCCGAGCAGGCAGAACGCAGGCGGGTGGCAAAAATTCTGCATGACGGTATCCAGCAGTATATGGCTGCAGCCAAGCTGCATTTAAGTGGTCTGGAACGACAACTCCAGGACCCGCAGCTCAGTGACGCGGCTAAAAAAATAGAAGAAACCATCGGCACCTGCATCCAGATGGCGCGCTCATTAAGCGCGGACTTAAGTCCGCCGGCACTTTACAGGGGCGGGCTGATTTCCGGTTTAAAATGGCTTGCCGGTCGAATGCAGGAACGTCATCAATTTCATATGGATTTTACATCACAAATATCCGGCGTGTCACTTTCCGAAGATATTGTGCTGCTGGTGTTTGAGTCGGTTCGCGAGCTGCTATTTAATGCGGTCAAATATGCCGGAACATCAGCGGCCAAAGTAAGGCTTAAAAAAGAGGGTGAGGATCATCTTTGTCTCAGTGTCCAAGATGAGGGCAAGGGATTTGATCCCTCCGGCATTACTGTTTCCAATAATATGAATCAGGGACTTGGCCTGTTCAGCATTCAGGAGCGGATTCAATTGATCGGCGGAACCTTTAAGATCACAAGCAGCCCGGGCCGTGGCAGCCGGTTTGATATTGTCTTGCCGTATGAACAGGAAACAAAAACGTCCATTTCAACAGATGATAACCCTGCGAACAACTCTGCCGCCCCTAATGATAATGCTGTCGGGAAGCGGTCATCGGAAAAAGATATCCGGGTGTTGCTGGCAGACGATCATGCGATTTTTCGTAAAGGCGTATTCCAGGCCCTTAAGGAAACTGCCGGTATCCAGTTAATCGGCCAGGCCCATGATGGCATGGAGATTGTGGAGTTGGCCGGGAAATTAAAGCCCGATGCGATCCTCATGGATATCAATATGCCGGGCATGAACGGCATTGAAGCCACCCGCCGTATTTATAAGGCGCACCCTGAAATAAAAATTCTGGCCCTGTCCATGTATGAGAAAGAAGCGTATGCCCGGGACATTATTTCTGCCGGTGCCGTAAATTTTATTAGTAAAGGGTGTACTGCTTCCGAGATGGTGGCGGCCATTCAGAAGGCTGTAACGGTTGTTTAAAAATATGAAGGATGCCAAAATTTGTCATATTAAGGCAACATTTGACTATATTTTTGCTAACAGTTGAGAACCCAAAAAAAAATCGGACATGTCCAAGTATGGGAGGAATATCCTTGAGCGAAAAAAAAACATTTGATCTTTTGGTGTTGGGCGGCGGACCAGGGGGCTACACAGCGGCATTCCGTGCCGCTGATCTCGGCCTCCATGTCTGTTTGGTGGAAAACAGAAAGCAGCTTGGCGGTGTCTGCCTCAACGCTGGCTGCATCCCTTCAAAGACCCTGCTGCATTGTGCCAAGGTCATTGAAGAAGCCCGGAATATAACAGCATTCGGCATCGGGTATGGGCCGCCCGATATTAATCTTAACGATCTGCGCGCCAAAAAGAATGCGGTGATAAAACAGCTCACCGACGGCCTGGACGGACTGGCCAAATCACGGAAGGTTGTCCGATTCTCCGGTACCGGGGTGTTTGAGGACCGGCATACCCTGAAGGTCACGACGGCGCAGGGTGAAGAGCAGATCCGGTTTGAGCGGTGTATCGTGGCCACAGGGTCCAGGCCGGTGACACTGCCGGATCAACCGGATCACCCCTTGATCTGGGATGCCGCCGATGCCCTGGATCTTAATTTTATTCCCAAACGCCTGCTGGTGGTGGGCGGGGGCGTCATCGGCCTTGAAATGGCGCAGGTTTATCATGCTTTGGGATCGGAAATTACCATTGTGGAAATGGCGGACCGGATTCTTCCGCCGGCGGACAAGGATTTGGTTCAGCCGCTTTTTCTCAAGCTCAAAAAGCTATACACCATTCTGACCCGGGCAAAGGTCACCGGTATCAGTACGGAAGACGAGGCGGTGACCGTGGGTGTTGAACAGGCTGGGGAGGACAAGACCGGGGAATACGATGCTGTTCTCGTGGCTGTGGGCCGCAGGCCCAACAGCGGGCGTATCGGCCTTGAAAATACCGGTTTGAGCACTGACCCGAACGGGTTTATCCGGGTGGATCAGCGGCAGCGCACCGAAATTGACAATATTTTCGCCGTCGGCGACCTGGTGGGAGAGCCCATGCTTGCTCACAAGGCCACCCACCAGGGAAAAGTAGCCGCCGAAGTCTGTGCAGGCCGCGCTGCTGCCTTTGACGCCATGGGCATTCCCTCGGTAGCCTACACCATTCCCGAGGTGGCCTGGGTCGGTTTGACGGAAACAGCCGCCAAAGAAAACAATATTGAATACGAAAAGGGGAAATTTCCCTGGGGCGCCAGCAGCCGGGCCCTGTCAGCGGATGCGGCAATCGGGACCACCAAGGTTTTGTTCTCCAAAGAAACCGGTCGGCTCGTAGGGGCCGGCATCTGCGGCATCAATAGTGGTGAACTCATTCAGGAAGCAGTGCTGGCCCTGGAAATGGGGGCGAATGCCCGGGATATCGCCAGGACCATCCATGCCCATCCCACCCTGTCGGAAACATTTGCCTTTGCCTCTGAAATGGTGGACGGTTCCATCACCGATGCCATGATGCCCCCTGGAAAAAAAGGTCAACGTAAAGAGGTCTGAATTTTGAAAGGTCAGGCACTATATCGGATAGTCGAGACAGCATATGATGATGCCAGTCAAGGTGTTGTTATCACCAAAAACTGGATTATCGAGTTACAGCTTTATTTCATCAGATATACAGGTTTTTACGGATTCATTTATCGGCCTGCAAAGACTATCCTTTCCGTATACCAAATTTATTCAATCTGTTCGACTCAGATGGAGAAAATAATGGCATGAACCTACACAGTACCTTATCAAAGCTGTTTATCAAAGGCCTTTCCATCGTGCTGCCCATTGCTGTTGCATTGTATGTTATGGTGTGGATGATCCGCAGTTCCGAAGGAGCGGTAAAAGGTATATTGACCACGATACTGCCGCCGGGGGCTTATATTCCCGGTATGGGTCTTTTAACGATCATTGCACTGGTTTTTGTTGCCGGATTGCTCATGTACCCCTGGCTGACCCGCAAACTCTTCAGGACAGCCGACAAAACCCTGCGTAAAATTCCGCTTTTCGGCAATGTGTATGCCCCTGTCAAGGATTTAATGGGGCTGGTGGGCGGTGATATGGAAAAAAAATTAGGCAGGCCGGTGATGGTCACCGTTCCTAATACAAATATGGAAACCCTGGGATTCGTTACAAGAGAAGGGACTGATGGTCTTCCCGAGGGTTTTTTGCCGGATGACCACCTGGTGGTGTACGTCCAGTGGAGTTCTCAGATCGGAGGGTATTGTTTTATCGTTCCCAAGAACAGTGTCCGTTATCTGGATATCTCCATAGAAGAGGGAATGCGCTGGTCTTTGACGGCCGGACTTTCCGCCCCTGAATCACAGGATACATAGCCGTCCGGAGGCTAACGCTAGTCGGCGCTGATAAACGCAACAAACCATTGAGGAGCGGCGATATGCCTTATAAGAATTTGAATGATCTGCCGAAATCGGTTCGACAGGTACTGCCCAAACACGCTAGAGAAATCTATCTGGCGGCGTTTAACAATGCCTGGGAGCAGTATGAGGACCCCGAAGAGAGACAGGGAAACGATTCCCGGGAAGCAGTTTCTCATAAAATTGCCTGGACAGCAGTAAAACAGAAATATAAAAAAGGGGAACACAACTGGCAACCCAAGTAGCGCATTTAAGGAAGATAACAACTGAACGGCAGTAGATTTGATAATTATTTGACATAAGAGGTGCAGAACAACGATGTCTTCAGATATAACATCAGATGCGAATACAAATACAGGAGTGGTCATTTCGATCAGAGGAAATGTGGTGGATGCCCGGTTTTCAGATGGTATTCCCCTTGTACACAATATGCTGACCTGCGGCAAAGATGACACTATCCGCATTGAAGTGGTTCTGCACCTCGATGATCATACCATCCGCGGGATTGCATTGACCGAAACCCAGGGACTTGTTCTGGGATCCGATATCCGGGATACCGGGCGCCACCTTGAGGTGCCGGTGGCAAAATCACTGCTGGGACGGGCTTTGAATGTATTTGGAGATCCCATCGATAAGAAGGAACCGGTTTCTGATACCGCTTTTCGGAGCATTCATGGATCTCCTCCGACAATGGACCAGCAGAAAGTATCCACAAAGATTTTTGAAACCGGAATCAAGGTGATCGACATTCTTTCTCCCCTGGAACAGGGCGGTAAAAGCGGGCTCTTTGGCGGTGCCGGTGTCGGAAAAACCGTTCTGATCATGGAGATGATTCACAATATGGTGGGCATCCATGAAGGGGTCAGCCTGTTCTGCGGGATCGGGGAACGGTGCAGAGAAGGGGAAGAGTTGTACCATGAGATGCAGGAGGCCGGTGTACTGGACAAAACCATCATGGTGTTCGGACAGATGAATGAACCGCCGGGAGCACGGTTTCGTGTGGGCCATTCCGCCCTGACCATGGCGGAATATTTCAGGGATGATCTCAACCAGGATGTTTTTCTGCTCATCGATAATATTTTCCGGTTTATCCAGGCAGGCATGGAAGTTTCCGGGCTGCTGGGACGGTTGCCCTCACGGCTGGGATACCAGCCCACCCTGGGTACCGAACTTGCGCAGCTAGAGGAAAGGATCACCAACTCCACCACCGGGTCCATCACCTCGGTGCAGGCCGTATATGTACCTGCGGATGATTTTACAGACCCTGCCGCAGTTCACACCTTCGGCCATTTGTCGTCCAGCATTGTTTTGTCCCGGAAAAAAGCGGGGGAAGGCCTTTATCCGGCGATTGATCCGCTTCAGTCCAACTCCAGCATGCTGACCCCTGATATTGTGGGAGAAAAACACTACCGCATTGCCGCTGAAATTCGAAAAAACCTGGCTGAATATGAGAACCTTAAAGATATTATTTCCATGCTGGGCATTGAAGAGCTGTCCAGAGAAGACCGCCAGACCGTTCACCGGGCCAGGCGCCTGGAACGGTTTTTGACCCAGCCGTTTTTTGTGACTGAACAGTTCACCGGTTATGAAGGCCGGTCCGTCAGTATTGAAGATGCCCTGGAGGGATGCCGCCAGATTCTGGATGACAAATTTTCAGACCGGTCTGAACAAGCGCTTTATATGATCGGCAGTATCGATGAGGCCAAAACATCATGATGAAACTCAAGGTGATGCTTCCCACCCATGTTTTCTTGGACATCCAGGTGCAAAAAATCATTGCCGAAGGGGTGAACGGATCTTTCGGCCTGTTTCCCCGGCATGTGGATTTTGTGACCGCTCTGGCATCAGGTATTGTAAGTTTTCATGATGAAAACGGCAAAGAGCAGCACATGGCGGTTATGGAAGGCGTGCTGGTGAAAAAAGAAGATACGGTTTTCATCTCCACGCGCAGGGCCGTGAGGGATAAAGATTTGGCATCCTTGAAAAATACTGTGGAAAAAGATTTTTTACAGCAAAAACAAAAGGAAAAAAACATGCGCACGTCAGCCACCCGCATTGAAGCCGGATTTATCCGCCGTTTTTTGGAGTTTCAGAAAAATGGTTGATACAAACGAAGGCAAAGAATTTTCAAAAATCATTGAAAAAAAGCAGAAACGCAAACTGGCTGCCCGCAAAGATGCGCAGCATCCTGTTTGGTTCGGCCTGGGCATGTTCGGCCTGGTGGGATGGTCTGTGGCGATCCCCACCATCCTGGGCACGTTTCTGGGGCTTTGGCTGGACAAAACCTGGCCGGGCCGGCCGTCCTGGACATTGACCCTGCTGTTGACCGGCGTTATGGTCGGGTGCTGGAATGCATGGTACTGGGTAAAACGCGAAAGCCGGAAAAAAGAGTAGGCGATAACCCAGCAGGATATAACCCAGAAAATGTGAAAAGAGCACTATCTAACAAAAAAAAGGATGCTGATGATACCCGGTGATTTACAACAAGTGCTGTACTGCCTGCCTGCGGGTATGGTGATCGGAAGTTTCCATTTCGGGGGGCTGTGGCTGACCATACACCGGCTGACCGGTGAACGGTCCCGGGGGGTGATGTTTGCTGCGGGGTTTGTTTTGCGGTCTTTTGTCACACTCACCGCTGTTTTTATGGTGTCAGGCGGCGAATGGATTGGTATGACAGCATGCCTTGCCGGCATATTGATCATGCGCAAAATATGTATTTTTAATCTTCGGCCCAAAGCGATCGGGTATACAAAAGGATCACTCAGATGAATTTTATGGATATCAAGCAGATTACCCCGGACCAGGTGATATTTTTCCAATTTCATTTTATCACCTTGAACCTGACCATTGTGTTTACCTGGGCGGTCATGGCCGTACTGGTGATCGGGTCATGGCTCATCACCAGACAACTGTCCACAGACCGGCAGATCAGTGCCTGGCAGAACATAATGGAAATGCTGGTTACCGGTATCCAGGACCAGATCAGTGAGATCAGCCGGCAGAAAGCAACCAGATATATGCCGTTTATCGGTACCCTGTTTATTTTTATTGCTTTTTGCAACCTGCTCACCGTGGTACCGGGATATGAATCGCCCACCGCATCCCTTTCCACCACGGCGGCCCTGGCCATCTGCGTGTTCATTTCCGTGCCGCTGTTCGGCATTGCCCAAAAGGGCCTGGGTAATTATCTCAAACAGTATATTCAGCCCACGGTATTTATGCTGCCCTTCAATATCATGGGCGAATTATCGCGGACCCTGGCCCTGGCGGTCCGGCTTTTCGGCAATATCATGAGCGGTTCAAAAATCGTGGCCATTCTTTTGGCCATTATTCCCTTTGTTTTTCCGGTGATTCTGCAGTTGCTCGGACTTTTGACCGGGATGATTCAGGCCTATATTTTTGCCGTTCTGGCCATGGTGTATATCGCATCCGCCACCCAGGTCCAGGACCAGAAGCAGACAGATAGAAAAAAAAACAACACGCGATCATCGCGTAACAATTAGTAAAGGAGAATTTAATATGAGCAGTATCAGTTTTATCGGTATGGCATCTGTTATCACAGCCGGCATTACCATTGCAGTGGGGGCCATCGGGCCGGCCATCGGGGAAGGCCGTGCCGTGGCAAGCGCCTTGAGCGCCATTGCCCAGCAGCCGGATGAAAAAAACACCATCACACGCACCTTGTTTGTGGGACTGGCAATGATCGAATCAACCGCCATATACTGTTTTGTGGTTTCCATGATCCTGTTGTTTGCCAACCCGTTCTGGGATTATGTGATTTCAGCTGCCAATTGAGAGGGATATCATGTTGATTGATTGGTTTACAGTGGGGGCCCAGGTAGTGAATTTTTTGATTCTGTTGGTGCTGTTGAAAATATTTTTGTTCGACCGGATCAAACAGGCCATGGACCAGCGGGAAAACAATATCAAAGAACGCTTTGACAAGGCCGCGGAACAAAAAGCGGCTGCACAAGAGACCCAAAAAACCTTTGAAAAAAAGAGACAATCTTTGGAAGATGACCGGGATGCCAGGTTGAAAGAGGCGGACAAAGAAGCCAAAGAACGGCGGGACTCTTTGATCCAAGAGGCCCAAGAGGAAGTGGACGGGTTGAAAAAACAGTGGCGCAAAGCACTGGAACAGGAAAAAGCCTCTTTTTTTGACGGCTTTCAAAAAAAGGCGGCCCGTCTTATATTTGATACGGTGGAAAAAACCCTGTCCCATCTGGCTGATACCCGGGTCCAGGACCAGGCAGTGAAAAAGTTTTTGTCCCGGTTTGAAGAACTGGACAAAGCAGATCTGCCGCAAAAGGCGGAAACAAAGCCGCAGGTGACGACGGGATTTGAACTGTCCGAAAACCAGCAGAAATCCATTCAAAAAGCATTGTCGCAAAAGCTGCCGAATTTGGGAAATATTGCATTTGAGGTCAGACCGGAACTGGTGTTCGGGATTGCAGTTGCCGCCGGCGGCAAAAAAATGACCTGGCATGCCCACGATTATGTCGGCGCCCTGGAAAAACAGATGGACCAGGCCATTGAAAGAAAAGATCATGAACCGGAAAAACAATGAATTAGCACAGGTCATGGATGATTTTGTATCCACCATGGCCGCCATACTGGACAGCCATAATCCTGCACTGCATGCGCGCGATTTTGGCCGCATTGCATCCATCAGTTCGGGCATCATAACCGTGGCGGGTCTCAAAGGCGTGCAGTCCGAGGAGCTGCTGGTGTGTCCGCCGAATGCATATGGCATGGCATTTGATCTGGACATGGACCTCATTGGGGTGATCATGCTGGATGAAACCGATACCCTGCGTGCCGGCGACGAGGTGAACCGCACGGAAAAGGTGATGTCCGTTCCCACGGGGGACGCACTTATCGGCCGGGTGGTGGATGCAAGGGGAAAACCCCTTGACGGCAAACAATCCCTTTCAGCGACATCCCTTATGCCGGTGGAACAGCCGGCCCCGGAAATCATGGACCGTGCTCCGGTGGACACCCCTTTGCAGACAGGCATCACCGTCATCGATACATTGATCCCCATCGGCAGAGGACAGCGAGAACTGATACTGGGGGACCGGCAGACCGGAAAAACCGCCATTGCGCTGGATACCATCGCCAACCAGAAGGGAAAGGATGTGATCTGCATCTACTGCGGTATCGGCAAGCGGGGATCCGCACTTGCCAAGGTCATTGCCGAACTCAAGAAAAGAGATGCCATGTCTTATTCCTTTGCCGTGGTTTCCACGGAAGAAGATCCGCCGGGCCTGCAGTTTATGGCCCCTTATACGGCCACAGCCATGGCCGAGCATTTCATGCACCAGGGAAAAGATGTCCTGATTGTATATGATGATCTGACCCGCCATGCCCGGGCCTATCGCGAGTTGTCCCTGCTGCTGCGCCGCCCCCCCGGCAGAGAAGCCTATCCCGGTGATATCTTTTATATTCATGCCCGGCTGCTCGAACGCTCCACGCATCTGATTGCAGACAAGGGCGGGGGCTCTTTGAGTGCCCTGCCCATCATTGAAACCGAAGCACAAAATATTTCCGCATACATTCCCACAAACCTGATTTCCATCACCGACGGGCAGATTTATCTGTCACCGCTGTTTTTCAGAGAAGGCATACTACCGGCCGTGGATGTGGGAAAATCCGTATCTCGTGTGGGAGGCAAAGCTCAGCTGCCGGCCTACCGAACGGTTGCCGGAGACCTGCGCCTGACCTATTCCCAGTTTGAAGAACTGGAATCATTTTCAAGGTTCGGTGCCCGCCTGGATGAAGCTACCCGTAAAAAACTGTCCAGGGGACGCAGGATACGCGAAATCTTGAAGCAGTACCGGTATTCCCCGCTGCCGGCAGCGGACCAGATTGCCGTATTGATTGCCTTGACCCACGGGGTATTGGATGATATTGAACTGGCTGATATTTCTGATGCCCAGAAGAACATACGAAAGGCTGCCAACACCGACCACCAGGGGGTAATGGAAAAAATCACCGCCGGGGAAAAAATTGATGAAAAAGCCATTGACACCCTTGTTAAAGCCGCGCAAGATGCCGTAAAACCCCTCAAAAAAGAAGACGCTGATGCAGACCCTGGAACAGCTTAAGCGCAGAATAGACAGCACCGGTGACCTGCACTCGGTGGTGCGGACCATGAAGTCGCTGGCAGCGGTGAGTATTCGCCAGTATGAAGCGGCATCCCAATCCCTTGTGGCATATGCCCATACCCTTGACATGGCCCTGGGTATTGTGCTGCGCCATGATCCGGATACCCGGCTGTATACCCGGCGGTCTACCAGAAAAACCCCAGGGGCCGTCATATTCGGATCAGATCAGGGCATGTGCGGATCCCTCAACGAACAGGTGAGTTCCCATGCCCTGGACCAGCTGACGCAGGGCGACCGGGATGCCGGGCAGATGCCTGTGATATGTGTGGGCATGCGGGCAGCGGGGCTGCTGGCAGATGCCGGCATGAATTGCAGTGATATTAGGGAGGTACCCGGTTCCGTGCATACCATCACCCCCCATGTGGGCGAAATTCTGATGGCCATTGACACCTGGCAGACCAAAACAGCTGTGGACCATGTGCTTTTGTTTCATGCCCGGCCAAAATCCGCTGCCGGATATACCCCCCATACGGTTCACCTGCTGCCCATCGACGAGCAGTGGCTGGCACAGCACCGCTATCGCACCTGGGATTCTAAAAGCCTGCCCATGTTCACCATGGAACCGGGCCGGCTGTTGTCCAGACTGATCCAGGAATATCTTTTTATCAGCATATTCAGAGCCTTTGTGGAATCTCTGGCCAGTGAAAATGCGGCCCGTCTGGCAGCCATGCAGGGGGCCCAGAAAAATATTGAAGAATTGATGGACGACCTTGAAAGCCAGTACAACCAGCTGCGCCAGATGTCCATCACAGAAGAGCTGCTGGATATTGTTTCAGGATTTGAAGCCCTGGATCAAAACCCCGGGTAGGATAAGAGAGTCAACTACCCCTCGGCTAAAGACCGAGGGGCTTGAAAAAGCCCCAAAGTTGACCAGTCTAAGTGCTTCGAGCACTACGTTAGATCGGAAACAGGTACCCTGGGGTGCTCGCCAGCTCCAGGTTCTACGGCAAGTGGTTAAACAGGTCTAAGGGGTTAAACCGGTGCTGCTTGCGCCAAACCCGGTCATAACATTGACGCGGCAAACATTACCTTGGAAACAAGAGGATTTTAAAATTGAGTGTATTTGTTCTGGATACAAACAAAAAGCCGCAGAATCCGGTGCATCCGGCAAAGGCAAGACTGCTTTTGACAGAAGGAAAAGCCGCGGTTTTCAGACAGTTCCCCTTTACGATCATTTTGAAAGAGAAAGTCTTGGACGTGGCATCAAACCCATTGCGGATCAAGATTGATCCGGGCAGTAGAGAGACTGGAATTGCCGTGATTAACGACGATTCCGGAGAGATTGTTTTTGCCATGGAACTGAGACATCGAGGCCAGCAGATCAAAAATAATCTGGAATCAAGACGAGCCATCAGAAGATCCCGGAGAAACCGGAAAACGCGATACCGAAAACCGCGTTTTGATAACCGGACCAGGGCGGAAGGATGGCTGCCGCCTTCATTAAAAAGCCGGGTTCACAATATCGAAACCTGGGTCAAGCGGTTGTGCCGGTTTTGCAATATTCAGGCAATTTCAATGGAGTTGGTTCGGTTTGACATGCAGAAAATACAGAATCCCGAAATATCAGGTGTTGAGTATCAGCAGGGGGAACTCATGGGCTATGAGGTGCGGGAATACCTTCTGGAAAAATGGGACAGAACGTGTGCCTACTGCGGAAAAACAGATATCCCATTGGAGATTGAACATATCGTGCCGAAATCGAAAGGCGGTTCAAACAGAATCAGCAATCTGACACTGGCCTGTACGGCGTGCAACAGGAAGAAGGGGAACAAACCACTCGAACTGTTCCTTTCAAGAAAGCCGGGACTGTTGAAGCGAATTCAAAAGCAGTCCAGAGTGCCGCTCAAGGATGCGGGCGCCGTCAATGCGACCCGATGGGACTTGTTCCGTACCTTGAAAAAAACCGGACTGCCGGTTGAAACCGGCTCCGGCGGTCTGACAAAATTCAACCGGACGACCAGGGGACTTCACAAAACGCATTGGCTTGATGCCGCCTGTGTCGGGGAAAGCACACCTGAAAAGATGTTTCAGGTCGACAAAACCGTGTTGATTGTAAAGGCAGACGGTCATGGCTCAAGGCAGATGTGCAGGGTAAACAAGTTCGGATTCCCCCGGACAACAGCAAAGTCAACTGAGAAAAAAGTCAAAGGATTCCAGACGGGCGACATTGTCAAGGCGGTTGTCACTTCCGGCAAAAAGGTTGGAACGTACACCGGACGTGTCGCTGTCAGAAAAAGCGGTTCGTTTAACATTAAAACAGTGGACAAAACAGTACAGGGCATTAGCTGGAAATATTGCAGGCTGCTTCACGCATCTGACGGCTATTCCTACAATACGACGTGCTAAGGTCCGGTGCCTGGGCTACTATCTTAATTATAAGGAGGACGGCAATTCCTCCCCTGAGCTAAAGACTCAGGGGTTTCCTTGCCGCATTTTATGATGAAACAAAATGCAGATTGAAATGACCCAAATGTCAAGCACGCTGCTTTCAATCGGCGGCATTTTTTTATTGGGATTTGCCGCCGATCTGGCTGGCCGCTACACACCGCTTCCCCGGGTAACCCTTCTGCTGCTCTGCGGGCTGCTTTTCGGACCTGCCGGACTCGACCTGCTGCCCCACCGGTTTATCGATGAATGGTTTCCTCTGCTGACCCATATTGCCCTGTGCATGGTGGGATTTCTTCTGGGTGAAAAGATCACGGTTTCCGCTATCCGTGAAAGGGGAAAATCTGTGTTGTGGATGTCGGTCGGTCAGGCAATGGGGGCCAGTCTGTTGGTGGGTGCGGTATTATTTCTATGGGGGACGGCCCCGGCGTTTGTTCTGATAATGGCCGGAATTGCTCCGGCCAGTGCGCCGGCAGCCATTTTCGATGTGGTGAAGGAAAGCGGAAAAAAATCACACTTTACAAAAATTTTGCTGGGTATTGTTGCCATTGATGATGCATGGGGCCTGCTGATCTTCAGTTTTCTGCTGGCGGCAGCCTCGGCAATCAGTGGCCAGGGCGGTGCAGTAGATGCATTTTTAACCGGATGTGGAGAGGTCGCAGGCAGTATTGTTCTGGGGCTGCTTATCGGTCTGCCCATGGCCTTTCTTACGGGCCGGGTCCATCCGGGAGAACCTACCCAGGCGGAAGCCCTGGGACTGGTGATCATCTGTGCCGGCAGTGCCGTGCTGCTTGATTTGTCCCCTATTCTGGCGGCCATGGTCATGGGAAGTACCGTGGCCACACTGGCCAGTCACCATGAGCATCCGTTCAATGAAATAAACGAAATTGAATGGCCGTTTATGATCCTTTTTTTTCTGTTGGCCGGTGCTTCTTTGCACATAGAAGAACTGACTGCTGCAGGCGTAATCGGGCTGCTTTATGTTATTGCCCGAATGGCAGGTCTTTACAGCGGTGCCAGGCTTTCCGCCCACCTGCTCAATGCAGATCCTGTGGTAAAAAGATGGCTTGGGTGCTGCCTGTTTCCCCAGGCCGGTGTGGCACTGGGAATGGCACTGCTGGCAACAGATCGGTTTCCTGAATTAAAGGATCTGATATTACCGGTTGTCATCGGCTCTACTGTAATTTTCGAAATAATCGGACCTGTGATTACCCGGCACGTGCTCAATAAAATCAGTAATGAAAACAAATGATTGCAGCATGGCTCAAAACACAAAAAAGTTAAAAAAATGGGGGGTGCCGCGCTGCTTTATCAGGTTATCCTGTGTGCATCATTTGATCTCCCTTTTGGAAACCTGTGTTCCATGGGTTAGCTCAGACGAGGGATAGAGGACAACCAGTTGGCCCGGCTCTAAACCGCCCTTTACCTGGGCTTTGATGCCGTTGTTTTGGCCGATCTGGACACGACGCAGTTTAGCCATACCGTTTATCACCACAAAAACCGCCCAATCTCGTCCTTGTCGGAATAAAGCGCTAGAGGGAACAGTAATGGCATTTTTATCCTCCCAAATGACGATCTGTACCTCAATGCGGTAGCCATGGCCGAGTCTATTTAAATATTCGGGTGGATTAGCAAAGCTAACAATAACATTTACACGCTGCTCCTCCACTCCAAGAGCGGAAATTTTTGTAAAGCCCCAGGGATCTACCCTCTCAACAAGCCCGTTCAAGTCATGGGGGCCACCCCAATCCGTAAGGATCACCTGATCTTCCAGGGAGACCTTAACGGCGTCGGATGATAAAAGTTCAACCACCACTTCGAGATCGTTTTCAATGTTCCCGATCTCAATGACAGGCGTACCAGCCGGCAAGGTCGATTCACTTTCCTGGATGATGCGAAGAACTGAACCGGTTGCCGGCGCATGGATTGGAATTACAGCTGTCCGTTCAACGCCTTTTGACAAATTGTTACCAAAACTGATCAGCTGGGCACGGGCCTTGGCAACCTCAGCTTTTTGAACAGCAATGGCGGCTTGTGCATTGCGTAGAGCTGCCGAGGTAATCCGTGTCTCGTGTATTGCACGATCCAACTCTAGCTGACTTATGGAATCGGATAATATCAAATGGCGCATACGCTTAAGCTGGAGATTTGCAAGTTCCTTATCTGCAACCGCCCGGTCCTGTTCTGTACGAGCAAGTTCCAGGGCCGCTTTTGCCGCGGATAGATTTGCGCCGGCCTGGGCTTTGCTGCGAACATCCAGCAGCGTGGGATAGGACGGCTCCATCTTTGCGATCACACTTTTTCCTTCAACAACCAGATCTCCAGGCTCGACATCCATCCTCAGAAGCCGCCCGGCCACCGGCGTGGATACCACATAGGCGTCGTGAACACGGGTTCGTCCTTCTTCAGAAATGGTGACCCGCATATGGCTGCGTTTAACTTCGCCCATATCCACCACCATGGGCTGGGGCCAGAATGCATATGTCAACACTGCGCCTATTGCAATGATAACACCTGATATTATGATTTTTCGGGAAATTTTTTTTTTCATTTTGTTTTACTCTCTTGTCTTGAGGACGGAGACAAGATCCGCCTTATCCATATCGCGTTTTACCAGGAAGCCTGACACAATAGCGGCACCCATGACCGCGATGGCCGCAGTACCGTAGCTTTCCGGCGAGAAAGACGCGGGTATCTGATATAAGTCTGTGCTGAACCCCTTGGCAATCCCAAACGAAAGAAAATAGCCGAGAACTGCACCCATGGGAAGGGCGCCAAGGGTGACGGCAGCAAGTTCCCCAAGCAGCACAAAGGAAGCTTCGCCTTTGGTGAAACCGATTACCCGCAGACTTGCAAGATCCCGGGCACGTTCAGCATAGGCAATGCGTGCTGCGTTATAGACGATACCAAAAGTGATCACAGCGGCAATTGCCGCCATGATATAGCGCATGGCCCCGGCTCCGGTATCCATCTGTTTTTGGAGTGCAGCCCTGGCATCGCTTTTCAGGCTAACCCCGGCCACCGACGGCATCTGCTTGAGGGTCCGGTAAATCCGGGCACTTTGGATGCTGTCAATGCGCATACAGGCGGCGGAAATGCGATTTTGTTCACCCAAGGCGCGGTTTAGCGCACTAATCTGCATAAAGGCCGGCGCACCCAGCAGTGTATCGGCAACACCGGCTACGGGAATAAACAGCACCGGGCGGCGGCCCTCCCGAACCTCTACGGTGAGTATGTCGCCGGGGCGGGCGGCAAGGATATCCGCCAGCGCCTGTGCCAGAATGATGCCTCCTTTACCCAGATGAATTGTGGCCATCCTGCTGTCCACGGCCCGGTTTAAGCGAGGCAAAGGCACCAAACCATTGATAACGCCCCGATGACTGTTGCGTCCGTGGTGCAGCACAACGGGTACGACGCGCACCGGTTCCACCTCGATCACGCCGGAAAGGCTTTGCAGTTCGAAAACCGTCTTGTCCGACATTGCCTCGTTAAAGGTGACGGTCACATCGCTGCGGTCGATCACATTAAATGTCAGGTCGATCATATGGGAAAAGCCTGTCATGATGCCGATCATGGCAACGGACAATGCCATGCCAAAAGCGATGCCGATCATTGCGCCGGCCATACGTCCAGGATGCCGTGTCAGTCTGCGAAGAACCATGCGGCTGGGCTGATCAAGGACTGCATCGAGAGCCTTGCCAAGGGCGCCGGCACGGCTGTAATCCGGGGGGATCGGCGGACGCATGGCCGCTGCGGGGGTAAGGGCAAAGACACGGCGCAGTACAAAAAGGCCGCCGGCGGAAGCCGCCCCGACACTGACAAGAAATCCCGTTACAAAAGCAGCCGGATCGAGCTTGAACACCAAAAAAGGGAACTTGAAATAGGCAAGATAAAGGTTGACCATGGCCCGTCCTGCTGCAATGCCAAAAAGACAGCCCGCCAAAGCCCCTCCTGCGGCGATGGCCACCACAAGCTTGAAGTAATGGACACCCACTTCAAAATCAGAATATCCAAATGCCTTGATCAGGCCGATCTGTTCCCGTTCGGCCTGCACCATGCGTGAAATAACAATGTATAAAAGGAAAGCAGCCACTGCAAGAAATATGGGTGGAACCCCGGTACTCATGGTACGCAGACCATCGATTTCCTCACTGACAAAACGGTTGGAGGTCTGGTCTTTGCGGCCGTAGGCGCCGGTCCCGCCATAGGGTTTGAGAATCCTGTCTGCTGCATCCAGGGCGGCGGGCAGCCTGACGTTAGGGGTAAGCAGCAGGAGTGCCTCGTTAAAGGCGCCTTCCATGTCGTAGGCGGCTTCCAGGGCCTTGCGGCTCATCCATATGACGCCAAAACGAGAATCGTCCGACACCAGTTCTCCGGGGGCAACGGTGTAGAGAAACTCGGGGGATTTGGCAAGTCCAACAATGTGCAGGATGCGGCGTCTTCCGTTCATGGTGGCGGCAATTGTGTCACCGGGTTTAAGCCCGTGGGCCCCAGCAAAGCTTTGCAAGAGCAAAATTTCGTCAGGGTGATTGCTTTCCAGACTGCGCCCCTCGGTGAGATAAATATCGTTTATCCGTGGCTCTCTGAATTCAGGCAGTGAGACTGCCTGGGCTTGCAGCGGCAGGTCCCTGCCGGAAAGATCGATCAGGGCACTTCCAGTGACCCGTCCCTCGGCTGCAGCAACGCCGGGGATGGCGGCAAGATCCGCAATCATATGCTCCGGCGCCCGTTTGACCGGCGCAAAAACATCGGCAAGGCGATACCGTTCGTAATACGCACGCCTTGTTTCATCAAGGGAGGTCACAAGACCCGACATCATGACCAACATCAGCACGCCCACAGCAATGACCGCACCGATGGCAAGGGCCTGGCCTTTGATACGCCACAAGTCACGCAGGAGTTTGCGGTTTAAAGGGCTCATGTATGGGTCACCATTGAATATCTTCCGGGTTGCGTTTTGTTTTGTTTTCCACGACCTCTCGAATACCACCATCGGCGAAATGAATTACCCGGTCTGCCATGTCCGCAGTCGCTGCAGCATGGGTCACAATCAGCACGGTTGTTTTCAGTTCTTCGTTGATATTCTTTAACACTTTTAATACAGAGCGGCCGGTGGCGCTGTCAAGGGCACCGGTTGGCTCATCGCAGAACAGGACCGTGGGCTTTTTTGCCACGGCCCGGGCAATGGCCACACGCTGCTGTTCTCCGCCGGAAAGCTGGGATGGAAAATGATCTGCCCGGTTACCAAGGCCCACCAGCCCAAGTGCGTCATTCGGGTCCATGGGGGAACGGGCAATCTCGGTCACAAGCGCCACGTTTTCATAGGCCGTAAGACTTGGCATCAGATTGTAAAACTGAAAGACAAAACCCACATAATCCCGGCGGTATCTTGTCAAAGCTCTATCGGTCATAGCACTCATGTCCTGATCCTGAAAGAACACAGCGCCTTTGGTTCCCCTGTCCAGGCCGCCAATGATATTCAAAAGGGTAGATTTACCGCTTCCCGAGGGGCCAAGCAGCACAACAAGTTCCCCTGCCGGTATTTCGAGATCAACCCCGCGCAGGGCATGCACAGCCGCCGGCCCCTCGCCGTACACTTTTGTCAGCCCCTTGATAGAGAATGCGGGAAAAGTTTTTTTTGGGGATTCATCCGGCATAGTATCACCTTATTCAGTGGATCTGCCAAACAGCCTGCGAAATGGCTTAAAAAGACCACGCCCATCTATGCCTGAAGCAGAATGTCAACCATTATCCTGAGGAAGATCAATTTTTTCACCCGCACACTGATGTGCGCATATTCCGGGTCATCTGTCTGAAGCACATCAAAATGTTCCCAGACAAAGGAGATTTCAGCGCCGAACAGCACAATGGTCCAGGACGCATTCAGCCACAACAAAAACAACGGTATGGCTGCAAAACTGCCGTAAATGGCATTATAGGTGGAAACCCCCACCTGAAATTGCAGATAGGCTATCTGGCCCAGCTGAAAAATGGTGCCGGCAATGACACCTCCGGCCAGAGCGGCCCGGACATTTACATTTTTATTGGGAATGAACATATAAAAAAAGGTAAATAGTTACCAACTCCATAGAGAAATATAGATATTGGTCTTAAACAGGTTGATTGACTGTCAGCGGCGAACCACCTATCTCTCGAAGCGTATAGCTCAGTTCTAACCTGTCGGATGCACTACGAGCATCCGGAAACCGCTTAAAACAAAACCGGTTTCATTTTGCGAAAATCTGTTAAGTCCTTTAGCTCAACATTTCCAAAACGTTTGGCTATGTTTTTGCCGGCATTAACATTCGCATTATCGGTGTAATAGGCGTGTTTTACTCTATTGTCAACTATTTTATGTTATATTTTATATGGAACTTCACGATACAGGGTTAAGGCAGATGCCTGCAGGCTGCACCGGTCCCGGACAAATTCCTTGAACGAAATCCGGAAAATATCATATCCGAATTGCCGGTATCTGTTCAGCACGCTTTTGATATTTTTTCTCCTTAGGCCCATGGTCAGAATTAACAAAAACTTGATAATCGTTGCGTCAAGTAAGCCCGAAGCATTGGGAAAGGAGGTAAAAGGAAAGCCAGGAAATTTGCTATTGTTACCCAATGGGTGAGAGTCCCATCTGAATAAAGCCCAGCCAGCAGTTCAGTAGCAAAGCCCGAGGGTAAACCCGGTGACGGGAATCCTAAGCCGGGCATGAGTGAGGATGCAGGCCCTGTATTGAGCTCCGAAAAAAGTATTATTGTGGTCATTGGATAAATTTCCACCAAGCGTGGTGATGAAAGCCGACGTTCTCGATAAAACGGAAGGCAGCAGTTCTCTATACGTTCAGGCCAGAATAGAGGACACCACCGTAGTCTGAGACCAGGGCATGTATTCAAAGGGGTAACTCGGAAACTTGAGAGAGCCCAAAGTTTCCTTGTATTAGTGACGGTTCCAGGAAATCCGTACCAAAAATTCCCGGTGTTCAGGACGATCGTTCTCCTCTCCTGAGCAAGTCTGGAATGCATCTTTGGAATGTATTCTGGAGCTACAAATAAGGGGAACACACAAGGTATCAGGCGAGGAGAGCGAATAGCAAACAAACCTGAGATGGACTTTAGGCAGTCTTAGTGGAACATAGTACCGGTAATCAACGGAAATCCGTTGATTGGTAAGGTGGGGAAGTGATGTCCAAGCGACCCACTGTAGGGAAGGTGAAACCGGGCATAACGTTTTAAGGTGAAGAACTATGGAAGACACACAGAGGTCACAAACCACATCAGAACAGAACCGTAAAAGTGTGGAACAGACCACTCACAACAACCAGCACCGTATAGCAGACATGGATTGACCACGGACATTTAAGGGAATTCATAAAGCAACGGGTCAATGATGGTGGAATCATCCGGTTATTGGGAAAGTGGTTGAAGGCAGGTGTAATGGAAGAGGAAAAATACTACCATTCAGAATCCGGCACGCCACAAGGAGGTGTCATATCTCCGGTACTGAGCAACATCTTTCTCCATAACGTGCTGGACGACTGGTTTGTTAAGGAAGTCCAGCCAAGAATGAAAGGTCGAAGTTTTATCATTAGGTTTGCTGATGACTGTGTGCCACGAAGGCAGACACTGTTGCAATGAACAGTGCAGCCATGCTGCACAAAAGATGAGGGAAGGCCCCTCGAAGCCGCCATGCAGGTGGAGGCTTCAAACTACCGTAAGCTGCGCCGGTTAAGAGCCGGGGTGGTGAGCGTTACGGAAAAGGCAGAACAAGATTCTGTCAGGTAGGTCCCAAGGAGACGAACGCAAGTGAATCACTATTGAAGTGTCGAAAGCGTATGGATGAGGTCAAAACCGGGGGGGAGTCGTTAACCCGGGATAAGTTCGGCGGTTACCTGTTTACTGGCCGTGCGGCCTCCGGCATAAAGGTGGCGTGAACTTGGGACAGGCTTTTGTAAAGGACAATCTTTACAAACTCTGGAATCGGATGTCCTCCGGCAGTTATTTCCCTCCTCCGGTAATGAGGGTGGAAATACCCAAGGGAGACGGTCGTATGAGACCGTTGGGAATACCGACCGTGTCGGACAGAATCGCTCAGCAGATAGTCAAACAGCAATTGGAGCCGGAATTGGAAAAACATTTTCATCCGGATTCGTATGGCTATCGACCAGAGAAATCTGCGTTGGATGCAGTTGGGAAAGCCCGGGAGAATTGCTGGAAATATGACTGGGTATTGGATCTTGATATTAAAGGATTTTTCGATAATATTGACCATGATCTTTTGATGAAAGCAGTTCGGCATCACACGGATGACAAATGGGTGCTTCTGTATATAGAACGGTGGCTGAAAGCCCCTGTGATGATGACAGACCACACACTATTCTATCCAAAGAAGGGAACCCCGCAAGGAGGAGTTATCAGTCCCTTGCTGGCCAATCTCTTCTTGCATTATGCATTCGACAACTGGATGGAAAGGCAGTGCCCGACCATACCGTTTGAGCGTTATGCGGATGATGCAGTGTGCCACTGTAAAAGCCTTGCCCAGGCTGAATATTTGTTTAGAAAGCTGAATGAGCGAATGGAGAATGTGGGACTGGAATTACATCCGGAGAAGACGAAAATAGTCTACTGCAAGGATACAGACCGGCAAAAGGATTATGCCCTGACAAGTTTTGATTTTCTGGGTTATACATTTCGTACTCGGAAATCAAAGAATCGATGGGGAAAATTCGGCATCCTTCATATCCCCATAAAAGTAGTTTACACTTTTTGGATGAAGCCCCTGGAAAACGGAGCTTGCGTCAGAAAGTGTAAAGTACTTATGAAGGATGCCGAAAATTCTTCATTAATTTTTCTCCTGCTATCAGCAATAAAGCAGCAAAAGCAATTCGGCAAACCTCACGAAAGTGGAATTGGCCCAGGCGCAGTGACAAGAGCCTGGAAGATTTATCCCATATGTTCAATCCTGTCATTCAAGGCTGGATTAACTACTATGGCAGGTTTTATAAATCTGCACTCTACCCGGCCTTAAGGTGCCTCGATCATCGGTTGGTGATTTGGGCAACGAGGAAATACAAACGTTTTAGAGGACATCGACGAAGGGCAAGTCAATGGCTGGCTCGTATTGCACGAAGACAGCCAAATTTGTTTGCCCATTGGAGACTACTCTATGCATAGGCTGGTCAATAGGAGCCGGATGAGCGGAGACGTTCACGTCCGGTTCTGTGAGGGCCTGAGGGGGCGGTTCCCTCGGGCTACTCGACTTATAGCCGGTTTTGAGTTGGAATCAGATGCAGTTAAAGCCATGACGGTAATGAGAAAGCGGTTCAACCGTTTTAGCCTTGAATTACATCCGGATAAGACTAAACTGATACGTTTCGGTCGACCAACAACTAAAAGCTGTAAGGGAAACAAGCCTGGGACATTTGATTTTCTTGGGTTTACCTTTTACTGGGGCAAATCACGACAGAACTACTGGGTGATTAAGAAAAAGACAGTTCAGAAAAGGCTCAGCCGATTCAATAAAAGAGTATGGGAGTGGTGCAAAGTTAACAGGCATAAACCTATACAGGAACAGCATGATTCTCTGTGCAGTAAACTCAGAGGGTATTATCAATACTTTGGAGTGATTTGTAACTATAAAGCGCTTTCAAAAGCACATTACTATGTTACAAAGGCCTGGAGATTTTGGCTGAGCAGAAGATGTCACAAAGGAAAAGTGAAATTTCAAGAGCTGGCTGCAAAATATCCACTACCCAAGCCAAAAATAATCCATAGTTTCTGAGTGTCGATAGGATAGCACAGTTATGCGTCAAACGGGGAAACCCGTTTGATCTTCAGCTCGGTAAAAAGAGCTGAAGCTGAGGAACCGTATGCGGGAGTTCCGCACGTACGGATCTGTGGGGGAGGCATCGGGTAACCGATGCTTCTACCCGGAAGTAAAACGAAACATTAATAACCCTAAAAGACGTCAGGAAAAAATGTTGAAATCCATAGACAGAATCGCCATTTTCGGGGCCGGTGCCATGGGCGCGGCATATGCCGGTTTATTTACAGACAATTCAGATATGCGTGTTTTTTTTGCAGCCCGGGGGGATCGCTTTGCTCGGCTTGATGGTGCGATCATCAACGTTAACGGCAGCGATTACAAGATTTCAGTGGTGCATCCCGACCGGGTGGACCGTCCCTTTGATCTGGTACTGGTCACCCTGAAACACCACCATCTGACAGAACCGGCACTCAAAGATATCAACGCACTGACAGGGCCGGACACACTGATTCTTTCCGTGATGAACGGGCTTGAAAGTGAAAAATTGATTGGTCATGTCTGCGGCCACGAAAAGATTGTTCCTGCCATTGCCGTCGGTATTGATGCGGTGCATCAAAATAATTGTTTTACCTTTGCCAATCCAGGCAAAATTATATTTGGTAATGATCCGGCGCTTTCCAATGCAGATGACATCGATCGATTGGAACGGATAAAAATGGCCCTGGCCCGGCACAGGGGCATCAATCTTCAGTCGTCAGATATTGACCAGTGGATGGAGATGCTCAATACCTTATCCCCGGACGGAAAAACATCCATGCTCCAGGATATGGAGGCCAAAAGAAAAACAGAAGTGGAAATTTTTGGAGGTGCTGTTGAGGTTATGGGCAAAGAGGACGCAATCCCCACACCTGTGAACAGCACTTTTTTAAATTTGATCCGGGTTATGGAGTCCAACCAATAATAATATATCCCGATAATTTTAGAATTGCTGTTTCTATATCCAAGGCGTTTGTATTTTGGAAAAAACATGTTAATATCCGATCCGAAATTGGATTCAGGTACCGGGAATCAGGACCGAAAATTTCAATTGTTCCAGTTGCCCGGCAACATAAAAAATTAAATTCAGGATACATCAGGTCAACTACCCCTCGGCTAAAGACCGAGGGGCTTGAAAAAGCCCCAAAGTTGACCAGTCTAAGTGCTTCGAGCACTACGTTAGATCGGAAACAGGTACCCTGGGGTGCTCGCCAGCTCCAGGTTCTACGGTAAGTGGTTAAACAGGTTTAAGGGGTTAAGCCGGTGCTGCTTGCGCCAAACCCGGTCATAACATTGACGCGGCAAACATTACCTTGGAAACAAGAGGATTTTAAAATTGAGTGTATTTGTTCTGGATACAAACAAAAAGCCGCAGAATCCGGTGCATCCGGCAAAGGCAAGACTGCTTTTGACAGAAGGAAAAGCCTCAGTTTTCAGACAGTTCCCCTTCACGATCATTTTGAAAGAGAACGTCTTGGACGTGGCATCAAACCCATTGCGGATCAAGATTGATCCGGGCAGTAGAGAGACCGGAATTGCCGTGATTAACGACGATACCGGAGAGATTGTTTTTGCCATGGAACTGAGACATCGAGGCCAACAGATCAAAAATAATCTGGAATCAAGACGAGCCATCAGAAGATCCCGGAGAAACCGGAAAACGCGATACCGGAAGCCGCGCTTTGATAACCGGATCAGGGCGGAAGGATGGCTGCCGCCTTCATTAAAAAGCCGGGTTCACAATATCGAAACCTGGGTCAACCGGTTGTGCCGGTTTTGCAATATTCAGGCAATTTCAATGGAGTTGGTTCGGTTTGACATGCAGAAAATACAGAATCCCGAAATATCCGGTGTCGCGTATCAGCAGGGGGAACTCATGGGGTATGAGGTACGGGAATACCTTCTGGAAAAATGGGACAGAAGGTGTGCCTATTGCGGAAAAACAGATATCCCATTGGAGATTGAACATATCGTGCCGAAATCGAAAGGCGGTTCCAACAGAGTCAGCAATCTGACACTGGCCTGTACAGCGTGCAACAGGAAGAAGGGGAACAAGCCCATAGAACAGTTCCTTTCAAGGAAACCGCGACTGTTGAAACGAATTCAAAAGCAGTCCAAAGTGCCGCTCAAGGATGCGGGTGCCGTCAACACGACCCGATGGGACTTGTTCCGTACCTTGAAAAAAACCGGACTGCCGGTTGAAACAGGCTCCGGCGGTCTGACAAAATTCAACCGGACGACCAGGGGACTTCACAAAACGCATTGGCTCGATGCCGCCTGTGTTGGGAAAAGCACACCTGAAAAGATGTTTCAGATCGATAAGGCCGTGTTGATTGTAAAGGCAGACGGTCATGGTTCAAGGCAGATGTGCAGAATGAACAAATTCGGATTCCCCCGGACAACAGCAAAGTCAACTGAGAAAAAAGTCAAAGGATTTCAGACGGGCGACATCGTCAAGGCGGTTGTCACTTCCGGCAAAAAGGTTGGAACGTACACCGGGCGTGTCGCTGTCAGAAAAAGCGGTTCGTTTAACATTAAAACAGTGGACAAAACAGTACAGGGCATTAGCTGGAAATATTGCAGGCTGCTTCACGCATCTGACGGCTATTCTTACAATACGACGTGCTAAGGTCCGGTGCCTGGGCTAATATCTTAATTATAAGGAGGGCGGCAATTCCTCCCCTGAGCTAAAGACTCAGGGGTTTCCTTGCCGCATTTTATGAAATATGATAATGAAACAGCCCGGCTAAGCCGGAAACGCTTTTTTTGTTTGTGCAATCATTTTTGTTCTAAAGTATTAAGATCCATCCTGGTCTGGGGGGTTCTTTTTTCTTTGACCATGATCCCTTCCGGTGCCATGGCCCAGGGCGATGCGGATCTTTCAGACGGGCTGTATGCAAAAATGAATACAGACAAAGGGATTATTCTTCTACAGCTTTATTACAAACAAACCCCGTTGACTGTGACCAATTTTGCCGGACTTACCCTGGGTAAAATGGATACGAATGTAAAAAAAGGCGAAAAGTTTTACGATGGACTGACATTCCACCGGGTGATCCCTGATTTTATGATCCAGGGCGGGGACCCTGAAGGCACGGGCCGGGGCGGTCCGGGATACCGGTTCCAGGACGAATTCAGCCCAGAATTAAAACATGACGGTCCCGGAATTTTGTCCATGGCCAATGCCGGCCCCGGCACCAATGGCAGCCAATTTTTCATTACCCACAAAGCCACACCCTGGCTGGACGGCAAACACACGGTGTTCGGCAAGGTGGTCAAGGGCATGGGGGTGGTCAATGCCATTGAAAAAGGGGATAAAATTAAAACCGTTGAGATTCTGGCAATCGGTGGCGAGGCAAAGGCTTTCAGGACAGACCAGGCTGGTTTTGATGCCATTATTGCAAACAGGAAAGCCACTATCACAAACAGGAGAGCCGTCGATCTGGAAGCGTTTAAAAAACAGATGCATGAAAAATATCCCGATGCCGTGGAAACCGAATCCGGTCTGATGTATGTACCGGTGCAGGACGGCACCGGCCCTGCCGTTACCTCCGGGGCCGCAGTGCAGGTGCATTATACCGGGTTGTTCACCAACGGCAAAAAGTTTGATTCCTCCAGGGACCGGGGCAAACCCATTGAGTTCGTCCTTGGCAAGGGTCAGGTGATCAAAGGCTGGGATATCGGAATCGAAGGCATGAAAAAAGGTGAGGCCCGGCAACTGCTGATTCCTTATCCCCTGGCATATGGGGAGCGGGGATATCCCGGTGCGATCCCGCCTAAGTCCACACTCATCTTTGATGTCGAGTTGGTGGATTTCAAAGAGTAATTATTGGAGTACAGGCATGTTCTGCATTTGTCCCAAGATACGCCTTTGGCGTTGCAGGACATGGGGGCCGGGGGTGACCGCAGACCATTTGTGGGGACTTGGCAATATGGCGGCCAGAAGCGCTGCCTGTTGTGCCGTTAATGCGTTGGCATCACAGGAGAAATAAGCCCGGGCTGCGGCCTGGGCACCTACATTGGCCCTTCCCCAGTCCACGGTATTCAGATACATTTCCATAATCCTTTTTTTGTCCCAGATCAATTCAATTATAACCGTGTACCAGGCTTCGGCAATTTTTCTGGCAAATGTACGGCTTGAGGGTAGAAAAAGGGAGCGGGCCGTCTGCATGGTGATGGTGGATGCCCCCCGGAATCCTTTGTGGTTAATGATGTCCAGCAGGGCAAGTTTTATTTCTCTGAAATCAAATCCATGGTGGCGCATGAAGCGCTGGTCTTCGGAGGCCAGCACGGCCTGCTGCAGATACACGGATATCTGCGCGATATCTTTCCATTCATAGGACCTGGGCTTAAACACCATTTTTTTGTGAGCGGCAACAGCCTTTTCATAGACCATGTTTACCGTGAAGGGCGGATTGAAAAACTTGAAAACAACGACCTGGAGAAAGGTGGCTGCCACCACGAAGATAACCAGTCCGGCAATAACTCTTTTTATCCAGGTCATTAATTTTTTTTTCATCCAATCCTCAGTGGCTCATCTTATGATCAACCCCGTTACACTCAATTCAAATTACCTGATAAAATTGGTCATGATTTTGGCAACCGGTTCAGGCGCGGGAAATTGTTGTTTTCCATGTTCAATAATTTTCATGAGCCATGCCATATTTTTACCTAAAACCGCCATGATTTGTTTGCCTTCCCCATCCTGTTTCATTTCCCCCGGGGCAAGACCGTGGGCCACATGCCAGTAGTTTGAAGCGGGCATGACCATTTCCGAGTAATTGAGATAATGATTAAGGGCGTCAACTGTTGAAATTCCGCCTGATCGACGGACAGCGGCAACAGCGGCGCCGACCTTGTTTCGGAACAGACCACCGTTAACCGAAGCAACGAAAAATGCTCTGTCAAGGAAGGATTTCATCGTTCCGGCAACACCGGAAAAATGAACAGGAGAGCCAAGCAGAATGCCGTCGGCCGCCTTTATCTTCTGAATCCATTCATTAACCGGATCGTCATCAAGGGTACATGCTTCATTCTGGTTTTTTACACAGCCGAGACAGGCCGTGCATCCCTGTATCTTTTTTTTGCCGACATGGATCATCTCCGTTTCAATCCCGGCATGTTCCAGTTCCTCAAAAACGATGTTCAGTGAACAGGCGGTATTTCCCTTTTTATTGGGGCTGCCGTTAAATCCAACAACTTTCATACGTATTCTCCTTTTTGTGTTTTGTTCATACCATCTCATCTTCTAACCCGAGTTTACGAGTTATTAAGAATCCAAACTTCAACTATTTGATTTTATAAAAAAAATTAGACGGTGTGCGTCCTCCCTAATTTGATAAAAAACTTTCCATTTCAAAAATTTCAAATAGTCGTTTCTGGGTTTCATCCATTTTAGAAACTACAGATTGGGATATCTTCTTTTTTCTTTTTTGAGGGAATACATTTATGACTTCCCGGATTTCTGAGAGCTTTTCTTGAGTTTTATTAATGGACATTGAGATTCCGGCATTTTGAATTCTTTTCATCATTAAAGCCCGAATCAGCAAGGTTATAGAACAATACAAACCATGGACTCTTATCATTTGGTCGGTCCAGTGGAACATTGGCCACCAGCTCCCTGTTTTTCTATCCTTCATCTGTTTAAAAATATCTTCAACTATGTATTGGCTGCGATATGATACAATAATTTCTTCAGTTGCCCAATGCGCATTGTCAGTGATTATAATGTTCTTACCAAGATATGTATCACACAGTTCAGCAAAAACAGCATTATCCAGGTGGTAACTGATTCGTGGAATTCCATTACATTCGGTAAGATCAACTGAAATTAACTTTTTCATATGCTGACCGGAGCGAATTGATGCAATTTGTTTTCTTACGGAGTCTTTTGTGGGCTTTCTCCCTTTTGTGACTATTCCTGCAATGCGATTCTCTAATTTTAAGGAGAGTAGGCTTAATTTTTCAACACATTTGTTGACTTCATTATTAATTGATTGAAGTTGAGATGAGTATAGAGAGTTGTTAAAAGTAACGATCACCGTAAGGGTTTTGCCGTACATCTTTTTTTGTGTCCGAAACGCTTTTACTTGATCTAAACGAGGATGGGACAATGGCTTAAGGGAGTCATCATCATTAGAAATCATAGCCAATTCTTTATGGTCATCCAGTTTCACTGAGCCGACAAAGTGGAATCCTGAGTCCGTTATGAACCTTTTAAAATTTGTATCAGAGTTATTCCCTTTGTCAAAAACAATTGTCATCCCTTTTTCACTGAAAACCCTGTTTGAAAAAGCGTTAAAAAAATTATCTATAACACCTTCAAATGCTTTGGAATCATGACGATTTCCTTCGTATACATCAAAGTAAAGCGGAAAATGCTCTTGGCGAGTACAAAATAAGGCATAATTGATTTGTTTCAGATCACCTCGACCCTGTTTATTTTTCCCTCTCTGAGCCAAAGAACAACGCGTATTGAAAGAGTGTATGAAAGAATAAAAATTGGTACCGTCATAGGAAACACTGGAGAGGTCAATCTTTTCCTGCTCCAAGACGGAGTTAATAAGGTTCATCCATGCCCGCTTGATCTTATTTTCACTAATGGTTGACATGTTGTCCCAGAAACGTTGAGAACTCAATGATTTTTTATCCACTTCCGGAAAGGATCTTAATAAAATGGTATTTTTATACCAATCCCACATAGAGCGCTTGCTGACAGATTGGATTCCTCTGTTAATTGCGGCCAATCCTAAATAAAAACCGGTAGACAACCCCTGGCTGCGTTTATGAAAGATGTCGTCAAGAATTTTGATCATCTTGAATTCTTGAACGATCTTCAAATATGCTGCCGGACAGCCAAGTTCAAATATTTCTGCATATTGTGGATTGGATGGAAGACCGTCCATTGCAGCCATTATCTTGTGCAAAGGGCCTAAATATTTTTGCCACTTTCGCCGCGTCTTTCCGTTAATCCGTTCGCTCTCTTCAGCATAATAGTAAGTGGTCCCCTTAATTTGTTTACGAGTTATATACGCCATGTTAATATTGTCCTCAATAGCCCCTTAAAAAAGGTGTACTTTGATATTTCAGGGGGTACAAATAACACATTTGCGCACTCACAGTCAATAGGGATAATGGTTTTAATTAATTTAAAGTTAGGGGGTACAAAAATATTTTTTAATTATTTGAAATTACAGTTTTTATTTCAAAAGGTAGCTCATAACTCGTAAACTCGGGCTAAGTAACTAAAACGGTATCCTACTGTTTTAGTTACTTATAGGTTTGGTGCCGCCTTGGGCGGCTGGGGCGCTATCAATATAGATGATTAACTAAAGTCATCCCGGGCCTGATCCAGGCGTTTGTACTGAACCGCCTCAAGCACATGAGGTTTAAGTATATCGGGTGCGTCTGCCAGATCCGCGATGGTTCTGGCAAGTTTTAATATGGAGGCATAGGCCCGGCCGGAAAGGTTAAACTGTTTCATGGCCTGTTCAACCACTTGGCGGCTTTGGGCATTCAGGGGACAGAATCGCTGCAACAGCCTTGGGCCCATGTCAGCATTGGAAAAACATATTGTCCCGACTTTTTTAAATCGGCGGGCCTGGATGTCCCGGGCCTTTTCCACCCGTTTACGGATGGCTTTGGAGGACTCCCGGTCTCCGTCTGCGGTCATTTCATTAAAGGACAATCGGGGAACCTCCACAAGGATGTCCATCCTGTCCATGAGCGGACCTGAGATTTTGTTTTTGTACTGCTCAATTTTTGCCGGGGTGCAGGTGCATTCCCTGTCCGGATTGGTGAGATTGCCGCAGGGACAGGGATTCATGGCACCTGCCAGCATAAAGCGGCATGGATAAGTGGCCTTGGCATTGGCCCGGGCCAGGGTGATGACACCCTCCTCTATGGGTTGGCGCAGCACCTCCAGCACACTGCGCCGGAATTCAGGTAACTCATCCAGAAACAGTACACCGTTATGGGACAGCGTAATTTCCCCGGGTTTCGGCACGGTGCCGCCGCCCACAAGACCGGCATCGGAAATGGAATGGTGGGGGGACCTGAAAGGCCTTGCGCCCAAAGGTTGCCCCGGTTCCCGGGACACCCCGGCCACCGAATAGACTTTGGCGATTTCCATGGCCTCTTCAAAGGAGGGTTCCGGCATGATTCCCGGCAGGCATTTTGCCATCAGGCTTTTTCCGGATCCTGCCGGACCGTTGAGCAGGATATGATGATGGCCTGCTGCCGCCACTTCCATGGCCCGTTTGACATGGGTCTGACCCCGGACATGCGAGAAATCATTTTCCTGATCCGCACCATCGCTCTCCAGAAGCAAGGACAGATCCGGCTCCAGGGGCGCAAGGTTTGCCTTTCCTGCCAGAAAATCTACCACCTGGGTTAGATGATCCGGGGCCAGAACGTCAATATCTTTAACAAGCGCTGCTTGGGCACCGTTCTCTTTGGGCAGGATAATGCCCTTGAATCCATGATCCCGGGCGGCCAGGGCAAAAGGCAGTGTTGCCTTGACCGGCCGCAGGTACCCGTCCAGGGACAACTCCCCGGCAAACAGCCAGGATGCAGCTGAAGATGCCTGGAATAAACCCTGGGCACAAAGAATTCCCAACGCCACGGGAAGGTCCAGACCTGTCCCCTCTTTTTTGAAATCCGCAGGCGCCAGGTTCACCACCACTCTGTCCATGGGGAAGGTGTAGCCGGCATTCTGCAGGGCAGACCGGACCCTGTCCCGGCTTTCCCGGACCGCGGTCTCAGCCAGTCCCACCATGTTGAATACCGGCAATCCCAGTGTGATGTCTACTTCAACATCCACAATAATGGCCTCAAACCCGTTTACTGCACAGGATTTCATTTTTGCTATCATAATATTTTTCTCATTTGTTTTGCTTTGTATTTTCAAATCAGCTATATATACCACGTTTTATCGTATTCGAAACACTTTGGAACGGGATAATGAACAATTTTTATAATCAGCAAACCATCGCCGGAAAGGTGAGCCTTTCGGGAACGGGCGTCCATTCGGGTAAAAAGACAAGCCTGACCATCCGTCCGGCCAAGGAAAACCACGGGATTAAATTCCGGCGTCTTGATCTTCCCGGAACCCCTGATATCCCGGCTCTTTTTAAACAGGTAGTGGATACCAGTCTTGCCACGGTGATCGGAGACAAGGGGGCCATTGTTTCGACCATTGAGCATTTGATGGCAAGTTTTGCAGGCCTTGGTATTGACAATGCCCTGGTGGAGGTTGACGATTATGAGATCCCCATCATGGACGGTTCCGCCAGGGAATTTACCCGGGCGATAACCAACGTGGGCCTGGTGGCGCAGGATAGACCCAAACACCTTTTTATCGTAAATGAACCCATAGAAATCAGGCAAGCAGATAAATGGGTCCGGGTGGAACCTGAATCCTGTTTCAGAATTTCCTGTACCATTGATTTTAATCATCCGCTGATCGGCCTGCAGAAAATTGTCTATGACAAGGCGGAAAATAATTTTGAGCAAAAGATCTGCGGTGCCCGGACCTTTGGTTTTGTAAAAGATCTTGAGCTGTTGAAAAAATTCAGCCTTGGCAAAGGCGGAAGCCTTGACAATGCCATTGTCATTGATAATGATAAAATTTTAAATAAAGGGGGGCTGCGGTATCCGGATGAATTTGTCCGGCACAAGCTGCTGGACTGTCTTGGGGATTTTTCCCTTCTGGGAATGCCCATCCAGGGGCATATTATTACCCATAAATCCGGGCATCACCTGAACCATTTGTTTATAAAAAAATTCCTTGATGAAAAGCAGGCCTGGGAAACCGGTCCGGCAAAGTGCTGATCAACCCCCAATGATAATGACAGGTGTGGTGACAAGATTTTTATTTGCAATTGTTTTTTTTATTACCAGCTTTATTTTTGTTTTTCCAGGAGGCGCGTTTGCCCGAGATAAAGCTGTGCTTTCCCATATCAAACTGGCCAACACGCGGGACGATCTGTTTGCTTATTTTAAGGTGGAAAATGCGTTTAATGAAAAAAATATCCAGGCCATTGAGAATGGCATTTCCACGTCGTTTACGTTCTATATCACCTTGTACAAAACCTCAAGCAGTCTGTTTGACAAAAAAATCATCGATATTAAAACCCGTGCAACAATAAAATACAATTCCATGAAAGAAGAATACACGGTTGTCTGTGAATGGAAGGATGCCCCGCCGTTAATTACAAAATCCTTTGATGAGGCAAAGATCTGGATGACCCAAATCGATAACCTGAAGGTGGTACCCCTTGGCCGGCTGGTAAAAGGGGATAAGTACCGGATTCGGATCAAGGCTGAACTTGAAAAAGTCACGTTGCCCCTGTCGTTGCATTATGTATTTTTCTTTGTTTCTTACTGGGATTTTGAAACGGACTGGTATGTGATTAATTTCACCTATTAACACCTGACAGGCAAAGGCTGCTATGACCCAGAAATTCGAGGAGACAGAACAAAAAAGGTCCGGCCGAAAAAGAGAAGGCGTTATCATCTTATGCCTTGCGCTGGTCATTGGTGTCCTGACGGTGATCGAAATCCGTGTTATGCCCTTTGACACGGGACTGTCACTGTCGTCCACCGTGCTGATGTTCATTTTGATAAACATCAATCTGTTATTGCTGCTTACCCTTCTACTGCTTGTTTTCAGGAATCTTGCCAAGCTCTACTATGAGAGAAAAAATAAGATCCTGGGTTCCAAGATAAAAACCCGCCTGACGGTTGCTTTTGTTGTACTGGCCCTTTTACCCACCAGCGTACTCTTTTTTTTTTCCATCCAGTTTATATCCACCTCGATTGCCTTCTGGTTCAATGCCCCTGTGGAGCAAACCCTGGACGCCTCCCTGGCTGTCGGACAGACCTTGTATGATTATATTGAGGAAAAAAATGTCTTTTTTGCTAAAAGGGGGGCGTTTCAGATTCATTCCCGGGATTTGCTCAAGCCCGAAAATCAGGAGAAACTCTCCCGGTATACCCAGGTGATCCAGCGGGCTTTTAACCGTCATGCCGTAGAAGTCTACACCCCGGATGCCCAGCGGGTGAGTCTCTCTTTAGCCAGCGAGCTGGAAAGCATGCACTTTGGGCTGCTGACCACCACGGAGTTAAGGGGCATCCCGGCCGGCAGTACGCGCCATACCGTTTATCAGACCATTGACCAGGGTGAATTTTTACGCACCGTATGCACCATCCCTTTTGACCTGGCGCCGAACAAGGCTGCCGGATTTATTGTAATCACCACCCTGACGGCCCCGGACCTGTCTGAAAATTTAAGATTCATTCTTAAAGGTGTGGAGGAGTATCACCAGCTCAAATTGACAAAGAAACCCGCTCAGATTTCCTACTACATTGCGTTGTCCATTGTGGCACTCCTTGTTGTGTTCTGTGCGGTGTGGTTTGGATTCCAGATTGCCAAATCCATCACTATTCCCATTATGAAATTTGCCGAAGGCACCCAGCGGATCATTGACGGTGACCTGGAATATCAGATTGATTTCAAGACCGATGATGAAATCGGCACCCTGATTCAAAGTTTTAATTCCATGACCCGCCAGTTGGCCGACGGTCGCCGGCAGATCGCCCTGTCCGAAAGTATGCTTAAACAGCAGAATGTAGAGCTGAAAAAAAGCCGCCAGTACATTGAGATCGTCTTAAAAAACATTTCCGCCGGTGTTGTCTCCATGGACAATGAGGGAACCATCACCACCATAAACAAAGCTGCCGAGTCCATGCTGGATGTTAACAGCCATGATATTCTTAATAGAAATTTTAAAAACGTTCTGATGGAAGAATACCTGGCTCTGGCCAACAAAATATCTGAACAGGTAGAACAGGGGGGCACCCATTTCAAGATTCCTGTTTCTGTCTCCGTAGCCGGTGAGCCCAAACATTTCTCATTGAACTATACCGCGCTCAAGGACGATACCGACCAAAATCTGGGGGCTGTACTGGTGTTTGATGATGTCACGGAACTTGAAAAAGCCCAGCGTTTAGTGGCCTGGCGGGAGGTGGCTCGCCGCATTGCCCATGAAGTGAAAAATCCGTTAACCCCCATTAAGTTGTCTGCCCAGCGCCTGAAACGCAAATACGGCAAAACTATTGATGATGACGTTTTCACCCGATGTGCCGACACCATTGTAGAGCATGTTGATCTGATCCGGAACCTGGTCAATCAGTTTTCCACCTTTGCCAAATTTCCAGATACCAACTTTGCTTCGGCCCGCATTGAAAATATCATTCTTGAAACCGTTGCCCTGTATAAGGAAGGATTGGAACAGGTGGACATCCAGACCCGGTTCAAGGATAACATTCCGACCTTGAAATTGGATCATCAGCACATGAAGCAGGCTTTTATCAACCTGATTGACAATGCGGTTTACGCTGTAAACAAAAAAGGCACCATTGTGATTGACCTTTCCTATGACCCTATTCTTAAAATTGTACGCATTGAAATAGCAGACAATGGAAAGGGGATTTCAGATAAGGAAAAAACCAAGCTGTTCGAGCCCTATTTTTCCACCAAGAAAACGGGCATGGGACTTGGGCTTGCCATTGTAAACTCTATTATTTCAGATCATAACGGCGTGATACGGGTTCAGGATAACCAGCCCGAGGGCGCCAAGTTTATCATTGAACTGCCTGCTGAGGAGTCCTGATGCAAACACGATATATAGAAAGGAGCGTTGACTATGTACCCGGCAGTCCTGATTGTTGATGACGAGGCGACCATTATTGATTCACTGGAAGGGATTCTTTCCGATGACGGATTCGAAGTCATTCATGCATTCAATGGATATGAAGCCCTGAAAAAAATTGATTCCCATTCCCCGGACATTGTGCTGCTGGACATCTGGATGCCGGGCATGGACGGCATTGACACCCTTAAAGAAATCAAACAGCATCACCCCAGTCTGCCGGTGGTCATGATTACAGGCCACGGTTCCATTGAATCCGCTGTGGAAGCCACTAAATCCGGCGCTTTTGATTTTCTGGAAAAACCTTTATCCATTGACAAGGTTATACTTACCATCAACAATGCGTTGAATTTCAGAAAGCTTGAGGAAGAGAACCGATACCTTCGCAAGAAAGCCATTAAAAAAAATTCCATCACCGGCACAAGCCCGGCAGTCCGGAAACTTTACGGCGAAATTATGACGGCAGCGCCAACAGAATCCTCCATTTTGATTACAGGTGAAAACGGCACAGGCAAGGAGATGGTCGCCCGAACCATTCACCAGTTCAGTCGACGTCCGGAAGGCCCTTTCATCATTATCAACTGTGCCGCCATACCCGAAGATCATCTGGAATCCGAACTGTTCGGCCATGAGAAAGGGGCTTTTGAAGGGGCCACAGCAAAAAACAGAGGCAAATTTGAATTGGCTGCCGGCGGCACCCTGTTTCTGGATGAAATAGGGGATATGAGTATCAGTACCCAGGCCAAAATGCTGCGGGCCCTGGAATCCAAAACCTTCCAGCGCATTGGTGCCAGTCGCACCCTGCACATGAATGTGCGTGTGATCACATCATCCAACAAAGATCTTGACGCCGAAATTAAAGAAGGCCGGTTCCGGGAAGACCTGTTTTTCAGGCTCAATGTCATACCAATCCATGTGCCGCCCTTAAGGGAACGGCGCGATGACATCCCCATACTGGTGGACTTTTTCTTAAGTCAACTGGCTGAAAAATCGTCTGCACCTAAAAAAACGCTGTCCGAAGAAGCGCTTAAGCTTTTAACGCAATGGCATTGGAAGGGAAATGTCAGGGAACTTAAAAATTTGATGGAGCGCCTATCCATTATGGTGGAAAACGACGTTATCGGAAAAAATGATATCCCCGCACCTTACAACCCTGAGATTGACAATCTGCCTGAAATCGATGACGGGCACACCCGGCTTTTTACCATGGAAAAATTGGACCAGGCAAAAGCCGCCTTTGAAATGGAATTTATCCATTTCAGGGTGGACCGGATGAACGGGGATCTCCAGGCTGCCGCCAAACAGATGGGAACAAGCCTGAACTTTATCAAAAAAAGAATATCTAAAAGCTGATGCGTATTATCAGTGGCACCTGCCGGGGCAGAAAACTGGTTCAGATCCAGGGGAAGGATATCCGTCCCACCTCGGACCGGGTCAGAGAAGCTGTATTTAATATCCTTGGCCCCGGTATCCGAAAAAAAAGGGTGCTTGACCTGTTTGCCGGTACCGGGGCCTTAGGGCTTGAAGCGTTGAGCCGTGGCGCACAATCGGCCGTGTTTGTGGATGCGGCTCAATCTTCCTGCAATGTGATCAAACGCAATATTGAAATATGCCGCATGACGGAACATGCCCGGATTATTTGCCATGACCTGGTCAAAGCGTCTTTACCGGTATGCCATCCCCCCTTTGACCTGGTTTTTATGGATCCCCCTTATAACAAAGGGTATCCCGGGCAGGTGCTTGGAAAAACGGGGTTTTCTGAACTTCTGGCCCCCGGGGCAATTATCATTGTGGAACAGTCCGCCAAAGAAAGCGTTAGCTATCCCGTAAACAGCCTTGACAAATACCGGGAAAAAAAATACTCAAGGACAACGCTTACATTTTTGCGGAAATCCGCTAAAGACAACAAGGATGCGTATGAGTACCCGAAAACGGACAATTGCCATTTACCCCGGTTCCTTTGACCCCTTAACAAACGGACATCTTGATGTGATCAGACGCGCCCAGGAAATTTTTGACCATGTGGCCGTGGGCGTGCTGTACAATGCGTCTAAAAGAAGCCCGTTGTTCTCCCCCGAGGAGCGGATCTCCATCATCAAAGAATGTTTTGAAGACCCATTGGTAGAGCTGGATCCCGCAAGGATTGAGGTGGAGACCTTTGATGGGCTTCTTGTTGAATATGCCCGAATAAAGAACGCCGTGGCCATTATCCGGGGAATGCGGGCATTGTCTGATTTTGAAAGTGAATTTCAGATGGCGCTGATGAACAGAAAACTCAATAGGGAGGTCCAGTCGGTCTTTCTTATGACAGGATCGCGTTGGATTTTTACCTCATCATCCATCATTAAGGAGGTCGCCCGGTATGGCGGCGACATTTCCGATATGGTGCCCAAACCCGTGGAACGCAGGGTGAAAGAGAAACTTGCCCAAACAGGGCGTCCAGGCGTTAACGCTGAATAAGTATTGAGGATATATCAACGTGGACTTGTGGCAGCTTCATATTTTTGTTTCCGTGGTTGAGCAGAAAAGTTTTTCCAGGGCGTCAGAACAGATTCATTTGTCCCAGCCCACAGTCTCCACCCATATCAAGGAGCTGGAGGCACATTTTCAATGCCGTCTGCTGGACCGGCTGGGCAAGGTGACCGAGCCGACCCGGGCCGGTGCGGTCCTCTATGGCTATGCCAAACGGATGCTGTCGCTGAAACAGGAAACCCAGTCCGCCATGCTCGATTTTTTAGGGCATACCAAAGGACAGCTGATTATTGGCGGATCATCCATCCCCGCCGGATATATTCTTCCCAGGATGATGGGGGCATTTAAAGCCGATTTTCCGGATGTATCCATTCTTCTGAC
Source organism: Desulfobacter latus (assembly GCF_013389365.1). Classification (GTDB taxonomy): domain Bacteria; phylum Desulfobacterota; class Desulfobacteria; order Desulfobacterales; family Desulfobacteraceae; genus Desulfobacter; species Desulfobacter latus. The sequence continues at coordinate 73,002 of NZ_JACADJ010000002.1, forward strand.
GGTCGGCGACACAGGCCAGATCACCCGGGCCGTCAAAGACGGTGAACTGGAACTGGGGGTCGTGGGGGCAAAAACCAGTGATCCCGACATTGTCCAGGAAAAATTGATTGAAGATGAAATGAAACTGGTTGTGCCTTCCGGTCATGAATGGGCGGACAGGACCAGTGTGACCTGCAAGGCATTGTTGTCCCAGCCATTTATTGCCAGAGAACAAGGATCCGGTACCTGGAAAACCGTTATCTCCGGCATGGAAAAGGCCGGGATTGACGCATCCCGGCTTGCGCCTGCAGTGACCATGGGCAATTCCGTTTCAGTCATTCAGGGTATTCTCAACAATGTGGGGATCTCCATTCTTTCCACCATCGCAGTGGCAGAGGAACTGGCCAGGGGACGTCTGCATGCCCTCAGTGTTAAAGACCTTGACCTGTCCAGACATTTTTACCTGACCCTGTCCCGGAAGAGAACCCGGTCTCCGATATGTGAAAAATTTATTCATTTCTTAAAGGAACAGGTTTTGGTCTAAGGCCTAAAACTTCATTGACAAGCTAATCAATTTCTGACAAGCTTTTTTTATACCGTATATTTCGGCGCAAATCTTTATGCCAAGGAAGTCACGATGATTTTAGGATTAGATGTCGGAGGCACACACACAGACGTTGTTTTTCTCAGCGAAAAAGGTGTCCAAAAACATGTAAAGGTGCCCACCCAGCCGGACAATTTATTTAAAAGCGTTCTTTCAGGTTTTGCTTTGATTCTTGAAGGCGTTGATCCGGGACGCATTAAGCGGGTTGTTATCTCCACCACCCTGACCACCAATGCCATTATCCAGCAGACCGTGACACCGGTGGGCATGATCGTTTCGGCCGGGCCGGGCATTGATCCTGAAAATTTCAGGACCGGGGATCAATATTATGCCGTAGCCGGCTCCATCAACCACCGTGGCCGGGAAATAGAGCCGGTCAATGAGATTGAAATTCAGACGGTGGGTGAAACGTTCAAAAAGGCGGGCATTGAATATGTGGGGGTTGTCAGTAAATTTTGTGTCAGAAATCCTTCCCATGAAATTTTGATCGAGCGGATATTAAAGGATCAGTTTAAACAGATTTTTTTGGGGCACCATGTTTCCGGTAATTTGAATTTTCCCCGGCGTATTGCCACCACTTACATGAACGCGGCTGTATACCCCCTGCATAAAGACTTTTTCCAGGCCGTCGAACAATCCCTTGAGGAGATGGGGCTTACCGTACCCATTCAGATCCTCAAGGCTGACGGCGGTACCATGACATTGGGGGCATCAATGGATTTTCCGGCCCAGACGGTTTTATCCGGGCCGGCAGCCAGTATCATCGGCGCGATTCCCTATGCCCCGGAAGGCCAGGATGCCGTGGTCCTTGATATTGGCGGGACCACCACGGACATTGCATTTCTGGTGAATAAAACCCCATTGCTTGAGCCCGTGGGCATCCAGCGCGGAGGGTATAAAAGTCTGATTCGGTCTTTGCGAACGCTTTCCAAAGGCATTGGCGGAGACTCGGCTTTAAGGGTCAATGACGAAGGCAAACTCACTGTGGGACCGGACCGTGTGGGGCCGGCCATGGCCTTTGGCGGATCCGTCCCCACGCCCACGGACGCCCTGGTGGTTTTAGGGCTCATGGAAGCGGGGGACCAGGACCGGGCCCGGCAGGGTATAAAATTTATTGCAGATCAGCTGGGCATGGCGGAAAAAGAAGCTGCGGAACACATATTTAAAATTTGTTGTAACATCATTTTGAAAAAAACCTTTGAGATGATAGATACTTTGAATGCCAAGCCGGTTTATACGGTTCATGATTTTCTTGAAGGGTACACGTTCAGTCCGGACACGATTCTTCTCATGGGCGGACCGGCCAGATTTTTCGCCAAGAAAATCCAGGATATGTATCAGCTTGAGACCATTGCGGTTCCCTATGCTTCCGTGGCAAACGCCATTGGCGCAGCCCTTGCCAGGACCACATGTGAAGTTACGGTGAATGCGGATACGGAACAGGGCATTGTTACCGCCCATGAAGAGGATTTTTCTGAGCCTGTTTCCAAATCCTTTTCCAAAGATGATCTGCTGGAAATCGCTTACCGCCTGCTTAAAGACAAGGCGAAAAATGCCGGTGCTGAGCCTGATACCCTCAACGAGGTGGAAATGGTGGAATTTCAGGAATTCAACATTGTGCGCAACTTTTCTCCCAGAGGGAAAATTTTTCGGACTAAAATTCAGCTTAAACCCGGCCTGATACATGGGTATGAATCAATGCTTAACCCGCAGGCGTTAGACAATTAAAGGGGATACCATGTTAAACGCACCTCATAAAACCGGGCTGGTCTTTTTTCCTGCATTTGACTGGGCCATTGACCCCACCCATCCTGAAAGGGAAGAGCGGCTTTTGTATACCCAGGACCAGGTTCGCGAGGAAGGGGTTTTTGATGTCCCCGAAATTATAGAGTACAAGCCTGAAATTGTAACACCCAAGGATGTACAAAGAGCCCATTTCTGTGTACCTGATGAACAGACCGTTACAACCGAATCCCATCTGATATCGGCGGGGGGCGCCAAGGCTATTGCCAATGCCGTTATGCTGAACGAGGTAAAAAACGGCTTTGCCCTGGTCAGACCGCCTGGACATCATTCCATGCGGGTGACCCACGGCGGCCGGGGGTTCTGTCATATCAATATTGAAGCGATAATGGTGGAGTATATTCGTTCTCAGTTTGGGGTCAAACGCATTGCCGTCATTGATACGGACTGCCACCACGGGGACGGCTCCGATGATATTTTCTGGCATGATCCGGATGTACTCTTTATCTCGCTGCACCAGGACGGACGGACCATGTATCCGGGCACAGGCTTTCCCAGGGATCTGGGCGGTCCCAATGCCAAGGGGTCCAATTTGAATATTCCGCTTCCTCCGGGTACGTCCACCGAAGGATATCTTTATGTGATTGAAAATTGTGTGCTGCCCGTAATCGCGGCATTTAAGCCGGATCTTGTGGTAAATTCCGCCGGTCAGGACAACCACTACACAGACCCTTTGACCAATATGAATTTTTCGGCCCAGGGGTATGCCCGCTTGACGGATATGCTTAATCCGGACATTGCGGTGCTTGAAGGGGGATATGCCATTGAAGGTGCCCTGCCGTATGTTAACCTGGGCATTATCCTTGCCATGGCAGGTATTGACTATTCCGGTGTCGTTGAACCCGATTATGATCCGGAAAGGCTCAAGCAGTCGGAGAGTATTACGGATAACATCAAAAGAACCTGCGACCAGATCATGACCTACTGGGGTCAGCGGTATGAAATGAGAGAAGCCGCCGGTGAACCCGGACAGATTATAACCCGTCATCGTGAAGTTTTTTATGACACGGACAATATTTTTGACCGCCAGAAAGAAAAGATCCGGGTATGCAGGGATTGCGGCGGCAGTTTTGAAGTGGATTCCAAGGCCACGCCGGGGAATCATATTCTGGGTGTTCATATCCCCATCAATGCCTGCAAAGCCTGCCGGGAGCAGGGCTATGAATTTTATGATCAGGCTGATATCACCAAATACCAGCGCATCTATCTCCAGGATCGGACAAAGGATTTATACGAGGTCAAGCAATAGCTTTTGTTCGTAAAGAAGATGAACAGCTCCCAATTGCTGGAAAATCTAAAAAAAAGATCCCTTGTCATGGAATTGACAAGGGATTTTTTCCGTTCCATGGAATTTATTGAGGTAGAAACCCCGCTTCGGTGCCCGTCGATCATTCCCGAAGCCCACATTGATCCGGTGACATCCCAGGGCGCATATCTGCAGGCATCTCCGGAACTGTGTATGAAACGGCTTCTGGCCCGGGGCGCAGACAAAATTTTTCAGATATGCAAATGCTTTCGCCAAGGAGAGCGCGGTCAGCGTCATCTGCCTGAGATGACACTTCTTGAATGGTATGCCGTCCACCAGACCTATGAAGACCTCATGGTGCAGTGCCAGGGCCTTTTGCGCCACATTGCACAAGGCGTGGGCACACCGGGACACTTGGTCTATCAAGGCACGTCCCTGGAGCTGGCAAACCCCTTTGAGCGGATAACGGTTGCCCGGGCGTTTGAGCGCTTTTCCGGTGTCTCTTTAAACCAGGCCATTGATACCGGGCGTTTTGATGAGATTATAAGTTTTGACATTGAACCCCATTTAGGCACATCCCGTCCCTGTTTTCTCTATGATTACCCCATATCCATGGCTAGTCTTTCTGCGGCCCATCCTGAAAAACCGGATACGGCCCAACGGTTTGAGATGTATGTTGCCGGCATTGAGCTGGCCAACGGATTCACGGAACTGACCGACCATGAACTTCAGAGAAAACGGTTTGAAACGGAAAATGAACTGCGCGTCAGGCAAGGTAAAACAAAACTGCCTCTGCCCGAAAAGTTTTTATCCGACCTTACCTTGATGCCGCCCGCTGCCGGCATTGCCCTTGGCATGGACCGTCTGGTCATGCTGTTCTGCAATGCCCCGGATATTGAACAGGTTGTTGCTTTCCCGCGCGAGTTGCTTTAGAGCCTTTTTACAGCCTGCTGCATGGCCGACAACTCTTCATCAGTCAGTCTGGAAGTCAAAGTGAGCGGCCTTCTTTCTTTTTGTACAATTTTCGGGCAAAAGAAGCTATTTTTCTACATGGGATCTTTTATGGTCTGATAAAATATACCCCGCTGCTGCTGAATAGATTCGACTTTATTCTCCAGGATCAGCCGTTTCATTAAAATTTTGAGTTTTTCCGTTTCAAGATTCAACGCCGCAGTCAGGTCATCTACGGTGCAGGGCCGGCGATGAATGGTTTCCATAACCATGGCTTCCATTTTTTCGTCGCTGATATGGTCGCCTGATGACAGATTCTTTATACGGGCAATAATCTCCACATTCGCCGCATGAATGATTCCAATTACCCGGTCAAGGTCCTGTTTTGAAGCGGGCTCAAGCCTTGGTACAGCCCCGGGACGGTCCAGGGTATTGAGTTGAACCCGGGCAGGATTAATGTCCCGGATGATTTTTCCTAAAATTTCAAGTTCATCTTTATCATCATTGATGCCGGGCAGGATAAACACTTCCAGCCAGATTTTTCCCTGGAAAGAGGCGGCAAATGTTTTAAGTCCGTCAATAACCTCATGGATATCAAGATTCCCGGCCGGGCGATTGATCTTTTCAAAGGTCTGGGGGGTTACGGCATCCAGGGAAGGCATGATCAGGTCAGCCCTGCTTAGATTTTTTCTGACGACGGGGTCGGACAGCAAGGTGGCATTGGTCAGTACGGCGACCCGGATTGTTGGCCTTTTTTCTTTAATGAAATCAATGATCCTGCCGATGTCCGGATTTAATGTGGGCTCTCCTGAACCTGAAAAGGTCACATAATCCGGGTCAGGATGGTTTTCAAAGTAATGGGTCAGTTCTGCTTTAACTTCATCAAAGGGAACATATTCTTTCCGCGTAAGGGTCAGGTTGGTGGTGGGCCCACACTCACAGTAAATACAATCCAGGGTACAGGTTTTGTGATAGACAAGATCTACGCCCAGGGAAAGCCCAAGGCGCCTTGACGGGACCGGACCGAATATATGATTATATTTCATTTTATTTTTTACCTGTAATATTCCTGTGAGCCATCAGACGGATGGCGCTGACACGAATAAACCCTTCAGCATCTTCCTGGTTGTAGCCGCCGGTGATGTCCATGGAGGACAGATCCTGGTTGTACAGGGATGATGGTGAAGTTCTGGCGATCGGGTAGGCCACCCCTTTAAACAGTTTCAAGGTCACTTCACCGTCAATGAGTTCCTGGCTTTTGTCGATTGCCGCCATGAGAAATTCCATTTCAGGGCTGAACCAGAAGCCGTAGTAGACCAGTTCACCGAGCTTGGTTGCCAGCATATCCCGAAGACGCATGACCTCACGGTCCATGGCAATGCCTTCAATGTCCTTGTGTGCCTCGTGCAGAATAGCACCGCCCGGCGTCTCATAAACCCCCCTGGATTTGATACCCACAAACCGGTTTTCCACCATGTCAAGACGGCCGATACCATTTTCGGCACCCAGCTGGTTCAGGTACAAAAATAAATCCAGGGCATCTGTTTTTTCGGTGCCGTCTTCCAGATTTTTGACCTTGACCGGGATGCCGTTTTTGAATTCAATGGTAATGCGTGTGGGGGTATCCGGGGCCTTTTCCGGGGATACGGTGCGGCAATAGATGCTTTCATCGCATATTGTGCCGGGATCTTCAAGGATACCTGCTTCATGGGAAATGTGCAGCAGGTTATCATCTTCACTGTAAGGCTTGGCTGCGGTCTGCTTGGTGGCAATCCCATGCTTTTCCGCATAGGCCAGAAGATCGGAACGGCCCTGGAACGCATTGAGAAAGTCCGGATTTTTCCACGGTGCAATGACTTTTATGGCCGGATTCAGGGCATAGTAGGAGAGCTCAAACCGAACCTGGTCGTTTCCTTTGCCCGTGGCACCGTGGGATACGTACTGGCCGCCGACTTCCTTTGCGATTTCAATCTGCTTTTTGGCAATGATGGGACGGGCAATGGCTGTGCCTAAAAGATAGCGGCCTTCATAAACCGTATTTGATTTGAAAACGGGGAATATATAATCGGTGACAAATTCCTTTTTCATATCTTCGATGAATACTTTTGATGCACCGATTTTAAGGGCTTTTTGTTTTGCTGCCTGAAAATCTTCATCCTGGCCAATATCCGCCATATATGCAAATACTTCGTATCCCTTTTCCAGCAGCCATTTGAGGATCACCGACGTATCCAGTCCGCCCGAATACGCCAGAACCACTTTTTCCTTTGCCATTAAAAACTCCTTCATTCATTTTGTATTTGGCCGCAAATTTTATTTTACGGTCCTTGTATTACTTCAGACAGGAGTTATTAACGCAAAAAAAAAGATAACAGTCAAGCACATAGGGCAATCGCATGTAATTTATCGTTCGTCGGTATCCGCTTTAAATTTTATGGTGAGCCATAAATAATCTTGCAAAATATATTTTTATCTTATTAATAAACGGCTCTGGCCTACCGTTGATATCGAGACTTCATTACTGACTGCATGCTGCGAATCACCAGGAATGCTTCTTTAAGGTGCTTGCGATCAACGTGAGACAGGTTGTCCGGTGACACAAAGTTGTCCATTTCCTTGCCGGCTTTGACTTGGCTTGCCTGATGCTGAATACGCAGATTGCTTATAAACTCAAGCGCATCGTGCAGATCCCCGGCACTGTCGCTAGAGATAGCGTTGCTGCTTTCCATCAAATCAAGGCGATCATGGGTATTGATTGCGCTACTGCACTGGGCAAGGGTGTAGACACGGGCAAGGTCCACAATGGGGACAATACCGTTGAGCTTGATATCAAATGTATGGTCGTGTTCCCCTCCTTTGATTAATACAAAATTACGGAAAAACCCCAGCGGTGGTTGGCGGGAAAGTGCGTTCCTTGTCATATGGGCCAGGAAGATACGATTGCCGCGGGTCTTGCCTGACACATGATCACGCAACGCTTGAAACAGGCTGCGGTTACCGTATATGCAACGTAAATCAAAAAAAACACTGGTCAGCATCAGGGCTTCGGGTTCAGGCCGGTCAATCCACTGGTTGAAATTTTTTTTCCAGACTTTCAGGGGTTGGCGCCAATCATAGTTGGTCGCCATCATGTCGCCGGGGCAGTAAATGTAACCACAGGTGTTGAGTCCTTCACAGACATGTCTGGCCAGCAGACTGAAGTATTTGCTATGTTCTTCTGGAATGTAATCATCCGCCAGGATCAGGATGTTATCCTGATCCGACTTGGCAATCTGTTCCTCTCGTGCCTGGGAGCCTGCGGCGACCCAGGCGTAGGTCACGGGAGCAGGCCCCAGTCTTTTTTCGGCCAACTGAAGCAGGCGGGTCGTGACGGCATCTGTGATGGACGTAATCAGGTACCCTGCGCTCATGGCTGTTGCCCCGGTAGCGACCAGATTGACCAGCAGCTCGGGAATCTTTGCCGTTACCTCTTTTATTCTGTCAATATCCGTGTGTTTGTAGATATCACCAATAATATAGACCGTCCTCCGTATAATCAGGTGCGCACAATTTTATCGCGATGGGGAAATTTAAACCCATTCTCCGGCAATCGCTGCAGCTTGAGTTCAACCGGCAAGGGCTTGACCTTCCAAACTTTCCGACAATAATCGGCAATGGAGCGATCCGAGGAAAATTTTCCCATTCGAGCGGCATTGCGTATGGCCATTTTTGTCCATCTTCCGGGATCCTGAAACACCTCCCCCACCTTCTGCTGGCATTCCACATAGGATTGATAATCAGCAAGCACCATATATGGATCATGATAAAGCAGGGAATCAATCAAAGGCCGGAACAGCTCTTGATCACCATGGGAAAAATGGCCCATGGCAATCAGATTAATTGCCGCTTTGAGTCCCTCGTTTTGGTTATAGATTGTCTGGGGATTATAACCGGCCCTTCTCAAATCTTCGACCGCGTTAACGTCCATACCAAACAGGAAGAAATTTTCCGGGGCAACCTCTTCCCGGATTTCCACATTGGCCCCATCCAGGGTTCCGATGGTTAAGGCACCATTCATGGAAAACTTCATATTCCCCGTGCCCGACGCTTCTTTGCCGGCAAGGGAAATCTGCTCACTCAAGTCGGCCATGGGATAAAGCATATGGCCAATCTGCACGTTGAAGTTGGGGATGAACAGAATCTGCAGGCGATTTTTAACGTCGGGGTCGCTGTTGACCACATCGGCAACCGAATTGATAAGCTTTATGATAAGCTTGGCCATGGTATAGCCCGGCGCAGCCTTACCGCCGAAGATAAAGGTCCTGGGCGGGACATCAAGATCAGGATTGTTTTTAAGGCGGTGGTACAGGTTGACGATGTGCAAGAGGTTAAGATGCTGACGTTTATACTCGTGGATCCGTTTAACCTGAACGTCAAAGAGGGCATAGGGATTAAACACCGGACCACAGTCACAGGAGAACATGGCGCAGATATCCTGCTTGTTTTCAAATTTGACCTGCTGCCATTTTTCGCAGAATGCCGGATCATCGACCAGCGGTTCTAACTTCCGGAGCTTATACAAATCGGTGATCCAGCCATCGCCGATGGCTGAGCTGATCAATCGGGCAAGACGCGGATTGCTGAGTACCATCCAGCGGCGGGGTGTCACCCCATTGGTGACATTGGTAAGTTTGTCCGGCCACAAACGATGGAAATCAGCCAGGGTATGATTTTTTAAGAGCCTTGTGTGGAGTTCTGCCACCCCGTTGATTGCATGGCTGCCAATGCAGGCAAGGTGTGCCATGCGCACATAACGCTCGCCTGATTCATCAATGATGGACATCCGCCGTACCACGTCCACGTCACCCGGGTATTTAATCCGGATAAGATCGAGGAATCGGCTGTTGATTTCATAAATAATCTCCAGGTGCCGGGGCAGCAAACGGCCCAGCATATCCACCGACCATTTCTCCAGGGCTTCCGGAAGAAGCGTATGGTTGGTATAGGCAAAGGTGTGGGTGACGATATCCCATGCCTGCTCCCAACTATAGTGGTGAACATCAATCAAAAGCCGCATAAATTCAGGCACGGCAATGGCCGGATGGGTGTCATTGAGCTGGACGGCAAATTTATCGGGGAAGTTGTCCAGGTTTGGAAACTGAAACAGGTGGATACGAACCATGTCCTGCATGGAACAGCTGACAAAGAAATACTGTTGTAAGAGGCGAAGCTCTTTGCCCCGGAACTGCTCGTCGTTGGGATAGAGCACCTTGGTAATGGTTTCGGCCATGATTTTTTCATGCACCGCACCTTGATAGTCACCAACATTAAAATCGTCAAAGTCAAAACTCTTTGGGGCCTCGGCGCTCCATAGTCTGAGCAGATTTACGTTGTTGACCCGGTACCCTATAACCGGTGTGTCGTAGGGGATTCCCTTGACCATTCTTGCCGGAACCCAGCGAACCCTCAGGTTGCCATGGTCGTCCGTGTAGCGCTCCGTATATCCGCCGGACCCGATCTCCACCGCCATATGCGCCTTTTTAAACTCCCAGGGGTTGCCGGGATGAAGCCAGCGATCGCCCAGCTCTTTTTGCCATCCGTTTTCAATCTCCTGATCGAACATACCAAACTCATAACGGATACCATACCCAATGGCTGGAATCTGAAGCGTTGCCAAGGAATCCAGATAACAGGCAGCAAGTCTGCCAAGACCGCCGTTGCCAAGGCCGGGTTCCTCCTCATGGTCGATGATCTGCTTGATGTCAAGCCCAGACTCTTCAACCGCCCGGGATACTTGATCATACAGACCCAGATTGATAAGATTGTTGTGCAGATGGGGTCCCATCAAAAACTCGGCTGACAGATAGCCGACAATTTTACTGTCCTTTTCCTGAAGGGCTCGAATCGAATTGAGAAACATTTTCTGCATTCTATCCCGCACCGTATAGCTCACCGCCAGGTAATAATCGTTGAGTGATGCGTTTTGCGGCCACACCCCCTGCTGATAAAAGAGCTTGTAGGCAAAACCACGTTTCAATTTTTTAATGTTATTGCTGTCGTTGGTATGGCTGTTACAGTCAGTTGTATTTGTCCGTGTCATTTAATTCTCCAAAATCTTTGGGATTCCAGCCATTTGATTTTTCTTAGGAGCGATGGTTTGCTTTTCAAATACACCATTCGCATAAAATTTTCCATCATTTTTAACTGATAACACTTGATGATCAAGTTTTTGCCGAAGTTTAAACAAATTTAGAATTGTTGTTGAACTACTGCGCCCCTGGATATAGTATTGTGCAAAAAGTTACAAGGGGGAGGGGATAAATGGGATTGTCATTACAGGCTAAAGTTGCATTGAAAATAGTAGACCGTGATCCGGATTCTTTAGTGGTACTGCATAAGCCGGAAGAAGAATAGTACATTAGACATTATACCGATCTTTCACAACCCATTGATTTTATTAGAAGAGTGTTTTTAGACAATATAATAAAATCAAACAGTTAGCCAAAATCGGTATAATGTCTATTATAAAAGCAATCAAAGGTTTATTTTTTAGGAGAGGCAAAGATGCCAAAAGCATGTGATTTAAAAAAGGGCCAGGTGGTGGAGATCAGCGGGGAACCTTACCTGGTTAAACATATTGATGTAAGAACCCCGTCGGCAAGGGGCGCTGTCACCCTTTACAAGGTCCGGTTCAGCAGTATCAAGACCCGGCAGAAATATGAAGATACATATAAAGGCAATGATATGCTTGATGACGTGGATCTGCAACGAAAAACTGTCCAGTATCTCTATCCGGACGGGGATCTGCATGTGTTCATGGATACTGTGGAATACGGGCAGTATATGATTGCCGAAGACAGCCTTGAAGATGAACTGGTATGGCTTACCGACGGCATGGAAGATATTATGGGCATGTTCATTGACGGCAATCTGGTGGCCATTGAAATCCCCGCCTCCCTTATATTTGAAATCACACAAACTGCGCCGGGCATCAAAGGGGCCAGTGCTACGGCCCGGACAAAACCTGCCACTCTTTCCAACGGGATTGAAATCCAGGTGCCTGAATATCTTGAAAACGGAGAGATGGTCAAGGTCAATACCGAAACCAGAAAATATATATCCAGGGCTTGAGCAAGAAACTAGAGACAGGATACAAGAAACAAGAGGTGAAGCGCCTGCGGCGCCCATTTTAGAATTGCCTTGTTGGTCTCTTTAGTTTCATTGTTTTGCCGAGCAGATCAATAGGGTAAAGTAACGGTTGTTCGAGTTTTGAAAAATATGGCCTTGATCATCGTTTCGGCCAATGGTAGCCTATGGTAGTTGGGTTGAGGAACGAAACCCAACAATTACAAAATGTTGGGTTTCACTTCGTTTAACCCAATCTACACGGTGGTCCAAATGATGATCATGAGCAAAAATATTTATCCAGCATAGGCTCAAGCTTTTTTCTGGACAGGCTCAAGTTGCCTTGGCGATAAAAATGAACGTCGCCGCACGCAAAACCCTGTGGCGGGGGGATTACTTCCAGATCAAGGTTGGATGCCAGCATGGCGGAAATGGTTGTGAAAAGAACGGGGGATTTGCAGAACACTGCGATCCCTCGTGAAAATTCAGGGGTGCGCTGGGTGTTCATGGTCATCAAGATATCCGCCTGCATTTCCCCGGCATAGGTTTCAATGCCCTTGGCAAGATTCATGTCCCTGACCATCCATTGTTCAAGTGCCAAAGGTACCGATGCAACGGTGCAGCTGACCTTGTTGAATCGAAATGTTTTACAGTCCCGCCTGAGCAGGTCCCTTGTGTCCATGCCACTGATGTCTGATTTGGCGGCACGGATTCCCTGGTAAAAATTGTCTGTGTCCAGATCGGCGATGGGTTGCAAATGCGCTACCACGGCATGGTCCCTGGGGGTTGCCCGCCCGGCGTTGGGGGTAAGGTTGACGGTATCAATCAGAATGGTCCCCAACAAAAGAGCGGCCATGCTTTGTGGAATTTTTTTTGCGGCGTCCTCTCCACTACCATTGATCAGGTTTTCGCTTACCAGGGTGGCACAGGAACCAACAGGTTCAATTTGGCGCAGGGCATTGGGGTATAGGTTTAAGTCTTCATGGTGATCCATGATGATCTTGACTTTTTTTTCATATTTTGAAAAACCGTCTGCCAGCTGGTTATGGTCCACCAGGGCAAATCCCCTGACCCGGGACATGAGTGCGTCTAATGGCAGGAGATCGTCCAGGAAAAAAAGGGAGTCCGCATCAATGCCTGTTTGGGAGAGTACCCACCGACTTTCTGTTTTCAGGCGGAAATCATCTCTTTTAATGGGGATCAAGGGCAATGCCGCACAGGGCTTTTTGCCGTTTCCCAGCACCCAGGCAAGACCGATGGCAGATACCACGGAATCCAGGTCTGCCGCTTCGTTGCCGAAAACCAGCATGTCAATATCATGGGTTTGGGCCCTGGACCGGGCATCAGACAAAAATTGGTTGACCGGATCTTCTATTTTATTCTCCATGGAAGCTGTCCTTTATTTTTTTCAACTAATTTTTCCTTTTGTGGGTTGTACTTTTGAAACGGCAGGTATTATTTTAATAAATTAAAAATATAAGCTCTGAACAGAATAAATTCAATAAAATGATTAAAAGGAGAGATAAAATGACGTTGTACGCCTACAAAAATATCCAGCCCAAAATTCATGATTCCGTATTTATTGCCCCAACGGCTCAAATCATTGGTGATGTGCATATCGCCCAGAACGCATCGGTCTGGTTTCAAACGGTAATCCGGGGGGATACAGCCACAATCAGCATCGGTGAAAGGACAAATGTCCAGGACCTGTCCATGTGCCATGCGGATGAAGGGGTCCCTTTAACGGTGGGCAGCGGTGTCACCATCGGCCATCAGTGCTGTCTCCATGGCTGCACCATTGAAGACGATTGTCTGATCGGTATGGGGGCTACGGTGATGAATGAGGCGGTTATCGGTACCGGATCGGTTGTCGCGGCGGGGGCGGTGGTCTTGGAAAAAACAATTATTCCGCCATACTCCCTTGTCATCGGATCTCCGGGAAAGGTGAAAAAGAGCTATAAAGACAAAGAACAAATTAAGCAGATGATGAAAACTTCCGCCAACCACTATGCAGGGAACGCCAAAACCTTTGCCGACAAAGCTCTGTTTTATGAAATCACACAGTGATAGTATAGGAATTTCCAGTACCCAGTACCCAGCACCCAGCACCTAACAGCCCGCCCAAAGGGCGCTAATTTATATCCGGGAGCGCGGGCGTCCCGTCTGCAGTAACGATGCAGGCGGAACGCCCGCGCTCCCAGGTTAGATTCTTTCGGTCTCATTCCTTGGCGGAATCACCATCAAAGTGGCACTGCTTTTTGAAATATCTTTGCCTGTGTCATCTTTGACGATGCAGTCCACAAGAACAAGTGTCCGGCCCCGTTTGAACACCGTGGCTTCGGCGATCAGACGTCCCTTGGACGCCATGGAAAGAAAGTTGTTTTTCAGTTCAATAGTTGTCAGGTTTTCGCCTGGGGCCAGGGTACTCATCACCGCATGGGCGGTTGCTTCACTGGATAAGGCAACACCCAAACCGCCTTGCATGATGCCGGCACCCTGGATAAATTCGGGCCGGATTTCCATGCTGAACCGTGCATATCCTTTTTCAACCGCTTCGACCTTTATCTGTAAAAAATCCAGAAAAGGGTTATTGACCGGTTCTCCTGCTGTCAGCTGTTTTAGATATAAGGGGTAATCAAACATAGCTAATCCATTTTTAACTGATCCGGGTCAATGGTGACATTGGGATAAACCACTTGCGCTGTGCCCTCCTGCACCGGCCGGTTTGCTTCATAAGCCGGGAAAAAAAGCGTGAACGTCGTCCCCCGGCCTATCTGACTATGAACATCTATAAACCCTTGATGTCTCTTGATAATCCCATGAACAACCGCTAACCCGATACCGGTTCCCTTGCCGATTGGTTTTGTTGTATAGTATGGTTCAAACAAGCGGCTCAGAGTCTTCTCCTCCATCCCAATGCCGTTGTCAGTAACAACTAATTTTGCATAGTTGCCTGGCTTTAAGGCGGGGTGGGGCCTGACAAAACCGTCTGCCACAATTTCGTTGAACAGCGCCACCGTTAGAAGACCACCCATATCGGGCATTGCATCAATCGCATTTCTACACAAATTGATAATAACCTGGTTGATCTGCGTTCCATTCCCCCAAATTGGGTGAATTTCTTTTGCGATGTTCAGTTGAATTTCGATATTTGCCGGTGTTGATGAGCGAATAAGTTCCATGGCCTCTTGCACAATAGATCTCATGTCAATGATCTGTTGGGTGGGGCTGTCCTGCCTGCTGAAGGTCAAAAGCTGTTTCACGACATCCTTACCCCGTATCCCGGCCACTTCGATTCTCTTTGCACGCCGCAGGGCCGGATTTGACTCGGACAGTTCGCGCATATTCATTTCATTATTAATGATAATGATTGTAAGTATATTGTTGAATTCATGGGCGATCCCACCGGCAAGGCTGCCGATGGATTCCATTTTTTGTGAATGGATCAGCTGTTCCTGCAGCGTTCGTTTTTCGGAAAGATCTTCACCGGAACATAGTACACCGACAATCTTCCCATGGTCATCCCGGACCGTGGTATTATGCCAGGCAATATATCTTATTTCCCCTTTTGAGGTCATGATTTCATTTTCATAATACTCCGAGCCGGTGATATTGCCGTTAATCATGTTTTTAAACAGAATTTTAACATCATATTGCACAGAGTCAGGCACAAACAGATCAAACCAGTCCCGGCCGATAATCTCTTCTTTATTGCATTCCAATATGGCGCAGGCCTTCTCATTGACCATATTGACGTTACCGTCAAGATCAAGGCTGACAAACATAACCGTTGCCACACGCAGATATTGTTCAGCTCTTTCCTTTTGCCTTGCCATCTCTTTTTGGGCCTGTTTGCGTTCTTTAATTTCTGCTGCCAGTCTCCGGTTAAATAGAAATAAGACCCCGCAACCAACAGCAAATAAACCAATGACGCCCAGTGCACCGGATAGAATCTGTTTGATCTGTTTATCGTCTGGCTTATAGTGTGTATAGAGAAAGCCCTCCAGTGAAAAAGCGGCATCAATCAATCCCAGTTTTTCGTATGTTCGTTTGATGTGCTGCCATCGTCCCGGATTCATGTGTCCGATTTCAACAAGATCAGGCATCATAATTTTTCTAATTTCCCGGGCTTCATACTGCAGATGTTCTTTGGTCTTATTTACTTTGTAGCGTTCCACAAGTAAGTTAATAATTTCCTGGGGATGGTCCATGGCGTATTCCCAACCAAGCAAAGAGGCATGTAAAAATTTTTGTACCCGTTTGGGATGCGATTTAATTTCTTTTTCTGTGGTAAATAGACAATCACTGTAGAAATCCACGCCGTAAACCATGGGGGAGATGACCATCGGTGCCACACCTTTTTGCCGCATTTGCCAGGGCTCATTCGTCACATAGGCACTCACCGCGTCGATCCGCTTTTGAATAAGGTCTTCAAGGTTATAGGATTGATCGATCCGTTGATATTTATCAGGCGATATATCTTCGTTCAAAAAGGCCACCAGTATATCGGCGTCTTTATTCCCGGGCAGCAGCATCACTTTTTTGCCTATAAGGCCTTGAAGGTTAACGATGCCTGAATCTTTCCTGGCCAAAAGCACCGAGGGCGAATGCTGAAAAACAGGTGCAAGTACGACAAAAGGGTCGCCGTCTTTACGGTGCAAAAGCAGTTCGGCGCCGGCGACCCCATATTGCGCACGACCACTGAGAACCGCTTCTCTGGCAAACTTGCCGACACCGCCTTCAACGATGGAAACGTCAAGTTCGGCCCGGCGATAATACCCCTTATGGTGCGCGGCATAGTATCCGGCAAACTGGAATTGATGTTTCCATGCCAGCTGCAGGGATATTTTGTCTGACGCATTGGCCGCATTACCGCTGAAAATCAATATCAACGCGATCAGGGTGTAGCACATGGCACTTTGGGATGACGGTAAAAGCCGCAGATAGTTCAGATTTTTTATCACAGGGTTTTCCTTAAAAAATATGGAATCACAGGGTTGTTTCTTCGGTCATCAGAGCGATAGTACCTTCCGGCAGGCAAAGGAAAAATCTTCTGGATAGCATCCACCGATAAAACGCATCTGGGCTTCGGAAAAGGTGCCCGGCGCATAGGGCAGCCGTGGGACAAACGAATACACAAGGTGCTGTCCCGTGACCGGGCTGTTAAACCGGCCTGAAAATTCTACGCTTGTGACCATCTGTGCGCCTAATGTTTCCAGGGTCTGGATGGCGATGTGGATGCCGGTGTCCAGGGCATTACGGGTTGCGGTATCGGCACAAAGCACATGGGGGCAGGGGGCTTTGGTCATCAGCATCAGCTCCCATTCACTCACCTGGGCCTTGGGAGCAAAAAGCATGACCTTGTCATTTTCCCATACCACCAGGTCGTTGGGGCCGTCCGGGTTCATGTCCGTTCGCCGGTTGTTTCGAATGGCCTTGATAAAGGCGGTGAAAAAATCTGCGTTGTGGGCGGCTTTGTAATCCTGGATAAAGTCAGCCACAAGATCTCCACAGGCAAAGCAGGCATATGGCTTGCCGTCACTGTCCGGGACACGTTCCGGAATCATGGCGTTTTGCTGGTGGATCATCTGGTGAGAGGCATGCAGCCGGTGTCCGGACTGGGCAAACCCGAATCCGAAATTCCATCCCCATAACGCCCCGGTGAAAACGGGCGCATCTTTGTCCAGTGGGCTGTGATCAGCCGATGCCGGGGCTTCCGTGATCTTCATGCGCAGTGACTCAAGTTCATCAGAGGATAAAGACCGGCCTGTTGCCGGCAACGTCACACCAAGCATCCGGGCAACGCGTACATAGATGCGCTGGTAATACAGATGCCGGATACCTGTCATATCAGACGGGGTCAGGTCATTGGCCCGGTAGCGGATCCGGTCATTGGCCATGTTGTCGGCATAATGGCCCCAGGGAATATATGAGTTGGCCCGCATATATTCAAACACATGGGTATTGTCCAGGCTTTCTCCCACAATGGGGCTGTTCCCCTGGATGCCGGGTTTGAGGACCATTACTTCTTTATAGGCATCGGGCAGGGCCGGGTTGTTGCCAAGCACATCATAAAGATCATGGTCGTGGATGACCGGGAAGATTCTGCCTTGATCGTTTTTTTCAAAGGCAACACCCGTGGGGGGCTGGTCTTCTCCCTTATCATACACAAAGTCGCAGGCAAGACCGGCAAGGGCACAAAGATCCGCCGGGTCCGTAGATGCCTGGGCCAGGGCCAGTTTCAGGGGGCGGGGAAGCCGTGCCGGCAGTTCGGTCACAGACGCTTGCGGCACCCCCTTGTCCTTTTGCCATTGTTCCAGGCAAGTGGTGAAGGAGCAGTCCGGCCGGGGGGGAAGCTTTATGGTATCAGGACGCTCTGCCTTGCGGTCCGCCCAGGCTGAATTGATAAAGGTGCTTCCCCGGAATGGAAACGCATTGGCGATTTCATAAATTCGATCCGCTGCGTCTGTCCGGATCTGGCCCTGGGGAAAATTGGTCGAATTTTCCACAGGCCCGCCGTCAGGAAGGCGGCCAAGCATATCTTTAATGGTCTTGTGCCTGAAATTATCCACAGTAAATTCAGGCGCATGGATTCCCACCACAAACCGCCCTTGGGGGCTGACGCAGGTCCTGGGCGCTTTCATATTTTCTCCTTTTAAAAGGGCGCTGTTCGGCCGGTTCGGTTAAATTGATCTGACTTTATGAATATGGGTGGGAATTGTCAATGCCTGTTCCTGAACTGCAGTGCTGACGCATCATTTTTTATACCGATCATTGAAATATCCGGCTTGATTCTATTCTTGACCATTTTTCGTAGGGGCAATCCCTCTGTGGTTGCCCTCGTTAGGGCAGACACGGTGGTCTGCCCCTACAATTAGCTGACGATTCATCGTTAAGAATCTAAATTCATTTGATTTTTGCGTATTTCAAGAGTAATGTTGCCTCCTGGAAGATGTCAAAAAGACCAGAATTGGAGGGCTTATCTTGCATAATTCTATGTCGAGTGGTGAAAAATTTGCTGTAATCTCACCCAATTTCTCATTCATGGCTGAATATGATGAAGCCCGAAAAAATAACAAGAAGTCGAAAAACAAAGGCTGTCTCATGACAAAAAAAGCGCAATTGAAAATAGACGGGTTGCTCAAACTGGAAAAAGTGGGTGACTATCTCAATCTGGTGGGCAAAACAGTCAAACTGGTATTCAAGGAAAAAGATGCCGCACTGAATACCAAGTCGTTTTTAAAAGCGGATGTTGCCGGTTTGTCGGAAACAGGAACCCATCTGGTATTAAAAAATGTCAAGGCAAGGAAATACATTTTCTTTTCAACCCAGATCGAAAAACGCATTGTCCCCATAAACAATATCTCGATAATCCAAATTCTGGGTGAATAAGTTCATGGAATTTCCAGCACCCAGCACCCAGCACCCATATTCATCTGCTATTAAAGGCTGTTTTGAAATGGGTCGGGGCGAGAGCATAAATACCATTATACAACCGCTACCGTAATAATAAAAAGACAATTTGTAAGTTACTGCAAAAGGAATAGCGAATGGATTTAAAAACAGAGTATTTTGACGATGGCAGCTCCTTTTATCCTATCGACCCGCTAATGCTTAATCCTGAATATTTAGAAGAATTTGCTATCTTTGAAAGATATCCGAAAAAAGATAATCTTTATCGATTCCGATGCCTAATCATGGATTTTGATTCAACACCGATTGAAACGGTTATCAAGTTACTAAAATCCTGGAAGGTTGTTTATATTCACAAGAAACACCTGACATCATATGAAGCGCACATCAAAGAAAATCTTGGTTATATACTCATGCTCGACAAGTTGGAAACAAAAAAGAAAACAAAAGTCTTTACTCAAGTTAGCACCAATGTGATAAAAGACGTGTTTGATTCCCATTACAATGATTCTGTTATTAGTCCCAAAGCTATTGAAAAAGTTGAAAAGCTTGTTTCTCAGGTGATCGACTTTATTTCTGATTCAAACTCTCTTGAATGTCTTGCAGAACTGATCGGGCATGATTATAACACCCATGTGCATTCAATTAAAGTCGGTTGGATTCTTGCAGCATTCATTAACGCCAACAAAGATCTGTTTAAAGCATCTTATGATCTTGATTTAAAGAGTTTGCTGATAAAAGCAACCGTTGCAGGTTTTATGCATGATATCGGTAAGATAAAAATCCCGGAGAATATTCTCAACAAAAGGGGAAAACTGGATAACCTTGAATATATAACTGTTCAGTCCCATACATCTTATTCGCTAAGTCTTTTATTTGAGAGCGGGTTGCCTAAATTTGCCATGCAGGCGATTTTATACCATCATGAAAGTGAAGATGGCAGCGGTTATCCTTGTGGATTAAAAGGAGATCAGATTCCATTAATTGCAAAAGCGATTCATATCATAGATGTGTTCGAAGCTCTTACTGCCGAACGACCTTATAAAAAGGCGAAAACTCCTTTTGAAGCCTTGAGAATTATGATGGGTGAGAATCCCCAGGTTGAAGTGCTTAATAAGTTTGAACAAGAGGCTCGACAGAATAAAAAAGCGCCAATTGAAGCAATCGTAAGAAATGAGCGTGACGTAAAAATACAAAGACTCAAAGAACGGATGATGCTGGAAGAGGAAGCAAAAAAAAGAGTCGAGGTAAGGCTGAAGTTAAGAGATCGGGGCATGGCGCATTGTTTTGACAAAGAGCTGATGAAAAGATTCATCATAACAATTAACGAATCAAAAAGTTTTAACCTTTCAGAGCTTATTTAAAGAGGCGCTACACTTCACCAGAGGAATTGACGTTCCTATCAGGCGGGACGCCTGCGCTCCCAGGTTAAGTTATTTCGGTCTCATTCCTTAGATAGGTGATTCCCTGAATTTATTTTTTAGAGACTAAACCTGTCCTCAATAGATTGAATTGCATCTGCTGCCGCATCCTTAAGATCTTCGTGGGACAGCGCCGCCTGATGGGCGGCGATCCAGTCCCGGGTATCAGGGGTGCCGATTTCTCCCAGTGCGTATAAAATGTCACCCTGGACAGGAACATCTTTGGTGCTGAATGCCTCAATTAAAATTTTTTCCAGCTCAGCACACAGGGCCGGCGCCTCTTCGGCCAGGGCTTCCACCACCACCATGGCCCCTAAACGCACAGACCAGGTGTCGTGAAGAAGCAGTCCGGAAAATCCTTTGAACAACCGGTCGGCCGCGAGCATCTGTCCGGTGATCCACTCTGCCCGGCCATCCTCCAGTATGGTTTTCAGGGCCATTGTATCCAGATCCATGCTCTCCTTGTTGACGATCATGTCCAGAATTTCTTCTTCCGTCACAGCCCCGGTCCACCGGGCGGCATCATCATCCAGAATCAGGCAGGGGGCGGACATGACCTTATCTTTCTGGGCTTTTTCAGGGAACAGGGAACCGTCAATGATGTGAAGGTGAATGTTTTCACAGGCACCTGCAAGGGGGATGAGCCGCTCAACCATTCCCGGGCAGTGGGGGCATTGCAGGGCAATATACAGGGTCAGCCGGCAGGGCGCTTCGATATTATCCAATGTTTTTTGAATACCATCACCCGGATTCGGTTTGTCAAGAGCGTTCAGGCCTTTTAAAAAAGGTGACAGTTCACGTTCCAGGGGCAGGGCGGAATATAGAATATTTTTTTTCAGGAAAAAGCCGGGCAGATCCGCAGGTCTATTGCTGGGCGTCCAGGATATGGAATCCGAGATCTCCTGCCATTGGCGAGCAAACGCCTTGAAGGTTTTTTGCTCGGGATGTTCTGTGTCTGCAATGCCTAAGGTTGGGCGTCCCAAAGGCGTCCATGCCTTGATTTGTTCTTTTGTCGTGTTGTCCATAATTGTCCTCCAGTTGGCTTGGGTGGGTTACCGGTCTCGTTTGATACTTATCAGAATTCAGGTTTTAAATTAAGGGCAAATCATGTACATAATAACCTGACATTAAATAATTATCCACGGACAAGTTTCATGAGATTTATAGCAGATTTGCACATCCATTCAAAATATTCCCGGGCCACAGCCAAAAATCTGGATCTGGAACATATCTACCACACGGCCCAGGTGAAAGGCATTACCCTGGTGGGCACAGGGGATTTTACCCATCCTGCCTGGATCCGGGAGATAGAGACAAAGCTTGAGCCTGCCGAACCCGGGCTGTTTGCATTGAAAGATGAAATTGCAAGACAGATTGACGCCGATGTACCGGCTTCGTGCAAAGGGCCTGTGCGTTTTATCCTTCAGTCTGAGATTTCCAATATATATAAAAAGGACGCAAGGGTCCGCAAAAACCATAACCTGATCTATATGCCGGATCTGGATACAGTAAAAAAATTCAATGCCCGCCTGGATGCCATCGGCAACATCAAATCCGACGGCCGGCCCATTCTGGGGCTGGATGCCAGGGATCTGCTGGAGATCATGCTGGAAACATCCGACCAGGGTTTTTTCATCCCGGCCCATATCTGGACCCCGTGGTTTTCCATGTTCGGGTCCAAGTCCGGGTTTGATACCATTGAGGAATGCTTTGGTGATTTAAGTTCCCATATTTTTGCCTGTGAGACCGGCCTGTCATCAGACCCGCCCATGAACTGGCGGGTGAAAGATCTGGACAGGGTCCGGCTGATATCCAATTCCGATGCCCATTCCCCAAAATTTATGGGCCGCAATGCGTCGGTGTTTGATACGGATCTAACCTTTGATGCGGTGCGACGTGCCCTTGAAACCCATGATCTGAACGCCTACAAAGGCACCCTGGATATGTATCCCCACCAGGGAAAATACCACTATGACGGCCATCGCAAATGCGGGGTATGTCTCAATCCCGATGAGACTGCGGCGCTGGGTGGGATTTGTCCTGAATGCGGGAAACCCCTGACCCTGGGGGTCCTTTACCGGGTTCGGGAGTTGGCCGACAGACCTGAGGGGTTTAAACCAGAAAACCGGCATCCCTATTCCTATGTGGTGCCCCTGGCTGATATTTTATCCCAGATTTTGGGGGTGGGTCCCAATACCAAAAAGGTCAAAACCCATTATGATAAGGCTGTCAATGCCCTGGGGCCGGAACTTGCCATTCTCACAGAGCTTTCGCTTGAAATCATTGAACGTGCTGGTGTGCCCTTACTGGCCCGGGCCATACAAAAGGTGAGAGACGGGGATATTCACATTGATCCCGGGTATGACGGTGAGTATGGACAGGTCAATATTTTTACCCGGGAGGAAAAAGCGCATCTCCAGGGCGAAGAAAGCTTGTTTGGCGCGCCTTTGCCCCGTAAAAAAGCCCCAAAAACAAGTGACGGCGCACAGCGTTCCCGCCCAAAGCCCCAAAGCAAAGATGCAGCATCGCCTTCAACTGAAAAAGAAAAGACCGTGCCCCCGGTTGTTCCCGGACATATCCTGGACGGGCTGAACCCGGAGCAGGGCAGGGCGGTTAAATCCCCATCAAGGGCCGTGGTGATCCAGGCAGGACCGGGCACGGGAAAAACCCGTACCCTTACGGCCAGAATCGCCTGGCTGCTTCGGGAAAACAAGGCAGCGCCTGAAAATATCCTGGCGTTGACCTTTACCAATAAGGCGGCCGGCGAACTTGCCGACCGGATTGAATCCTTTATTCCCCAGGGCGGTCAGCTTGTTACGGCGGCCACATTTCACGGCTTTTGCCTTCAAATGCTTAAGCGTTATTCAGATTTCAAGCGCGGGCTTATGGAAGACGATCTGCGTCTGGAGGTGCTGGCACGGGCTGCCAAAGCAGTGACGGGCGAAAAAAAGGTACCCAAAAGAATCGTGTCAAAACTGGATGCCTGGATCAGCCGCCAAAAGCAGCAATTAAAGGAACCTGGTGATGAACGTCAGGGGGACGCAACAGATAACGCCATTGAAGATTTTGATCCGATATGGCCCGAGGTGTACGAAGCCTATGACCGGACTCTTCAGGAACGCGGTCTGGCGGATTTTGAAGATTTGATTTTCATCTGCTTCAGGCTTTTTTCCCAGGATGCGGGCCTGCTGGAACAGGTGCGAGAACAGTATAAATTTATTTTTGTGGATGAGTACCAGGACCTGAACCTGGGCCAGTATCGGCTGGTGAGACTTCTTGCAGAAAACAGTCACATTTTTGTAATTGGGGACCCCGATCAGTCCATCTACGGGTTCAGAGGCTCGGACAGCCGGTTTTTCAACCGGTTTGAACAGGATTTTCCCGGATGTGAAAAGATCCGCCTGCGTCAAAATTACCGATCCACTCAAACCATCCTGGACGCCTCTTTTCAAGTCATTTGTACCGGCGATGAGGTGAAAAATGAGGCACATAAAATTTATGCAAGCGTTGACGGCAAACAAAAAATTTCGATTAATGAAACGGCCGGCGAAAGCGCCGAAGCGGTTGCCGTGGGAAAAATCATTGAAAAAGGTGTCGGGGGACTCTCTTTTCTGTCCATGGATAAGGGTACGGGTCCGGATTCCGGGGGGGACAGGGAATATGCCTTTTCCGATTTTGCCGTTCTCTACCGCACCCGGCAGCAGGCTCTGGCCTTTGTCAAGGCTTTTGAGAAGGCCGGCATTCCTTTTCAGACCGCAGATCGGGAGCACTGGATCCACATGGCAGGCATAAAAGATCTGTTAGCCCTGGTGCGGATTTTTCTTAACCGTGGCAGTGACGCAGACCGACAGCAGTTTGCGCAGTTTTTACCCGGGATTGAGGCGCTTTCAGACCCCGTGGACACGTCCGCGCTGCTTGGTACCTTGGGTGGCTGGCTCGATATCGCGGCCCTGGGCCAAACCGATGAGAAACTGGCAGCCGCATGGCAGCGGCTCAACACGCTGGCAGACCGGTATCCCTCTCCTTGTGATCTTCTGGACGCCTTAAGGCTGGATCAGGACCCTGATTTTCTGGACAAACGGGTTGAAAAGGTCTCCTTGATGACCATACATGCGGCCAAAGGTCTTGAGTTTCCAGTGGTTTTTCTTACAGGGTGCGAGAACGGCATGATCCCCTTTGCCCGGGACGGAAAAAGCGTGGAAGATCCGGATGAAGAACGCCGCCTTTTTTATGTGGCCATGACCCGGGCAAAGGAGATGCTCTATTTGACATATGCACGAAAAAGACGCATATTCGGCCGGGAGCAGCAAAGAATCCGGTCCTGTTTTGTTGATGATATTGAAACGGAACTGGCCCGGTATAAAAAGGCAAAAAAGCGGGTTAAAAAACAAAAATCCAGGGATATTCAACTGGAATTATTTTAAATTTTTCCCAAAACATGTGATAACAATCACTCGATCATCGAGAATCAGCAAAGCAAAAATTTGAAAATGGAACCGACACCTTATAAAAAAATAGAATTCAACCATGGCCACTGCCTTGAAATTTTTGACGATTCAAGAAAAATCGGGGCAGATGCCTGGGTCGTGATTATGACCGCGACAATGAAGATTCCTGTGGAAGCGTCATTGTTCGCATCTGAGCCGTTGTCTGATAGTAAATTTAATGATATTTTGGATACATTAGGATCTCCCATTGAATATCGTTACCGGCTGGAACGCAACATGATCATGGATCATGAAAAGGATGCCGTGCTGGAAAATCTGGTAAATGCATTTCTTGAAAATACCGGTCGATACGTGGCCAACCCTAAATTTCCGGAGAAACTTGCATTAAAAGCGTACAGGGATCGGGTTGAAAAGGGCAAAAAGAAATAGGAAGATAATGTTTCCGCATCCTTGGGCGGCATTCTTTCTTTTTATATGCCTGTGTATGATGTACCCCTGCACAGCCTTGGGGGATATATACCGGTATATTGACGCCGATGGGGTGGTGCATTTTACCAATACGCCTACGGACGAAGGGTATACCCTTTATCTCAAGGAAAAGAGGGTAGGCAGGGTACAGACCCGGACAAGAAGATTCAAGGCCGGGCCTGATGTCTACGATAATATTATTCTCAACGCTGCCAGGGCTTTTGGTGTGGACCACGCATTGATCAAGGCCGTAATTCATGCGGAGTCCGGTTTTAACCCCAGGGCCGTGTCCAGTAAAGGGGCCCGGGGGCTTATGCAGATCATGCCCCGGAACAATGCCGCCCTGAATATCTCAAACCCCTTTGATCCGTCCCAGAATATCATGGGCGGCACCCGGTATTTGAAGCGGATGCTCAATCGGTATAATGAAAGACTTGCCTTGGCGCTTGCTGCCTATAATGCGGGCCCTTCGGCTGTGGACAAATATAAGAATATTCCGCCCTATAAAGAGACCCAGACTTATGTACAAAGGGTGATGTCCTTGTATTCACGGTATAAAAGCAGCTGAGAATCAAGGCTCAGTCTTGATCGTTTTTATGAAATCAAGAAGTTGGTCGCGCATTGTCGGCCGTTCAAGAGCGTAGGAGAGATTGGCCATTTGAAATCCAACCTTGTCCCCGCAGTCAAACCGGGTGCCCTTGAATTTATATCCAAAGATCGGCTGTTCGGTTAACAGTCCCTTCATCGCATCCGTGAGCTGGATCTCGCCGCCGGCACCGGTCTGTTTTTTTCCAAGATATTCCCATATTTTCGGGGTAAGAATGTACCGGCCCACAATGGCCAGGTTGGACGGCGCCTCTTCGGGTTTGGGTTTTTCCACCATGTCATTGATTTTTACCATATCCTCTTCTAACGGGCCTGTATCCAGAATGCCGTATTTATCCGTCTGATCCTTTTCCACTTCCATAACAGCGGCAATGGAGGCCCGGAAGCGTTCAAATTTTTCTACCATTTTAGAAAGTACCGGCTTGTCCTGGGTCTGGATCATATCGTCGGCCAGAAGCACGGCAAAGGGCTCGTCCCCCACAATGTCCCTGGCGCACCAGATGGCATGGCCAAGCCCTAGCGGATCATGCTGGCGGGTGTATACAATGGTGCCGGTTCTGGGAACCAGTTCATTGATCTGCCGCAGCAGGTCTGTTTTTCCCTTGGTTTTGAGCATGGTTTCTAATTCATAACTGCGGTCAAAGTGGTCTTCCAGGGCCTTTTTGCCCCGGCCCGTGACAAAAATGATCTGTTCAATGCCGGCGTCAAACGCCTCTTCAACAGCATACTGGATAATTGGTTTGTCCACCACGGTCAGCATCTCCTTGGCCATGGCCTTGGTCGCCGGGATAAACCGGGTGCCGAGACCTGCTACCGGAAATACCGCTTTTTTTACTTTCATAATGCCTCCTTGAATGTTTGATACTGAAATTTTTCCTGCTGTTCGGGGAAGGGCCTGTCAGAACAGACCCGAATATCTTGTTGAAGTTTTTTATGTTCAAACTACTTTGTTTTTAGAGGAGCAGGACAATTGTGTCAAACCTAAAGTGAACAATCCCACAGGCGTTACAGATGCTTTCACAGGGAAGGTCTTGCTATCCGATTGACATTATTGCGTATTTCCAGTATAGTTTCTGCCCTTTGTATTGCTTGTTATTAATTGATAAGGAAATAGTGAATGAACGCTGAAAATAAGACCGATGCAAACCGGATCCGGGCGGAAATTCCGCCGGAGCAACTTAACCTTAAAAGCCGGTTCAAATTTAAATGTCATAAAGGTGTGTCCTGTTTTACCGAATGCTGCAGGGGAATTGATATTATGCTCACCCCCTATGATATTTTAACCATGCGCAAAAAGTTGGATATAGATTCGGAGAAATTCCTGTCCATATTTACCACGCCCCAGCTTCTTGAAAAAGCGGATTTGCCTGTGGTCACGCTTAAACTTCTGGATGATGAGCGCAAGTCCTGCCCGTTTGTCCGGGACAAAGAGGGATGCATGATTTACGAAGACCGGCCGACCACTTGCCGGTACTATCCCCTTGGTGTGGGATCTTTGAGTTATTCCGGAGAGCAGGGTGATAAAGATGATAAAGACGAATTTTTTTTCATGATCAAGGAGCCCCATTGCAAAGGCTTTGATGAACCCGACGAATGGACCGTAGCGGAATGGCGTGAAGACCAGGGCGTGGATCTGCGCGATGAGGTCAATGACGGCTGGCTGGATCTCATGGTCCGTAAAAAATCGTTACCGTCCAGTATGAAGTTGTCCGAACAGGCCAAGCAGATGTTTTTTATGGTATGCTATAATATCGATAAATTTAAACAGTTCGTGTTTGAATCTTCTTTTCTTACCAGGTACAACATCCCGGAAGAACGCGTGGCTCAGATTAAGGATGATGACGTAAAATTGCTCCAGTTTGGATTTGAATGGCTGAAAACCACCTTTTTTCATACCGGAGAGGAGATGTTTAATACGAAAGAGAAAAACGGGGACGCAACAGCTGCTAAAGAATAATGCATAAAGTAAACCGGCGCGCCACAGAAAATTTTATGTAGCGCGCCTGTGTTATTTAATAATTATCATACCATAGGTTTTCATGAACCGCCGAATCATTCAGCCGGGCATCGATATCCAGGTTAAAGAAAGCGGCTGCCGGCGCAAGAATTTCCGGATTGTCCGCCTGCACTTTTTTTAATGCGGAAAGCGCAAGATCAAAGCCTTTTCGGGTGACTTTCCCCAAGGGTGCCCGGCAGGGGCCGCACGGCATGCCAAGAATCTGCATCATGGTTTTCAAGGGCAAGGGATTTCTGGCCCGGCAGGTGACAGGCCCGTACTTGCTTTCCTCTTCAGTGGTGATGACCACAAGATCCAGCAAAGGAGACAATGCGGTCTGAAGGGCAAGGGCCTCTTGGGTTTTACCCTGGTTGAGCAGTTCAACCATTTGGGTCATGGTTGCCGGCGCAATGTTTGACATGACGGAAATGGCCCCGCAGGCCCGGATCTGTTCATCCGCCATGATTTGGCAGACCAGGGCATCGTCCCCGGAAAAGATATTGAAACCGTCCCCGCAAAGTTTTCGGGTCAGCCGCATGTTGTCTATATTTCCGGTGGCTTCTTTGACACTGGTGACATTGGCACAGTTGTCCGCAAGTATGGCCAGATCCTGGGGCAGCATTTGCGCACCGGTACGTCCCGGTATGATATAAGGAATAATAGTCATCCCCGCGATTTCCCTTGCCACGAGCTCATAATATTCCCGACGGATTTCAAGGGAGGACGGCCCATTGTAATAGGGGTCCACCAGAAGGACAGCGTCCACACCCTGTTCCGCAGCATGGGATGTGCCGGCTAATGCTTCATCCGTGTTGTTTGAGCCGGTGCCGGCGATGCACTTGCATTTACCCTTGGTCTGTTTGGCAATCAGATCAATAACTAAATTATGTTCGTCCCATTTGAATGTCGGGCTTTCACCAGTGGTGCCGGTGGCAAGAATTCCGGTAATCCGGTTTTCAATCTGAAAATCGATGAGCCCGGACAGGCCGTCCCGGTCCAGATCTCCTGCCGGGGTGAACGGGGTGATGAGTGCTGTGTAGCATCCTTGTTTCATAACTTAAAAACTCCTGATGGTTATTTGCGCTGCATGCGCGGATAAAACAATTTGCCAAAAAAAAATGTTGTGTCAATGCTTTAGGCCCATGATCAGAATTAAATCTGATCATGGGCCTTACCGGGCAGGCATTTTAAGTTTTCCCGAAAGACCTTGACACCCGAATAAAAGAATTTATTATATTAAAATTTTGTTTAAACACAATGATAAAGTCATATAAAGAGCCAAAGGAGACATAAATGGCCGATTCCAAAAATTTGCCCAAAAATGCAGACGAGCAAATCGCACGGCTCAGGCAAGCACTGGTCCAAAATGCCGAATGTGGCACAACTCACTATAACCTGGCTGTTGCGCTGATTGGAAAACAGGAGTTTGCGGAAGCAGAACAAGAGCTCCATGATGCCATTGACTGCAGCCCCACCCTGGCAGAGGCCTATGTTCAGCTTGGCGGGATTTGCCTTCAACGGGGAGACATTGAGGGGTGTTTCCGGTTCAACCAGCGGGCCACCAAAGCCCGGGCCGGCTTTGCAGAAGGTTATGCCAATATGGGTTTTGTTCTGCTGCAGCTGGTGGACGGCAAAAATCCTAAGGAAGACGAGGAAAAGGTGGACAAGGCAATTAAAAATTTAAAAAAAGCCATTATCCATAACAAAAATTTTGTTCAAGCCTATACCACCCTGGGAACGGCTTACTTCATGAAAGGATTGGTGGAAGAGGGGATCAAGGCCAATCTTCAGGCCCTCTCTGTGCAGTCCAAATTTCCCATTGCCCATAACAACCTGGCAGTGGCCTATCTTGAACTTAAAGATTACAAACAAGCCATCAAGCATTGTGATATTGCCGTGGATTTGGGTTTTGAAGTCAACCCGGCACTTCTGGATGAGCTTTCCCCCCACCGGAGCGTATAATCACACCTGCGATGACAGGTTTTTATTGACATGCGGACGTATAAATTCTATATCAGCTATGTTTATTTGCTTATAATGTCTGATTTAAAGCGTTTATTTTTCACTAACGTTTTAAAATGAATAGGAAAAAAGAATATTGGTGAAAAGTTTGGAAAATCTTTTCATTGTTGCATGTAAATCAACTTTTAACGGAGGTAAGTAAATGGCTAAGCATGAAACTCCTTTCTTGGACGAGCTGGAAAACGGCCCGTGGCCTAGCTTTGTTTCTGACCTGAAACAACAGGCAGAAGTCAGAGCCAAAAACGAAAAAGGCGTTGAATTCCAGATCCCCCAGGATTGTGTAGACGACCTTCTTGGTGTTGTAGAACTTTCTTACAAACATGGGCGGACCCACTGGAAACACGGCGGCATCGTTGGTGTATTCGGTTACGGCGGCGGCGTTATCGGCCGTTACTGCGATCAGCCCAATCTGTTCCCCGGTGTTGAGCATTTTCACACCATGCGTGTAAACCAGCCCTGCGGTAAATATTACAGCACTGAATATCTCAGACAACTGACTGACCTGTGGGATTTCAGGGGTTCCGGCGTAACCAATATGCATGGCGCCACCGGCGATATCATCCTGCTGGGTACCACCACTCCCCAGTTGGAAGAAGTGTTCTGGACACTGACCCATGACTTCAACCAGGATCTGGGTGGTTCCGGTTCTAACCTTAGAACGCCTGCTGACTGTCTTGGTACGTCCAGATGCGAATATTCCTGCTATGATACCGCCGCACTTTGCCATTTCCTGACCAACGAATATCAGGATGAGCTGCATCGTCCGGCTTTCCCGTACAAGTTTAAGTTCAAATTTGACGGCTGCCCCAACTGCTGTGTTGCATCCATCGCACGTTCCGATATGTCTTTCATCGGTACCTGGAAAGACAATATCCGTATTGATCAGGACGCAGTTAACAAATATGTTGAACAAGATCCCGCATATCCTGCCAATGCCGGTGCCCACAAAGGTAAAGACTGGGGCCCCTTTGACATTGAAAAAGAAGTTATCAACCTTTGCCCCACAGGCTGCATGAAGTTTGAAAACAAAGAATTGACCATTAATGATGAACACTGCACCCGCTGCATGCACTGTATCAATGTTATGCCTAGAGCCCTGAAGATTGGTAAAGAGACTGGTCTGTCCATTCTCTGCGGTGCCAAGGCGCCGATCCTCGACGGTGCCCAGATGGGTTCACTGCTGGTTCCCTTTGTTGAAGTCAATGCCGATAATGATTACGAAGAAATTACAGAAATCATTGAAAACATCTGGGATTGGTGGATGGAAGAAGGCAAGAACCGTGAGCGTCTTGGTGAGCTGATCATGCGCCAGGGCTTCCAGAAACTTCTCGAAGTAACCGGCATTGAAGCTCAGCCCCAGCATGTTGCCTACCCGAGAACCAACCCCTACATCTTCTGGAAAGAAGACGAAGTGCCGGGTGGCTGGGAACGTGACGTTGACGAATTCAGAAAACATCACTTAAGATAAAAAGGGAGAATCATAATGGCATTTATTTCTACAGGGTATAACCCCCAAAAACCGATGGAAAACAGAATTACCGACATCGGTCCCAGAGACTATCACGACTTTTATCCTCCTGTTATCGCAAACAATAAAGGCAAATGGGATCATCATGAAATCCTGGAACCCGGCGTGCTGGTTCATGTTGCCGATTCCGGAGATGAAGTCTACACCGTAAGGGTTGGCGGTTGCCGTCTGATGTCCACCACACACATCAATGAAATTTGCGACATTGCAGACAAACATTGTGACGGGTATGTACGTTTCACCACCCGTAACAACATTGAGTTCATGGTTGACTCCAAGGATAAAGTAGAGCCCCTGAAGAACGATCTGGCTTCCAGAAAGTTTGCTGGTGGTTCCCAGAAATTCCCCATCGGCGGTACCGGTGCCGGCGTGACCAACATCGTTCACACCCAGGGGTGGATTCACTGCCATACCCCTGCCACGGATGCTTCCGGTACCGTAAAGGTTACCATGGATGCGCTTTTTGATGATTTCCAGCAGATGAAACTGCCGGCTCAGCTTCGTGTCTCCATGGCATGCTGCCTGAACATGTGCGGCGCGGTTCACTGCTCTGATATCGCCATCCTCGGCTATCACAGAAAACCGCCCATGCTTGACCATGAATACCTGGACAAGGTTTGCGAAATTCCGCTGGCCGTCGCTGCATGCCCCACCGCAGCGATCAAACCCTCAAAAGTGACCCTGCCCAACGGTACTGAAGTAAAATCAGTTGACGTTAAAAACGAACGCTGCATGTACTGTGGTAACTGCTACACCATGTGCCCCTCCATGCCGCTTGCCGACACTGAAGGCGACGGTATCGTTCTCATGGCGGGTGGTAAGGTGTCCAACCGGATTTCCGATCCCAAGTTCTCCAAGGTTGTTGTGGCCTTCCTGCCCAACGAAATGCCCCGCTGGCCGTCCATGACCGATGCCATTAAAAAGATGGTTAACGCCTATTCAAACGGCGCCAACAAATACGAACGGCTGGGTGACTGGGCAGAGAGAATTGGATGGGAAAAATTCTTTGAAGCTTGTGAGCTTGACTTCACGCATCATCTGATTGACGACTTCCGTCAGCAGGCCTACATGAGCTGGCGTCAGTCCACTAATTTTAAATTCTAATTATAGCTACGAGTATTTTTTTGAATTTAGCATAATTAAATTTGGATGGACCGGAGGGCATTTTGTTCTCCGGTTCACCCCTTTCAATAAAAAGGAGTCTTATTATGAGCGAACTTCTTGATGATAAAGAAGCGGCTACCAAAGCAGTAGTTGACTGGCTGGAAAAAAAGGCCAAAACAAAAACAAAATTCTACATTAAAGATTTTTATAAAATTTTTCCTGATGACAAACCTAGAATGATCAAAAAGGTTGTCAACAAAATGGTTGAGGATGGGATTCTTGAATTCTGGTCTTCCGGATCCACTACCATGTATGGCCTCAAAGGTGCCGGCATCCAGCACGCTTCCGAGAAAGAAGAATAAAAAAAATTGCAGCTTAATTCATGAACGTCAGTCGGGAAAAAGTCCCTGGAGTTGTCATTGCCGGACTCAGGGGTGGTTCAGGTAAGACAATAATATCCCTCGGGATAACTGCCGCATGGAGATCCCGGAATATAACAGTGGCCCCCTTTAAAAAGGGACCTGACTATATTGACGCCGGCTGGCTATCACGGGCAGCCGGTCGCCCCTGCTATAATCTTGATACCTATCTGTGTGCCCAGTCCGTCGTACAAAATTCTTATATTACCCATTCTCAATCTTGTGATGTTGCCTTGATCGAAGGCAACCGCGGGCTTTTTGACGGCATTGACATTGACGGGACTACCTCCACAAGCGAACTTGCCAAACTGCTGGATTTGCCGGTGGTCCTGGTGCTGGACTGCACAAAATCCACCCGCACCATGGCTGCGGTACTCATGGGTTGCATGCGGTTTGATCCTGGTGTCAATATTTGCGGTGTTATCCTTAACCGTTTGGCAGGAAAGCGCCATGAGGGAAAAATTCGGGCAAATATTGAACATTTCTGCAATATACCTGTTCTTGGTGCTTTACCAAAGCTTAAGCAGGAAGATTTCCCTGAACGCCATATGGGGCTTGTCACGTCCGAAGAACACGGCGAAAGCGATGCCTCTTTGACCCGGGCCAGGCAGGTGACCCTGGACAATATTGATATTGATGAATTGTTTCGTTTGGCTACTAGTTTTAAGGGGCAGGGTATGCCGGTTGTTGACAATGCCCGGCAGGGCGCTGTTCCGGAAATTAACACAAAAGAAAACCAAAATCCGGTAATAAATAAGTCCACTGTGACCATTGGTGTTGTCCGGGATTCGGCATTTCAGTTTTATTATCCGGATAATATTGAGGCCTTGGAAAATCTGGGTGCCAAGATTGAATTCATCAGTCCTTTATCCCAGTCCGACATCCCTGACGTTGATGCCATCTACATGGGCGGCGGTTTTCCTGAAACGCATGCGACCCAGTTGTCTAACAATCATGTGTTCAAGGAAAATTTAAAAACCCTGTCACGCAAAGGCCTGCCCATATACGCGGAATGCGGCGGCCTGATATTCCTTGGTGATAGCATTTGCCTTGATAATGTCGTTTACCCCATGGCCGGGATTTTACCTTTACGATTCGGGCTTTCCAGGCGTCCTCAGGGCCATGGATACACGGAGGTTGAGGTGGTCAATGAAAATCCTTTTTATACCATGGGAGAAGTGCTGCGCGGTCATGAATTCAGATATTCCAATGTGATTTCCATTGATTATGAGAATACGGCCATGGCATTTAAAATGACCCGGGGTAAAGGTATTATTGAAAAGAAAGACGGATTTTTTAAAGATAATACCTTTGGCACCTATACCCACATCCATGCCCTTGGTTCCACCAGCACCAGCTGGGCACCCGCTCTGATTGCTAAAGCCAGACAATTTAAAGCCTCACGCCAATAACCATCCCCATCACATCACCGTTAAACCGGCTTGCTGACGGGCGGTTTTACGATCAAGCACAAAAATCCGGCCATGAGGAGGAGAGAACTAAACACTGAGAAGGGAATCCAGTAGTTATCGAAAAAGTCAAAACAGATCGCCGCGGATACGGGCCCGGCTGCGTTTGCAGCCAACCGGAAAGGGCCGGCAATCCCCAGCACGGTTCCGGAAGATTTTCTGCCGTAAAATTCCGTCCAAAGTAGAAAAATTAATGGCAGAACGCCGCCACGAATCGTTCCGTACACAACGGCAAAGATAAACATCCATACCGGTTTTTTGACAGCCCAGAAAACCATAAAGAAGATGATTCCAATGGTGATCAGAACCCCTCCCATTAATTTTTTCACAGAGATCCGCTCTGCCAGAAAGCCGAATAACACCCCACCCAATGCGGCGCAAACCGATAAAACAGTGATGACCAAAACCGCCATGGTTGGCGGCAATCCCTGGTCCGTCATAAATGGAAACAGGTGAAAATTAGAGCCGGCCCCAACCATATAAATCACACACATGATAAACACCAGCTGCCGGAATGCAGTGGTACGAAAGGCGGTTTTCCGGGTCCATACCGGCTCTTTTTTTATGTTAAAGCGAGACGCCGGTTTTTTTTCGTCCGGTCTTTCTTCACTGCTTCCCAAACTTTTTTCCGGTGCGTTCCCATCCGGTAGCAATCCAATGTCTTCCGGTCTTCGTTTTAGAAAAATCAAACTTGGCAGTGCTGAAAATGCAAATACAATAATTCCCAATACCGCCCAGGCCGTCCGCCATCCATAAGAAAGAATGATATACTGCACCAGCAAGGGGAGAAAAGCGATGCCAATGCGGCTGCCCAGCTGGGAAATCCCCATGGCTCGTCCCCGTTTTTCAATAAACCAGTTAGAGACACTAACTGTGACCACCAGCGCCAGCAGACCGGACGCAATCATCCGGCCGGTTCCGAAAAACAGGTACAGTTGCCAGACTGAAGATAGTTGTGAAAGTGCAATCAGGCCCGCACTTAGAATGGTAATTCCCCAGAACGCCGCTTTTTGTGGGCCATAGCGATCCAGATGAGGACCAACCAGAGGGGACAGGATTCCGCCGGCTAGGGAACCAACAGCGATGGAACCGGTGATGATGGAACGATTCCATCCAAATTCCTCGGCCATGGGTTTGAGGAAGATAGACAGGACATTCTGGAATACACCGGCCTGTGTTAGGCCGATCAAAAAAGCCACGGCAACAATAGTCCAGCCGTAAAAAATTTTTTTCTGCTGCATGAAACCGTACTCCTGCAATTTTTTCAAGCAGGGTATAGCAGAGAATAAAAAGATTATCAAGCACTTGAAATATGTCTCAACCGGGCATCCTCCCGGTGGGCTGAGCTTGTCGTTTGCCTCCTCAAAAGAACACCTTGATATTTTGCTATCATATTGATATCATTTTTATTATGTTCAAAAAAATCAGGAAATTCAGAAAAAATTTTGAAAATGCGGGATTTATTAATTGTGATGGGAAAGGCAGTCACCGACGGCTATATTCATCCCAAAGGCATTGCCATAACCATTTCCGGAAAATTTGGTGATGAAATATCAGATATTAAAAACAAACTGTGAAGAAGAAATAAAACAATTATTTACAGATGTTTTCACTGAATCCGAAACCCCTGCTGAAGGTACGCTTATTGGTAACCTCGTTGAAGAACTTCAAAAGACAACAAAACCAGAAGATATCTTCTGCTTTGTTGCGATTGATAAGAATAAAATCATAGCCTCTATTTTTTTTACACGTTTTACAACGGAAACCAACCTGAATGCCTTCATCCTTTCCCCTGTTGCCGTTGCAACACAACACCAGAAAAAAGGCATAGGTCAAAATCTAATAAAATTTGCAATTGATTATTTAAAACAAAACAACGTAGAGCTTTTACTTACATATGGCGATCCTGATTTTTATTCAAAAGTCAGCTTTAAAAATATTTCAGAAGAAATAATAAAAGCGCCTTTAAAACTGACTTATCCGAATGGGTGGCTTGCACAATCTTTAATCAGTGAAAATGTTTCTCCTGTAAATGGGTCTACAATGTGCGTTAAAGCTCTAATGGATCAAAAATATTGGTAATATATTCCGGGAGGTTTTATGCAAACGGAGCTTAATGGTATTCAATTGGCTTATGATGACGTAGGGGAGGGCCCCGCAGTATTGTTGATTCATGGATTTCCTCTTTGCCGGCAAATGTGGCGACCCCAGACCCAGGCTTTGGCCGCCGCCGGTTTCCGGGCTGTCGTTCCCGATCTGAGGGGGTTCGGGGAGAGTGCGGCGGGCACTGATGCCGGCTCGACGGATCTATTGGCCGATGATCTGATTGCGCTGCTGGATTATCTAAGTATCGAGAAAGCCGTGGTCGGCGGCATGTCTATGGGCGGGTATGTGATGCTTAACCTGCTGGCCCGGTATCCGGAACGGTTTTCCGCTGCCTGTTTTACCGTTACCCGCGCTGATGCCGATGATGAAACCGCCCGGGCTAAACGCAACCACCTGATCGCCGAGATTAAAGCCGGTCGGCCGGATGCGGTGCCAACTGCTTTTACCCCGCTTCTTTTTGCAGACCGGACTGTTGCTGAGCATTCTGAATTGGTGGATGCGGTTCGCGGCTGGATGGCGGCCGCCTCTCCCGCCGGTTTGGTTTTGGGGTTAGAGGCGATTCGCGATCGGGGCGACTCATCGGCGTTGCTGCCCCAGTTGAAGATTCCGGTATTGGTTATGGGTGCCCAGGAGGACAAGGCGATTCCACCGGAAAAATCAACGGATCTGGCCGAGCGGATTCCCGGCGCCCAACTGTGCATGTTGTCCGCTGCCGGTCATATGGTAAACATTGAACAACCGGAAGCATTTAATTCCGCGCTACTTGATTTCTTAGGCCCATGATCGGAATAAAATCTTCCAAAATATGGTTTAGAATTTTCATTCGTATTCAAGGCGTGGCAATGGGAGTGTATAATAATTTTTCAGGATGAGAACGGATAAACGGACATATCAAAAATCATTTATTCTTGACATGGATGGTGTCATCTACACAGGATCAAAACTGATTCCCGGTGCGCTGGATTTTGTGAGGCGCCTTAAACAGAAAAATTTCAAGTTTCTATTTTTGACCAATAATTCTTATTACACACCCAGACAGCTCAAGACCCGTCTTTCTAAAATGGGAATTAATGTAACAGCGGATTGTTTTTATACTTCGGCCATGGCTACAGCAAGTTTTCTACAAATTCAAAAGCCGGTGGATTGTTCCGCGTATGTTATCGGTGGACAGGGTATTATAGAAGAACTTGAGAAAAATAAAATAAGAATTACTTCAGAAAATCCGGATTATGTGGTGCTTGCGGAGACCGAGGAATATGATTATAAAAAAATTATTGAAGCCACACACCTGATCAGGGAAGGCGCAAAATTTATTGCAACGAATTCGGATTTAACCGGCCCGACGCTTCGGGGGCCGGTGCCTGCATGTGGTGCCTTGGTTGCCCCTATCGAGAAAGTGACCGGAATTGCCCCTTACTTTCTTGGAAAACCCAATCCCGCAATGATGTTCTGGGCCCGGAAAAAAATGGGCGTTCATTCAGCAAACTGTTTTATGATCGGTGACAGAATGGATACCGATATTATTGGGGGCCTGGAGTCAGGCATGACAACCTGTCTCGTTCTTACAGGCGTGACCACCCGAAAGAACATGACCCGTTTTCCTTATCAGCCGGATTATATTTTTAATCATTTGGGTGAAATTGATCCTGATACGATATTGTCAAGACGAGAGCGGGTGGAAAAGGACTTGTAACGGCCATAATCAAAGACAAAAAAATATTCCCGTGCTGATAGATTAAATTAGCGCCCTTTGGGTGGGCTGTTAGGTTATAGGTTCTGGGTTCTGGGTTCTGGGTGCTGGGTGCTGGGTGCTGGGTGCTGGGAAATGGGAAATTCCTATACTCTGAACTTAAAATATTGCATTCTTTATGTTGTTGATTGACTTTTTCCTTGAATTTTGAAAAATATGGGACGGTGTCCATAACTAGGATTTCGCTTGATGTTTTGTATGACCTAATTAAATTCGATACAAGATATTGAGATTCGATAAATTCGTTATGCGCGTTTATTGGAGCGATCTCCTAGTGATTGGGTCTATCGTAATTATGCTTCATTATGGCAAAACTGTTGGCTATAGTTCGTTATTAATAAAATGAAAGGAGAAAGAGAAAAGATGAAGTGCAAATTTTGTTTTACCCTATTTTTTGCATCAGTCCTGATTCTGTTTGGTGGGCCTGTCGATGCCGAAGAACAAAAGGACTGCTTCCACTCAAGCTTACATTACACCGGTGAAGGGATGCGTTATTGGTATGAGGCCAAAGATGGTTTCATGGCGATAACCGGCGTGCCGTATGACAGCCTTGGGTGTAAAAATTGCCATGTAAAAAGTTGTGATGATTGTCACCTCAAAAAAACAGAAGACGGGTGTGCTTATTCAGCCGAATCGGCCCGGTCAAAGCAAGTCTGCCTTAAATGCCATGCCCGTGAGAAAGCCACAATCAAGTATGATGAGGCGATGGCATGCGAAGGGGTCCATGCGGAAAGCGACATGGACTGCATGGATTGTCATAGCAAAAGAGAAGTTCACGGAGATGGAAAATTTTATACCAGTATGAGGCAAGACGGAGCAATGGATACGGCATGCACAAACTGTCACACAAAAGACGCGGAAGAATATCCCGCGCCTCCTGACACCAGGTCCCATACCGTCCATAAAGGCAAATTGGAATGCAACGCTTGTCATGTACAAAACACCATGACATGTTATAATTGTCACTTCGGCGTACTTGCTGAGACAAAATCCAAGCCCAAAAGCTTTACAAAGAAAGTCAAAGACTTTTTGCTTTTAGTAAAATTCAAAGGAAAAGTCACAAGCGGAACCATTCAAACATTAGTTGGGAAAAATAATGAACCGTTTGTCTCTTATGTGCCTTATTTGACCCATTCAATTATGAGAGAAGGAAGAAAATGTGAGCAATGCCACGCCACGGAAGCGGTTAAAACGCTTGCGTCATCCCAAAGGTTTACCACGGCCGTATTTAAGGACGACAAACTTGAATTTTACAAGGGGGTGATTCCTGCCGTTCCAGAGCTTTTGGATTGGCCCTTTTTGGAAAAGAAAGGGGATCAGTGGGTTCCTTTCGAACCAAAAACAAAACCTCTCACCCAGATGGCGCTTTATGCCGAACCCTTCACACAGGATGATTTGAAAAAACTGGCAGTTGAATACAAATACGAAGAATAGCGAATAGATTAAAAATGGATATTGTTCCGGTATGGGCGGTGAGTGCATTACGCGCTCACATCCCATTACCGGAACCCATTGGCTCTTAAAACATGCCGCCGTTGACTGAGATCACCTGGCCGGTAACGTAGGATGCATCATCTGAACACAGGAATTTGACCACCTGTGCCACCTCCTCAGGCCGGCCCACACGGGCCATGGGAATCATAGTTTTGACATTGGTCATGGGCAAATCCTTGGTCATGTCGGTTTCAATGAGACCTGGTGCCACAACATTGATTCGAATGCCAAGCCGTGCCACTTCAGATGCAATGCTGCGGCTGGCACCGATAACTCCGGCTTTGGCCGCACTGTAATTGGCCTGTCCCCGGTTGCCTGTCAGGCCGGATAAAGATGCGATGGAGACAATGGCTCCCTGTTTTTGACGTACCATTTTTTTCAGGATCGGTTTTGTTATATTGTAAAATCCGTCAAGGCTGGTTCGAATCACATTGTCCCAGCTCTCTGCCTTCATCATGACGAACAGGCCGTCATCCACAATCCCTGCATTGTTTACCAGCACATCAACGGTTTCGCACCGGCTCATGATATTATCAACTGCGGCTTTGCACTGTTCCCTGTCCGCTACATCGAACTGAATGATATCCCCTTTGGAACCTGTGGCCTGGACCTGTTCAAGTGTTTGGACGGCAGCCTCTTTGTTTGAGTGGTAATTTATAAAGGTGTAATACCCCTGCCTTGCAAGTTCAATGGCGGTGGCCCGGCCGATACCCCGGCTTGCTCCTGTAATGAGGGCGGTTTTTGTATTTATTTTCTGGGACATGCAAAGATTATCCTAAATGTATGACTCGATGATCCAGTTTTTGTTAAGCTGAAAAAATAAAACTATACCGATTTTTTATATCAGTGTAAAGTTACAAAAAATTGCTCTGATCCATAATCATCGCGCCTGTCCCATCATTTTTATTTAGGGGATTGGAAAAATTTTCAATCCCCTTTGCGTTTTTAACCGCACGTGTTATCGATGGCCAAAGATGGCGGTGGCATCGCCATTGTCGTTACTTCAGAAACCCCCGGATGATTCTGTCCACGGATTCATCGTAAGTGAGGCCTAGACTCATCAGTTTGATCAGTTGGTCATTGGCGATTTTTCCGATGGACGCTTCGTGGGTTAGCTCTGCGTCCGGGTGCAGGGCGCGCAGGGCCGGTACGGTCTCATTCACGCCGTTGTCCATAATGATGGCGTCACATTCGATATGACCAAAGCTTTTGGCCCTTGCTTCCACATTGGCGTAGAAATCCTGTTTAGAGTCCTCCTTAATCACGGATCTGGATACCAGGTTGGTCTTACTGTTATCACCCTTGAGAACAATATTGTTTTCCGATACAGCGATCTGGTGTCCTTCCGTCAAAATACGCTCGGTGACAATAAGGGCGCTGCCTGCACCCAATTCTGCTTCATTCACCCGCTTTGCCTCGTCCACGC
The DNA here is from genome assembly GCF_013389365.1 of Desulfobacter latus. Classification (GTDB taxonomy): domain Bacteria; phylum Desulfobacterota; class Desulfobacteria; order Desulfobacterales; family Desulfobacteraceae; genus Desulfobacter; species Desulfobacter latus. The sequence continues at coordinate 114,359 of NZ_JACADJ010000002.1, forward strand.
CGCCGATCTGGGTCAGTTCCATCTCGACCACGGCATTTTCGTCCAGGTATACCTTTGTGGTCGGATTTAAGGTTCGTTTACCTTTTCCCTCACCTGTGGCAACATGTTTTTCCTGGTAGCGTATCGTGGCGTTTTTACCCACCCGGAATTCATGGATGCCTTCGTGACCTTCATTTCCGCTGCCTGCGCAGTGAATGCCGCATCCGGCAACGATGGTGACATCGGCACCTTCCCCGATGATAAACGTATTGTATACCACATCATGAAGACCGGCCTGGCTGAGGATCACCGGGATGTGTACCGATTCATCGATCACGCCCGGTTTAACGGTTACCACAATGCCGGTGCCGTCTTCATTGGATTCGATATTGATATTGCCGGACACCTCACGTGATAAAAGTTTTCCATTTTTTCGGATATTGAATGGACCTTTGGGCATGTGGTCCAGATCCGCCACGGCCTTTAATAATTTTTTATCTATAGCATTGAGCATCAATTTCTCCTTCACATAAGTCTGTATACCTGCAAACACTTAAATCGCTGAGCAGCGGCTTGGCGCCCTCCAGATCGCCGGTATAGGCAATCTGCCCTTCCTTTATGAGCACCAGGCAGTCTGCCGCTTCAAGAAACGCCTTATTATGACTGACGACAATAGTTGTTGTCTCATAGTCCGTGATTTGTCGTTTGATCAGCTTAACCATGGGCTCTATGGTCCAAAGATCTATCCCCGTATCCGGCTCATCATATATCGCCAGACCCGGATGCCGGGCAATGGTGGTGGCAAGTTCGATTTTCTTTATCTCGCCGCCGGAAAGTGTGGAATCCACAGGCTTGTCAAGAAAATCCAGGGAGCAGAAGCCCACTCTGGCCAGGATATCCATCAATTTTCCTTCGTCATCTGTGCCGGCGGCAATGGCCAGAAGATCCCTGAACGTCACCCCTTTAAAGCGAGCCGAATGCTGAAATCCATAAGCGATTCCCTCTCTGGCGCGATCGGTGATGCTCATCTCCGTGATCTCTTTGCCGTTATATATGATTTTGCCATGGGTGGCTTTGTTAATTCCCATGATCGTTTTGGCCAGGGAGGTTTTTCCACAGCCGTTGGGACCGGTAATACCGTAAAATTTACCTTTTTCAAAGGTAAAGCTGATATTGTTGAGAATGGTTTTTTCGGCCGGTCCGTTTTCCGCCTCTTTGTCGGGTACGGTAAAATATATTTCTTTAAGCTCCAGCATTCTTTTCCTCTCTTGTTGAAGATTGATTAAAAGCGAATTTCGTAATTAATTTAAATTTAGTTAATCTAATTGGATAATTCAAAAATAAGGGCTAAAATAATTTGGCATCCGTCATATCCTCATAAAAGCAGTTTACACTTTTGGGGTGAAGACCCTGGAAAACGGAGCTTGCGTCAGAACGTGTAAAGTACTTGTGAAGGATGCCAATAATTTTTTATTATAACTGATTTGAATTACATATAAAATATATTTTATTGTTTTTATGGTTCCATAATAGGTTCCTTTATATCCTGATACTGAATGTAATGCCGAAGGTTCTGTCTGTGGCCGGATACCCCGTGCTGTCATAACAGTCTTCGTCCATCAGGATTTCCATGGCCCTTACATCTGGCTGCTTTGGTTCAACTGTGCAATGGCAGCCAGGGCATCCTTGCGCTGGCGTTTAAATTGCGCAGCCTGTTCAAACGCGCTGCGGCTGGCAACAATATTGTTATACTGCCAGGCCGCATACCCGGCCATCAGCCAGGCGTGTCCCTTCTGGGAGCAATTTTTTAGGGCCGCAGCCCTGAACGCCTTGTGTGCCGCTTTATAGTTTTTTGTTTCGTACAGAACATCTCCTTTCAACAGCAAAAGCGCCGGATTGCCGGCCTGGGGATCAAGGCGGTTGAGCATTGCCAGGGCCTTGTCTCCCCGGCCCATCTGTCGGTAGGCACACACCAGACGGTCGATCATCTGCCCGGTTTGATTTGGGGAGGGCTTTTTTTCGGCCGGAGCGGCAAGCAGGGTTTCATACATGCCGGCGGCCCGGGCAGGAACGTTCAATTGAAGGCTTAAATCTGCAAACAGTTTTTTTTCCTGCCGGGTCAGCGGGGTTATAAAACTGTAGATGATCAGAGCCTCAAAGGCGTCGGCATACTCTTGTCTGGCCAGGCGGATGTGGACCAGGGCCTTCCACCATTTATCTTCGGACGGGGTTTGCCGGGACAGGGTGGTGGCAAGGCTCAGGGCTTTGCCGGTGTCATTCATGGTCAGGTAAATCTGCAACAGGGTTTCCTGCCATTTAGTTCGGGTTTCCCCCTTGGACTGGGCAACCAGCGCCCTGATCACAGGCGCGGCTTTTTTCCATTGCCGGGCCGTTACCAGGGCATTGGCATAATTTTCCCGCCATTGCCGGATGACCTGGTCCGGATGAGCGGAAAACAAAGATTCAAATCTGCGGATCGCTGTTTGGGTATTCCCGTTGGTGAGCGCCATAACCCCAGCGTAGTAAAGATATTTTGGATTCCTTGGATCAGATAGTTCATAGGCGGCCAGGAACGCCTCGGCAGCCTTGGCGGTTTGGTTGTTGTCGGCATATACCTTGGCCAGGTTCACCTGGGCATCCAGGTAATTTCTATCCAAAGACAACGCCGTCAGATATGCGGATTCGGCATGGGCCATCTGCTTTTGCATTAAAAAACAATTTCCCAGGGCCAGGCAGACAATGGGATGGCTGCACAGCGCGTTGCTTTGGGATCTGGCCTGCTCCGCCTGGATGAACCTGACAGCGGCGGCGTAATCATCTTTATCCATGGCTGCCCTGACCTTAATGAGCAGACGTTGAACAGACACGGGCATTTTTTGATCATCTTGGGCCGGCAGCGTTTCCAGCGGGGCGAGGATGCCGGCGGCAAAAACCAGAATGACGATAACGGTTTTTAAAATCGGATTCATGAAATACCTCAATTCAATTTAAAACGGATGCGTGTTCTGGCCCGTGTCTTTACAAGCTCCTGATTGACGCGGCCGGGCTTGAACCGCCAGGCCGCAACGCACTGCATCACGCTGTCGTCAAATATGTTTTCAGGTTCGGCATCCAGGATTTTTATGTCCTCCACACGGCCCTGTTCATTCACCGTGAATGCCACAGACACCCAGCCTTCAATGGCCTTGGCCTTGGCCCGGAAGGGGTAGACCGGCGGAACCCTGGAAATCACCGTCAGGGGCTGATCCAGATCTCCTGTGTCAAAAAGCGTGTCAAGGGAGAGGGTGTCCAGGGATGTTGACATCACGTCGGGCACGGCAATGGCAGCCGGTCCCTGGGGCAGCCGGGGATTGATCTCAAAGGGCATGGACAGAGACGGGTTGATTTGCCGGTTTATCCTGGGGGTGACAGGCTGCTTTTGGGGTTGGGCCTTTGGTGGTGGTGGACTTTCTTTTTTTTCCGGTTCTATTGTGGAACGTCGCAGGCGGGTGAGTTGGATTTGTTGAATCATGGGGCCCATCTGGGGAATCACCTCCCGGGGTTTCATCAGGTTGGGAATGACGGAAAAAAGCAACAGATTCAGCGCCAGGGTGCCGGCCAACGCCACGGCCCAGGACCGCCAGGTGCTGTTCAGGCCAAGGGGATGCGCCACGGTTTTCATTGCCCCTCCGGAAGGGCGGCCGCCAGAGATACGTTGGCGGCCCCGGCCAGACGGCAGCCATCCATGACCTGGATGGCCACGCCGGTGTCTGATTGCCGGTCCGCCACCACCACCACGGCCCCATCGGGATTTTCAGCCAGGGCCCGTTCGATATTGGCCCTGACCGCCCGGATATCGATCTCCCGGTGATCCATGAATACCCGGTTATGGTTGTCCACGGCAATCAGGATGGTGGCTTTGGATTGCGTTGTTGCTGTTGACGCTGTGGGCCGGGTGACATCAATACCGGTTTCCTTGACAAAACTTGTGGTGACAAGGAAAAAAATCAACAGGATAAATACCATATCAATCAGCGGGGCAATGTTCAGCTCCACCGCATTTTTTTTATGTTTTCTGCTTGATGAAACGTTTAACATGGTTTGCTCTCCTATAGATGCCTTTTCAGGTATAAGCCCATCCGCTGGATGCGTTGGCTTAAATGTTCGGCCCGCCGGTCCAGAAACCCTTTCATGTAAAGTCCTGGAATGGCCACAATAAGCCCGGTCTGGGTGGTGATGAGGGATTCCGAGATACCGCCGGCCATGGCTTTGGCATTGCCTGTGCCGAAAATGGCCAGAACGTCAAAGGTGGTGATCATACCGGTGACGGTGCCAAGCAGTCCCATGAGCGGTGCCATGGCTGCCAGCACCCCGATCACCGCCAGGGACCGGGTCATCCGTCGATTGATCCGGGCCACTGCGGCATCCAGAAGGTGGCGGTCCAGCTGGACGGAACCGGAGCGGTTCCGGATGAACTCCGTGACCAGGAGACTGACGGCTCCGCAGTACATTTTGGGATCAGGCAGGGAGTTCTCACGAACCAGGGAGAGGGCGGTGCTGCTGTTCATGTTTTTTTTGTAGAGCCGTCTGAAAAAAAAGGCCCGTTCGAGAATCAACAGCCACATGACAAGACTTAAGATGATCAGGGGCACCATGACCACGCCGCCGGCCCGGATCAGGTCCGTCATAAGTTCAAGGTTCTCCTGAAGAAAGCGCGGCATCAGGCCCCCTTGAATTTTTGAACGATATTGATCAGTGCCACGGCCTTTTCCTCCATCATCCCCACACAGTTTTCCACGGCCCGGTTCAAAAGGGTGTGGGAGAGCATAATGGGAATGGCGACGGACAGGCCCAGCATGGTGGTCACCAGGGCTTCGGAAATGCCGCCGGACATCATTCGCGGATCGCCTGTGCCGTGCATGGTGATGACATGAAAGGTGTCGATCATACCGGTAACCGTCCCTAACAGCCCTAACAGGGGTGCAATGGCTGCCAGCATACTCATGGTGGACAAAAAACGTTCCATGGGGGGGATCTCTTTAAGGATAGCTTCCTGGACCGCATTTTCCATATCTTCCCTGGGAAGATTCCGGCTGTCAACCCCCGAGCGGATAACCCGGATAACCGGATTTTTATGATACTGGTCGCAAGTTGCGGCACACGCATCCCAATTCCGGGCTTTGGCCTGGGTTTCGATCCTGCGGCACACGGTCTCAAGCCTGATTTTTCGACGCAAAAGGAAAAAAATCCGTTCCAGGGTGATCAGTACACCCAATCCCAGAATGGCCAGAATGGGCCAGATAATGGGTCCGCCTTTGGGAATCTGATCCATCAGGCTTAAGTTGTGAATAAGCTGATTCAATGCCCCGCCCCTGGAAATGTCCATGGGGACGGCATCCGTTTTTCCATCCATGTACCGGGTGAGTTTTTTCTGCAGGGTCGGAGCCGGCAATTTGGACAGGGCGTACAGTTTTTTTTCTCCATGGGCGTAGTTGAGAAATCCGGTTTCCCCGGCCAGCCGGTATGCCGCTGTGAACGCACCGATAATCAGAAGCCGGCTCTCTTGGGATTTCCCTTCGCGATTAACGATTGTACCGGTTTCCAGGCAGACGGAACCGCCTTGGTCAATCCGGTCAAAAAGCAGATTAGACATGGCTTTGATTTGATCCATCCCGGGAATAACGGAATTATCTGTAATCAAGGATAAAAATTGGGTATCCGGGGGATACACCCCCGTAAGAAAGCTGTTATTCAGAAGGGAACGGATGTCTTTGGCATTCATGCGGATGACGCCGGATAGTTCCTGAATCGTGCCCTGGGCTTCATCCAGTTTTGCGGCCAGTTGGCTGTCCTGTGTGGTCAGATCTTGATTTTCAGATTTAAGGGCTTTGAGTTCAACATCAACGACTGTAATCCGTTGCTTTAAATCCGCAATGGCTTGGTCCAGACGGGACCTGTCCGCCAAAATCTGCCGACGGCTTTCCCTGGCCGCCTTTTGGGTGGCGGACAATTCAGCCGCCGCCTTTTGTTTCATGGATTCTTCAATTTTCCGGGCTTCGATGCGAATTTCCCGCATATCCTTTGCCGATACCGGCCGGCTGAAAAGCATCATGACACCCAGCACAGCAGCGATTATTGTATATTTGGGGGTGCGTTTCATTGGACCATGATCCTTCCTAAAGGCAGGGTTAAAATTTCAACAGGTTTGCGCTTTAAGCCCATGTCTATGGCGGCCTGAATGGTTTTAAGATAGGTGTCCTCCAAAGGTTCCCATACCTTTTGGGCCGGGTTGAAGAATCCACATTGCTGTTTGTCCAGGGTCTGATAAAAAAGGCGCAGCCGGCCCAGTCTGAAGATGTTGACCAGGGTCTCTTCTCCGGAGAGGGGAATCGTCTGTTGATAAACTTCGATGGATGTGCCGTATTCGGTTTCCACCAAAAGGGCTTCCATCATTTTTCTGAATTTTTCGCTTACCGGGACTTGGGGATTGGTGTTTAATTCTTCAAGGGCCTGAATCCTTTTTTGACGTTCCTCCTGTAAAAAGGGTAGATCGCGGGCGTTTAACGTTTTAATTTTGTCTAATAACTCGCAAAGAAAGGGAGACATCCGGCCCTCGATTTCGGCAATGTCCTCCAGCTGCTTCATTTTCCGGCTTATGTTTGCAATCAGGGCGGTTCTCCGGGCAGCTTCAGTGTTTCGTTCCTTTTCCAGCATGGCCAGTTCTTTTTCCAGGGCTTCGAACGCCAATCTCTTTTTTTCTTTTTCAGTGCGCCAATTCACTTCCCGGGCCTGGGTTTTCTGTTCAATTCCCACAGCCTCATGAACAGGGGCTTCGATCTCTTTTTCCACCTTCCCTGCCAGGGCATCATAGGACCATGACATTGTCAGTAATAAGAAGATCTGCATGATTATTTTGCCTTTGTTCATTGATTTCTCCTGTTTTCATTAAAACTAATATCTTGAGTAAAAACGAATTCAATAAAAAATAAAAAAAGCCAAAAAGGATGGTTGTATCGAAAATTCCGATGCGCTTACCTTCTTGGCTTTAGTTTACTTTATATTTACTAAATAACAATTTGTCGAATGCGCCTTCTTGACGCATTCCGCCCTTTAAATCATATTGATTTTTTGTTGTCAATGACGGATATTCACGATCATCAAATTTTTATTGACAAGATTAAAGCCCGGAGCCTAATATGGTCAAGAAAAATTAAAAAATAGTAGAATTAGGCATCCTTCATAGTTTCAAAACTTAAAAAAAGGAGGGGCGAATGGACAGAAGAAAATTTTTAAAACTTTCAGCCGGTGCGGGTAGCCTGGCGTTGTTGCAGATGGTCGGTATCAGCTGTGCCGGATCTGGAAATGGGACGATAAAACTGCCGCCGTTGCCATATAGAGCCGATGCCCTTGAACCGTATATTTCGGAAGAAACAATTCGTTTTCATTACGGGAAGCATCATTCCGGGTATGTAAAAAAAGTGAACCGGATGATCAAAGGAACCGCTTACGCCAACCTAGGCCTTGAGGCGATTATTCAGAAAACCCGCGGCAGCGCCGGTGAGACTGGTATTTTTAATAATGCCGCCCAGGTTTTCAATCACACCTTTTATTGGAGCAGCATGAAACCGGGCGGCGGCGGTGCGCCTGCCGGTATCGTTGCCGAAAAAATCAAAGCGGACTTCGGCAGTTATGACGCATTCAAAAAAAACTTTGCATCCGCAGCACTCTCCCAGTTCGGCAGCGGCTGGGCATGGCTGGTCAAAGACGGTGATACGCTGAAAATTATCAAAACCGCAAACGCTGATACACCAATTGCTGAGGGCCTGATACCGCTTCTTACCATTGACGTATGGGAACATGCATATTATCTGGATTATCAGAACCGGAGAGCGGAATATGTCGATGCATATCTGGCATATCTGGTCAACTGGGAGTTTGTAGAAACCAATCTGGTCGGGTAGAAGATAATTATACGGCCGGTAAATGACAGGCGCTTGTCCTGGAAAGCCGGCCCGAATCCATTTAATTCAATAGTATAGGAATTTCCATTCTCCAGCACCCAATACCCAGCACCCAATACCCAATACCCAATACCCAGCACCCAATACCCAGCACCTAACAGTCCGCCCAAAGGGCGCTAATTTAAGATATGTAAGCCGCCTGAATCTTGACGATTTCGTTGTAAATCGCCGATACTGGAAAACTCAGGCGGTGCATCATCTTTCCACTTGACTATCAAGTTCCATTTTTTCTTCAGTCAACGATAATCACTGGGATGTTCAAGGCATGCATTACCCGCGAAGCATTGCTGCCGATAAAAAATTCTTTCAGACCTGAGGTCGAACTTCGTCCCATGGCAACCGTATTGTATTTTCCTTTTTGTGCCTCGTGTATAATGTCATCGGAAATCTTTTTGCCCTGGGGCTGAGTTTTTATATAAACCTTATCGTTGGCAAACCCGGCATTGATTAATTCATTCCTTGCGGCGTCAAGGCTCTCCCGAATCATTTTTTCGCGCTTTTCCTCCATCCGGCAGAACGCATTGCGTTCTGCTTCAAAATAGGGCGTGAGACTGGGGCTGTTGAGCCCACAGGCTGCCGCAGTATCCGGCACCACATGAAACAGTGTGACCTCATCCTCCTTGTTCAGGTTTTGCGCAACATAGGTAACGGTATTTTGAGCGCATTCAGTTTCGTCAAAGGGAATCAGGATTTTGGAAGTCATGGGCTTTTCTCCTTTTTAGAATTACTCGAAGATCTTAATTTTTTTTTTAAAAATGTGACATTTGAAATCTAATGGAAGCATTTTAGTGCTTTTTGATATTTTGAACAGCCAAATTCAAAAGGCCCAAAATACTTGACTATTAAGTTATCAGACCCTGCTGTTTTTGCGCAATGCTTTTTTCAAAAAATATGACCTGACTTATGTTTTCCATGGTTCTTTTTATTCGGGAAGAAGAAAATAGCGGTTGCTGTTTTCCTTGACCGCGACCCGGGGAATGGGTTTGATGAATTGCTGGCGAAGGCTGTAGGTGTAGGCTCCCTGGGCCGGAATCATGAGAATGTCATTCTCTTTGATGGCTGAACCGAAATAGGTATATCCCCAGACATCATGGGGGGTGCAGAGAGAGCCCAGAATACGGCATTTTTTTTCGGACAAGCCGGGTCGGGTTAAATTGAGTACCGGGCAGTAATCGGTTTCATACCGTTCCCAACCCACAGTGTTACCCCCGGCATCGGTGATGACCAGGTCCTTATCCTTGCAGTCCACCACCTGGATGAGGATGTGCATGGCCTCATTGCAGATCCAGCGGCCCGGCTCAAAACAGATCCGGCATTGGATCAAAGGCAGAATGTACTCTTTAATGGCATTTGACAGCTCTTTTGCAAACAGATCAATGGAGACACCCGGGTCAATAATATAGCCCTGGGGTACATCCGATAAAAGCCACTCCCCCTGGGCAGGCCAGTAGCCGCCGCCGATATCAATGAATTTAACGGCATCCAGGAACTGTTTTGGCATGGTGGAAAGGATTTGTCCCAGTTTTTTAATAAATGCAGCCTGTCTGTCCGGGTTGAGATTCCAGGAGGCGTGGAACTGTAGTCCCTGGAAATCCAGCCGGCCAAACGCCTGAATGTCTTCGAACGCAGATAACAGGTTTTCCGGCAGCACACCGAATTTGCGCCACAGGCCTTCAGGGTTGTTGTTCAGCCGCAGCCCTACGGGCATGCGCTTCTGCTTTTCTTCAAGCACGGATGCCAGTCGTTTTGCCTCTCCAATACTGTCCAGGAGAATCACCACCCGGTCCGGGTACCGGGCCGCAAGTGCCAGTTCCTGGATGGTTTTGCCAGGCCCGCTGAAAATAATGGATGATGCGCCCAGCTCCAGGGCCACTGACAGTTCCACGCCGCTGGATACATCCAGTCCGAATCCGTGTTTGAGCAGATGCCCGGAAAGATGGGGCAGGTTGTTGCTTTTCATGGCGTAAAAAAAGGCGGTTTCCGGCAGATGCCGGCTGAATGCCGCCCTGAACCGGGCTGCCTTTCTTGCCAGGACATCGGTTTCCAGAACATACAGGGGAGACCCGAAGGCCTTGGCTATATCCAGGTACATCCCCTTATTTTTTAAGTATGGGGTTATGAACGCAATTATTTTTTCCTTGGGCAGAAGCGAATTTGCTCCTGTCATATGTGTATTGGCTGTGAGCATGTCTCATCCATTTCAATGTCGATACATTTGGCGAGCAACAGGCACTCTGTCTCAAAAAATCTGCGTCTGTTGGGTTCTATGATCATGTGCCCTATAAGCCATGAATCATAATCCTGGGGCGGCATCGTCACCTTGTGCCCCGGAGGGTGGATCAAGTGTATTTTTTTTACCCGCTTGTCTTTTTCCACGGCGGTCGTGTTGATGCGTTTTAATACCCCATTTTTGCGGGCATGGATGCGGAACGCCACCAGGGGACGGTACAGCCCTTTTTTTTCATTTTTCCAGGCAACGCCTTGCGCCGCATCCAGGGTCAGTCCAAGGATGTCGATGTTGCCGGCTTCCTTGAGCAGAAAGGGCAGACAGTCTCCGCCGGGCCGCGGGGTCATCTCTATGAGTACGGGGGTTTTGTTTCTTAGAATAAAATCCACCATGCAAACGCCCGTTTTAATTCCCAGTGCCCTGGCTGCCCTGTGGAACAGGTCTGAAAGTATTTCATTGGACGGCATTTTTTTATCATTATCGTTTTCCGGGCAGATTGCATATCCGGAAATGGTGCCGAAGGGCTGGCTGTCCACCTTTATTTTCCGGGTTTTGCGCAGGATAACGGCCCGGTCTTTTTCCATGAGAAAATCACAGGAAAATTCAGGGCCGCCCACCCACTCCTCGGCCAGCATCTGGTATGTGCCGGCATCCGTGGGTTTAAACAATGAACTTCCGGTCCGTGCAGAAAGTCCGTCTGCTACCGCATTGAACGCGGTATCACACTGTCTTCGGGTGACGCATTTGAATACAAGTTCACTGCCGGAACCGCAGAAGGGTTTAAGGACAATGCCTGCCGGTACCTGGTCCAGGAAGTTCAATACCTCCATTTTGGTGTTGACCGGGCAGGTTTGGGGACAAGAAATCCGGTTTTTCCTCCACACCTGTTTTGAAACAAATTTATCCCTGCTCTGCCGGACCGCCCCAAGATCGGGGTAGGGCAACCCCATCTTTTCTGCCAAAATGGATGTGGTCTCCATGGATTCGCAATCAAAGCAGGCAATGCCGGAAAAGGTAACCCCGAAGGCTTTTTGGTGGTGGTCTAATGCCTGAATTGCAGCGTCAATATCGCAGATGGGGCATAAAATTTCCTCTCCGCTGTCCGGACAGGGTTCGGTTGCATTCTGACGAACCTTTGGTTCTGTCAGAAAAAGTACCTGTCCGGGACGGATTTTTCTGATCCATTCAATGTAATCGGATGTGGTGCCCACCACCAGCACTCGATTTTTTTGAGGCTCAGACAGCTTTTTGCCCATAACGGCTCCCATGGAAAACAGCTGTGCCTGGCTGGGTGTGAATCTCATATGACGGTCTGGGGCTTAGGCGAAACCGTTCTTTCCAGTTAAAACTGCCGCACAGAAAATCCACGGCTTCCATCCGGTTATGGCAGGCCCATTCAAGATGGTGCAGGTTGATCACCTTGGCAATACCGCCAAAATCGCGGTGGGTGCCCCCGGCCACAACCGTGTAGGTGTTGTTAAAAACAGAACCCATGTCCACGGCTGCAATTTTTCCGTCAACAATGGCGGTGGTCATCCTGAGCATGCCCATATCCCGCAGATACGCTGCAAACCGTTCAAAAGACCGGTAAAACCGCGCATCGCTGAAGTAGGAATCCGATGTAAAGGCTGCCATGTTCAAACGGAACAGTTCGGCTATATCCGGCAGGTGATTGTACCGCCAGATCAGTTGCCTGACTTCAAACTTTTTTACATCCGCCTTGAGTTTTTTTCTGGTTTTTCCGGGAAATGCCTGCCGGAAATTGTCCATGGAAAAATCATAAATCCGGGGATAAAACAGGTATCCGGTTTCATCCGGTTTCACCTGTTCCAGGCTGTCCAGCAACGGGCTTCGGCGCAGGTATCTTAAGTTTACAGGGCCTGGTACACAGTCGCACAATGCGTTGAACACTTCCGGGGATTCGGCTATGATCCGGTTTTGCTCCAGCCACGTTTTGCCTTTCCAGGTTTCGCCGGGAAAAAATACGTATTCGCCGGTTTCTTCAACCAGACTTAATGGAAGAAAACCCACAACACGGCCCTTGTCTTCGATGAGATGGAAGCTTAAAGGTCTTTTATATGCGGCGTTAAAACATTGTCTGACGGCCCAAAGATCAAATATGTCCTGGACCGGCCAGTATTTTTCCCAGGCCTGTCGGCAACATTCCGGATCTGTAATACGAATGGATTTCATCGGTATCAACCTAATGCCGGTAAGTGACGTTGAGCCGGGACGTTTTACCGCCGAAATAGTTCTGGGAAAATTCCCGGGCCACTTCAGGGTCGTAGACCTTGCATGAAAATACATCCAGGTAGGTGGTATTGCTCTGATTGGCAAAATGGGCGGATATCAGTGAGGTTTCGATGAGTTGGACCATTGAAAATCCCGCAACCTTTTCATCCTCACCAAAATGAACCACCTGGGTTTCGCCGAAGCGCTTCATTTCAATCAGGTCACACAGTTGCGCAACAAAACATTTGATCAGTTCAGCATCTCTGATTTTTTCAGGATCGCAGTCATAGATGTCGATGGCGGAGGCAATACCCCATACATCAGGGGCGGTGTCAAGTTTTATTACTTTTGCAACGCTCATTGTTTTTTTTCCTTTAGATTTGAGTCTGTTACCATTTATTTTTGGTATCGGGCGGTCGTTTGGGTTGTTTGTTCATTTTTTTTCGGCGTTTTCGGTCTTCTTTCTGATCTTCCCAGTCATAGTCCTCGTCGTAACTCTCTTTGAATTTCGGGCTCTTGCTTTTGTTTCGGCTGAATTTTTCCCTGGTCATGACTTCCTTTCCTCTTTGGTTTTGGGCCGGCTGTTTTGGCCGGGGATTAATTTCCTGTTTTTCTACGCTACAGCAATCAGTGTGCCAAATTCACAAAAAAATAAACGTGATTAAATTCAAGTGGTTAGGTTTTTTATGTAATCTGCATGGTGTTTTTTTTCAGAAAATAATTACTTAAATATAAGAATGTCGGCGTTTTATCATGAAATTGGTAATTTTTAGCCATATTTTTGAAATGGAATAGTATAGTACATCATAATTTGAAACTTGATGTAATTATATATTGCTTGTTTTTAAGTGTTTTTATATACTTCAGGATGTTCTATAAAACAGTAACAATTTACTGAAATTGGATAATATTTTATGCTGATTCGGTTGGCATGTGCCGTTAAAGAGACAAAAATACGCACTGCGCTTGCGAACAGACTGGCGGAACAGGATGTTCAGCTCCAGTTTTTTAAACCCAGCACCCTTTCCTGGCAAGCCCTTGCCAGAAGCTGCGCCGACGTGTTTATTGTCAGCAGTCCCGCGATTCCTAAGCCGGTTGAATCAAGTATTTCCCTGCTCAATGAATTGCCCGAAGCGCCCATGACCATCGTGCTGCATAATCGGGAGTCCCTGGAAGAGCATGCCAATCTTCTGGCTGCGGGGGTTGATGTGGTGCTTTATTCCGGTATCCCGGTGGAGAGCCTTTTAGAAGCCCTTGAAACCACCCTGGAATCACGCCGTCAATTCTATTATGCGGAACGGTTTGACCGGCGGGGACGTTTTCTGCCCCGGCTTAACGATTTTGCCTCGAACAGCCGGGATATGCAGGTGTTTCTGGATGAAACCCGTCAGGTGGTGTCCAGTGACGCCACCATATTGCTGCTTGGTGAGACCGGTGTGGGCAAGGAGCATCTGTCCAAGGCCATCCATGCAGACAGCCACAGATCCACAGGTCCGTTCATTGCCATCAATATGGCCGCCATTCCGGAACAGCTGATGGAAAGCGAACTGTTCGGGCATGAACAGGGTGCCTTTACCGGGGCGGTACGCTCCCGGCGCGGCGCATTTGAACTTGCCCATGGCGGCACTATTTTTCTGGATGAAATCGGCGAGATGCCCCTGCAGATGCAGACCAAACTGCTCCGGGTACTGCAGGAACTCGAATTTACGCCGGTGGGCGGTGAAAACCCGGTATGGGTGGATGTCCGGGTGATTGCGGCCACCAACAAAAATCTTGAGGAAGAAATTGAAAAAGGAACTTTTCGAAAAGATCTTTATTACCGGCTCGGGGTGATTTCATTAACACTTCTCCCGTTGAGAAGGCGTAAAGAGGATATCCCTTCATTGACCACCCATTTTCTGACCATGAACCGGCAGAAATTCGGCAGAAATCTCAAACGATTTTCCCCGCCGGCCATGGAGGCTCTGTGCAACTACCACTGGCCGGGAAATATTCGGGAACTGATGAATGTGATTGAACGGGCTGTTCTGCTGTGCAAGTCGGATATGATTACCCTGGCAGAGTTGCCTTCGGTTTTCCATAAACCCAAAGCCGTCCAGATAGGCGGTGGTGGTTCATCGGAACTTTCCCTGCCCCGGGAATGGGCGTCCATGACTCTGCCCCAGGTCCGGGACGCCGTGTGTGACCAGGTGGAAGCTTTGTATCTGACTATGGTGCTGAATAAAACCCGTGGTAAAATTGGAGAGACTGCAAAAATTGCAGGTATTCATCCCAGGGGACTGTATGCCAAAATGAAAAAACTGGGACTGGATAAAGCTGCGTTTAAAGCCAAAGGATAAGTGTTCATGTATTCGCCCTTTAACTACCAGATTTCTGAATATGACTGTGTACCCACAGCCATTACCAATGCGATATCTTTTTTATTCCAACGCAAGGAAATTCCCCCCATGGTCATCCGGCATATTTACCTTTACTGTCTTGATACGGTGGGACGAGACTCCCGGTTCGGTGTTGGCGGTACCAGTAAATATGCCGTACGTCTGGTGGGCAATTGGCTTAATTCTTACCGGATGAAGTCTTTTTCCGTTGCCACGCAGTTTCTGGAAAAAGAACAGGTCTCCATGGAACCGGGTGGGCAGATTGAATCCTGCCTGTCGGAGGGCGGGGTGGTGCTGTGCAATATCCTTTTGACTCTCCGTGATGAACATTATCTTATGGTAACGGCCATGGATGAAACATGGATATACTGCTTTGATTCATACCGCAGGCAGTTCATCCGTGGCATGAAGGGGATGGCCCGGGTGATTGATGAGGGGGACGGCCGGTCAGCCAATCTGAAAATAAGGCGGGACTGGGCCGCTCAGGAACAGGTAAATCGTTTCTGTCTGGGGCCCATACCGATGCGTGAAAGTCTTTTAATCCGGCGGATATCTTAGTAGGGATATTGATTTTCAAATGACATAAAAAAATACGATATTGGGTGCGAGGGGGTTTTCTATGGCAGAAAAAACAGCGGCGGTGCTGCCTGCATCGCCGCTATTTAAAATTAAATCTTTATTATTTATCGGTAACGCCGTTCTGTGCGACTAACCTTTCTATCATCAGCGTCCGAAAATCTGATTGTTTAGTTTTTTAAAATATTGGGCACTGAAAGAGAACCTAATGGGAGTACAGTGACTTTGGCATCTTTGCCTTTTTCTTCAAATGCTTTTTCCAAAGCCGCCTCTACACTTTCAAAGGGTTTAATGTGAACCGCTTTTATCTCGTCTTCCGGTAGCTCAGTAACGCCCCAGGTCTGTGCCCAGGTATTTATTTCAGCCATTTTACCGGCTTTATGATAACCTAACTTGTATTCAATTTTTATCTTATCAAGAACCTCTTGGGGAGTATCACAAGACGCCATCAGGTCAAAGAAGGTTTTTCCGCCGATGCCCATTCTACATTGTGATACAAATATTAAGATACCGTCTTCTTTCAGGGCCAGCTTACCATTGTCTATGGCTTTTTGGGACTGGTAAAGATCTATATCCATTGGATAAGGCGCCACAGAAATGACAATGTCGGTTTTTTCTTCTATGTCAACACAAAACACTTTTTTGGCACTGTCTATGGCATCATAAAATGAATCTACAAGATCTCCACATGTGGTTTCATAGACATTATGGTCTTTGTCCAGAATAGTCATAATGGAAAACACTTGAATATCTTTTAATACATTCATGGCATCCATCATATCTTCATGTACGGGATTACCATCTAAAGCAAGGGCTTTTGCGCTTTTATTCAACGCTAATTTATGGTTTTGCGTTATGGTTTCATAAGATGCCACACCAGGTAAGAAGCCTTTTCTACCGCCGGTATAGCCGGCAAAATAGTGAGGTTCCACAGAACCGATAACGATAGTTTTTTTAGCTTCGGCCACAATTTTATTCAGGTACATCTCAGTACCATTTGTGGATTTGCCTAAATATACCATCTCGTCATTTTTGGAATCATGTGACCATATTCTGTCTTTTGCTTTCAGGTCTTCATAAATTTCTTTGCCGAAAATGTATTCAAATTCTTCATCATTTGGGGCTCTATGCGCACCAGTCGCGATGATGAAATAGATATCTTTATCTTTTATATCATCATAAATAACCTTAAGTACTTTTGCTGTAGGTGTAGGTCGAGTTCCGTCATTTACGATAAAGACGACTCTCTCATCACCTTCCATGAACTTTGCAAAATTCGCTTTTTCCAAATTTTGAGAAAATTCAGAGGCAAATTCTCTTTTTTCTACATCATTTGGAAAATATACACCTTGCAGGTTATTGTCATTAATTTCAACGTCAATTTTTTCCTTACCATATGGTATCTGTACTTTTGCCATTGTGTTCTCCTTCCTGGAGTTATTTTAACAATTTTATATCGGAGTCCCTTTAAGTTTCATGTCATAATTGGGTTTTCGTTAACGGTCACGGCGGATAAAAATTAAAATCTTCGGCATATATTAAATATTCCGGGGATTAAGATTCTTATCCGCCGTGGGTTCCAAGAAGAGCCTAAGCGCATCATTGGACGAAAAGACCATTTATGTATAGGCTTGGGTCTAGCGTATGGGGCCCATCTGATTTATTTTTTCCATAAAGGTATCAATTTCTGCCTGGCACAACTGTTTGTCGCCTGCAGGGATCTGAACCAGATGGATTCTGTCGGGATTTATATCAAGGTTTTCAAGGGTTTCCTTCATTCTTTTTACCCGTTTTTTGGCTGCTTCATTGCCGTCATGATTACATTCCCCATCCGGACAAACGCCCACTAGAACGCCCCATGCCTGATTAAGGAACGGGGTCAATAACAGATTTTGATCAATACGGCCGCCACACAAGTTCACCAGGATTTCATATTCCTTCTCTTCGAGTTCCGATTCCGGCAGTCTGGAATTCTGAATATCAGGATGGTATGACCAGTTACAGGCATACATAATGACCTTGGCGGATTCACGGGAGTGGAGGAACTCAACGGCTCTCTGCTCCAGTTCAACCTTGTCGGTGCCGAATGATAATGGGATGGTGATCGCTTCAATGGGGCAGATTTCAACACAGATGCCGCAGGATTTGCATTTTACCGGATCCACGACAATCCCCTCACCGTCAATAAACTCCCGGGCATCATGGGGGCAGGCCCTGACGCACTGCAGGCATCTGGCACAGGAACGGTCAGTGATGGATGTGGTGCCCGGACCATTGTATCCCAGTTTGACCAGATCCCTTCTGAGGTCCAGCATAATGTCCGTTATTTTAACCCCGGACGAACAGGCGGCTTCGCACCGTTTGCAGAAAAAACAATTGAACGATTTTTCCGCAACTGCCGGTGTTAATTCCACTTCCCCGGTTAAAAGTCCGTGGGCTAAAATGTTTTTAGCCCTGGGGGCATCGGATTCCCAGCGTGTGTATTTAAACATGGGGCAGTGCTCGTAGCAGTATCCGCACCGGATGCACTTGGCCAGCATGCCTTCCCATTTTTCTAGATTTTCAAATTTTGTTTTTTCTGTCTGCATAACAATAATCCCTGTTATCCTTTATCAGCTGTTGACCGCATATCTAAGATCCGTTGCCGTTACCCAGTCTTCCGGCGCCTGCTGCAGCTTGCCGGGATTGAGAATATTATTGGGGTCCAGAGCCGCTTTAACGGCAGCCATCATTTTTAAGGAATCCATTTTCTCCGTCCTGAAGGCATCCGCTTTGGAAATACCGATACCGTGTTCAGCAGAGGTGGTGCCGTGGATGGAATTTACATATTCATAAATTTCGGCAATGGCTCGCTTGGCACCCGCCCACTGCTCTTTCTTGCTGGTGTCCATCATGATTTTGGTGTGCATGCACCCGGAGCCGCAATGGCCGTATGCCGTCATAACGATGCCGTTCTTTTCGGCGGCTTCATGGATCTTTGCGGCCATATCCGCCATCTTGGAGTAGGGCACTGCCATATCGTCCGCCAGGGATGTGGAAGCCATACTGGTATCAAATTGTGACAGGGCAGGGAATAATTTTTTACGGCCCATGAAGATCTGTTCGCGCTCTTTGGCATCAAAGCTGTACCAGAGGTCGGCACCGTTGTTTTTTTCGCAGATCTCTTTCATTTTTTGAACTTCGTACTCCACGGCTTCCATAACTTTACCGTCAGCTTCAAAAAGCAGGGAGGCGGCCACTTCTTTAAGGCCTAAGTTCATGGTTTTGTTTACCGCTTTGATTGCAACGTCATCCACCAACTCCAGCATGGAGGGAATGGTGCCCGAAGCCATGATGTCGGCGATGGCATTGCCGGCATCCCTGAGCGTGTCAAAATTGGCAACGCCCAGGCATCTGAATTCAGGAATGGGTACAAAGCCGATGATGGCTTCCACCACAACCCCCAGGGTGCCTTCGGAACCCACGATGAGTTTGTGAAGCTGGTAACCGGATGCTTCCACCCGGGTATGGGCACCTAAAGTGACCAGGTCGCCATTGGCCAGAACCACTTTCATGCCCATGACCGCATCCCGGGTAGCGCCGTATTTTACAGACCGAACACCCGATGCATTATTGCCGATCTCGCCGCCGATGGTGGCGATACGTGAAGAGGCCGGTGTCGGGGGATAGAAAACCCCGTAAGGTTTAAGTGCGGCATTGAGATCATCATCCACCACACCCGGTTCCACCCGGCAGTAAACATCGGGCATGTTGATTTCAAGTATCCGGTTCATGTTCTTCATGTCCAGAAGAATTCCGCCCTGGATCGCCACAGTCTGCCCGCACATGCCTGAGCCGCCGCCCCTGGGGACAACTGGTATTTTTGCATCATTGGCATAGGCCATTAGTTTCTGAACCTGACCGGTATTGTCAGGTCTGACAATAACCCATGGTGAGGCATGGTAAACAGATGCGTCTGCACCGTAAGCATACAGGTCAAGCGGATCTGTCTTTATGTTTTTTTCCCCGACTATTTCCCTGAGCCTGGGGATATCGACCGTATTCATTTGATATCCTTTCCTGATGAAAATTGTTAAAACCAGTGGGTCTAAAAAGTCTCTATTCAAGTTAATTTGCTAATATTTTCACAACTGTTTTAAAAATTCAATCCCCTTTACATTTACAGGATTAATAAGTGTTTACTTTTCTAAAAAGTTGGATTATAAATTCAAGTTTTCGTGTTGATAAATATAACCTAACCTCCTTTTTTTATTTGTTTTTATAACTTTTTTAAGGGGCACTGTCGTTTGCATGGTTAAATTCCTGCCCTGGGATACTACCTTTAATGTAGAATAAAATGCAAGTGTTATCCGTGCATCTAGTTGTCCGCGCGTATATTAAGTTGCTTGATCTCTTAAATGGCATGGTTTGAAATGGGTGCTGGGTGCTGGGTGCTGGGTGCTGGATGCTGGGTGCTGGGGAATGGAAATTTCTATACTCTCGAGTTAAAGGCTCATTTATGCCGGGCCGGCATCAGCAGATCTTCATTGATTCTGAAAAAACCTTTAAAGTGCTCAAGCCAGTATGCGTAGTAAACTATATTATCGCTGTTGAACGTCGTAACTTGCCCCCTTTTTTTTGACGCATAGATAAAGTGCATCCGGCCGCCGGGGTCCACTTGGTAAACCATGGCGGCAAAATTGTTATTCAGCACGATCAGGTCTCCGTTTTTAACCTCCTCTGCTCTAATCCTGTGTGTGTTGCTCAGTAAAAGATCCATGGGCATAAAGGTCTTGTATCTCAGCCCTGCTTTTTTTGCAGCCCCGGTGAAAATAGAGTAAAATAACCAGGAATTGTCCGTGCTGCCTGTCAGCTCAGGGCGTCCGCCGAATACAACAGGCATACCAAAGAACTGTTCCGCAATTGATGGGATAAACTGACGGAAAAGTACAGCAGGTGACGATTTCACAGGCTTCTGGGAACGCTGTGCCTCTAAGCCGGGGGCGTAACTGGCCAGGGTCGGAACAGCCCAGATCAGAACCAGTATCAGATGTATGGTTGATCTTTTCATTTTGTGTCCAAACGGCGGTAAAATATGGTCGAAATATTTGTTTACACTACCTGTTTTTGAAACCTTTCGTCAAGAAAGAAAGTTGGATTATCGATCATCAAGTTTTTAGACTTACCTTTCAAC